>JAVEVQ010000101.1:0-8098 GCA_034004945.1 Methyloversatilis sp. | reverse complement strand
TCGGTCCAGCCGGCTTCGGTCGTGCGGTTCTCGGCGTCGAGCAGCGGCAGGCCGCGCTGCGTCAGCAAGGCGCGCAGCGCCGCTTGGGCGGCGCGGTTGGCGTCGTCGTCGCAGCGTGCGGACCACGGATTGGCGGCCGCCAGCAGCGCCCACTGTGTTGCGTTCTGCGTCGCCAGCCAGCGGTCCAGCGCCGGCGACGGTGCGCCGACGTGCAGCGTCGTTTCGCCGTCGGGCAGGGCCACGGCGTAGTCGGTACCTTCGTAGGCGCCGGTCAGCGCGTCGCTGACGGCGACCGTCGGCAGGCCAAGACGGGCCAGCAGCGTGGCGCGCCACAGCGCCGCCGGTACGCGCGGGCGAGGCGCGCCGTCGCGCTGCTTCGCGCTCCACACCGAACCGGGAAAGTGGGCGTCGTCCTGCCAGCGCGCGACGACGTGCCAGTGCAGGTGCGGCACCATATTGCCGAGGCTGCCGAGGTTGATCTTTTCCGGCTGCGCGATCTCGCGCACGCAGCGCTCGACCTGCCACACCACGTTCATCAGGTGATCGCGATCGGCGTCGTTGAGGTCGGTCATTTCGCGCACGTGAGCGTTCCAGATCACGCGCAGGAAAGCCGGGTGATCAGCGTCGCGCGCGTCGATCACGCGCAGCCGGTCGTCGCGCCACAGCCAGTGATGGCCGGGCGCGTCGTCGCAGATCGGGCAGTTGTCGGACATCTCGGTTACTCCGGCAGACACTGCGCGACCGGCGACGGATGCAACGGATGCCGCGCCGCCCGCAGGGCCGCCCCAAGGGGTGTAGCGGGGGTTTCGGCGAGCGCTGCTCGCCGCCCGCGCAACCGGTCGGCTGTGCAAAGCCGACCGTGGATGAGCGCAGCCCCCTCGGCGGGGGGTGAAGCCGGGAATTGGTGGCGCATGCGCCGCGCCGGCTGAACGGACCGGCTGTGCAAAGCCGGTCCTCGTACCAAGGGGTTTCGCGGCGCATGCGCCGTGCCTGCCGAACGGGCCGGCTGTGCAAAGCCGGCCCTCTGCGAACGCAGTGAGCGTGGGGGCACCGGCGCCGCCCGCAGGGCCGCCCCAAGGGGTGTAGCGGGGGTTTCGGCGAGCGCTGCTCGCCGCCCGCGCAACCGGTCGGCTGTGCAAAGCCGACCGTGGACGAGCGCAGCCCCCTTGGCGGGGGTGAGGCAGGGGTTTCGCAGCGCATGCGCTGCGCCTGCCGAACGGGCCGGCTGTGCAAAGCCGGCCCTCTGCGAACGCAGTGAGCGTGGGGGCATCGGCGCCGCCCGCAGGGCCGCCCCAAGGGCGAGCGCAGCCCCCTTGGGGGGCAGCGAACGCAGTGAGCGTGGGGGCATCGGCGCCGCCCGCAGGGCCGCCCCAAGGGCGAGCGCAGCCCCCTTGGGGGGCAGCGAACGCAGTGAGCGTGGGGGCCTCATTTCAGTCATCGATGCCTTGGCTGGCGAGGTAGTCCTCGTAGCCGCCGCGGTAATCGATGATCTGGCCGTCGCCGCGGATTTCGACCACGCGGGTGGCCAGCGTGGATACGAATTCGCGGTCGTGCGACACGAAGAACAGCGTGCCGTCGAAGGCGTCGAGGCCGGCGTTCAGCGACTCGATCGATTCCATGTCCATGTGGTTGGTCGGTTCGTCGAGCAGCAGCACGTTGTTCCGCTGCAGCATGAGACGGCCGAACATCATGCGGCCCTGTTCGCCGCCGGACAGCACGCGCACCGCCTTCTTCACGTCGTCGCCGCCGAACAGCAGCCGGCCCAGCGTGCCGCGGATCAGCGTGATCGCGTCGTCGCCCTCGTAGCCGCCCTCGCGCACATAGCCGCTGATCCAGTCGGTCAGGTTCGCGCCGCTGTCGAAATCGGCGGAATGGTCCTGCGCGAAGTAGCCGAGGCGGGCCTTTTCCGCCCACTTGATCGAGCCGTGCTGCGGCGTCAGTTCACCGACCAGCAGTTTCAGGAAGGTGGTCTTGCCGACGCCGTTCTCGCCGATGATGGCAACCCGGTCGCCGCCGTCGAAGGTGGCGGTGAAGCCCTTCAGGATCTGCGGGCCGCCGTCGTAGCCGAACACCACGTTGTCCAGTTCGACCGCCTGCCGGTGCAGCTTCTCCTTCGGGTCGTAGTCGAAGCGTATCCACGGGTACTGGCGCGAACTGGGCTTGAATTCCTCGATCTTGATCTTGTCGATCATCTTCAGACGCGAGGTCGCCTGCTTCGACTTCGACTTGTTGGCCGAGAAGCGGCGCACGAAGCTCTGCAGTTCGGCCACCCGTTCCTTCGCCTTCGCGTTGGCTGCCGACGCCCGCTCGCGCGCCTGCGTCGACGCCTCGATGTAGTCGTCCCAGGTGCCCGGGTAGAGGCGGATGGTCGCGTAGTCCAGGTCGGCCATGTGGGTGCACACCTGGTTCAGGAAGTGGCGGTCGTGGCTGATGATGACCATCGTGCTGTTGCGCTCGTTCAGCGTGTGTTCGAGCCAGCGGATGGTGTTGATGTCCAGGTTGTTGGTCGGTTCGTCGAGCAGCAGGATGTCCGGGTTGGCGAACAGCGCCTGGCACAGCAGCACGCGCAGCTTCCAGCCGGGTGCGACCTGGCTCATCGGGCCGTTGTGCTGTTCGGTCGGGATGCCGACGCCGAGCAGCAATTCGCCGGCACGCGCCTCGGCGGTGTAGCCGTCGTATTCGGCGAACTGGCCTTCCAGTTCGGCGGCACGCATGTAGTCCTCTTCGGTCGCCTCCGGATTGGCGTAGATCGCGTCCTTCTCCTTCATGCAGGCCCACATTTCGGCGTGGCCCATCATGACCACGTCGAGCACGCGCTGGCCCTCATAGGCGAACTGGTCCTGGCGCAGGAAGGCCATGCGCTCGTGGGCGTCGATCGACACATTGCCCGCGGTCGGCTCGAGCACGCCGGCGAGGATTTTCATGAAGGTTGACTTGCCGGCACCGTTGGCGCCGATCAGGCCATAGCGGTAGCCGTCGCCGAACTTGATGCTGACGTTGTCGAAAAGCGGCTTGGCGCCGAACTGCATGGTGATGTTGGAAGCGGACAGCATGGGATTCACTAGGGTGTGGCATGCGCGGGTGCGCAAGAAGCCGGGATTGTACCGGAGCGGGGAGGCCGCCCCGGCTGCGGGTGTAGAATCCGCGCGCCTGAACCTCATTGCGGATCGCGCCCGCTCACGCCCATGGTGCCTCACCTGACCACCGCGCTCACCGGCCCGCTGCTCGCGCTGGAGAGCCGATTCCTCGAACGCCAGACCGACATCGAACAGTGGTTCCGTTCGCAGTGGCTGGAGCACAGCCCGCCCTTCTACGCCTCGGTCGATCTGCGCAACGCCGGCTTCAAGCTGGCGCCGGTCGACACCAATCTGTTCCCCGGTGGCTTCAACAACCTGAACGCCGAGTTCCTGCCGCTGTGCGTGCAGGCGACCATGACCGCGGTCGAGAAGCTGTGTCCGGAAGCACGCAACCTGTTGCTGGTGCCGGAAAACCACACGCGCAACCTGTTCTATCTGCGCAATGTCGCGCGGCTGGCGCAGATCCTGAAGCTGGCCGGCCTGAACGTGCGCATCGGCAGCCTGATTCCCGACCTCGCCGGCCCGACGCCGCTCGACCTGGGCGACGGCCAGACGCTGACGGTCGAACCGCTGATCCGCCTGCCCGGTGGCCGGCGCATCGGCGTCGCCGGTTTCGATCCCTGCGCCATCCTGCTCAACAACGACCTGTCGGCCGGCGTTCCGGAGCTGCTGCAGAACGTCAATGAGCAGACCTTCATTCCGCCGCTGCATGCCGGCTGGACCACGCGCCGCAAGTCGCAGCACTTCGACGCCTACAGCGAGGTCGCGCGCAGTTTCGCCTCGGTCATGGACATCGATCCCTGGCTGATCGACCCGCTGTACGACGTGTGCAGCGACATCAATTTCCAGGAGCGCGCCGGCGAGGAATGCCTGGCGACCCGCGTCGGTGCGCTGCTCGCGCGTATCCGCGAGAAGTACGCCCAGCACGGCGTCGATCACGAGCCCTTCGTCATCGTGAAGGCGGACGCCGGCACCTACGGCATGGGCATCATGACGGTGCGCGACCCGTCCGAGGTGGTCGGCCTGAACCGCAAGCAGCGCAACAAGATGGCGGTGGTGAAGGAAGGGCTGGAAGTCAGTTCGGTGCTGATCCAGGAAGGCGTGCCCACCTTCGAAAGCGTCGATGGGGGTGCCGCGGAGCCGGTGGTCTACATGATGGATCGCTACGTCGTCGGCGGTTTCTACCGGGTGCACGGCGAGCGCGGCATCGACGAAAACCTGAACGCGCCGGGCATGCACTTCAAGCCGCTGGCTTTCGAATCCTGCTGCTCGATGCCCGACCCGGGCTGCGCACCCGACGCGGCACCGAACCGCTTCTACGCCTACGGGGTGGTCGCCCGCCTCGCGCTCGTTGCCGCCAGCCTCGAACTCGAGCGCGGCCTGCCGATGAGTCCGGCGGAACAGGCGCTGGAAGCGGAACTGCGGGGCTGAGCCAGAGATGAATCTGCGCCTCGCCTTCATCGTCGACCCGCTCGACACGCTCAAGCCGGCCAAGGATTCGAGCATCGCGATGATGCGCGAGGCGGCGCGCCGTGGTCATGAGATCTGGACCGTTCAGCGCCCGAGCATGAGCCTGCACGGTGACGAGGTGATGGTCGCCGCCACCCGCATCCAGCCGCAGCGCAGCGATGCGCCCTGGCATGCGGCGCACGAGACCGAACTGCGTGCGCTGCGCGAGTTCGACGCCGTGCTGATGCGGCAGGACCCGCCGTTCGACTTCGAGTACATCACCGCCACCTGGATGCTGGAGCGCGCCGCCGCCGCCGGCGTACGCGTGTTCAACCATCCGCGCGCGATCCGTGATCACTCTGAGAAGGTGTCGATCTGCGAGTTTCCGGACCTGATCACGCCGACGCTGGTCAGCCGCAACGCGGCTGCCATCAACGATTTCATCGACGTGCACGGCGACTGCATCCTGAAGCCGCTCGACGGCATGGGCGGCGCGCGCATCTTCCGCGTGCGTGTCGACGACGCCAACCGCAATGTCATCATCGAGACGCTGACCGAGAACGGTGCGCGCACGCTGATGGCGCAGCGCTTCATCCCGGAGATCGCGCAGGGCGACAAGCGCGTGCTGCTGATCGATGGCGAACCGGTGCCCTACTGCCTGGCGCGCATTCCGAAGGCTGGCGAGACGCGCGGCAATCTGGCGGCCGGCGGACGCGGCGTCGCCCAGCCGCTGTCGGAATCCGATCTGGCGATCGCGCGCAAGCTCGGCCCCATCCTCGCCGCGCGCGGGCTGCTGCTGGTCGGGCTGGACGTGATCGGCGACCGGCTCACCGAAATCAACGTCACCAGCCCGACCTGTTTCGTCGAGATCACCGAACAGACCGGCTTCGACGTGGCCGCGATGTTCGTCGACGCGCTCGAACGTGCGACGACGCGCTGAGCGTTTTGCCGCCGTCCTGCTGCTGTGTGTTCTGCTCGCCGGCTGTGGCGCGAAGACGCAGCTCGAGCGGCAGGAATCCTTCGTTTTCGGCACCCGTGTCGAAGTGGTCGTGTACGGACTCGACCGGGCGCAGGCGCGCGAAGCACTGGGTGAGGTGCTGCGCGAGTTCGACCGTCTGCATCGCCGGCTGCACGCCTGGCAGCCGTCCGAACTGACGCGACTGAACAGCGCCTTTGCGGCCGGACAGCCTGCCGAGGTCGACGCCGAGACGGCCGCGCTGCTGGTCGATGTGCAGGCCGCGGCGGCGCGTGGTGACGATCTGTTCAATCCGGCGGCCGGGGCGCTGGTCGAGGCCTGGGGCTTTCACGCCGACGAATTCATGCCGCGGCGGCCGGATGCGGCGCGGCGCGACGCGCTGGTCGCCGCCAATCCGCGCATGGCCGACCTGCTGATCACGCCCCGGCCGGACGGCGGCGCCACGGTGTCCAGTCGCAACCCGGCGGTACAGCTCGACCTCGGTGGCTACGGCAAGGGCCATGCGCTTGACCGTGCCGCCGCCCTCCTGCGCGCGCGCGGCGTCTGCTGTGCGCTGATCAATATCGGTGGCAACGTGATGGCGCTGGGCAGCAAGGCCGGCGCGCCATGGCGCATCGGCATCCAGCACCCGCGCAAGCCGGAAGCGCTGGTCACGGTCGACCTGCACGATGGCGAGGCGATCGGCACCTCCGGTGACTACCAGCGCTATTTCGAACTGGATGGCGAGCGCCTGTGTCACCTGATCGACCCGCGCAGCGGCGAGCCGGTGCGCCATACCCAGTCGCTGACCGTGCTGATGCCGGCAGGCCCCCGGGCCGGCGCGCGTTCGGACGCCGACAGCAAACCGCTGTTCATCGTCGGTCGCGACGGCTGGCGCGCGCTGGCCGAACGCATGGGCATCGCGATGGCGCTGCGGGTGGATGCCGACGGTACGGTGGACATGACGCCGGCAATGGTGCAGCGCACGGCGGTACCGGCGCGCTGAGATCGCCGGGCCGGCAGGCCGGGCGTCAGTCGCCGTGCGTGCTGGCCGGTGACACCCCGGATTCGACCCGGTTACGCCCGCCGGCCTTGGCGCGGTAGAGCGCCTTGTCCGCCTGCTGCAGCAGATGTTCGGGCGAGGTGGTGGTCGAACTGCGGCTGGCAACGCCGACGCTGATGGTGAGCAGCGGCGGGCGTTCCCAGTGCGCGTCGGCGACGTGCGTGCGGATGCGCTCGGCGACGGCGCGCGCGGTCGCCGGTTCGGCGCCCGGCAGCACGACGAGGAATTCCTCGCCGCCGAAGCGCGCGACGTAGTCACTGGCGCGCAGCGCTTCGCCGATCAGCCGGGCCACGTGACGCAGCACCTCGTCGCCGTGCGGGTGGCCGTAGCTGTCGTTGACGTCCTTGAAGTGATCGACGTCGATCAGGCAGATGGACAGCGGCAGCTGCAGCCGGCTGGCGAGCGCGAATTCCTCGCCCAGTCGCGCCTCGCCGGCGCGGCGGTTGCCGCTTCCGGTCAGCGCGTCGACATGGACTTCGCTTGCCAGCTCGTCGCAGCGTGCCTGCAGTGCCTGACGCTGGCGCTCGAGCAGTTCGTGCTGCTGGCGCAGTTCCCGCGTCAGCGCATGCAGCTGCTGCACGCGCATGCGCAGATGCAGCTGCGTTTCGGCCTGCGCCGCGAGTGCGCTCAGCTGGTCCATCTGGCGGACGTCCAGGCTGCGCGGCCTGAAGTCGATCAGGCAGAAGGTGCCCAGTGGCAGGCCGTCCGGGTTGAGCAGGGTCACGCCGGCGTAGAAGCGGATGCCGGGCGTACCGACCACCAGCGGGTTGTCGGCAAAGCGGGCGTCGCTCAGCGTGTCCTCGATCACCATGCGTCCAAGCGGCGCAACGATGGTGTGCGCGCACAGCGCGACGTCGCGCCGGGTTTCGCGCAACTGCAGCCCGTGCGCCGACTTGAACCACTGACGGGATTCGTCGATCAGGCTCACCAGCGCAACCGGCATGTCGAACAGCTGGGCGGCCAGCGCGGTCAGCGCGTCGAAGGCCGGTTCCGGCGGGCTGTCGAGCACGCACAGATCACGCAGTGCCTGCAGGCGCTGCGCTTCGTCATCCGGGAAAGGGGCTGTCTTCATCAACGCTCTATCGGGCAGGTCCACGGTTCGCTTGAGTGAATTCCGGTTACGGGCGCAGCGGATGAAACCCGCAGGCGGGCAGACTGTCCAGAGGCGGGCACAAAGACCGCGAGAACGTAGATGAAGTCCCGACACAAGGGCAACAAATCCTTCCTGCCGAGCAAGCCATGTGCGGTATGCGGCCGCGACATGACCTGGCGGCGTGCCTGGCGCAACAACTGGGAGGCGGTGAAGTACTGTTCCGACGCCTGCCGCCGCAGGGCGGGTCAGCATGTCTGAGGTCCGTCATCTGGTGCTGGTGCTCGGCGACCAGCTCGATCACGCGTCTGTCGCCTTCGAAGGCTTCGATCCGGCCCGCGATCGCGTGCTGATGATCGAGGCGGCGGGCGAATCGATCCATGTCTGGAGCCACAAGGCGCGCAGCGCGCTCTTTCTGTCGGCCATGCGTCATTTCGCCGACGCGCTGCGCGGCCGCGGCTGGG
>JAVEVQ010000100.1:0-8186 GCA_034004945.1 Methyloversatilis sp. | reverse complement strand
GCGACCGCCTCGGCCACGTCGTGGTAGTCGATCAGCAGTTGTGACAGCTCGCCCAGCCCCTGCGCGATCGCGTCGAACACGCGGGCGCCGGCGGCGAACTGCGGCTCCTGCGCGACGTAGGCGATCTTCGTACCGGGCTGGCGCCAGACCGTGCCGTCGTCCAGCGCGGCGTCGCCAGCGAGGATCTTGAGCAGGCTGGACTTGCCGGTGCCGTTGCGACCGATCAGCGCCAGCCGCTCGCCCGGTTCGACCACCAGCGCGGTGTGGTCCAGCAGCGGCAGGTCGCCGAAGGCGAGGCAGGCATTGTCTAGGGTGATCAGCGGCATGGCGGGCGGCGGGTGAGGCGGTTCGGACGCGGGCGCGCAGTATACGCCCTGCCCCGGCGACGACTCAGCCGGCGCGCGCCACTGCTTGCGGCCGGCAGGCGAACAGCGCGCCACCGAACGCAGCCTGCAGCAGACCGAACACGCCGTAGATCAGCGCCACCGCGACCGCCTGCGCAGCCGGCACACCGAAGACGGCGAGCACCGCCGCCGCCGCCGCTTCACGCGTACCCCAGCCACCGACGCTGACCGGCAGCGCCGCCATCAGGAAGGTTGGCGCTGCTGCCGTCGCCCACACGGCCGGCGACAGCTCGAGTCCGAGCGCGCGGCCGCCGCAGGCGAGCGCAGCGATGGACAGCACCTGCACGACCAGCGAAGCGCCCATCTGCAGCACGTACTGCTGCAGCACCCGCGGACGCCGCAGTCGCGATTGCACGCGCGCCAGCGCAGCGAACGCGCGACCGCCGCTGATCGGCCGCGCAATCAGCAGCAGTGGCGCAGTCAGCAGCAGCACGGTGGCCATCGCGCACGACAGATCGATCCAGACCGGCGACAGCGGCAGTGCAAACGCCATCGACGACGCGGCGAACGGCAACGCGCCGGCGCCGAGTGCGAGCAGCACCCACAGACCGCTGACGCGGTCCAGCAGCACCGACAGCCCGGCGTCCAGCGTCGGCAGTCCGGCCTGACTCAGCGCCAGCGCGCGGTACAGATCGCCGCCGACGACCGCCCCCGGCAGCAGCGCATTCAGTGCCATCGCACGGAAGTAAGCGAGCAGTGCAAACGCGGGGCCGATGACCGCGCCGAGCCAGATGGTGAGCGCCCGCCAGCGCAGCGCGGACGCGACGTTGGACAGCAGCGCTGCGACCAGGCCGACCAGCAGCCAGCCGCGGTCGGCTCGCCGCAGGGTGTCGACCAGCGCCGCCGGCTCCGCCATATGGACCACTGCCGCCAGCAACACGCCGACTGCGGCGAGACGCAGCACGGCGCCACGCGTCATCGCGCGTCCGGCTCCTGCGCGTGGTACTGCGGCCGGCCGCGGCCTTCGTGATAAATGCGGATAAGCAGTTCGCCGATCAGGCCGGCGACGATGAGCTGCACGCCCATCAGCAGCAGCATGACGCCGGCCATCAGCAGCGGCCGGCCGGCGATGTCGTGGCCGAACAGTTTGAGCAGCCCCATCCAGCCGAGGATGGCGGCACCCGGCGTGGCGAGCCACAGGCCGAGTGCGCCGAAGGCATGCAGCGGACGCTGGCGGTAGCGCATGAAGAAGACGATGAGCACCAGATCGAGAATGACGCGGAAGGTGCGGTCTATGCCGTACTTCGATACGCCGCGCGTGCGTGCGTGGTGACGCACCGGCACTTCGGCGATGCGCGCACCGGCGTCACGCGCCAGCGACGGGATGAAGCGGTGCAGCTCGCCGTACAGCCGGATGCGGTCGATGATGTCGCGCCGGTAGGCCTTCAACGCGCAGCCGTAGTCGTGCAGATGCACGCCGGTCGAGGCAGAGATGAGCTTGTTGGCGATGAGCGACGGCAGACGGCGTGACAGCGCCTTGTCCTGCCGCTGCTGGCGCCAGCCGGAAATCATGTCGACGTCGGGATCGGTGTCGAGGCGGTCGAGCATCGCCGGAATGTCGAGCGGGTCGTTCTGCAGGTCGCCGTCCAGCGTCACCACGTAGCGGCCGCGCACGCGGTCGAAGCCGGCCTGCAAGGCGCTCGACTGTCCGTAATTGCGCACCAGCAGCACCGGCCGCAGCCATGGGCGCTCGGCCACCAGCCGGGTCAGCAGTGCACCGCTGCCATCGCGCGAGCCGTCGTCGACGACGATCAGTTCGAAGCGGCGGCCGGTCGGCGCCAGCGCCGCGTGAATGCGATCGACCAGATCGCCGAGGTTGTCGAATTCGTTGAACACCGGCACGACGACGGACACCTCCGGCGCCTCGGCGGTGGCACGCGCCGGCAGCTCCGGCTGGGCGAATTCGAGAACCTGGGGCATGGGCGGACGATCCGGCATGAAGAGCCGCCATCGTGCAGCGCCGCGGTTAACGCCAAATTAAAGATGCGCGGCGACACTGCGACGCCATGAACGCCATCCCCCCCGCCTCCTCGCGCCACGCGCCGTGGCTGCTGCTCCTGCTCTATTTTGGCGCCCACATCGTCGCCCGCACCCTGGTGTCCGACGCGCTCGAACTGGACGAGGCCGAACAGGCGCTGTGGACGCAGCATCTGGCCGCCGGCTACGGCAGCCAGCCGCCGCTCTACACGTGGCTGCAGTGGGCGGTGTTCCAGGTGACCGGCGTGTCGGTGCTGTCGCTGTCGCTGCTGAAGAACACGCTGCTCGCCTCGACCTACGCCTTCGTCTGGCTGGCCGCCCGCCGGCTGATGCCCCCGCCGCTGGCGCTGCTGGCGGCGGCGTCCATGCTGCTGATACCGCAGATCGGCTGGGAATCGCAGCGCGACCTGACGCATTCGGTGCTGGCCACCGCGGTCGCCGCCGCCACGCTCTGCGTGGTCGTGCGGCTGATCGAGAAGCCGCGCCCTGCGCTCTACCTCGCGCTCGGCCTGTGCGCCGCGCTGGGCCTGCTGTCCAAGTACAGTTTCGCGGTCTATCTGGTCGCGCTCGGGCTGGCGGTGCTGCTGTCGCGCGACACGCGGCCGGTGCTGCGCAGCCCGTGGCTGATCGCCGCCGCGCTGCTCGCGCTCGTGGTGCTCGCGCCGCACGGGCTGTGGCTGCTCGACCACTGGCAACTGGCCAGCGCCCGCACGCTGGAAAAGCTGGACGCCGCGCCCGGCCTGGCGGGCGGCATCGTGCGCGGCTTGAGCAGCCTGCTCGGTGCGACGCTGGCCACCCTCGCCGCACTGGCCCTCATCTTCGCCGCGATCTTCGGCCGGGCCCTATGGGCGCCTGCCACCGCCTCGCCGCACTGCCGCCTGTGGGGCCGCTACCTGGGCCTGCTGGCGCTGCTGATGATCGCGCTGGTGGTGGTCGGCGGCGCCACCCACTTCAAAGGTCGCTGGCTGCAGCCGCTGCTGTTCATGGCGCCGCTCGCTTTCTTCTGCTGCCGCCCGCAACTGGCCGCACACCCTCGCCTGAGCTGGCTGCGCGGCACACTCATCGTGTTCGCCCTGCTCTATCTGTTCATGGCCAGCATGCGGCCCGTGTTCGACGGCTGGCGCAACCGGCCGGACGAACTGAACGAGCCGGCGGTCGAACTGGCGAGCGCGCTGCGCAGCGCCGGCTACGACGGCCGCGCGCCTATCGTCACCCACGACCCGGTGCTGGGCGGCGTGCTGCGCGTGCGTTTTCCGCAGGCGCAGGTCGTCGTCTGGAAGGACGACGCGCCAATGCCCCCGCCGCAGTCCGGCGCGCATCTGCTGATCGGCCGCGGCGAAGCGGGCCGCGTGATGTTCGACCGCACCGGCACCGGCGACTACGCCCTGCTCCGCCTGCGCTACCGCCACGCCCACCCCGGCCACCCGCCGATCGAATACCGCTACACCCTCGTGCGCTGACCCGGTGCGCGGTTACAATCGCGGCCCTGCGGCTCCATAGTTGAATGGATACAACAACCCCCTCCTAAGGGGTAGGTACAGGTTCGATTCCTGTTGGGGCCGCCAGCCCTCGCTCCAACCGCACGCTCTGTCCGGCCCCTGCCCCCGGGCATCCGCCCTTTCGCGCCAGCAATCCGCGCACCACGCCTTCTTCATATTGCCGGGCCCGTCACGCAGCGCTGCGCCGGATTCACTTATCCTGTCGGCCACCCAGTCCAGGCGCATGAACCGATGGCCAAACTGTCCGAGCGCGACATCTGCAGCAAATTCATCACCCCCGCACTGGTCGATGCCGGGTGGGATCTGCACACGCAGATCCGCGAAGAGGTGAGCTTCACCAAGGGCCGCATCGTCGTGCGCGGCCGACTGCACAGCCGTGGGAAAGGCAAGCGGGCCGACTATGTGCTCTACATCCAGCCTAATCAGCCCGTCGCCCTGATCGAAGCGAAGGACGCCGAGCATGGCGTCGGCGACGGCATGCAGCAGGCGCTCGACTATGCCGAAACACTCGACATTCCTTTCGTGTTCTCCAGCAACGGCAGCGGATTCCTGTTCCATGACCGCACCGGGCAAGCCGAACTGACCGAGACCTCACTGACGCTTGCCCAGTTTCCGCCGCCAGACGAACTGTGGCGACGCTACTGCGCATGGCGAGGGCTCGACGACACGGCGAAAGCCATGGTCGAAACGCCCTATTACGACGACGGCAGCGGCCGGGCACCCCGCTACTACCAGGCGACCGCGATCAACCGCACCGTGGAAGCAGTCGCGCGGGGGCAGAAGCGCATCCTGCTGGTCATGGCGACCGGCACCGGCAAGACCTACACGGCTTTCCAGATCATCTGGCGGTTGTGGAAGGCGCGGGTAAGCCGGCGCATCCTCTTCCTGGCCGACCGCAACATCCTGGTCGACCAGACCCGCACCAACGACTTCAAGCCCTTCGGTGCGGCGATGACCAAGATCGAGAAGCGCCAGGCGAACAAGGCCTTCGAGATCTATCTGTCGCTCTATCAGGCGGTCACTGGCAACGAGGAGGAGAAGAACATCTACCGGCAGTTCTCGCCCGACTTCTTCGACCTCATCGTGATCGACGAATGTCACCGTGGCAGCGCGGCAGAGGACTCCGCCTGGCGCGAGGTGCTGGACTACTTCTCCGGCGCGACGCAGATCGGTCTGACCGCCACGCCGAAGGAAACCCGCGACGTATCGAACATCCATTACTTCGGCGAACCGGTCTATACCTACTCGCTGAAGCAGGGCATCGACGACGGCTTCCTCGCCCCCTACAAGGTGGTGCGCATCGACATCGACCGCGATCTGCAAGGCTGGCGCCCCGCCAAGGGGCAGACAGACAAGCACGGCGAAGTCATCGAGGACCGCATCTACAACCAGAGGGACTTCGACCGCACGCTGGTACTCGAAAAACGCACCGAACTGGTCGCCCGCAAGATCACCGAGTATCTGACCGCGACCGACCCCTACGCCAAGACCATCGTGTTCTGCGAAGACATCGACCACGCCGAGCGCATGCGCCAGGCACTGGTGAACCTGAACCCTGCCCGAGTGAAAGAGAACCGCAAGTACGTCATGCGCATCACCGGCGACGAGCAGGAAGGCAAAGCCGAACTGGACAACTTCATCGACCCGGAAAGCCGCTACCCGGTCATCGCCACCACCAGCAAGCTCATGACCACCGGCGTCGACGCCCAGACCTGCAAACTGGTGGTGCTGGACCAGCGCATCCAGTCGATGACCGAGTTCAAGCAGATCATCGGCCGCGGCACCCGCATCAACGAGGACTACGGCAAGTTCTGGTTCACCATCATGGACTTCAAGAAGGCGACCGAACTGTTCGCCGACCCCGCCTTCGATGGCGACCCGGTGCAGGTGTTCGAGCCGACCGGCGATCAACCGCCGATACCGCCGGACGAACTGCCCGACGGGCAGTCAGAGCCGGACGATGCCGCGTCCACTCAGGCTGGCGACATCACCGGCGACGCCATCCCCGATGCCCAGGATGCCGAAACCGGCCGACGCCTGAAGTACGTGGTGGGCGGCGAGGTCACCGTGCAGGTGGTGGCCGAGCGGGTGCAGTACTACGGCCCGGACGGCAAGCTCATCACCGAATCGCTGAAGGACTACACCCGCAGCGCGGTGCGCAGGTCCTTCGCCTCGCTCGACGACTTCCTGAACCGCTGGAACACCGCCGAACGCAAACAGGCGTTGTGCGACGAACTGGAAGCCCAGGGCGTGCTGCTGGATGCGCTGGCCGAGGACGTCGAAAAAAAGACCGGCAAGGTATTCGACCCCTTCGATCTCATCTGCCACATCGCCTTCGACCGGCCACCACTGACACGGCGCGAGCGTGCAGAGCAGATGCGCCGGCACAGCGTGTTCGACAAGTACGGCGAACAGGCCCGCCGGGTGCTCGAAGCGCTGCTCGACAAGTATGCCGACGCCGGCATCGAAAGCATCGAGGACATCAAGATCCTGACGCTGGCGCCTTTCACCGAGCTGGGAACCGCGCCCGAGCTGATCGGTGCCTTTGGCGGCCGCGCCGCCTATCTCGCCGCCGTCCGTGAACTGGAAGGCGCGCTGTACGCCTGAGCGACCGGGCATCCGGCTGGGCTGATGAAATGTCGGCCTGACTGATATGCGTTGGCTTGATTGACAACAGAAAAAGGTGTTGGCAGCATGGCCAACAAAGCCACACTGATCACCCGCTACCGCAGCATCGCCGCCGATGGCAGCGGCGTTGAGATGGTCATCTGGCGCGTACCCGATCCGGTGCCGCCGTCAGGCCATCGCTTCAAGTACCGGCTGGTCTATATCGAAGCCGGCCAGCGCGTCGTCGGCTTCGACAACGAGCGCGGCAAGGGCGACCACAAGCACGTGGGCAGTGCAGAGCTGCCCTACGATTTCATTGATGTCGATCGCCTGATCGACGACTTCCTGCACGAGGTGGACCGATGGAAAAACGCACGCTGACCGTCACCATCGACCCGGACTGGCGCACCGCGCTGCGCGATGCGGCGCACCGGGGTTTCGCAGCGGGCGCCTACCGCGGCGAAACGCTCAATTTCGAATCGCCCGCAGCCTTCTTTTCGCGGCTCACCGAAAAGCGCTGGATCATGCTCCACGCCCTGCAGGGCGCGGGCGAAGTGGCGGTGCGCGAACTGGCGCGCCGACTCGCACGCGACGTCAAGCGCGTGCATGAAGACGCCGGCGTACTGGTCGAACTCGGCTTGGTCGAGCGCACGGAAAAGGGCGGGCTGATCTGTCCCTTCGACGACATCCATGTAGACATGCACCTCGGACGCGCCGCCTGAGCCGGCGACGCCATTCGCCTTCACCCCTGTTTCCGACCCGGTTCTTTCCATGAGCATCAGCACCACCCTCAAATCCATCCAGGACATCATGCGCAAGGATGTCGGCGTCGATGGCGACGCACAGCGCATCGGTCAGCTGGTCTGGATGCTTTTCCTGAAGATCTACGACGACAAGGAAACCGAATACGAACTGCTGCAGGACGATTTCCGTTCGCCGATACCAAAGCACCTGCGCTGGCGCAACTGGGCGGCCGACCCGGAGGGCATGACCGGCGACGAACTGCTGGATTTCGTCAACAACACCCTGTTCCCCAAGCTGAAGAACCTGCAGGCGCGTGGCGACGACCGGCGCGCCTACGTCATCCGCGGGGTGTTCGAGGACGCCTACAACTACATGAAGTCCGGCCACCTGATGCGTCAGGTGATCAACCGGATCTGCGAAGGCATCGACTTCAACAAGGCGCAGGACCGTCACCTGTTCGGCGACCTGTACGAACAGATCCTGCGCGACCTGCAGAGCGCGGGCAACGCCGGCGAGTACTACACGCCGCGCCCGGTCACCCAGTTCATGGTCGACATGGTCGCGCCGCGGCTGGGCGAACAGATCCTGGACCCCGCCTGCGGCACCGGCGGCTTCCTCGCCTGCGCCATCGAACACGTGCGCCGCCATCACGTGAAGACGGTTGAGCACGAGCGCCAGCTCCAGGCGTCGATACACGGTGTCGAGAAGAAACCGCTGCCCCATCTGCTGTGCACCACCAACATGATCCTGCACGGCATCGACGTGCCCACCAACGTCCGCCACGACAACACGCTGGCGCGCCCGCTGCGCGACTACGGCCCGCGCGACCGGGTGGACGTCATCCTGACCAACCCGCCCTTCGGCGGCATGGAAGAGGACGGCATCGAGAGCAACTTCCCCACCGCCTTCCGCACCCGCGAAACCGCCGACCTGTTTCTGGTGCTCATCATGCATC
>JAVEVQ010000099.1:0-8186 GCA_034004945.1 Methyloversatilis sp. | reverse complement strand
CCCGTCTTCAGCGAAAAATGTGCCATGCGGGAAAGCCGCGCCGGAACAGGCAACCTTCCGCTTTGAAGGGTTTTACGCACCAAGCGGGTGCGAGACCCGGATTCATGTGGTGCAGAGCCCTGAAAAGAAAACGCCCTGCACTGGGCGGGGCGTTCGATGATGCCGGATGGTACAGACAGCGGTGCGAGCCTGAAACGAAAACGCCCCGCACTGGGCGGGGCGTTCTCTTCAGGCAGGTGAAGCCGCGATCAGATGCGTTCGATGATGCCGGCAATACCCTGGCCGCCACCGATGCACATGGTGATCAGGCCATAGCGGCCGCCCGTGCGCTGCAGTTCGTACAGGCACTTGACGGTCAGGATGGCACCGGTCGCACCGACCGGGTGACCCAGACCGACGGCACCGCCGTTCGGATTCACCTTGGCCGGATCCAGACCCAGCTCGCGCGTGCAGCACATGGCTTGCACGGCGAAGGCTTCGTTCGATTCGATCACGTCCAGATCGGAAGCCTTCAGGCCGGCGCGGGCGAGCGCCAGCTTGACCGCCGGGATCGGGCCGGTGCCCATGATGGTCGGATCGACGCCGGCGACCGCATACGACACCAGACGGGCCAGCGGCTTGGCGCCGGCACGGGCGGCGGCACCGGCTTCCATCATGACGACGGCGGCCGCGCCGTCGTTGATGCCCGAGGCATTGCCGGCGGTGACCGAACCGTCCTTCTTGAACACCGGGCGCAGCTTGGCCATGCCTTCGATCGACGCGTCACGACGGAAGTGCTCGTCGGTGTCGATGACGGTGGTGCCCTTCTTGGTCACCACTTCCAGCGGCGCGATCTGCGACTTGAAGTGGCCGGCATCGGTGGCCGCCGCCGCCTTCTGGTGCGAGGCGACGGCGAAGGCGTCCTGCTCCTCACGGTTGAAGCCGAACTGGCTGGCGATGTTTTCCGCGGTGATGCCCATGTGCACCGTGTCGAACGGATCGGTCAGCGCGCCGACCATCATGTCGATCATCTTGGTGTCGTTCATGCGCGCGCCCCAGCGGGCGGCCGGCATCAGGTAACCGCCGCGGCTCATCGTTTCGACGCCGCCACCGACTGCGCAGTCGGCATCGCCGAGCTGGATCGCGTTGGCCGCCGACACGATGGCCTGGAAGCCTGAACCGCACAGGCGGTTCACGCCCATCGCGCAGGATTCCTTCGACATGCCGCCGTTGATGGCCACCACGCGCGACACGTACATGTCGCGTGCTTCGGTGTGGATCACGTTGCCCAGCACCAGGTGCTGCGCTTCCTTCGCATCGACGCCGGCACGCGCGAAGGCGGCCTTGACCACGTGCGCGCCCAGATCGCAGGCCGTGAAGTCCTTCAGCGAACCGCCATATGCGCCGATCGGCGTACGTGCAGCACCTACGATCACCACTTCTCTCTTGTCAGCCATCAGTACCACCCTCCGTTGAAATCAGCTACCGACATAGCCGGCCAGCGTGAGCAGGCCGAGCAATAGAAGACAAAATACAAGTGTGCGCCAAACGAGGCCGATTGCGCTTTGCATGAGATCAACATCGGCGTCGTCGCCCGTGCCCAGTTCAGGCCGGTCCGCGACTTCACCCAGTTCGAACAGCGGTGCGCCGAGCTTCACGCCGAGCGCCCCGCCACCGCTGGCGAGCAGGATGCCCGCCGCCTGTTCAGGCCATTTTGCGGCCTGCGTGCGCCAGCAATGCACGGCGTCCTCGAAATCGCCAACGATGGCGAAGGTCGCGGCAGTCATGCGCACAGGGATGAAATCCAGCCATTCGTACATGTTCCGGGCAAAGCGGCCGAAAGCACCGAACTCGATGTTCTCGCGCCGCGCCCACGACCACGACAGACGTTCGGTCAGGCGATAGATCAGGGGGCCGGTCGGCCCCGGCAGCAGCGCAAACAGGGCGAGCGGGGCAAACACGTGACGATGCGCCGCCAGCAGGCCCTGCTCGATCGCCAGACGGGCGATCTCTTCCTGCTTCATCCGGTCGGTATTGCGCGACAGCCAGTTGCCCAGTTCGCGCCGCGCGGTGTCGGTATCCCCGGCGCGCAGCGCGTCGGCAGTGGCTTCGAAATGGTGGCTGAACTGGCGGAACCCCATCGTCACGTAGAGCACGATGACGTTGAGCACCCAGCCGAGCACCGGGTTGATCCAGACGAGGAGAAGATAGAGGAACCAGACGGCCGCCACCGGCAGGCCGACGGCCAGCGACCACGCGACGACGCCGTGGCGCGCCTCGCCGGCGTTCAGGCGCTGTTCGAACCAGGCCGCATAGCGGGCAAGCGGGCCTGCAACGACGCGCTCATAGGAGAGCGGTTTGTACTGCTCGATCAGCAGTGCGACGAAAAGGGACAGCCAGGTCATGTGATGCGTTATCGCCTTACGAGCAACCGGACGATATCACAGTGAAGCTTGCGGGAGCCTTGCAAGCCGTCATCCCGTCGCAGCGGCCGCTGGCGGGCGGCAACCGGTCCGCCGGGTGACCGTCATGCCGCCGGGCAGTTTCAGTCCTTCAACAGGTGTTCGGCAAAGCTGACGATCATGCCGGCGGTGGCCCCCCAGATGTCGTAGCCCTGCCAGGGCATGGCCCAGAATTCGCGGATGATGCCCTGGTGTTCGATGCGGCCACGACGGCGATTGGCCGGATCGAGCAGGAAGGACAGCGGCGTCTCGAAGGCCTCCGCCACCTCGAAGGCATCCAGCTGCAGCTGCAGCGGCGTACGCAGCAGGCCGACTACCGGCGTCACGCGAAAGCCGCTGGCAGTGATGTAGTACTCAGGCAGGCGCCCGATCAGTTCGACCCGCTCCGGCGCCAGGCCGATTTCCTCCTGCGCTTCGCGCAGGGCGGTCGCCTCGGGCGAGGTGTCACCGGCATCGACCCGCCCGCCAGGAAAGGCGATCTGGCCCGGGTGATCGTGCAGATGGGCGCTGCGCCGGGTCAGCAGCAGCGTCGGCTCGACCCCGCCGACCACCACCGGCACCAGCACGGCGGCCGGCGTGAAACCGGCGAAGCGCACGTCCGGCTGGGCCGCCGGCAGAGACAGACGGGTACGCAGGCGAGCGATATCGAAGCCTGTAGCGGGCGCGGTAAAGTCCATCAGAAGCGCTGCCTCAAGGTCATGACCTGTCCGTTGCGCTGCATGTCCATGCGGTTCAGGAAACTCATGCCGAGCAGCACCTGCGGCATTTCGGCGTCCATCACGGCCGCTTCGACATTGGCCTGGGTCACGCTGCCGAGCTTCACGCTGGCGAGCCGGACACGCCAGGCGCGCACCACGCCGTTGGCGGTCTGCACCCGCATCGCCTCGGCGCGGGACAGATCAACGCCCGCACGGCGGGCATGATTGCGGTCCATCGCGATCACGGTGGCACCGGTATCGAGCAGGAATTTCATCGGTACGCCGTTGATCGCGCCGTCGGCAGAAAAATGCCCCTGCGAATCGGCATTCAGGTGGATGACCGAGGATGACGCTTCGGCGCTGCGCTGCGACGCCACGTTCTCGCCGATGCGCAGTTGCACGCGACGGCCGTCGATATCGACCCAGGCGCGGTCACCCTCGACCGACAGCAGCTTCACACCCTCCGGCGAGCGGGCGCCCGGCGCCAGCGTGCGCGGCGCACCACCGTCGATCACCAGCACCGCCTTGCCTCCGAACACGCCGGCCAGCGACACGTCGGCCGCCTGCGCGCCGCTTGCCGCAGCCAGGACGACGAGCGCCAGCGTGGCTAGAATGCGGCGAGGAGGTGTTTCGATGAAACCCATTGCAGTGTTCCGTCACAGTCCGACCGAAGGACCCGGTCATTTTGCTACATATATCAACGGCCTGGGCCGTGAAATCCGCCTGTTTGCGATGGATTGCGGCGACCCGGTGCCGACCGATCCGTCGGCTTTCGCCGGCCTCTGCTTCATGGGCGGGCCGATGAGCGTGAACGACCCGCTGCCGTGGATTCCGCCGGTGCTCGAACTGATACGCAAGGCTGTCGCGGCCGACATTCCGGTGATCGGCCACTGTCTCGGCGGCCAGTTGATGTCGAAGGCGCTCGGCGGCAGCGTCGGCGCCAATCGCTGCAAGGAGATCGGCTGGCTGGACGTCCATGCCACCGACCCGAAGGCGGCCGAATGGTTCGGCGATCGCGCACGCTTCCCATCCTTTCACTGGCATGGCGAAACCTTCAGCGTGCCGACCGGCGCCACCCGGGTGCTGGCCTCGGACGGCTGCGACAACCAGGCCTGGGTCATGGGCAAGCATCTGGCGATGCAGTGCCACATCGAAATGACCGAGGATCTGGTGAAGTCGTGGTGTACCGGCGGCGCCGACGAAATCGCCGAGGCCGCCGCCCAGCCGACGGTGCAGCAGCCGGCGGACATCCAGCACGATCTGGAGGCGCGGGTGGCGGCGCTGCACGCGGTGGCGGAAACCGCCTACGCGAAGTGGGTGAAGGGGCTGAAGGACTGAAACGGGGCGGCCCGCCGCCATCGCGGACGCGATGGCGGCGGCGCCTGACTCATCGCTCAGTCGCGGAAGTTGCCGAACTGCAGCGGAATGTCGGTCACCTGCTTGCGCAGCAGCGCGATCGCTTCCTGCAGCACGTCGCGCTTGGCACCGCTGACGCGCACTTCCTCGCCCTGGATGCTGCCCTGCACCTTGAGCTTGCTGTCCTTCAGGATGCGCACGATCTTCTTCGCGGACTCGCTCTCGATACCCACCTTGAGCTTCAGTTCCTGCTTCATCTTGTTGCCGCTGATCTTCTGCGCGTCGCCGCGCTCGACCGAGCGCACGTCGATGCCGCGCTTGGCGAACTTGCCGAGCAGCACGTCATAGACCTGGTCGAGCTTGAAGTCGTCGTCGGCGAACAGCGTGAGCAGCTTGTCGCCCTGCTCCACGCGCGCGTCGGAACCCTTGAAGTCGAAGCGGTTGGCGATTTCCTTGTTCGCCTGGTCGACCGCGTTGCGCAGTTCGACCATGTCGATCTCTGAACTGATGTCGAAAGACGGCATGCTGAAAACCTCGTGTGCTGCGCGCGGGCGCCGGCCGGCGCCCGGTGATGCGGATCAGCCGAAATGGCAGACGTAGTGGTAGGGCTCGCCGCTCACTTCGATGTCGAAGGACGAATTGCCCGGCACGTTGTAGGACTCACCGGCGCCGTAGGTCTTCCACTCCGTTTCACCCTTCAGGCGCACGCGGCAGCTGCCCGCCACGCCTTCCATGATTTCCGGCGCGCCGGTGTTGAAGGTGAGCGTGGCCGGCAGGATGACGCCGACCGACTTCTTGGTGCCGTCGGCAAACTGGATGCTGTGGCTGACACACTTGCCGTCGAAGTACACATTGGCCTTCTTGACGACGCTGATGTTATCGAACTGGGACATGTTCTTTTCCTGTAGTGATTACTTGCCGCGCTTGATCGCGGCGTTGGCGGCGATACGCATGCGCAGTGCGTTGAGCTTGATGAAACCGGCCGCGTCCTTCTGGTCGTAGGCGCCGGCATCGTCCTCGAAGGTGGCGATGGTCGGGTCGAACAGCGAGTCGGTCTTCGAATCACGGGCGACGACGATGACGTTGCCCTTGTACAGCTTGAGCCGTACCCAGCCATTGACCGTCTGCTGCGTGTGGTCGATCAGCGCCTGCAGCGCACGGCGCTCCGGGCTCCACCAGTAACCGGTGTAGATGATGCTGGCGTAACGCGGCATCAGGTCGTCCTTCAGGTGGGCGACTTCGCGGTCCAGCGTGATCGACTCGATGGCGCGGTGGGCGCGCAGCAGGATGGTGCCGCCCGGGGTTTCATAGCAGCCGCGCGACTTCATGCCGACGTAGCGGTTCTCGACCAGGTCGAGACGGCCGATGCCGTGCTTGCCGCCGATCTGGTTCAGCGTGGCCAGCAGTTCGTGCGCCGGCATGCGGGTGCCGTTGATGCTGACCAGGTCGCCGCGCTCGAATTCGAGATCGAGGTATTCGGCGGCGTCCGGTGCCGCTTCCGGCGACACCGTCCAGCGCCACATCGACTCTTCGGCTTCGGCCGACGGATCTTCGAGGTGACGGCCTTCGTAGCTGATGTGCAGCAGGTTGGCGTCCATCGAATAGGGCGAGCCGCCCTGCTTGTGCTTCATCTCGATCGGGATGCCGTGGTTCTCGGCATAGGCCAGCAGCTTTTCGCGCGACAGCAGATCCCACTCGCGCCACGGCGCGATCACCTTGACGTTCGGCATCAGCGCGTAGGCGCCCAGTTCGAAGCGCACCTGGTCGTTGCCCTTGCCGGTGGCGCCGTGCGAAATGGCGTTGGCGCCGGTTTCGCGCGCAATGTCGACCAGGCGCTTGGCGATCAGCGGACGCGCGATCGAGGTGCCGAGCAGGTATTCGCCTTCGTAGATCGTGTTGGCACGGAACATCGGGAACACGAAATCGCGTACGAACTCCTCGCGCAGATCGTCGATGTAGATGTTCTCCGGCTTGATGCCCAGCTTGATCGCCTTGGCACGCGCCGGTTCCAGTTCCTCACCCTGGCCGAGGTCGGCGGTGAAGGTGACGATTTCGCACTGATACACATCCTGCAGCCACTTCAGGATGACCGAGGTGTCCAGGCCGCCCGAATAGGCGAGGACCACTTTCTTGATGTCGCTCATCGTTGCTCGTCTTTCACTAAGAGTCGTCGGTTCAGCTGCCGGACACGCGTCCGAGCAGCAGGAATTCCATCAGCGCCTTCTGCGCGTGCAGGCGGTTCTCGGCTTCGTCCCACACCACCGAGTGCGGGCCGTCGATCACGTCGGCGCTCACCTCTTCGCCGCGATGCGCCGGCAGGCAGTGCATGAACAGCGAGTCGGCCTTGGCCACCTTCATCATGTCAGCATCGACCTGCCAGTCAGCGAAGGCGGCGCAGCGCGCTTCGTTCTCCGCTTCCCAGCCCATCGAGGTCCACACGTCGGTGGTGACCAGATCGGCACCGCGCGCGGCGTCCATCGGGTCGGCGAAGCACTCGTGGTGACTGCCGGCCACGCCCACCTTTTCCGGCTCGACTTCGTAGCCGGGCGGGGTCGAAATGTTCAGCTTGAAATCGAATATTTCGGCCGCCTGCATCCAGGTGTGGCACATATTGTTCGAATCGCCGATCCACGCCACGGTACGGCCGGAGATGTCGCCGCGGTGCTCGATCCAGGTGTAGATGTCGGCCAGCACCTGGCAGGGGTGGTACTCGTTGGTCAGGCCGTTGATCACCGGCACGCGCGAATTGGCGGCGAAGCGCTCGATGATGGTCTGTTCGAAGGTGCGGATCATGACCACGTCGCACATGCGCGAAATGACCTGGGCCGCGTCCTCGACCGGCTCGCCACGGCCAAGCTGGGAGTCGCGCGTGTTCAGGTAGATCGCGCTGCCGCCCATCTGGTGCATGCCGGCTTCGAAAGACAGGCGCGTGCGTGTGCTCTGTTTCTCGAAAATCATCACCAGCGTGCGGTCCTGCAGCGGCCAGTACTGTTCGTAGCGCTTGAACTTGTCCTTGATCCAGCGCGTGCGCGCGAACACGTAGTCGAGCTCTTCGCGCGAAAGATCCTTCAGTTGCAGAAAGTGTCTGGGTTCAGTCATCGTCAGGCGGCGAGCTGGGCGCCCGCGAGGAAGTTGCGGATAAGAGGGGACAGCCGTTCGACCAGTTCGCGGCTATCGGCGTCGGTGAACACCAGCGGTGGCACCAGCCGTATCGTGCTGTCGGCGGTGACGTTGATCAGCAGCCCGGCTTCGAGTGCCTGACCGACCAGCGCGCCGCAGGGGCGGTCGAGTTCGATGCCTATCATCATGCCGGCACCGCGGATGTCCTTGACGCCCGCCACGTCCTTCAATGCGTCGCGGAAGCCGGCGCGGATCGCGTCGCCCTGACGCACCGCGTTGCCGCGCAGATCGTCACGCGCGACGACGTCGAGCGTGGTCAGCGCGGCGGCGCAGGCCAGCGGATTACCGCCGAAGGTCGAACCGTGGTTGCCCGGCTTGAACACGCCCGCCGCCGGACCGCGAGCAAGGCAGGCGCCGATCGGCACACCGGAACCCAGCCCCTTTGCCAGCGTCATCACGTCCGGTTCGATGCCGGCGTGCTGGAAGGCGAACCAGCTGCCGGTGCGACCGATGCCGCACTGCACCTCGTCGACCATGAACAGCCATTGCTGCTCGTCGCACAGGGTGCGCA
>JAVEVQ010000098.1:0-8201 GCA_034004945.1 Methyloversatilis sp. | reverse complement strand
CCACCGGCACCGCGGGCGCCGTAGCCCAGTTGCGGCGGAATCGTCAGCTTGCGCACGCCGCCTTCCTTCATGCCGGCGACGCCCTGGTCCCAGCCGCGGATGACCTGACCGCCGCCCAGATTGAAGCGGAAGGGCTGGCCGCGGTCCTTGCTGGAATCGAACTTGCGGCCGTTGGTGAGCCAGCCGGTGTAATGCACGCTGACGCGCTGGCCCGGCACCGCTTCACGGCCGGTGCCTTCGGTGATGTCCTCGATTTCCAGCTCGCCCGAATTGCGGATGACCGACAGCAGCTCGACCTCGAACACCAGCGTGGCGTTCGGCGGAATGACGCCGCCGGCGCCGCGCTCGCCGTAACCCAGATGCGGCGGAATGGTGAGCTTGCGCACGCCGCCTTCCTTCATGCCGGTGACGCCCTCGTCCCAGCCGCGGATGACCTGGCCGGCGCCCAGCTGGAAGCTGAACGGGTCGTTGCGGTCCTTGCTCGAGTCGAACTTGCGTCCGTCGGTGAGCCAGCCGGTGTAATGCACGCTGACCTCGTGACCCGATGCCGCTTCATGGCCGGTGCCCGGCGTGGTGTCCTCGATGACGAGGCCGCTTTCGGTAGTGCTTGAAGTCATTGTGTTCATCCCGCGAAGTTGGAAAAGAATGAAGTGTACTCAGCGCAGCTGGGTTTTGACGCGCCCGGCAAACAGT
This sequence comes from Methyloversatilis sp., assembly GCA_034004945.1. Lineage (GTDB taxonomy): Bacteria > Pseudomonadota > Gammaproteobacteria > Burkholderiales > Rhodocyclaceae > Methyloversatilis. Next base: position 7,508 of record JAVEVQ010000098.1, on the reverse strand, counting down.
TTGCGCAACTTCGCCACCTTGGGCGCGACCACCGCCATGCAGTAGGGCTGCAGCGGATTGTGTTCGTAGTAGGCGACGTGGTGATCCTCGGCCGGCCAGAACTGCACCGCGCCCTCGATCTGCGTCCGCACCGGTGCGGCATAGGTGCTGGCTGCCGTGAGACGGTCGATGGCGGCGCGCACCGCCTGCCGCTGCGCGTCGTCGCGACAGAACACGACCGAGCGGTACTGGGTGCCGACGTCGTTGCCCTGACGGTTCTCGGTGGTCGGGTCGTGCAGCGCGAAGAACACATCGAGCAGCGCGTCCAGAGTGGTCAGCGAGGCGTCGAAGGTGATGCGCAGCACCTCGGCGTGCCCGGTCTGGCCGGCGCAGACCTGGTCGTAGGTCGGGTTGTCGACGTGGCCGCCGGCATAGCCCGGCTCGACCCGTATCACCCCCTCGACCCGGTTGAAAACGGCTTCAAGGCACCAGAAGCAACCTCCTCCAAGAATCGCGGTCTCCGTGGGCACGGCATTCATCGTTCTCCCCCTGTCGTTGGTGTCCCGGTCCTGATCGACCGGGCACTTTCCACGAGGTTCATCCGATGAGACAGATGCCTCGCGCTGCAGCATGCAGACGGGACACAAACCTTGTATCGTGCGTCGCGTTTCCCGTACCCATAAATCGAGCAGGAATCTCCGCTAATGCTCTCTCAGGAAGCCTTGCAGGACTGGCGTGGCCTCGCGCTGCGCGTGGAAGAGGAAGTGCGTCGCGCAGTGGTCGGGCAGGACGACACGCTCCGTTTGATCAACGTTGCGCTGTTCGCCCGCGGCCACGTGCTGCTCGAGGGTGACGTCGGCGTCGGCAAGACCACGGTGCTGCGCGCCTTCGCCCGCGCCATCGGCGGCGACTTCGAGCGCGTCGAAGGCACCGTCGACCTGATGCCGAACGACCTCGTCTATCACACTTATGTAGACAGCGAGGGCAAGCCGCGCATCGAACCCGGTCCGCTGCTGCGTCACGGCGAACGCCTCACCACCTTCTTCTTCAACGAAATCAACCGTGCCCGCCCGCAGGTGCAGTCGCTGCTGCTGCGCGCGATGGCCGAGCGCACGCTGTCCGCCTTCAACCGCGAGTACAGCTTCCCGCACATGACGGTGTTCGCCGACCGCAACCGCGTCGAGAAGGAAGAGACCTTCGAGCTGGCCTCCGCCGCGCGCGACCGCTTCATGTTCGAACTGCGCATGCTGACGCCGTCGGACGACGACACCCGCCGCGCGCTGGTGTTCGATCCGCGCTTCCACGACACCGACGCGCTGATCGACACGGTGACGCCGGGCGTGGTCGACTGGATGCAGATGAACACGATAGGCGCCGCCATCCAGCGCGCGGTCACTGCCTCCGACGCGCTGCAGCGCTACGCGATGGACATCTGGGCGGCCACCAGCGACCCGGTGAAGTACGGCCTGCAGATCGACGGCGTCGACATGTCGCGCCTGATCCTGGCCGGGGCCAGCCCGCGCGGCATGGGCATGCTGATGCGCGCCGCGCGCGTGGTCGCCTGGTTCAACGGCCGCGACTACCTGACGCCGGAAGACATCCGCGCCGTGCTGCCGTCCACGCTGGTGCATCGCGTCTTCTTCACCCCGGTGTACGAACTGCGCCGCGCCGAACTGGCCGATGCGCTGATCGCGCAGATGCTGGAGCGGGTCGCCACGCCCTGAGTCACGCCGCCGCCATGAGTTTCCAGCGCGATTTTCACTATCGCATGCCGATGCGGGTCGGCGGCCAGCGCCCCGGCGCGCACCGCAGCTCGACCACCGGCAGCGGCCAGGAATTCATTGCCCACCAGACGCTGTTCGACCGGCCGGACCCGCGCCGGCTCGATCTGCGCGCCAGCATCCGCGACCCGGAAGCGCGCTGGCTGGTGCGGGTGAACCGTCAGCGCGCCGGCATTCCGGTTTATCTGGTGGCAGACGTGTCGGCGTCGATGGCTTTCGGCTCGGCAACGAGCAAGATCGCGCGCATGTCGGAATTCGCGCTGTTGCTCGGTGATTCGGTGTTCCGCACCGGCGACGCGCTGGGCATGCTGGCCTACGACAGCAGCGAGCGCACCGACCTCATGCTGGCACCGATGCATTCGCGCGGCGCCGGCGTCATGATGGCCGAATCGCTGGCCCGCGCCCGCGCCGACCAGCCGTCGACCGCCGGCATCTTCCAGGCCTGTTCGCGCATCGCCGGCCGTCAGGCACTGGTGTTTCTCGCCTCCGACTTCCACGCGCCGCTGGAACAGACTTCGGCCGCACTCGACCTGCTGTCGCACGCCTACGTGGTGCCGATGGTGATCTGGGACGAGGTCGAACCCAAGGCGCCGGAGGGCGAAGGTCTGCTCGCGCTGCGCGACATCGAGAGCGGCCGCCGGCGCGGACTGTGGCTGCGGCCGCAGATCCGCCGCCGCTGGGAGGACGCTTTCGCCGAGCGGCGCGAGGCGCTGGAAACGCTGTTCTCGTCGCGCGGTATCCGCCCCTTCTACATGACCGGCCGCTTCGATGCGGACGCGCTGTCACGCTATTTCTTCGAGGCCGTCTGAAATGCCTTCCTTCTGGAGACTGCGCCTGCTGAGCGCCTGTGCGGCGCTGGCCCTGACCTGCTGTGGCGTCGCCCAGGCGCAGGACACGCCAGCGGCGCCGGCCGCCGGTACCGACGCGGCGGCCGAACCGGGCACGCCCCCCAAGCCCACCGGCTACGTCATCCCGCCGCCGCCGGACCCGGCCGCCGCCGAAGCTGCTGCCGCACCGGCCGAACCGGCGAGCGAGGTTGCGACACCGCCGGCGCCCGCCATTTCGGCGGTCAATCCCGAGGTCGAGTCGCTGCGTCCCTTCGGCTACGTGATCGGTGACATCGTGACCCAGCGCGTGGCGCTGGAGTACGACGGCAAGCCGCTCGAACTTGCCAGGCTGCCGCCGCGGGAGCGCACCGGCAACTGGTTCGAGCGCCGCGACGCACGCATCGAACGCGACGCGGCGGGCCAGCGCTGGCTGGTGATGGACTACCAGATCATCAACGTGCCGGAAGAGCTGCGCGCGATCGAACTGCCGGCGCTCGACATCGAGACCGCCGTATCCGGCCGCCGTCTGCAGACTTCACCGATGCCGCTGACGGTGGCGCCGATCACCCCCAATGTGGTGCTCGCGCGCGCCGGGCTCGAAGAGATGCGACCGGACGCGCCGGCGCCGCGCATCGACACCGCCCCCTACGAACGCGGACTGCAGACGGCGCTGTACGCCGGTGCGCTGCTGGTGGCCCTGTGGGTCGCACTGGCGCTGCTGCGCCAGTTCAATGCGCGGCGCCGCCTGCCCTTCTCGCGCGCCCAGCGCGACATCGCCCGGCTGGAGTCCGGTTCGATCGAGGTCTGGCGCCGGCTGCATCGCGCGCTCGACGATACCGCCGGCCAGGTGGTGCGCGACCACAACCTGCCGCTGCTGCTCGCCCGCGCACCGTGGCTGAAGCCGATGGAAGCCGACCTGCGCCGCTTCTTCGAGGCCTCGCAGACCCGTTTCTTCGCCGACCGTGCGGTCGACAGCGTGGAGCCGCGCACACTGTGCGCGCGGGCGGCAAAACTGGAACGCAGCGCACTGGCATGAATGATCTGGTCCTGAACCTGTGGCCCGGTGCGCTCGAACTGACCGCACCGCTGTGGCTGCTCGCGCTGCCGCTGGCGCTGCTGCCGCTGTGGCCGCGCCGGCGCCACTCACTGGACTACGGCTGCATCGACTGGCTGCCGCGCGACCCGCTGGGCAATGCGGTGCTGCGCGGCGGTCGCATCGCCGCCGCGCTCGCCATCGTGGCGGCGGTGCTCGGCCTGGCCGGGCTGGCGCAGCCGACGACCGAACAGCAGCGCACCGGCCGCGGCGCCGAAATCGTCATCGTGCTCGACCGCAGCCGCAGCATGGACGAACCGCTGCTGCCCAAGGGCCGGCAGCCGTCGATCGACACCACGGCGGAAGCCAAGGGCAAGGTGGCGCGTCGCCTGCTCGCCGAATTCGCCGCCCGCCGGCCGGAAGACCGTTACTCGCTGCTGCTGTTCAGTTCGGCGCCGATGCTGGTGGTGCCCTTCACCCAGCACGGCGACGTGGTGCAGGCCGGCATCGAAGCCGGCGGCATCGGCCGCGGCCTGTCGGAAACCGACATCGGTCGCGCACTGCTGGCCGGCGCCGAGCAGTTCGATCGCCGGGCCTACTCAGGCAGCCGCATCCTGCTGCTGGTATCGGACGGTGCCGCGCAGATCGACGAAGAGATGCGCGGCAAGATCCGCCGCGCCTTCGAGCGCAACCGGGTCGCCGTGTACTGGGTGTTCATCCGCTCGGCACTGAGCCTGGGCCTGAACGCCGACGAGACCGACGGCAACGTGCCGGAAGCGGCGCTGCACAAGTTCCTCCAATCGACCGGCGTGCCCTACGAGGCTTTCGAAGCCGAGGACCCGGAGGCGGTCAAGCAGGCGGTGGCCGAGGTCGATCGCCAGCAGAACCTGCCGCTCGACTACGTCGAACGCATCCCGCGGCGCGATTTTTCGGGCTGGTGCTTCGTGCTGGCGCTGCTCGCCGGCGCGATCGCGCTGGCCTGCCGTCTGATCACGCGGCCAGCATGGAAAGAGGAGTTGCAGTCATGAAGTTGCGCAGTGTCGCGTCCCTGCTCGCCGCGGGCATCGCGGTCAGCATCGCGGTGGCGGCCTGGGAGGGCTACCGTCTGTCCAAGGCCCGCGATTTCAACCGCCTGGTCGACAGCGGTATCGATGCCGCCGCAACCCAGGACAGCCCGCAGGCCGAGTTCGCGCGCGCGCTGTCGCTGGCGGCGCGCAACGACTACGAGGGCGCTGTGCGCGCCTACAAAGACCTGTCACGCAGCACCGACGGCGACCTGCTGCAGTCGGTGCTGTACAACCTCGGCAACCTGCACCTGCGCGAGGCGCTGCAGTTCGGACCGGAGAGCATAGGCAAATCGCTGCCGCTGGCCGAGTTGGCCAAGTCGAGCTATCGCGAACTGCTGCGCCTGAACCCGCAGCACTGGGATGCCAAGTACAACCTCGAACGGGCGCTGCGCCTGGCGCCCGAGCGCGAAAGCTCGATCGAGGAAGGGCCGCCGCTGCCGCAGGACAGCGAGCGGGCGGTGACCACGATGAAGGCCTTCACGCTGGGTCTGCCATGATCGCGACGACGCGACAGCTGCTGGCGCGCGCGAACAGTCCGCAGACGCGGCCGCTGACGGTGGCCATGCTGCTGTTCGCGCTTGCGGCGGTGCTGCCGCCGGTGTCGCTGCCCGGCCGCAGCTACACCCACATGGTGGTGCTGGACATCACGCAGAGCATGAACACGCTCGACTACGAGCTGGACGGCAAGCCGGTCGACCGGCTGACCTACGCCAAGCACAGCCTGGCCGAGTCGCTGCGCAGCCTGCCCTGCGGTTCGCGCATCGGCTGGGGCGTGTTTTCCGAGTATCGGCTGCTGGCGCTGATGACGCCGGTCGAGGTGTGCAGCAACTATCACGAGCTGCTGGCGACGCTGTCCAGCATCGACGGCCAGATGTCCTGGGCCGGAGCCAGCGAGGTGTCCAAGGGCCTGTTCTCGTCGATCCGCGCGCTGAAGGATCTGGAGCAGAAGCCGTCGCTGGTGTTCGTCACCGACGGCCACGAGGCGCCTCCGCTGCATCCGAAGATCCGCCCCTCCTTCGACGGCGAGCCGGGCGCGGTGAAGGGGCTCATCGTCGGGACCGGCGGCAGTGCGCTGAGCCCGATTCCGAAGTTCGATCCGGACGGCCGACCGCTCGGCTACTGGCGTGCCGACGAAGTGTCGCAGACCGACACGGCGACGCGCGGACGCACCGGTTCGAGCGCCAATGGCGAGGCGATGGTGGACGAATCCGGTCAGGCCGTCACGCAGCAGGTGGTGGTCGCCGGCACCGAACATCTGTCCAGCCTGAAGTCGCCCCACCTGCGTGAGCTGGCGTCACAGACCGGCATGGCCTACCACACGCTGGAAGACGCGGACGGGCTGGCGGCGGCGCTGACCGACCCCGAACTCGGTCGCACGCAGTCGGTACCGACGCGGATAGGCTGGCTGCCGGCGCTGCTCGGCGTGCTCAGTCTCGCCTGGGGTTTCCGCCCGGATCGCTTCCGGCGCTGACACCCCGCCTCGGCCGGTGCCCGTCGGCCGACGTTGCATATCGCCACACCCGGTATTTCGGATGGCGCCGCGCGCGAATGACAGCGGCACACATCCCCCTGCCAAACGCCCGAATCAGGGATATCCACCCGTTTCGACCGTGAATTCATCCCGACATCGGGACATTCGGGCCCATGCACGGGGGATTCCATCCCGCCGTTGCATTCTGCGATGTATAAGTCCATAACCCGCTAACAGAGAGTCACTTATGGACTCCGGCGGGGGCCGCCGGTCCGGGCCGCTCAGGCGTGGGCCATTGGGAAAGCAACGAGGAGAAACACCCCATGTCCGTCAAGATGAAACAACTGCCCCTGTGGCTCGCCGCGCTCGCCGTTCCAGGCGCCGCGATGGCCAACGCCGAACTGGCGAAACTGATCAAGGATCCGAAGAACTGGGCCATGCAGGCCGGCAACTTCGAGAACCAGCGCTACAGCTCGCTGAACCAGATCAACAAGAAGAACGTCAAGGATCTGAAGGTGGCGTGGACCTTCTCGACCGGCGTTCTGCGCGGTCACGAGGGCGGCCCGCTGGTGATCGGCGACACCCTGTTCGTGCACTCCCCCTTCCCCAACAAGGTTTTCGCGATTGACCTGGAAACCCAGAAGATCAAGTGGAAGTACGAGCCGAAGCAGGATCCGTCGGTGATTCCGGTGATGTGCTGCGACACGGTTAACCGTGGTCTGGCCTACGCCGAAGGCAAGATCCTGCTGCAGCAGGCCGATACGGTGCTGGTCGCGCTCGACGCCAAGACCGGCAAGAAGCTGTGGGACGTCAAGAACGGCAACCCGAAGATCGGCGAGACCAATACCCAGGCACCGCACGTCTTCAAGGACAAGGTGATCACCGGCATTTCCGGCGGTGAGTTCGGCGTGCGCGGCCACGTGACCGCCTACGACCTGAACACCGGCAAGATGGTGTGGAAGGGCTACAGCACCGGCCCCGACGCCGAAATGCTGATGGACCCGGAAAAGTCGATGACCTGGACCAACGGCAAGATGGCGCCGGTGGGCAAGGATTCGTCGCTGAAGACCTGGCAGGGCGACCAGTGGAAGATCGGTGGCGGCACGACCTGGGGCTGGTATTCCTACGACCCGCAGGAAAACCTGATGTACTACGGTTCGGGCAACCCCTCGACCTGGAACCCGTCGCAGCGTCCGGGCGACAACAAGTGGTCGATGACCCTTTGGGCACGTGATGTCGATACCGGCAAGGTGCGCTGGGTCTACCAGATGACCCCGCACGACGAGTGGGACTTCGACGGCGTGAACGAAGTCATCCTCGCTGACGTGGATGTGAAGGGCAAGAAGCGCA
>JAVEVQ010000097.1:0-8220 GCA_034004945.1 Methyloversatilis sp. | reverse complement strand
CGTGGTCCGCACGCTGCGACGACGACGCCAACCGCGCCGCCCAAGCGGCGCTGCGCGCCTTGCTGACGCAGCGCGGCCTGCCGCTGCTCGACGCCGAGAACCGCACGACCGAAGCCGGCTGGACCGAGCCTTCGCTGCTGTGCGCCGGCCTGACCGCCGAAGAGGCGCTGCGCATCGGCGCCGCCTTCGGCCAGAACGCGGTACTGACCGGCGATGCTGGCGGCACGGCCCAGCTGCGCTGGTGCGTGCGCCGGCAGGCCGACTGACTCAGCTGCCCTTCATCCGTCTGCGCGCCACCGCGCCGACCGCTGCCAGCCCGGCCAGCAGCATCGCCGAGCTGGCCGGTTCCGGCACTGCTGCGGTGATGCCCAGCCGGTAACCCGCGTCGGCCAGCGTGTTGTCCACGCCATCGACGGTCACCAGGAATTCGGTGCCCGTGGCGAACGGAAAGGTGCTGCCACCGCCGGTGAAAGGTCCCCACGCGAAGGTGAGATTGCGGCCGAAGGTGCCGACGATTTCGTTGCCGTTCAGGAATACCGACAGCGAGGCGCGTGAGCCCAGCCCGAGGTTGGAGAAGTCGAGCGTGAAATCGACCGGCTCGCCGACGGTGAAGCTGAAGCTGTCGGCGAAGTTGCCGAGCTGCTGCTCGAAGCTGAAGGACTGACCGGCAACCAGGGTGCCCAGATCGACGCTGGCTGCACTGGCGTGTGCAGCGGGCAGGACGGTCAATGCGGCGATCAGTGCGGTGCGGATGGACGTGTTCATGACGGACTCCGTAGGATGAATGAAGGATGAAAGCGTCTGCTTTCATTCGTCATCTACGGAGCCCGAGCTTCAGCGGAGACAGCCGGGCGACGAAGGGCTTGCCGGCAGCGTGACCGATGTCACCGTCGCTGCTGCAGAACCGTCAGATCACCACAGCTTCACGCAGTGACCTCGCAGCAGGAAGTCGCCCGACGGCTGCGGTGCAGTGGCGCCGACCGGCTCGATCGACACCGCCAGCTCGCCCACCGCGGACAACAGCGCTTCCGACGTGCCGGCCATCGTGATCACCTGTTTGGTGTCGGTGCGCAAAACGCCGAGCCGGAAGGGCGCTGCGTCTTTCGGCAGTGCCCACAGCACCGCCTGGGCGCCCTGCGGCACGACGAGCGGCTGCAACAGCTTCACGCTCAGTTCCACCCCGTGCCGGCGCGACGACGCGAGTGCGGCCGGCTTGCCGGCGGCGTCCAGCAGCAGACCGACATAGCTGGCCGGCAGCACTGCGTGCTCGGGCAGGTCGGACGGCAGCACCCACTGCGGCTGTTCGCGCACCACGCCGACCGCGACCAGCAGGCCGACAGCGAAGCCGAGTGCCGGTCGCAGCCAGTCGCGCCAGCGCCGCTGCGCCTTCGGCCGGGGGCGCTGTGCAGCGCCGGTGCGCCGTTCGATCTCCGCCCACACAGCGGGCGAGGGCTGCGCCGGCGGCACGGCAGCCGCCAGTGCGGCACCGTGCATTTCCCAGGTGCGCAGCGCGCGCGCCGCTGCCTCGCTCGATCGCACCAGCCGCTCGAAGCGGCGCCGCGGCAGCCGGCCCAGCGTACCGAACACATAGGCGGCGGCCAGTCGGTCGAGCAGTTCCGGGTGGTCGTATTTCATGTCAGTTCCGCACGGCCGTTCCGAAGGAACTGACCTCCCCCTCGGCGGGGGGTGATGCCGGGAATTCGTGGCGCATGCGCCGCGCCGGCTGAACGGACCGGCTGTGCAAAGCCGGTCCTCGTACCAAGGGAATTCGTGGCGCATGCGCCGCGCCGGCTGAACGGGTCAGCTGTGCAAAGCCGACCCTGTGCGAGCGCAGCGAGTAAGGGGGCTGTTTCATTTCAGCCGCTCCATGCAGCGGCGCAGCCTGTCCAGACCCCGGCGCAGCCACACCTTGACGCTGCCGATTGGCGAGCCGAGGTGTTCCGCCAGTTCCGAGTGCGACAGGCCGTGGTAGTAGGCCAGCGCCAGACACTGGCGCTGCGGCCCGTCGATGTCGTCGATGCAGCGGCGCAGATGCAGCGCGTCGGCCGCCTGTTCGAGCAGGCCGAGCGGACTGGGCCGGTCGTCGCCAAGCGCGGCGACACCGCCCTGCCCGCCGTCGCCATCGTCCAGCGACTCGGCCCGCCGCAGCGATTCCGCGCGCAGCAGGTCGAGCGCCCGGTTGCGCACGACCGAGGTGAGCCAGGTCATCGGCTGGCTGGCATCGGCACGGTAGCTGTCGGCGCGATGCCACACGCTGGTGAAGGCGTCCTGCAGCACGTCTTCGGCGAGGTCGCGCCGACGCAGCAGGCGCAGCGCCACGCCGAGCAGCTGCGGTGCGCAGGCGTCGTAGAGCTGACGGAAGGCCTGCCGGTCGCACAGTGCGACGCGCGCCAGCAGCCTCTCAAGCCGGACCGGATCGAGCATCGCTGCATGATGCCATGCTCATCGACGGGTCGCAGCCCATCAGTAGTCCCGCGGCCGGTAGCTGCCAACCTCGGCCGGCGCCTTGCCGCTGTCGCGCACGACATGCCAGACGCCGCCTCGCCCATCGCCGGTGGTCTGTCCGGCTTCGCTGTCGCCCACGTAGTAATAGAGCGGCTTGCCGCGGATGGCCCACTGCCGGCTGCCGTCGCTGCGCGTCACCAGCGTGTGCTCGCCGGTCGCGCGCGCATCGGCCGGCGCGACAAAGGGCGGCCACAGCGCGGCACACTGGTCGTAGCAGGCACTTTTCCCGGCGCTGTCCTTGTCGAAGGTGTACAGCACGCGTCCGGCCGCGTCGGTCAGCAGTCCTGCCGCACCGACGACGGACTGGGCATGGACAGCGCCGCAGACCGCACTCAGCAGCACGGCGTGGAGGGCATTCCTGATCGTCGTGATTCTCCTTCCTTGCAGAGATTCGACACCCGGAAATCGCGTGTCCGGATCGATATACGGATGGATGAGCACATCGGAGACAGCAGCGGCGGAAAATTGCTGTCAAAAAGGATGTCCGCCGTGCCGGCCTGCCGCGCGCAAACTGCGGCGTACACATAGAATTGGTTACATTGGCTTACATCGCCCCGATTTCATGCACGCCTTCGCTCTGCCCGCCACCAGCCACAGCACGCACCTGCCGGAGTTCTCCGACGCGCGGGCTGCACACGACTGGCTGCAGGGCGTGGACAGCAACCAGCCGCTGGCCACCCAGGCGCGTCTGCTCAGCCAGCTCAATCTGCTGAATCGCTACGGCATCGGTGCCGGTGAGCGACTGCGCATCGCCGAAGAGCTGCGCGGCGCGGTGCTGGAGGTGCAGGCCGCCACCGCCAACCGCTTCGTCGGCCGGCCCCTGCCCCTGTCCGCCGGCGAACGTGCGGCCTTCGATGCCAATCAGGGCATGTGGGACACGCTGGTCACCGCCTATCTGCACTGCCTGTCCGCCGCGCTCGACGGCGACGGCGCGGTGATCGGCCAGGCCGGCCTGATCGCCCATCGCGCGCTGAGCACGCTGGCGCTGATGCAGCTCGACGCGTTGCGTACGGCGCATCTGCCGCCACCGGGCTACTGGCGGCGCGTGCACGCCTGCTATGACGCGGCCGCCCGACTCGACGCCGCGGAGCGCAAGATCCGCGACGATGCGATCCATGACGAACGTCCTACCAGCGTGCGTGCCGCCTACGTGCTGTGCGTACTGCTGCACACCTCCAGCCCTTTCGGTCTGACCCACCGCCAATTGCGCGTACTGCATCGCTGGCTCGGCAAATGGGCCGGCAAGGTGGCGCTGTTCGACACGCCGGTCCCGCACAGCGCCCTGCCCCCCTTGATGCTGGATCTCAGCGCCGACGAGCCGGTCGCCCGCACGCCGCAGCCTGACAGCCGCCTGCGCTGGCTGGTGCTGGACGAGTTCTCGCACAGCGTGCGCAAGCGCATGGCGCTGCTGGCGCAGGGCGAAACGCCGCTGGCGCTGCGCCTCGGCGATGAACTGAGCCCGGCCCAGGCCGACCGCCTGCTGCGCCATCTGCACGCGCATTGCTGCCGCGGCGGCCTCACCCGCGCCGAAGCGCGCCGGCCGCTGCAGCAGAACGCGTCGGTGGTGATCGGCATGGGCGCGGTGCAGCAGTTTCTCGGCGGCGGCGACAACGATCCGGGCGATCGGCCGGAAACCGTGGCGGCCGGCTATCTGGTCGAGGACTGGCGCATCCTCGACGACAGCCCGACCGGCCTGCGCCTCGGCCGTCGCGCCAGCAGCGACGGCGCGCGCATCGGCAACGGCATGCTGCTGGCGGTGCGGCCCGACAACAGCCCGCATTTCATGCTCGCCCACGTGTGCTGGATCATGGCGGTCGAAGGCGAATTGCAGATGGGCATCAGCATGCTGGCCGGCACACCGCGCCTGGTCGATCTCGCACGCGCGCCGGACGGCAGCGGCGAGCACCAGGCGCGGGGCGTGCTGATGCCGGAAGTACCGCGCATCGGTCAGCCGGAATGTGTTGCGCTGCCCAGCGGCTGGTACCGCAAGTCGCGCGACATCCTGCTCACCGCCGGTGACGGCAAGCGGCGCGTGCGGCTGGTCGAATCCATCGAACGCGGGGCCGATTTCGACCTCGCCCGCATCGAGCCGGCGGCATGAACGCGCCCGCACCCACGCCGGGCATGCTGAACTACCGCGACGCGCAGCAGTGCCGCGCACTGATCGCCGAGTTGCCGCTGACCAACGTTCCGCGCGTGCGCGACACGCTGACGCGCATGCTCTACGGCCTGCGCCAGACGCCGCCGCACAGCGCCGACTACCTCGACGTGCTGGAGGCGATGCGCGCGCCGCTGCACTTCCTGCAGGAAAGTCTGGGCAAGCGGTACAGCAGCCGGCCGGTCGCCCCGGGCAGCACCGAGGACGGCGTGCTGCGCCAGGTGGTCGCGCTGTGGATGGCGATGGCGCAGGCCTATGCGCAGGCCGCCGAGAAGGCCGATCTGCAACCGCTGACCGACCCCCAGCTGGCGCTGGTGTGCCAGCGCTGCGTGCTGTACGCGAGCCGCGCGGTAATCGAGTATTTCCGCGCCCGGCGCACGCTGCCGCGCGGCCTCTGGCTGGAGCTGCACGGCTACTACAGCACGGCCGAGGAATGGGGCTTCGCCACCCAGCCGGTCGCCGACAGCCTGAAGGAAGGCGGCTACCCGCAGAGCGCGGCAGAGTCCTACTGCAGCGTGCTGCTGGTCGAGCTGGCCAACCCCTATGGCCGCAGTCCGCGCGAATTCGAGTGGGTATGCCGCTGGGCCGACCAGTACGCCGGCCTGACCGAAATCATGCCGGTGTTCGGCGGCACCGACGCCCGGACCTATGCCGTCGATCTGAATCTCGACGGCGGCGCCAAGCCGCTCGAAGTGTTCGCACGCACGCCGAACCTGCGCCGGCTGGGCTCGGTACGACTGGCCAGCGAGATCGAGCGCGTGGTGGCCGGGCTGAAGCAGGGGCTGTCACCGGAAACGCTGGGGCTCGGCGCCGACTGCCACCCGGTATCGGCCGGACGCCTGCTGCTGCAGCTCTACAAACCCTGGTGTCACGCGGCCAATCCGCGCCGCTTCCCGCGACGCAGCGGCGACGGCGAACTCGCCATCGCGATCAGCCAGGAGGCGATGCACTATCTGATCGCCGGCGAAGATTTCGTACAGCCACCGCCGGCGCGCATCTACAGCCACAGCGACTTCGTCGACATCGCCACCTTCGGCGAACGCGCGACCGACGGCGCCGGGCTGGCCGTGCGCCAGGCCAGCGCACGCGCGCAGTATCCGACCCAGCACTGGGCTGTGCTCGATCACAGCGTGATGGGGTATCGCCTGCGCGCGCCGCGAGAAACCGGGACAGTCGAGTATTCGCAGATGCTGGCGGTGTTCGGGTCGGACTCGGAGCACTGGCGTCTGGCGCGCGTGTCCTGGCTGATGTACGAGCACGACGGCCATCTGCTGACCGGCCTGCACGTACTGCCGGGCACCCCACGCGCACTGTCGGTGCGACCGCTGGCCGACGAGGGCATGCCGGCCGAGCGCTTCAGCCGCGCCTTCCTGCTGCCGGCGGTGCAGGTAATGGGCGAAGAGGCATCGCTGGTGCTGCTGCGCGGCTGGTTCCAGGCCGGTCGCAAGCTGGAGATCTACCTGAACGGCACGCTGCGCACCGTGCAGCTGAGCCGTCTGATCGCTTTCGGCGTCAATTACGAGCGCGCCGCCTTCAGCGAGGACACGCCGGCCAACGGCGTCTGAGCCGCGACGCTCAGAGCGCGGGCAGCGTGCGCCGGGCGGGAAAGCGGACGGTGAAGCGGCTGCCCTGACCGGGCTCGCTGTCGATCTTCAGTGTCGCCTGATGCCGTTCGAGCACGTGCTTGACGATGGCGAGGCCGAGACCGGTGCCGCCGGTTTCGCGCGAGCGGCCACGGTCGACACGGTAGAAACGTTCGGTCAGCCGCGGAATGTGCTGCGCATCGATGCCGATGCCGTTGTCGGTCACCGAATACTCGCCGCAGCCATCGACGGTGCGCCAGGCGAGCTTCACGTTGCCGCCGTCCGGCGTGTAGCGCACGGCGTTGCTGGCGAGATTGCCGAGCGCGCTGCGCAGATCGCGGGCGCAGCCGAGCAGCGCACCGGGCGCACCCTCGATGTCCAGCGTCACCGTATGCCGGCCGGACGACAGCGCCCGCGTCTCGACCAGCACGATGTCCAGCAGGTTGCGCATGTCCACCGTTTCCTCCGGCGTCGGCGTATCGGTCTCCAGCGCCGACAGTGTCAGCAGGTCGTCCACCAGGCGCTGCAGGCGCACCGACTGCTGCTGCGCCATGCGGATGAAGGACAGTGCCTGCTCATGCGGCAGTTCGGGCAGCGCGTCCTCCAGCGTTTCGAGGAAGCCGTGGATCACCGTGAGCGGCGTCTTCATCTCGTGTGACACGTTGGCGACGAAGTCACGGCGCATCGTTTCGAGCTTCTCGAGCTGGGTGATGTCGCGCGTCAGCAGCAGCTTCTGCTCGTCGCCGAACGCCACCACCCGCAGTTGCAGCGTGCGGCCCGGCTGCCGCGGCGACGGCATCGACAAGGGCTCGCCGTAGTCGCCGGACTGCAGGTATTCGGCGAATTCGGGCTGGCGCACCAGGTTGAGGATGGGCATCGCGATGTCGCGCCGGCCGTCCAGCCCGAGGTGCTCCTCGGCCATCGGGTTCAGCCACTCGATCAGTTCGTCGCGCGACATGATGAGCGTACCGTCGGGCATCGCGCGGCTGGCTTCGCGCATGCGCTCCAGCCGGCTGCGCAGGTCCTCGCGCTGCTGGCGGGCGTTGCGCTCGCGCCGCGCCAGCTTGGCAAACAGGAATTCCCACTGGCCGGCACCGTCCGGCAGTTCGGCGTCGCTGGTCGAATTGAGCCAGCGGTCGAAGCGGCCGATCTCGTACTGGTCGCGCAGGCTGCCGGCGAGCAGCAGCGCGCAGGCCAGCGTCAGCGCCGGCACCAGCGCGTCGGCGGCGAGGCCGATCAGCACGAAGACGAGGATGAGCGCGACGCGCAGGGCGGCGCGGAACCAGAATTCACGCATGTGGAGCGTATCGAGCAGTCACGGCGCCGGATTATGGGCGCTCACGCGCAAAACGGCTCACTCCTTCTGGCAGGACAGGCGATAGCCGCTGCCGCGCACGGTCTGGATCAGCGCGTCGTGGCCGCTCGCTTCCAGCGCGCCGCGCAGGCGGCGGATGTGCACATCCACCGTGCGCTCTTCGACGAACACATGGTCGCCCCACACGCTGTCGAGCAGCTGGGCGCGCGAATGCACGCGCTCGGCGTGGGTCATGAAGAAGTGCAGCAAACGGAACTCGGTCGGGCCCAGCACCACCGCCTGGCCGCGCGCGGTGACGCGGTGGGTGGCCGGATCGAGGCGCAGGCCGTCGATCTCGACCGGATCCTCGGTCGCCTGCGGCTTCTGCCGGCGCAGCACGGCCTTGATGCGGGCCGCCAGTTCGCGCGGCGAGAACGGCTTGGTGACGTAGTCGTCGGCGCCGGTTTCCAGACCGGTCACCTTGGACTGTTCGTCGCCGCGCGCCGTCAGCATGATGATGGGCACGCCACGCGTGCGCTCGTCGGCGCGCAGGCGGCGCGCCAGATCGATGCCGCTCTGGCCGGGCAGCATCCAGTCGAGCAGCACCAGATCGGGCAGTTCGGCCTGCAGCAGGCGCAGCGCGGTTTCGGCGTCCGGCGCGCGCAGCGGGTCGTGACCGG
>JAVEVQ010000030.1:0-39705 GCA_034004945.1 Methyloversatilis sp. | reverse complement strand
TGCGCATGATCGAGGACTGCGGCTACCGGATCGACACGGTCGAGGGCATCAACGAATCGTGGTGGTCGCCATCGCCGCTGCGCCGCCTCGCCTTCCGCCTGTTCGACCGCTGGCTGGCCGAATTCAAGCCGCAGCAGTTCGCCTTCGTGGCGCGAGCGCGGCACTGAGCACGCATGTCCGCCCCGTCCATCAGTGTCGTCATGCCGGTATACAACGGTGCTGCGCATCTGGCCCAGGCCATCGAATCGGTGCTCGCGCAGACTTTGCCGCCAGCGCGCGTTGTCGTCGTCGATGACGGCTCGACCGATGGCAGTGCCGCGCTGCTGCAGCGCTACGGCGACCGGATCACGCGGCTATCGCAGACCAATCACGGCCAGGCGCACGCGCGTCGCACCGGCGCCGACGCCGCCGGCGGCGAACTGATCGCCTTCATCGACCAGGACGACGTGTGGGATGCCGACAAGCTGGCGCGCCAGGCCGATCTGATGCAGCGCTTTCCGGACGCCGGCGCCACCTACTGTGATCACCGGCGCATCGACGCCGACGGCAGGCTGCTGGCCACTACCGGCTCCGGCTACGGCCTGCGCGGCAGCGGGCGCATCCTCGACGCGCTGCTGCGCGGCAACTTCATACTGAGCGCCTCGCTGGTGATGATCCGCCGCAGCACCTACGAGGCGGCCGGCGGCTTCCTGCCGCAGCGCGGGTTCTGGGCCGACGACTACAGCCTGTGGCTGCGTACGGCCGCGCACGCCCCCATCGTCTACCAGGCGGAAACGCTGGTGAGCTATCGCCAGCATGCGCACAACACCTCGGGCGACCGCTATGAACAGGCGCGCGGCGACATCCAGGCGCTGGAAGAACTGTGCGCCCATCTGCAGTCGGCAGACATGACCCAGGCACTGCCGGCCGCCCGGCGTGCCCTGCGCGATGCCCGCATTGGCACCGCGATGCTGGCGCGACAGCGTGGCGAATGGCGGCAGGCGCTGCGCCATCGCGTCGCGGCCTGGCGGACATGAGCGCAATCTCGGACAACGCCGCGCCGCGCGTGTCGGTCGTGGTGCCGACGCACAACCGGCCCGGACTGCTGCGCGAGGCGCTCGCCTCGGTTGCGGTGCAGACCTGCACCGACTGGGAAGTAGTGGTGGTCGACGACGGATCGACGCCACCGATCGACGCCACCGCGCTGGAAGCCATCGTCGGCCGGCGGCTGCGCCTGGTCCGGCACGCACAGCCGCGCGGTGTCGCCGCGGCGCGCAACAGCGGATTCGCGGCCGCCTGTGGCGAAATGATCGCCCAGGTCGACGACGACGACCGGCTCGCGCCCGAGGCGCTGGCTTCAGCCACACAGGCACTGCGCGGCGCCGACGTCGCCTTCATCGGCGTCGCCGCCTTCGGTCGCGAGGCGGATGAAGTCAATCTGCGACAGCGCAGTGCCACACGACGCGCGCTGCGCCTGGCCGGGGCCTCCGCCGGAGACGGAGAGAGCCTCATCACCTTCGATGGTCGATTGTTTGCCGCGCTGCTGCTCGGCGTACCGGCGGCCTTCCAGCACCCGGTGTTCCGGCGGAGCGCACTGGATTCGATCGGCCCGATGGCGAACGACCACTGGCCCGAATCGGCCTGGGCCATCGAGGCGGCTGCGCGCGGGCTGCGCTGCGTGCTGGTCGACCAGCCGCTCTACCAGTGGCGGCGCGACGGTCAGAGCTACTTTTCACAGGCAACGCTGATCAGTCACATGCACGAGCACGACGTGGAAATGAAACGCGCGCTGTTCGAGCGCTTGCAGCCGGTGCTGCAAGCCGAACACCGCCGCTTGCTCAGACGCGCGCTGGGCAACGCGCTGTTCGACCGCTGCCGCGCCACACCAGGTACCGCGCCCGGCTTCTGGCGCGACTTCGCCCGCTCGCTGCGCCTGGCACCGCGTACCGGTCATCTGCCGCTTCTGCTCGGGCGGCTGAGTTCCGGATGATCGACACAACCTATTCCGCAGAAGCCGCAGCGTCAGGCGCCTTTTCCGCCTCCGCGGAGGCCGCTGCGCCCGACTCGGAGGCCCGAGCCGCCGCCGGCTTCTGTACCGGCACGATCGTACCTGCCGACGGCTTGATGCCGGCGCTGCGCATTTCGGCAACCCGCAGATCTATCTTCTTGTTTTCGCCGCAGATTTCGCTTGCCTGCTCCAGTATGGACAGCGCATCTGACTTCTTGCCCAATTGGTGATACATGTCGCTCATGGCCACCCAGGCGTCAACCAATTTGGGGTTCAGCTTGAGCGCCTCATGGAACTTCTGCCGCGCTACGTCGTACTCTTGGCGTAGCACGTATCCTCTGCCCAGGTTCACATAGGCTTCCGGACGCATGTAGAAGGTACGTTCCGTATGTTCGATGATGTAGTTGAAGTTGCCGATGACGGCGCTCGCCATGAACTCGCGCTGCTGCTTGTTGTTCAGATTGGCGTAAGCCAGATTCAGCGCCTTCAGTCCGAAACAGAAGTGGTGGATGTGCAGGTAGTTCTTGGGGCCCAGTCGCTGCGTCCAGAAATCCACCAGTTCCTTCGGCTCGCGTTCGATACGCGCGCGACAGAAGGGCGGATACAAGGCGAAGTCCTGATCCGTCCAGTTGGTGGTTTCGTTCCGGCGCGCCGCGACGTCTGCAGAGAACACAAACAGCGGGAGCATCCAGACAAAGTGGCGCCAGCGACGGGTGCTTGGGGATCGCGGGATCGACGAAAGCATGCAAGGTCTCTCCGGGAGGTCTCGAGGTCGTCCAGTAGACCACGCGAAGCGTCGCGAGAACAGCGACGCAGCTAACGCCGGACACCAGACTGCCAACTCAGGTCTGCGCGACGGCGTGACAGGGTGCGCAAGGTATCGGCGCCGTCTGATGCGATACTTTTTAAAACTATTTCCGCCACGCAGGCGGATCTTCCGGAACCCGCCCCTTCATTCGCCCGCATGGCCGCCAGTCAAAGTTTCAGGCACAGCGTCGGTTGGCTCTTCCTGGGCAATACCAGCATCCAGATACTCACTTTCGCCTTCGGCATCGTGCTGGCACGCCTGCTCGCGCCGGCCGAATTCGGCATGCTGGTGACGATGCAGGTGTTCACCGGCCTGGCCGGCTTCGTCTCCGGCGGCGGCATGGGTCTGGCGCTGGTGCGCGCCAAGGAGGCCACGAAGCACGACTACGACGTGGTGTTCACGCTGCAGTTGCTGATCGGCATCGCCATCTACGTGGTGTTCTTCTGCGCCGCCCCCTGGTTCGCCCGCTGGTACGACACACCGCTGTATGAGCAACTGCTGCGCGTGTCGGCGCTCACCTTCATCACGCGGCCGCTGGTCAATCTGCCGAGCAGCATCCTGCACCGTGAGATGCGCTTCAAGGCGCAGACCGTCGCCCGCGTCATCACTCTGTTCGTGGCCAGCGGCACCAGCATAGGGCTCGCCTTTGCCGGCTGGAGCGTCTGGAGCCTGGTACTCGGCGGGCTCGCCGGCTCGCTCACCAACGCGCTGTCGCTGTCGCTGATCGCGCGCTGGCGGCCGGGCCTGAGTTTCGAGTTCTCGCGCGGGCGAGAACTGGCGCGCTATGGCTTTCTGGTATCGGTGAACGACATCGTGGTCTATCTGCGCAACCAGGCATCGAACTTCGTGCTCGGCCGCACGCTGGGCATGAGCGCGGTCGGCCTGTTCAACAAGTCGGACAGCCTGGTGCGCATGCCCAACATGTTCATCGTCGGCTCGGTCTACCAGGTACTTTTCCGCGCGCTGGCGCGGGAGCAGCACGACGACGCGAAATCGCGCCACATGTTCCTGCACAGCATCCGGCTGGTCGCGGTGTACGCGGCGCCGTTCTATGTGCTGCTGCACCTGCTGGCGGCGCCGATGATGAATGTGCTGTATGGCGAACGCTGGCTGGAAGCCGCCGGCCCGCTGTCCCTGCTGGCCCTGGCCAGCCCCTTCCTGATGATCGCCAGTCTGTGCGGCGCGGTACTGGCCGCGCGCAACTGGCTGCAGCGCGAGCTGAAGGTACAGATCGCACTGCTGCTGCTGACCGGCGGCGCCACGCTGGCTGGCCTGGAGTACGGATTGAACGGCGTGGCGGCGGCGCTGATCGCGGTCGCCGTCTACAACGCGGCGCACATGTACTGGCTGGCAGCGCGCTGCCTCGGCACCCGCTGGCGCGAACTGTTCGGCGCACTGACGCCTGCGCTGCTGCTCGCCACCGTGATGACGGCCGTCGCGCTGCCGCTCGAACACTACTCGCAGAATCTGCCGCAACTGCTGCACCTGATCGTCGTCGGCGGCTGCAGCACCACCATCTATGGGCTGTGCTTCCTGTTTCTGCCGATCGCGGCGCTTGCCGACGAGCAGCAGAAGTGGAAGGCCAAGATTCCCTTCCTGCGGGCGGAGCCGCGTAAATGAGCGATCCGCTCTCGCGCCTGCTGCTGCGCCGGGCCGGCGGGCACGGCCCGGTCATGCTGATGTATCACTCGGTGGCACCCGGCAACGCACGCCCTGACTGGCCGTGGGCGATTTCGATGCGGCAGTTCCGCACGCAGATGGACATCCTGCAGGCCGGCGGCTGGGCGACCCCGACGATGGGCGAACTGCTGGCCGAACCGTCGCGCTGGCAGGGCCGGGTGGCGGTGATCACCTTCGACGACGGCTATGCCGACAATCTTGCCGCTTTCGATCTGCTGCGCGAACGGCAGATGCGTGCCACCTGCTTCATCGTGACCGGGTCGATCGGCGAGGCGCCCCGCTGGGGCTCGAAGAACCGGCCACCGTTGAAGCTGCTCGATCGTCCGCAACTGCGTTCCCTTGCGGAGTCAAGCATCGAAATCGGTTCTCACACAGTAAACCACCTGCGCCTGCCCGCGCTCGACGACTCCACATTGGCCAGCGAGCTGCGCGATTCACGCGCCCTGCTCGAAGACATCACGGGTGCGCCAGTACGCAGCTTCGCCTACCCCTATGGGGCCTGGAACGCACGCTGTGCCATGGCCGTTCGAGACGCGGGCTATGTCGGCGCCTGCACCACGCGCACCGGCTGGGCGGTGCGGGATGGCGACCCTTACAGCCTGCGTCGTCTCACGCTGTACAACTCGGACAACGCCGGCAGCTTCATGCGCAAGCTGGCGGCCGGCACCAATGACGTGGGCTGGCCAGCGACGCTACGTCGCCTGCTGCGCCTGAAGACCTGAGGCAGTCATGCTGTTCAATTCGTGGGAATTCCTGCTCGGTTTCCTGCCGCTCACCTTTGCCGGCTTCTTCCTGCTGGCACGACTTGGCCGCGCCATTGCCGCCGGCTGGCTGTTCATCGCCTCGCTCGCCTTCTATGGGTGGTGGGAGCCCATACACGTCCTGCTGCTGCTTGCCTCGATCGCCTTCAATTTCACCGTCGGTTCGGCCATCTCGTCGGCCCATACGGCCGGCGCGACGACACGCGCAAAGCGTCTGCTGTGGCTGGGCATTATCGCCGACCTGTCGCTGTTGGGCTGGTTCAAATACGCGAACTTCGTCGTGGACAGCGCGAACGCGGTCGGCGACTTCGGCTGGCAGCTCGAACACATCGTGCTGCCGCTGGGCGTGTCCTTCTTCACCTTCACCCAGATGGCCTTCCTGGTGGACGCCTACCGCGGCGAAGTGAAGGAACGCAACCCGGTGCATTACGGCCTGTTCGTGACCTGGTTTCCGCACCTGATCGCGGGGCCGGTGCTGCATCACAAGGAAATGATGCCGCAGTTCGCCGCTGCGGCCACCTACCGCTTCAGCTGGGAGAACGTTGCCGTCGGCGGCACGATGTTCATCATCGGGCTGTTCAAGAAGGTGGTGCTGGCCGACGGCGTGGCGGTGTACGTGGCGCCGGTATTCTCGGCCGCCAGTGACGGCGTGCAGCCCGGCGTCATCGAGGCCTGGTGCGGTGCGCTCGCCTACGCGCTGCAGCTCTACTTCGACTTCTCCGGCTATTCCGACATGGCGATCGGGCTGTCGCGCATGTTCGGCGTGCGCTTGCCGCTCAACTTCGACTCGCCTTACAAGGCGGCCAACATGATCGAGTTCTGGCGGCGCTGGCACATGACGCTGTCGCGTTTCCTGCGCGACTACCTGTACTTCGCGCTGGGCGGCAACCGGCGCGGGCCGCTGCGCCGCTACATCAACCTGCTGCTCACCATGGTGCTGGGCGGTCTGTGGCATGGCGCCGGCTGGACCTTCGTCGTCTGGGGTGCGCTGCACGGGGTCTATCTGTGCGTGAACCACGGCTGGCGCGCGCTGCGCGCGCGCCTCCTTGCACGCCCGGCCGGCAGCGCCGAACGCCTCGCAGGCAGCGTGCTCACCTTCGTCGCCGTGGTGCTGGCCTGGGTGTTCTTCCGCGCCAGCGACTTCGACGCCGCCTGGCGGCTGATCGAGGCGATGCGCGGCGACGCTGCCTTGCAGGTACCGGCGAACTGGCCGCTGGCCTGGCAGCTTACCGCCGCGCTGAACGCCCTCGGCCTGAACGCGACACAGGGCGTGCCGGTGACCGCCTTCGATCCGTCCGGTCACGCACCGTTCTGGATCGCCGGCCTGCTCGCCATTGTCTGGCTGGCACCGAATTCGCAGCAGATCATGGCGCGCTTCGAGCCCGCGCTCGAACGGGCGCAGGCGTCGCGGCTGGCCTGGCGCCCGACCCGGCTGACTGCGATCTGCGCCGGCTGTGCCTTCGGCTTCGCGCTGCTGCACCTGAACCGCGTCAGCGAATTCCTCTACTTCCAGTTCTGACGCGCATGAGCCGACCGGTCATTTCCTTCCGCCACTACATGGCCCTGACGGCACTCAGCGCGGCGGCGGTCTGCGCCCTCGCTTTCGCCATCAATGCGGCGATCGATCCGCTGTGGCATTTCGGCGGCAACCGCTTCAGCGGCGTCAACCCGCACTTCAACGAGCGCCTGTCCAAGATCAACCTGCTGCAGCGCCGGATGGCCGATTACGACTGCGTGATCTTCGGCAGTTCGCGCGGCACGCTGATGCCGGGAGACGCTTTCGCGCCGCACCGCTGCTTCAACCTGTCCTTCGCCAGCGGACAGATCGAGGAATTCGTCGCCTACGCCGACTACCTGCGCCACCTCGGCATGCGCCCGAAGCTCGTCGTGGTGGGTGTCGATGGCTTCAACTTCCTGCGCGAAGGCCGCGACCCGCCGTCGATTCCGGATTTCGTCCGCGAACTGCGCGCGCCGCCCGGCGTGCTGGCCGACTACCTGTCGGCCGGCAGCCTCGCGCTGTCCTGGCAGGCGCTGACCCAGCCCGGCACGCCGCGCTATTACGACCGCAATTTCGACTGTGTCATCCGCGCCAATACCCCCGCCTTCGACCCGTCGCGCTTCCGCAGCGCAGAAGGCCTGCAGCGCAACGACGCCCGGCGCCGCCAGTCGATTCCGTTCGACAGCGCCAACGCGCGCCTGTATGGCGAGCTGGCGCGCCGCTTTCCGGACGCCCGCGTACTCGCCTACGTGCCGCCGATCAGCGCCTGGCGGATCGACGAAATGGACCGCCACGGCCTGCTCGACGGCTATCTCGACGCGCTCTACACGACCGCCCGGCACTTCCCGCGCCTGATCGACTTTTCGCTGCCCGGCGAGCAGACCGCCCGGACCGACAACACCTACGACGGCTCGCACTACGCGGTGGCGGTGAACCGCGACATGGCTGCACAACTGATGTCGGAGGGGGCGCCCGCCTGGGGCGTCGAGGTCACCGGCACGGGCCGTGACGTATACCAGCGCCGTTACCGGCAAGCGCTGCTAGCATTCCGCGACGCTCAAGAGCTTCGTGCATCCGCCCAGCCACAGTGACCACCGCCGTCCCAAACCCGTTCGCCCCGCCCGCCGCCCTGCCGGTCCCGTTCCACCGGAGCCGGCCAGCGTGACGCCTGCCATCTCCATCGTCATGCCGTGCTACAACGGCGCCCGCCATCTAGCGCAGAGCGTGGCCAGCGTGCAGGCGCAGACGCGTGGTGACTGGGAGCTGATCATCGTCGACGACGGCTCGCGCGATGACTCGTGGCAGCTGATGCAGTCGCTGGCCAGCGCGGACCTGCGCATCGTGCCGCTGCAGCAGGCGAACGCCGGTGCCGCCGCCGCGCGCAATACCGGGCTGGCGCAGGCTCGCGGTCGCCTGCTGGCCTTTCTCGACTCCGACGACACCTGGCACCCCGAATTCCTCGAACGCATGTCGGCGGCGCTGGCCGGCCGCGAGCACGAGGCGCTCGCCTACTGCGGCTGGCAGAACATCGGCGTCGGCCGCGAGGGCAGCAAGCCCTTCGTTCCGCCTGAGTACGAAACACCGGACAAGATCGAGACACTGCTCGGCGGCTGCCGCTGGCCCATACACGGCGCCATGCTCGGCATGACGGCGATACGCCGGTACGGCGCCTTCGACACCGCACTCAGTTCGTGCATGGATTACGACCTGTGGCTGCGCCTGGGCAGCGTGATGACGCTGGTCCGGGTGCCGGAAGTGCTCGCCTTCTACCATTTCCACGACGGCGAGCAGATTACCAAGAACCGCTCGCGCATCGCCTTCAACCACCTGCGTGCGCAGCAAAAGTTTCTCGCGGCGCACCCGGACATCGCGCAACGGCTCGGCCGACGGCGCGTCCGGGCCTTGACCAGCGGCGAGCTGCTGCACCGCGGCTACGTCAGCTACTGGAAGGGCGACCTGCTGACCGCACGTCCGCTTTTCCGTGCGGTCATGAAAAGCGGCTATGGTGGCGCGAAGGACTGGCTCTACATGCTGCCCGCGCTGCTGCCGCTGCCGCTTCACCGCCTGCTGCTGAACACCCGACGCCGCCCAAATGCGGCCGACACCCGGAGCAACTCGTCATGATCAGTTTCGCCTTCTGTACCTACAACCGCTCGGACCGGCTGGAGGCGCTGATTGCCGCAATGCGCGCGCAGCAGTGCACCGAGCCGTTCGAGATCCTGGTCATCAACAACAACAGCAGCGACAACACGCTGGCCGTGCTTGAGCGTCTTGCCGCCCAGCCGGGCGTTCCGCTGCGCTACGTGACCGAATCGACCCAAGGCATAGTGCCAGCGCGCAACCGCGGCCTCGCCGAAGCGATGACAAGCGACATCCTCATTTTCATAGATGACGACGAGTTACCACATCCAGGTCTCGTCGCCGCCGCTCACCATGCAATTGCGGTCGAAGGCGCGCAGTGCGCAGGCGGCCGAGTTGAAATAAGCTTTTCACCGGGCCAACGACCCCACTGGCTGGAGGACGACCTGCTTGGTTTTCTAGCAGAAGTGAATCACGGTCCGGATGCTTTCTGGATCAAGGACGACACGACGCCGGTGTGGACCGCCAACGTCGCCTACGACATGCGCATCTTCCGCGACGATCCAACGCTGCGCTTCGACAAGCGATTTGACCGCATCGGAAACGTCGTCGGCGGAGGTTCTGACGCGATAATGTTTCGCGAACTATTAGAACGTAAAATGAGAGTTCGATATCGACCGGATATGGTGGTAGATCACCTAGTCGAGAGCTGGCGATTGACGCGAAATTACTTCTTAAAATTACATTATCGCAGCGGATTGCGGTTCGGACAATATCGCATGACTCGCGCCGAACGAGAGTTTCTTGGGATCCCACCCTTCCTCGTGCGTCAACTGATATTGCATACGGCGCTATGGATAAGAATCGCGCTTACAGGCGCGGATGGAGCATTACGCCAAGGAATGAATATCACGCACACCTTCGGCGTACTTCGCGGTTATCGACGCCGGACGCTTTCCTAACAATCTCAACAGACGTCGAAAATTTATTAATGAGGCACGGTTAAAGCAACATGACTACAAATACCTCATTAAAACAAGTCCTCGGACAACTCAACCATGAAAGCAAAAACCCAAAAGAATAAAGACAAGATCGAGGTGGTTATTTGCACTCACAACCGTGCAGAATCACTTGAGACCGCCATATCATCGATCATCAGTGAAATCAAACGAGGCCAAATCGACATAGACATTCATGTCGTACTCAACAGCTGCACAGACGACTCAGAAAAAAAACTTCTAAAGCTACAAACAGCACTCGAAAACCGTGAGTCGAGTCTCTCATGGAGCCACGAAAAAAGAAAAGGAAAATCGCACGCATTAAATCACGCGATTAACAGAAGCAATGCTGACGTACTTTGCTTCATCGATGACGACCAAATCATCCTTGACGGATTCATAAAGGCAATAAAAGACGCAATCGAAAAAAATCCCGAAGTTGAAATATTTTGCGGGAAGATCACGCCCGCTTGGGATGGCCGTGAGCCACGATGGGTTCATTTACAAGAGCCATACAGGATTCCCATAAGACCTTTTCCTGAGTTTGACCTCGGCAACATGAGTAGAACACTCAGCAAAAGCGACCAACATCCGAGCGGTGGAAACATGGTCGTACGAAAGTCACTGTTCATGAAAATCGGGAAATTCAATACTTCACTCGGCCCCACTGGCCACAATCTGCACGGGGGAGAAGACCAAGAATTTCTTGCACGGGCAACGACGAGTGGGGCAAAAATACTCTACATACCAGAGGCGAAGCAGTTACACGAGGTGGATCTCAAACGAACGAAATTTTTCTACACTGTAAAGAAAAGCTTTCTACGAACTAGATCCAACTTAGCACAAACACCCCCCCCTAAACCATCACCATACATGCTAAGAAAACTTGCAATCTATGCATGCAAAATGTTAACACCTAACCCTTCTCATCGCCTTTTTTTTGCAGTCAAGTTCGCAGCAACCTTGGGTGAATTAACCGCCTCGCTTGAAACTCTACGACAATGGAAAAAGACATGAGCACGCCAACCAGCGCAGAATCAGTGTGTTTCTTTAGTCCATCCTATCGCAACGATCTTAATAGGTTAATCATCTTACGACGAAGCATTCTGAAACACTGTAAGACCCCCCCCCCCCACGTAGTTGCAGTCCCCAACACCGATATTAAGTCATTCACTCGAGCGCTTACGGCCAATAGAGTTGAGCACAGATGCGAGGTGATAGCACAAGAAGATATTGTCGCTAGAAAATTCTTTCCTCGAAATGGCTATAAGATATTATCTAAATTAGCGCCAAGTCAAAAGTGGCGATTTCGAGAAATCTCAGGCAAAAGCGGTTGGATAATTCAACAGATAGCCAAACTCAATTCACAAAAGGCGTGCGATGCGGCCACGATTGTTGCACTCGACTCGGATGTAGTTTTTTTTCGGCCCTTCGATTGCGCGATGTTCGCGCCGACTGGCGCCCCCCTTCTTGTGCGCAGAGAGCCTGAAGAAGAGTCTGCAAAACATCGAAAGCATATAGAGAACGCCCGACTCTTTCTGTCTCTTAGTAGCGGAAGCACGGAACACCACTACATGTCATGTCCAGCAGTCCTCCAGTCGGATTGGCTAAAAAAACTTCACAGGTTTATAGAGAGCAAGTACCAGGAAGATTGGCAGACGGCGCTCTTCAGGCAAGAAAGCATTTCCGAATACTCGATTTACGGAACTTTCGTCCAAGAGATCCTCAAGCCTCGCAACATCACCATTCGCAACAAACCATTCAATGTGATCCTTTGGAACGAATCATCTTTTAATAAATTTTTTGAGAATCCTGACGACGCTATAAAAAGCGCTCCGGACCAGATATGCGTAACAGTTCAATCGAATCTGGAGATTAACCCTGAGAGCTATCAAGAAAAGCTGCGCCACCTACTTTGCTGAAACATCGAGATGAGCCCGAAGAAGCTATCCAAACTGATGGATCCAGAGATTTGGATAAAAAACAGCATCGAATTAAACAGAAATTTGCGTGGCTTTATCTGGGATTTGACGCAACCTAAGCAGCCTGCTCCTGTATTCATTATTGGCTGTTCGCGCTCCGGCACCACGGTCACCTTCGAAACCATCGGTGCGTCGAAACAGCTGGTGAACCTCGGATTCGAAATCCCGCAGTTCTGGAACGAACTTTACGGTCCGCTCAACAACGGCTGGCATTCGGAAGCGGCAGGCGCCGAACACGCGAAGCCTGAACACCGCGACGCCGCGCTGCGCTTCTTCTACCGCCGGCTCGGCGGCGGACGTGTGCTCGACAAGACCTGCATCAACGTGATGCGCATCGGCTACCTGCACGCGCTGTTCCCGGAAGCGAAGTTCGTGTTCATCCAGCGCGACGGCCGCGACAACATCAGTTCGATGATCGACGGCTGGCGCCTCGGCCGCACCGACGGCGACTTCCACCTGTCGCAGTTCCTCGGGGACTTTCCGGAGCCGGTGGCGATCAACGGCGGCGAGTACACCGACTGGGCCTTCTTCCTCGCGCCCGGCTGGCAGGCATACAACCACGCACCGATCGAGGAGGTGTGCGCCTTCCAGTGGATCAGCGCCAACCAGCTGGCGCTCGACGCCGCCGCCGCGCTGCCGCCCGACCGCTGGATACACCTGCGCTACGAGGACCTGTTCGAGCGGCCGGTCGACATGTTCCGCGACGTCTATGCGCGGCTCGACCTCGACTTCACGCCGGACATCGAACAGCGCTGCCGCACGCTGGACCAGCGCCCGACCAGCATCGTCAAGGGCAAGCCGGCCAAGGCGAAGTGGAAGCAGCAGAACCCGGAACTGATCGAGCGCATTCTGGACCGCATCGCGCCGATGCAGACCCGCCTCGGCTACGACACCGGCGCATGAGCACGCCGCGCGTCAGCATCGTCATGCCGGCGTACAACTGCGCCTGGTGCATAGACCGCGCGATCGATTCGGTACAGGCGCAGACCTTTACCGATTTCGAGCTGATCATCGTCGACGACGGCAGCACCGATGAAACGCCAGCGCTGCTCGCCCGCCGTGGCGACGCGCTGCGCGTCATCCGTCAGGCCAATGCCGGCATGTCGGCCGCGCGCAATACCGGCATCGCCGCCGCGCGTGGCGACTACATCGCCTTTCTCGACAGCGACGACTGGTGGCGGCCGGAGAAGCTCGCGCAACAGGTCGCGCTGCTCGATGCGGAACCCGACCTCGGCTTCTGCTCGCACGCCACCGAACTGCAGTCGCCAGAGGGCGTCAAGGTTGGCGAATGGGGCTGTCCGCCGGATGCCAACAACCTCGTGGCACGCATACTCGGCGGTCACTCGGCGGTGGCCGGCGGCGCGTCGTCGGTGATGGTCCGGCGTGCGCTGCTCGAGCGCACCGGTGGCTTCGACGCACGCCTGCGTGGCGCTGAGGACACCGATCAGTGGGTGCGCCTCGCCGCCGCCGGCCGCTACGCCTGCCTGCCCGAGTTGCAGGTCGTGGTAACGCGCAATCCGGGCAGCGTGAGCCGTAACCGCGAGGCGATGCGCCGCGGCGCACTCGACTGTCTGGACAAGAACCGGCCGCTGCTGCCGCGGGCGCAACAATCCGCCTTCTGGCGCAGTTGCCGCGCCAGCGTGCTGGCCGACTATGCCAAGTGGCGCTACCGCGATGGCGAGCGCGTGGCCGCGCTGCGCGATCTCGCGCAGGCCTTCGCGCTGGCGCCGCTGGCGCGCGGTCGCCTCATCCTGTCGCTGGCGCTGGCCATGCTGACCGGCCGCGCGGTCTGACGCCGCCATGCTGAGCGTCGTCATCCCGGCGCACAACGCGGCCCGCTGGATCGCCGACGCGATCACCAGCGTGCAGGCCCAGCCGCTGCCTTCCGCCCCTGACATCATCGTCGTCGCCAACCACTGCAGCGACGACACCGCCGCCATTGCGCAGGCCGCTGGCGCGCGCGTCATCGACAGCCCGACGCCAGGGCCGGCCGCTGCGCGCAACGCCGGCGTGACCGCGAGCAGCGGCGAATTCATCGCCTTCCTCGACGCCGACGACCTGTGGCCGGCCGACAGCCTGCCAGCGCGGCTCGCGCTGCTGGAGGCGACGCCCGACGCGGCGATGGTGTTCGGCGACTGCCGCCAGTTCGACGACGCCGGCGACGGCACGACCCAGCCGCACGCACGGACGCTGTTCGAGCAGGGCGACCTGGGTGCGGAGTTCTTCGGTGACGCCACTCGCGTCGTCGATCCGCTCGACAAGCTTATCGACGCCGACTTCGTCACCACTGGCAGCGTCGTGATGCGACGCGACGCCTTCGAAGTGCTTGGCGGATTCGACACCTCGCTCGCGCTGGTCGAGGACCTCGACCTGTGGCTGCGCTGCGCCGCACGCTTCTCGCTGCTGTGGCATCCGGGTCTGGCGCTGCTGCGTCGGCGCCATGACAGCAACCTGTCACGCGACACCTCGGCCATGCAGCGCGCCTACATCGACGTGCTCGATCGCCTCGCGCAATGGCCGCAGGCGCGCCATCTCGCGGCACGCATCGGCGCACTGCGCCGGCGCGAACTGCGCTCGCTGGCGCGGCAGTCGCTGTCTGCCGGTCACCCGCTGAGCGCGCTGCGTCAGTGGCTCAGGGCGGTATCGACATGAGCGCGACAGCGCACGGACGTTTCGATCCGCGCCGCGGCGAACTGACGCTGTCTCCGGAATGGTCCCGACCGGCCACCACTGGTGAGGAACTGCACCTCGCCGGCGAGCTGTTCCGCGGCGAGAGGCTGAACGCCCCGCTGCGCGACGGCGTCGCGCCGGACGCCGACGGCCGCTACGCGCTGGCCGCCTGCGACCGCGCACGGCGCCGCCTGCTGCTGGCGCGCGATCCGGCCGGCTCGGAGTCGCTGTTCTGGCATCGCGACGCGCAGGGCTGCGTGCATTTCGCCACCGGCCTCGACGCACTGGTTTCGCAGTTGCCGACCCGGCCCGGCATTTCGCCGCGCGGCCTCGACGAGTTCCTGCGCTTCCTCGACATCGCCGCGCCGAACACCATCCATGACGGCGTCTACGCGCTCGAAGCGGGCGCCGCCCTGGTGTTCGACGGTTCAGACGTAAAGGCATTGCCGCATGCAGCCGCACCGTCCTTGCCGGCCGACTACGACGCGGCCTGTGACGAAGTCCATGATCGCCTGCTGGCCGCCATCGCGCGCAGGCTGGACGGCGCGCGCGCACCGGCCGCCTTTCTCAGCGGCGGCGTCGACTCGGCCTTGCTGTGCGCGCTGGCCCGGCACGGCGGTCACGCGGTCGAGGCGTGGTCGGTCGGCTTCGACGACGCGACACTGGACGAATCCGCCACCGCCGCGCGCATCGCCGCCCACCTCGGCCTGCGCCACCATGTGCTGCGTCCCGACCTCGACGCGCTGGAGGCCGTGTTCGAACGGGCGCACGCGCAGGCCGAACAGCCTTACTGCGACCCTGCTGGCATGCCGACGCGACTGCTGTACGAGGCATGCGCGCAGCAGTCCGACCGCGCGCTCGACGGCACCGGCGCCGAGGCGCTGGCCGGACTGATGCCGGCGCGCTGGCGACGCATCGCCCACGACCACGTCGCCCGCATCCCGATACCGCTGCGCCGCGCCGTCGCCGGCACCTTGCAGGCACTGCCGCTGATCGGCGGCTATGCGCGGATGTTCCGCTTCGACGTGGCGCAGGACCTGTTCATCCGCTGGAACGGCTTCACCACCGCCGACATCGCCCGCCTTACCGGCCGCGCGGCCGACCTGTCAACCACGCGCTTCTACCGCGAGCACGCGGCGCTGGCCGGCAGTTCGCACCTGAAGCGCCTGTCGGTACTGCAGGGCGAGGCGCAGCCGGACGACCGCATCCGCCAGGCCGCGCTGGCGACAGGACTGCGTGTCGAGCACCCGTTCGGCGCCGCTGATGTCAGCCGCCTGCTGCAGTCGCTGCCCGAAGCGTGGTGCTGGCAGCCGGGGCGCGAGAAGCGCCTGCTGCGCGACCTGTTGGCGCGGCACGTGCCCGAGGCGATCTGGGATACGCCCAAGCGCGGCTTCAATATCGACCTGGTCGCGCTGCTGCGCGGCCACGACCACCGGCTGGTGCGTCGCCATCTTGGTGAGGCCACCGCCATCGAGCGGACCGGCCTCGATCCGGCAGAGGTGGTCCGCTGGCGCGATCGCTTCATCGCCGGCGACGCGAGCGCCGCCCACCGCGTCTGGGGGCTGATCAACCTCGCGGCGTGGCTGGCGCAGCACCGGAGTTGAGCGGGCGAACAGCCCGCAGTGCGGCATCTTCCCTCGTCGCTGGCCCGCAGGCTCGGCTACAGTAGGCGCCCATTACGCAACCGACCGTCCCCGGCCCGCATGAGCCTGCACAGCGCATCGAGCACACCGTCCCAGCAGGACATCACGCCCGTCGGCCTGGCCGCGGCGCGCCCGCTACGCGTGCTCATGTACTCGACCTATTTCCCGCCCGAGTTCAGCGGCGCCGCGCAGCAGGCGCTGATGCTGGCGCGGCAGCTGCGGCGCATCGGCCATCACGTCGAGTTCGTGACGGTACGCTGGCGCGACCTGCCCGAGCACGACACGGTGGATGGCTTCCCGGTTACCCGTCTCCATGCCGGACGCGGCGCCAAGCACCGCGAACTGCGGCTGTGGGCCAATCTGTGTGCCTATGTGTTGCGCCGCCGCCATGATTTCGACGTGCTGCACAGCCACGGCGCCTATTACACGAATGCCATCGTCGGTCCGCTGGCGCGTGCGGCGGGCCTGAAATCCATCGTCAAGGCCAGCCTCGCCAACGATGATCTGCACGACATCGGCCGCACGCTGAGCGGCCGCCTGCACCGCGCACTGCTGCGACAGGTCGATGCCTGTGTCGCGATCAGCCGTGATCTGGTGCGTGAGTTCAACGACTGCGGCCTGCCGGCCGAACGCATCCACTATCTGCCGAATGGCGTCGATACGGCGCTCTTTCATCCGGCGGACGCATCCGACCGACAGGCGCTGCGCGCCGAGCTCGGTCTGCCGGCGGATGTGCCGGTCGCGCTCTACGCCGGTGTGATGGATGCGCGCAAGAACATCGAGTGGCTGGCCACCCAGTGGGTGCAGCAGGACGCTTTCGGCACTGGCGCTCTGCTGGTCGCCGTCGGTCCGCAGAGCCGCGAGGATCCGAACGGCGAACTGATCGCCCGCCTGAACGCACTCGGCGCCCGTGCGCCACAGCGCTTCATGCTGCGGCCGCGCAGTGCCGACATGGAGCGCTATCTGCGCGCCGCCGATCTGCTGGTGCTGCCGTCACATCGTGAAGGTCTGCCCAACGTGGTACTGGAGGCGATGGCCAGCGGCCTGCCCTGCGTCGCGGCTGATGTCAGCGGCACCCGCGATCTGGTCCAGCACGGCCGCACCGGCTACACCTATTCACCGGACGATCCGCATGCACTGGCGCTGGCCGTGTGCAGCGGGCTGTCACCGGCCGGTCGTGCGCTGGGCGAGAACGGCCGACGCATCGCCGAGGAGCAGTTCTCGCTCCATGCCGTTGCGCAGGGATACAGCAGGCTGTACGACCGTCTGCTTGGAGCACGACGATGAAGACGCACCGCGCAGATGTCACCGGCGAGTGCGTCCGCACAGAAAGGGAAGAACGATGAGCAAGATCTGTGGCTGGCTTGACGGCCCGAATCCGCCCGACGCACCGCTCGATGACCGTACCGGGCTGATCGGCCGCATGGCCGATCGGCTTGGCGGCCTGTCCGATGCCGGCGTGCAGTGCCGTCTCGGTGGCCGCGGCGCCGTGGCGGTACGCGCCCGGCCCGGCGATACCGAAGTCTGCAAGGACGGCGACCTGCTGCTCGCGCTCGCCGGCAAGCCGTCCTGGTCGGACGCGGACCTCGCCGCGCGCGCCGCGCATACCGGCATGGCTCAGTCGCTGCTGCACGCCTGGCGCGAGCGTGGCCCTGCGCTGCTCGAATCACTGCATGGACGCTTCTCGCTGGCCCTGGTCGACAGCGCAGGACACGAGGCGCTGCTTGCCATCGACCGCGTCGGCGCACAGGAGCTGTGCTACGCGCTGCGCGGCACTACCCTGGTATTCGGCGCGACGGCCGATGCAGTGACCGCCCATCCGGCGGTGCGCCCGGCGATCGATCCGCAGTCCCTGTACGACTACCTCTACTGCCACATGGTGCCGGCACCGGCCACCATCTACCGCGACGTGTTCAAGCTGCTGCCTGCGCAATACGTGCATCTGCGCGGCGGTGCACTGCGCACCGGCTTCTACTGGAGCATGCCCTACGTCGACGATGCGCCGGACGACTATGCAGGCTACGCGGCGCGGTTCCGCGAACTGCTCGACGCGTCGGTACGCGACGCCATCACCCGCGACAGCGTCGGCGCCTTCCTCAGCGGCGGCACCGACAGTTCGACCGTCGCCGGCGTGATGGCGCGCCTGGCCGGCCGCGGCCCCGACACCTATTCCATCGGTTTCGACGCCGACGGCTTCGACGAGATGGAGTTCGCGCGCATCGCCGCCGGTCATTTCGGCTGCACCGCGCACGAGTACTACGTTACCCCGGCCGACGTCGCCGAAGCGATTCCGAAGATCGCTGCCATCTACGACGAGCCCTTCGGCAACGCTTCGGCCGTGCCGACCTACTTCTGCGCTCGCATGGCGCGTGCCGACGGACGCACGCTGATGCTGGCAGGCGATGGTGGCGACGAAATCTTCGGCGGCAACGCGCGTTACGCGGATCAGGAAGTGTTCGAACGCTACGGCCGCGTGCCGGCGCCGCTGCGCGCCGTGCTGAATGGCGTGCTTGGCCATCTGCCGGACGCGCTTGCGGTGGGCGTGCTGCGCAAGGGTCGCAACTACGTGCAGCGCGCGAGCATCCCGCTGCCAGACCGCATGGAGGTATTCAATCACGTCGAGCGCGAGGGCGCGTCACGCATCCTGCCCGAGCGGCTGCTGCGCGGCATCGATCCCGATCACCCGCGCGCGATCGCGCGCGAGGTCTACGGCCGCACGCGATCGAACGCGATGGTCAACCGCATGATGCATCTGGACCTGAAGCAGACGCTGGCCGACAGCGACCTGCGCAAGGTGTCCCGCATGTGCGAACTGGCGGACATCGAGGTGCATTACCCGCTGCTCGACGAACGGCTGATGGATTTCTCGGCCGTGCTGCCGGCCGACTACAAGGTGCGCAACGGTCAGCTGCGCTGGTTCTTCAAGGACGCACTGAAGGACTTCCTGCCACAGGCGACCATCACCAAGTCCAAGCACGGCTTCGGTCTGCCCTTCGGCCTGTGGATGCAGCAGGACCCGCAACTGAGCCGCATGGCGCACGACGCGCTCGATGCGCTGGCGCAGCGCGGCGTCGTGCAGCCCGCATTCGTAACGCATCTGCTCGAACGCCACCGCAGCGAACACGCCTCCTACTACGGCGTGATGATCTGGGTGCTGATGATGCTGGAACACTGGCTGGCCGCGCATCCGAATGCGCGACTGGACGGGTGAGGCGATGAACGCGCCCGACGCCCGCTTTCTGGTCATCACCGAACTGTTCCAGCCCACCAAGGGCGGAACGGCCGTGTGGTTCGACGAGGTGTATCGCCGCATGGGTGGCGCCGGCACGCACATCCTGACCGCCGACGTGCCGGGTGCCGAGGCGCATGATCGCAACAGCCCGAACACCATCCATCGCCTCGGCCTCAAGCGCTATCCGTGGCTGAGGCCGGAATCCCTGCCGGTCTATCTCGAGTTCTTCCTGAAGACGCTGAGCGTAGGCTGGCGCAATCCGGTCACGCAGATCCACGCCGGCCGCGTGCTTCCCGAGGGTCTGGTCGCCGTGCGCGCCGGCCGCCTGCTGCGATTGCCTGTCGTCATCTACGCGCATGGCGAGGAAATCACCACCTGGCGCCAGCCGCGCCGGGTCAAGGCGATGCGGGAGGCCTATTGCGGCGCCCAGTTGGTGATCGCCAACAGCGAATTCACTCGCGGTCTGCTGCTCGACATGGGCGTGCAGCCGGAACGCGTGGTCATCATCAATCCGGGCGTGGACACCGAACGCTTCCGCCCGGGGCTGGATGGCTCGAAGCTGCGTGCATCGCTGGGCCTGAAGCCCGACGCCAAGCTCATCCTTTCGGTCGGCCGGCTGTCGCGGCGCAAGGGCTTCGACTACGTGATGCAGTCGGTGCCGGAACTGGTCCGCCGCGGACTGGACGTGCACCACGCGGTGATCGGCAAGGGTGAAGACGCCGAATACCTGGCCGGCATCCGCGCCGCGTCGGCAACGCCGGAACGCATCCACCTGCTCGGTGGCGTCAGCGCCGAAGACCTGCCCCTGTGGTACGCGGCGAGCGATCTGTTCGCCATGCCCAACCGCGACATCGGTGCCGACACCGAAGGTTTCGGCATGGTCTATATCGAGGCAGCCGCCTGCGGCCGTACCTCGCTGACCGGCATGGCCGGCGGCACCGGCTCGGCCGTGCTCGATGGCGAGACCGGCCTGCGCTGCGACGGCAATTCACTGCCTGCGGTCACCGAGGCGCTGTTCAGGCTGCTCGATCCGACGACCGGTTTCGGCGCAGCCTGCGCCGCCCGCGCCGAAACGCGGGCGCATCGGGATTTCTCGTGGGCGGCGGTGATGCGACAGACAGCAGAGCACACGCGCGACCTGAAACGCTGATACTGCGACGCCGATACTGCGCCGCAGATCAGTTCGCCGGTTGCCAGAAGCGCCCGACGGTCACGTCCCATTCGTCCGGGCGGAAGCGCATGCGGCCGCCCAAGGGCGTGAAGGTCATTTCGCCGAAATAGACCTGTCCCTGCACGTTGTACAGATCGACGCGGACGAAATCGAAACCGTCGGCGAGACGGGCACCCACTTCGAGCAGCCGGCCGAGATTGGCCGGGCGCGGCATGTCGAAAGCCTTCTGGTTGTCGCGGTAGCGGAAGGGCAGCAATGTCCAGTCGCGATCGTAGAAGGCGTTGATGCCGTGCCGGCAGTCGTCGACCTGCACGAACTGCGGTACACCGTCGAAACACCACAGCTTGTAGTCGAGGGGGCCGTTGTCCTGACCATCGTCCAGGTAGGCCTCGATCACGACGCGCGGCTTGATCTTCGCGTAGTGATATTCGTGGTCGATCCAGTAGTAGTCCTTGCCCAGCCACTCCGTCAGCCGCGCGATGACCTCATCGCGGTCGAATGTGCCGTCGATCAGGATGTTGCCGCCGGAGCCATTGTTCGTCTTGATGACGCACTTCGGCGGCAACCGGTCGAAAGGAATGCGCCGAGGATCGGTGCCCGACCAGATCAGATCGACCAGATGCGCCTCGCCAACCCTCTCGCGTACATAGTCGCGCACCGCGTACTTGTCGCTGAGACGCGAGTAAAGTGCATTGCCACGTCTGTTCACGACGAGCATCCGCTGCAGCACCTTTTCGGTGAAGCGCTCGACGTGCGCCGGGTCGAACGGACGACCGTGCACTTTCTGATAGCGCTTCATCAGCTGCGCTTCGCCGATCGCGCGCCTGTTCAGACGTCGGCGCAGGGTGCGCCAGGCCTCCATCAAATCCATGCCAAGTCTCCATCAAATCCATGCCAGGTCTCCCGCTCTCACCCCGGAGCGCCGGGCTGAGCCGGTTGCGGTCTCGGCTTCAAGGGCCACAGTCGTGGAATGCGACCACCGGCGAACAGACCGGCCGGCCGCGCGCGGGCCCACTCAGCGTCGGGCAGGCCTGCGATGCGCTGCCGGATCAGCCAGGTGGTCGCGACCACGACCACGATGAGCGTGTAGTAGTAATCGAAGTAAGCGAGACCGAGAAAGAGTCCGGCCGTGGCATAGGCAATCAGGCTCACCTGCACCATGCGCATCATGTCGGCCACCCACGCGATGTCGGGCATCCTGCGCGCCCGGCGGGCGCTCCAGCCGGCACTGAGCCAGGTGCACAGGCCGAGCGTAAAGAACAGGCCGAGCCCGATGTAACCGTGTTCGCCAAGCACTTCGAACACGACGCTGTGCACGTCGCGCACATTGGTCGGATCGGGTGCGTACATCGCGAACACCTGACGCTTCCAGCACTCGAAACCGCCGCCGAAGATGCGGTCGTTCGCCATGTTGAAGCTGGTCTGCCACGCATTGAGGCGCCCCTGTGCAGACTTGTCCTCCTCGTGCGTTTCGATGGTGCCCATCCGCTCGTACCAGGATGCAGGCATGAAGTTGGCGATCGCATAGCCGGTCAACGCCAGCAGCACTCCGGTGTAGATCTTCTTGCGGCTATTGATCCAGATGAAAGCGGTCATCGCAGCCATGCCGAGCAGGGCACCACGTGATTGCGTGCCGATCGCCGCGAAGGCGGTCAACACCACCCATGTGGTGAGGAAGGCCTTGAGCAGGGGATTGGCGGCGCGCGAGCGCATGAAGTACAGCAGCGGGACGGTCATCGCCAGCGCCAGACCGATCTCGTTGTTGCCGCCGATGAAGGTGCCGGGCGGCCCCTGCACGCGGAACACCCCACCGCGCAGAATGGTGAAGATGCCGCCCTTGAAGCCGTAGAAGCCGATCGACGCTGCCGACACCCAGATCAACGCCTCGATGCGGTCGAAACTGCGCATCATCATCAGGGCGATGAAGATCATCAGCTGGATCTTCAGTACCTTCTCCAGCTGGATCTGCGCGTCGGCCGGATAGATCGCCTGTGTCGTCGTGATGCACATCCAGATGACGAACATCGCAAGAATGATGCTTTCCCGCGTCCAGATGATCTTCTTGATCTCCTTCGAGAACAGCAGTGCCACCAGTGTGGTGAGCGCGACGATCATCGCGAACGGAAAGCTCAGCGAGAAGCCGTAGGCCAGCCGGTGCGGGTTCATCAGGCTGAGCCAGGTGAATACCAGAATGCCTATCCACGGCGAGCGCAGGATGAAAGGCAGCATGCCGAATACGGCGATGGTGACGACGATGTCACGCACGGCGCGCCACCTCGCTCATACCGCCACCTTGCTGACGACGTAGCGGAACTTGCCCGAGCCCTCAGCCGCGATCTGCGCCACGTGCTCGACCACCACCTCGACCGATTCGCCGAGCCGCGCCTTCATGCCGGCGCGGATGCGCGCATCGCCGTCGGCCGGGAAGCCGGGTTCGGTCACCACCTTCACGCGGGTGAGATCGAGGCTTTCCTGCTCGATGCGGAAGCCGGCCACGCCGGGCATGTCGCGCACGATGTAGATCAGCGCCAGGCCATGCATCACCGTGCCATCCCGGGCGACGATGAAATCGGTGCTGCGGCCCTGCACTTCCTTCAGCACCGGCAGCATGCGGCCGCAGGCGCAGGGCGCGTCTTCCGCCGCCGCCAGCACGCCGACGTCGCCAGTGCGGTAGCGCACGAAGGGGAAGTCGCCGGTGGCCAGGTGGGTGACGACGATCTCGCCGGACTCGCCCGGCGGCAGCACTCGACCTTCGCGGTCGACGATTTCGACGATCACGTCCTCGGCCGTGATGTGCAGCGAGCCGGACGGACACTGGTGGGCGATGAAGCCGGCGTCGCGGCCGCCGTAACCGTTGGCCACTGGCGCCCCGAAACTCTTTTCGATCAGCGTGCGCTGGTGGTCGTACAGGCGTTCCGACGTCACGAACACCACCTTGATGCCAAGATCGTCCATGCGCACACCCTGCCTCTGCGCGTGGCGCGCGATGTGCGCGAACGCCGACGGATAGCCGAACAGCATTTTCGGCCGCATGCTGCGGATCTCGTCGATGAAGCCGTCGACCTTCGCGTCGGACATTTCGAATGCCGGCAAGAGCCGGGTGCGCATCAGGCGGTCGCGCAGCAGGCGCACGCGGTCCTGCGCGCCCAGTTCGATCGGACTGCCCCACAGCACGATTTCCGGATCACCGATATCGACGCCCCACCAGCGGATGGCCCGCCATTTGGCGGCGACATCGCGACTGACGCGTTCGAGACCGATGTAGAAGATAAGCGGTACGCCACTCGATCCGCCGGTGTTGAAACGCGCCAGACCGCGCGCATCGTCCGCCTTCAGCGCTTCGGTATGGGTGCGGATCAGCGGCTTGTCCAGGAAAGGCAGCCGCTGCAGGTCGGTCAGGCTGGACACCGCCGCCGGATCGAAACCGACGCGCGCGAACAGGTCGCGGTAGTAAGGCACATGCGCCGCAGCATGCGACAGCAGCGCGCGCAGCCGCTGCACGCGCAGCGCCTCCAGCCGCTCGCGCGGCCACCACTGGCTGTCCTCCATCGCGCGTCGGTCGGCGACCGTGGTGTGCTTCTTCAGTCGCTCCTGCAATGGAAAGACCACACTGGAGACCAGGCGCGTACGCAGATCAGGCATGCGCCCTCCGCACCGCGGCAAAGCGCGCCATCAGTTCGTCACACAGTTGCGCCACCGCCGGCTCGACCGGTGGCGGCGCCTTCTTGCTGATCGAACTGGCAAACACCTTGCGCGTGATGAAGGGCGTGAACGGCAGATCGATGAAGCGGAAGGCGGCTTCGCACTCCTCGACCGGCCGGGTCACCAGCGACTCGTAGGACAGCAGCTTCACGCGCGGATTGAGGTCCAGCTTCATCTGGAAGAACAGCAGATTGCGGAAGTACCAGATCAGCGCGGCCGCGGTCGCCTCGTTCATGTCCGGACGCCACACCTCGCGCACCAGACGCAATGTGTCGTCGGACATGCCGCCGGCGAACCACTCGCCGTCGGCCTTGCCGCGCACGATGCGGTCGATCTGCTGCGAAAAGCGGCCGAAGGACACCAGCGCGGAATTCACCGCATCGCGGTACTCGCGCACGATCCACAGCGCCTTCGACGGCTGGAACTCGCTCATCAGTGCAGGCAGGCGATCGAGCTCGCACAGGCACTTGATGACGAAGTGCGGCGCGCGTGACTGCTCCACCAGCCGGCGGATCACCGGCAGCTCGCGCATCATGTAGTTGTCGAAGGCGCGCGGGTCGCGCTCGTGATAGACGTCGGTCAGCATGCTGCGCTCGATCAGGTCCATCAGCATATTGGTACCCGAACGCTGCATGCCGGCGACAAAGACGTGACGACGCGTGCCGGCAGCGCGCGGCAGGCGCTGCACGCACCACTTGGACGCGAGCAGGGTCCGGTACTCGATCTGCTCGCGCACATGCGCCCATTTCGATGCTTCAGCCAACTCGTCTGACTCCTTCGTTGGTGGCGGCGACCGCTCCGCTGCGGCAAAGCGCCCTGAACGCGGCGACCAGCGCGGCCACGCGTCCATCCCATTCATTGTCCTGCGCGTAGGCCAGGATGGCCTCCCGGTCCCAGTCGCGCGCCAGCGCGGCGGACAGCGCCGTCTGCAGCGCGGCGGCGTCGCCGAAGGGTACGACGGTACCCAGTTCGTCGCGGCAGACGACTTCGCGGTTGCCGCCGACGTCGGTCGTCACGACCGGCAGCCGGCAGGCCATCGCTTCGAGAAACACATTGGCCCAGCCTTCGTTGCGCGTCGCCAGTACGAACACATCGGCCGCCGACAGCGGCTGCTTGAGCGCCTCCGGCGGCATCGTGCCAAGAAAGCGCACGCAGTCCTCCAGCCCGAGCGCGCGCACCTGCTGCTTCAGCTGCGCCCCCCAGTCGCCTTCGGCGCTGGCGCCGCCGATGATCAGGAAGAGCAGTTCCGGCACCTCGCGACGCAGCGCCGGCAACAGCTCGATCACGCGGTGGAAGCCCTTGCGCTCGGTCAGGCCGCCGACGCTGATCAGCACCGTGGCGTCGGCCGGAATGCCCAGCGCGCGCCGGGCCTCGTCACGGTCCACCGGATGGAAGGTGCGCGTATCGACACCATTGCCGACCACCTGCAGCTTGTCGCGGACAATGCCCAGACCGGCGGCGATGTCGGCCAGCGACGAGGAGACCGAAAACACGCGGTCGGCACGTTCGAGCGCTGCGCGCAGGCGTTCGCGCAGCCGCGGCGTGCGCGCATGCCGCGCCTCGGTGCCACGCAGTGTGATGGTGAACGGCACCCGCAGCCAGCGGGCGAGCAGGCTTGCCGCATAGCCATCGGGATAGCCGAAGTGGGCGTCGAGCAGGTCGAGCTTTCCCTCGCGCCGCAGACGCGCCAGCGTGCCGCGCGCGCCGAGCGCCAGCAGCACGCCGTCGAGATTCTTGAACAGGCTGGGCACCGACAGGAAGCGTGGATGCAGCACGGTCACGCCCTGCTGCACCTCGACCCGCGGTACATCCGGCCGGAAGTGCGGCCGGATCAGGCGCAGCAGCGACTGGAACGGAAACCAGGGCACCGGCGCGACCACGGTCAGCGGCAGTTGTGCGCCTACACGAAACATGCGCTCGCGAATGAACAGGCCGGCCTGCGGCTGCGCACTGTTCGGGAACAGCGTCGAAAAAACGACGATATGAGGCCCGGCCTGCGTCATGCAGCGGCACGGCCGGTCAGCCGGCCATAGACGTCGCGATAGCGCGCGACCGAGTTCGTCCAGTTGCGCTCGGTTTCGACATAGCGACGCCCCGCCTCGCGCAACTGCGGCCAGCGGTCCTGCATGGCCAGCAGGCGCAATACGCTGCGCGCCAGGTCGTCGGCGTCGCCGGCACGGAACAGCATGCCGGTCTCGCCGTCGCGGATCAGCTCCTTGTGACCGCCGACGTCGGACGCCACCAGCAGCAGGCCCTGCGCCATCGCTTCAAGCGGCTTGAGCGGCGTGACAAGATCGGTCAGACGCATCGAATGGCGCGGATAGACCAGCACGTCGACCAGGCTGTAGTAGCGCTGAACCTGGGCGTGCGGCACGCGACCGGTGAATTTCACGTGGTCCTGCAGGCCGAGTTCCTGCGTCAGCTTTTTCAGGTTCTCCTCCTGCGGACCGCCGCCGGTCAGCAGCAGCGCAATGTCCGGCGCCTGCAGCAGGATGGTTGGCAGCGCGCGCAGCAGCAGGTCCAGTCCTTCGTAGGCGTAGAAGGAGCCGATGAAGCCGAGTACCCGCTTGCCGGTCAGGCCCAGTTCGGCGCGCAGCGCGTCATCGCCCGGCACGCCGAAGGCGAAATTGTCGATGTCGACCGCATTGGGGATGACAGTGATCTTCGATTCCGGCACGCCGCGCGCGACCAGGTCGCGGCGCAGGCCTTCACAGATCGTGGTGACGGCATCGACCAGCTGCACAGCACGCGTTTCCATCGCGCGCGTCGCGCGGTAGCGCAGGCTGCCCTCGGTGGTGGTGCCGTGGTCGACTGCGGCATCCTCCCAGAAGGCACGGATTTCATAGACGACGGGGATGCCCAGCAGGCGCCCGACGTTCAGCGCCGGGAAGGCGTTGAGCACCGGCGAGTGCGCATGCAGTACGTCCGGCTTGAGCTCACGCGCAACCTCGAGCAGGCGCGCTTCGAGCGCGCGCATCTGCGCCCGCTCGCGCAGCACCGGCACGCGGTCGACGGCACCCGGCGTCCACGGTGTGCGGTGGAAGGTAAGGCCATCGACCTCCTCCACCAGCGGACCGGGTGCGGTGTGCTTGACGCTGGTGACGTGGTGCGTCTCCCAGCCCAGCTTGCGCTGCTCACGCAGGATGGCGGCGGTGCGGAAGGTGTAGCCGCTGTGCAGCGGAATCGAGTGATCCAGAACGTGCAGGATGCGCATCGGTAGCGGTGTCTCTTTCAGGCGGCGGCGCGGATGGCCGAAGCTTCCTGATTGCGCAGGAAGGCGTCGAACATGAGCAGGGTCCACAGCGATGCGCTGTAGTCGCGCAGGCCGGACTGGTGCGCATCGACCAGATGTTCGAGATAGGGGCGGTTGAACCAGCCGGTGTCGGCCAGTCGGCTGCCCAGCACCGCGTCGCGCACGCGCTGCTTCAGCGGGCCGCGGAACCAGCGGGCCAGCGGCACCGAAAAGCCCATCTTCGGCCGGTACATGATGTCGTGCGGCAGATGTGGCTCGAGCGACTTCTTCAGCAGGTACTTGCCTTCCTGTCCGCGTATCTTCAGCGACGCAGGCAGGGTGGCCAGCCACTCGACCAGCGGATGGTCCATCAGCGGTTCGCGCACTTCGAGCGAGTGCGCCATGCTGGCGCGGTCCACCTTGGTATTGATGTCGCCGACCAGATAGGTGTTCAGGTCGAGGTACTGCACCAGCGACAGCGGCTCGTCCGAAGTATGGCGCGCGGCGTGGCGATGGAACACCTCGACCGCGTTGTAGCCGCCGAGCGCGGATTTCATCTTCGGGCTGAACAGCTGTGCGCGCATCGGATCGCGCAGGATGGACACCGAGTGGAAATAGGCTTCCACCGAGGTGCGCGCCAGCGACTCGAAAGTGCTCTTGGCGCGGAACACGCGCGGTGCCCAGTCGGCCTTGGGGTAGATCTGGCCCAGCGTGCCGAACAGCGGCTTGCGTACCCCCAGCGGCAGGCGCGAACGCAGGCGCTCTTCCATCAGGTGCATGCGGTAGCGGCGGTAGCCACCGAAGCTCTCGTCACCACCGTCGCCGGACAGCGCCACCGTCACGTGCTTGCGCGCGAGCTGGCAGACCCGGTAGGTGGGCAGCGCCGAACTGTCGGCGTAGGGCTCGTCGTACAGCCAGGCCAGCGTGTCGATCAGGTCGAAGTCGTCCGAGGCGACCATTTCGACGCGGTGATTGGTGCGGTAGCGGTCGGCCACCTGCTGCGCGAACTTCGATTCGTCAAAAGCCGGATCGTCGAAGGCGATGGCGCAGGTGTTGACCGGCGTGTCGGAGGACTGCGCCATCATCGCCACCACGGCCGACGAATCGACGCCGCCGGACAGGAAGGCGCCCAGCGGCACTTCGGAAATCATGCGCAGGCTGACCGACTCGCGCAGCCGGCGGATCAGTTCCTCC
Source organism: Methyloversatilis sp. (assembly GCA_034004945.1). Lineage (GTDB taxonomy): Bacteria > Pseudomonadota > Gammaproteobacteria > Burkholderiales > Rhodocyclaceae > Methyloversatilis. The sequence goes on along the minus strand of JAVEVQ010000030.1, from coordinate 11,068 downwards.
TCGGCCTGCACCTCGTCGATCTGTTCGACGTGGCCGAAGTCGACATCCCAGTAGCGACGCGGTGCCGGCGGCGTCTCGCCGCGGCGGATGCGCAGGCTGTGCGCCGGCTCCAGCTTGAAGGCGTGGCGGTAGATGGTGCGCGGATCGGCGACGTAGCCGAGCGCGAAATACTCCTCGACGGCCAGCGGATCGAGGTCGAGGTTGAGGCCGCCATGCGCGGTCAGCGCCTTCAGTTCCGAACCGAAGATGAGCTGGCCGTCCGGCAGCAGGGCGTAGAACAGCGGCTTCACGCCGAGGCGGTCGCGCGCGAGGAAGAGCACGTCCTGGTTGCGATCGAACAGCGCGAACGCGAACATGCCGCGGAAACGCTCGACACAGGCTTCGCCCCACTGCTCCCACGCATGCACGATCACTTCGGTGTCGCTGCGCGTGCGGAAGGTATGGCCGAGCGCGGTCAGTTCGGGAATCAGCGACTGGAAGTTGTAGATCTCGCCGTTGAACACGACGATGACCGAACCGTCCTCGTTGGCCAGCGGCTGCTGGCCGCTCGCCACGTCGATGATGGACAGCCGGCGGTGACCGAGACCGACGCCGGGTTCGAGGTGCAGATCGCCCTCGTCCGGACCGCGGTGATGCTGCGCCTCGTTCATCCGGTGCAGCACGTCGCGACCTACATCACGCCGGTTGCGCGTGTCGAAAATGCCAACGAAACCGCACATGCGGGAAATCCTGTCAGGTGGTGGAGCCGTCCGGGCGACCTTGCTTCGCGGACAGCGCAAGATAGGCGTCGCGATAGGCGGCAACCATGGCTTCGATGCTAAAGGAGGCCTCGATTTTCTGCCGTGATGCACTTCCGTGCGCATCCCGCAGCGCAGCGTCGGATGCGTATTCCTGCACGCAGGCCGACAGTGCGGCCACGTCGCCGGGCGCGAACAGCCGGCCGTTGATGCCGTCGTCCACCAGTTCCGGCGTGCCGCCGACGGCGGTCGATACGATGGGCAGACCACAGGCCATCGCTTCGAGGATGGTGTTGGAAATGCCTTCGCCCAGCGAGGGCAGCACGAACAGGTCGAAAGCTTGCATCAGCGCCGGGATGTCCTTGCGCTCGCCGGTGAGCCAGGCGCGGTCGGCCAGACCGGCTTCGTCCAGCAGTGCCTGACAGCCGGCGCGCTCGCCACCGTCGCCGACGATGACCAGGCGCAGGCGCTCGCCGCCCGGCCGCCGGGCGGCGTCGATGAAGGCGCGCACCAGGGTCGGGTAGTCCTTCACGCCGACCATGCGGCCGACGCTGCCGACGACGAAGGCGTCGCCGCGGAATGATTCCGGCAGCACGCCTCGACTGGCGTCGGTGCGGGGGCAGAAGCGCTGCTTGTCCACCCCGTTGTAGATCTGCGTAACGCGCGCCGCATCGACGCCGATGGCGTCGCGCAGCCAGTTCTGCAGATCGCGACTGACGGTCAGATAGCGGTGGACGAAGGGGCGCACCAGCCGGCGCAGACGGTTGTAACGCGCGTTGCTGCCGTCGAGGTCGAATACGTCGCGTCCGTGCTCGCCGTGGATGCGCACCGGCACACCGGCCAGCCAGCCGATCAGCACCGCCTCCAGCGCCGACAGATTGCGCGTGTGCAGGATGTCGGGCCGCAGCGCGCGCAGCATCTTCCACAACCGCAGGTAGTGCGCCGGGTCCTTGCCCGGCGCCTTCTTCACGTCGTGAAAGGTGACTCGGCCGTCACGTATGCGTTCGACGAAATGCGAGTGCCCCTGCAGGCAGACGACGTGATGCTCGAAATCGCCCGGCGGGAAGTTGTTGAACAGGTTCACCATCCCGTTCTCCATGCCGCCGGTGCCGAAGTGATGCACCACGTGAACGACGCGCTTCACGGCGCGGTCGCCTTGCCCAGGTGCGGCTCGATCACGGCGGCGAACGCGACCAGCCGCGCGCGCGCGGCAGGATCCTCACCCTGCTGCGGCGTCCACAGCACCACCGCGTAGCCGCTGTCCTCGCCTTCGAGCAGAAGCGATCGGGCGAACATGAGCTTGGCGCGCACGCTGCTGACCGTGGGCTGACCGCCGACGACGAACCAGTCGTGAATCAGCAGGCGCAAGGCGGTCGAGCGCAGGCGCGTCTCGCGCACCGGGTGCGCCGGCGTGTCGATCACGCGCTCGCCGACGTTGGACCACACCTCGTGCTCCTGCCGGATCATGAAGTTGCGCGAGTTGATCAGTTCGGCGTCCTGGCGCTGGCGTCCGTACCAGGCCAGATGAACGACCACGACCTCGTCGCCGCGACGGTACTGCACCGTGCTCTCGCGGTCGGGGTTCTGGAAGGTGGGTCGCCAGTCGGTCAGCACCGGCCCGGCATCGAGCGCCCAGCCATCGCCGGGTTCGGCCGGCAGCGCCAGTTGCGGCGAGGCGGGCAGTTCACGCTGCGCCAGTTGCGCCGCGTAGAGCGGAGGCAGCAGCAGCACCGCTGCCGCCGCCGCCGCCGTCAGCGCGGTACGCAGCATCGATACCGGCCGCCGCGCGATCGAGCCGGCGTCGGGCGCGACATCGACCGCTTCCTTCTCCTGCCAGAACGAGCCGACCCAGAACAGCAGCAGCATGATGACGCCGAAGAACACCCAGCCGTAGATGATGTGATCGACACCGGTCGCCAGCTTCATGTCCGAGTAGTGCGCGAGCAGCACGATCATCAGTGCGCGGAAGCCGTTGGCGATGATGGGTACCGCCACCGACGCGACGATGAATGCGGCGCGACGCCACAGCGTGCGATAGCTCAGATAGGCGTACAGCGCGCCGACGGTCAGCGAGGCGATCAGATAGCGCAAGCCGCTGCAGGCCTCGATCACCGACCAGCTGCCGGACGGCAGTTCGAAGAAGGTGCCCTCGCGATAGACCGGAAAGCCGAGCAGTTGCAGCGAGGCGACGGTGAAGTCCGCCGTGTAGTTCATCAGCGGCACCATCAGCCCCTCGCCCATCGGCACGCCGAGGAAGAGGAAGGCCAGCGGGTAGGCGATCACCCAGGCGACGCGCCAGCCGAGCACGGCGACGACCAGCGACGGAATGCTGGCGACGAAGGCGAGCTGGCGCACCACCTGCACGCCGGCGACGTCAGCCACCATCCAGCCGGCCAGCGATGCGGCCAGCGCGGCCAGCCCCCACACGCAGGGCTGCGGGACGTGCGCTGCCAGCGCCGCGCGCTTGCGCCACACCAGCCAGAGGAAGATGGGCGGCACGATGAGGCCATGCGCGAAGGTTTCCGAACGCCACCAGATATCCGCCATCGATACGGCAGTACCCCAGTAGAGCCAGAGCAGCAGTGCGAACAGCAGCAGGAAAACCGGCCCGGCCGTCCGCCAGGATGCTGCACTCCGTCCGGTGTCAGCCGCGGGCATGGAGGACGTCGGGTTGTACATCGGGCGTGCTTCCGTGTTGAGTTGAACGCGCCGCAGCCGGCGCCTCGAGCCAGGCATCGAGCGCGGCCAGCGCACTGTCCCAGCGATAGACTTTCTCGATCCGCGCGCGCGCGGCCTGGCCGATCGCCTGCGCGCAGGCGGGATCGAACAATGCCAGCACGCGCTCGGCATAGCTGGACGCATCGGCGGCGGCGAAATCGCGTCCGGGCAACGCATCGAGGCTGGCGGCCAGCGTGTGCCAGACGACCACCGGCCGCGCCATCGCCATCGCCTCCAGCACCTTGTTCTGGATGCCACGCGCCACGCGCAGCGGCGCGACGGCGCAGGCGGCGTGCGCCACCCAGGGGCGCACGTCGTCGACGCGACCGGTCACCGTGACGAAACCCGTCTTCTCCAGTTCGCGCACGGCAGGCGCCGGGTTCATGCCGACGACGAAGAAATGTGCCGCCGGCTCGACCGCGCGAACGCGCGGCATGACCTCGTCGGCGAACCAGCGGGCGGCATCAATGTTGGGCCAGTAATCCATCGCGCCGGTGAATACGACCGGCTTCACGCCAGGGGCATAGGGGTTCGCACCGGCGTTCGCCGGGTTGAAGAAGTCGACATCGACGCCATTGGGCAGCGCCTCGACGCGCCCCTTCTGTGCCGGCGCCAGCGACTCGAACAGCGCGACCTCGGCCGGTGTGACCAGCAGGCTGCGGTCGGCCGCAGCGACGACACGCGCTTCGAAATCGAGCAGCGTGCGCGCTTCGCGCCGGTACAGCCAGGACATCGGCCAGCGATGACGTGGCGCGTATTCGGACCACTTGGCCGAATCGACGTCGACCAGATCGACGATGCGGCGTACCTGCGGATGGCGGTCGAGATACTGCGCCACGGTCGAGCAGAACACGACGGCCTTCGTGATGCGGTGGCGGGCGATGGTGTCATCGACCCAGCGCTGCATCGCCGCCGACCGGTAGTAGGCGACGCTGAGCGCCTCGCCGGTCGCCAGCGCGCGCAGCGACAGCAGCTTGCGGCTGCGCGGCGCGATGGTTTCGGTGTGCAGCTGCGCGCACATCGCCTGCAGTGCCGGCACATGCGGCAGGTCGGCGACGTCGTCGATGAAGGTACCGACGTGCAGCGCATGGCCACGCGCCAGATGCTTCAGCAGGTGGAAGGAGCGGATCTTGTCGCCCTTGTTGGGCGGAAAGGGCAGACGATGGGCGAGGAAGAGCAGCGGCTCCACGCCGGTCAGCCCAGGTTGCGGACGATGAAGGGGCCGATCGTGTTGGCGAAGCTGCGCGGCATGCGGCGCCACACCTCGATCATCAGCCTGTACTTCGGGTTCGACGGATTGTTGCGCGGCAGGCTGTCGCGCTTGTACAGGCAGTACTCGTAATGCAGCGGCGTCGGTTCGAAGCCCCAGTTCTTCTTGAACGAGTAGGAGCCGGTGCCCTGCTTGCTGCGACCGTAGTCGAACACACGGATGCCGCGTTCGCAGGCGTGGCGCATCAGTTCCCAGTACTTGAAATCGTTCGCCGCGAGATCGCGCGCCGCCACCGCGTCGCCAGCGTAGTAGGGCAGGATTTCATCGCGGAAGTAGAAGCTCATGACGGAACTGAGCAGCGCGCCATCCGGACCTTCGACCGTCATGACCGAACAGCGCTCGCCGAAGGTGCGACGCAGCGTGTCGAAATAGCGGCGCGACATCGCCGGCGTGCCGTGGCGATGCACGTTGTCCGAATACAGTTCGAAGAAGCGGCTGTTGTCGGCATCGAACACCGCCTTCAGGCCGTTGTTGATGCCCTTGCGCACCATCGCGCGCTGCTTGCGCGGGATGGCTTTCATGTTCTCCTCGACGTCCGGCGAAATCTGTTTGCGGAAGGTGACGTACAGATCTTCGGTTGGCCAGTCGGTGTGGCGCGCATTCACGTTGCGGAATTCGAGGTGATCGACGCCGAGCGACTGCGCAATGCGCTGCGCTTCGGCTTCGAGCGCCAGCGCCGCCTCTTCGTCGTCGGCCGCGACACCGCCATAGACGCCGAAAGGCAGCGACACCAGCGAATGGCCGAACAGCCGGCTCTTCACCTGGGCCAGCGGCAGCACGCCACAGATGCGACCGCCGCGCTCGGCCAGCAGGTAGTGCGTGGCATGGCCGAACACGTCGCGCATGATGTCGCGCCACTCGAACAGGTGGAAGAAGCTTGCCGCCGGGCAGGCTTCGACGAAGGCATTCCAGTTCGCGCGATCGGCGTCGGCCGGCGCGCGCACGGTGACTGCAGTCATGAACTCCGCCTCAGGCCGCACGGGCGATCTCCGGAAACACTTCGTCCATCCGGCCCCAGCAGAAATCGCGCATCAGACGCGCCAACCGGCCCTCGGTTCGGTGCAGATTGATGTAGTGGCGGAAGCGCGACTTGGCGTCCACGCCCTGCACACGCGGCTGTTCCGCATCGATTTCCCACGGATGGCAGTAGAACATCGCCGGCTTGCCGTCGCGCTTGTTCACCTGGCTCAGCAGCCAGCGCGAGGTGGCGTAGGGCAGCAGGCGGAAGTAGCCGCCGCCGCCTGCCGGCAGATTGCGGCTGCCCATGCGTACGGTGGTGACCGGCACTTCCATCAGACCGTCGCGCGAGGCGAACGGAAAGCGCGGCGCGTCCGGCATGCCGTAGTGGTCGTGCTTGACCGGGTAGATGCTGGAGCTGTAGCGGTAGCCAGCCTGCGCCACGCAGTCGAGCGCCCACGGATTGGTGTGGCCGATCGAGAAGCTGGGCGCGCGGTAGCCGCGCACCTCGACACCGGTGATGTCCTCCAGCACCTTCTTGGCGCGGGTGATGTCGTCGAGGAATTCGGCCGGCGACTGTTCGGTCGCACGCAGGTGAGCGGTGCCGTGACTGGCGATCTCGTGACCGGCGGCGGCGATGCGTCGGACCATGTCAGGATGGCGCTCGGCGATCCAGCCCAGCGTGAAGAAGGTGGCCCGGTTGCCGCTGTCGGCCAGCAGCGCGAGGATGCGGTCCACGTTGCGCTCGACGCGGCATTCGATCGAATCCCAGCGGCTGCGCTCGATGTAGGGCGCCAGCGCCGACACCTGGAAGTAGTCCTCGACGTCGACGGTGAACGCGTTTCGGATGTCGGTCCGGGTACTCATGTCAGTGCGTGCTCCGCTGCCGCAGCCAGTCGTGCAGGTCGGCGGCGATGCGCTTCGCGGCGTTGCCGTCCCAGTACTCGGGCACGCGGCCGCGCTTGCCGCCGGTGGCGAGGATGTCGTCGAGGCTGCGCACGAACAGCGCCTCGTCGGCGCCGATGACGGTGTTCGTGCCCTGCTCCACCGTGATCGGTCGCTCGGTGTTCTCGCGCAGCGTCAGGCAGGGCACGGACAGCGCCGTCGTCTCTTCCTGCAGGCCGCCGGAGTCGGTGATCATCACGGTCGCACCACTCATCAGGCCGAGCATCTCGAGGTAGCCCAGCGGCGGCAGCAGCGCGATGCGCGGATTGTCGAGCAGCGCACCCAGGCCGAACCTCTCCAGATTGCCACGGGTGCGCGGATGGATCGCGAACAGCAGCGGCAGCCGCGCGGCCGCCTGCGTCAGCATCGCGGCCAGGCGCTTCAGCTGTTCGGGGTCGTCCACATTGCTCGGACGGTGCAGCGTCACGACGGCGTAGCGGCCGTCGGCAATCAGCGCCGGGTCGATGTCGTGCTCGGCCAGCGTTTTCGCCGGCGGCACCGCCAGCGCACGGCTGGACAGCAGCGAATCGATCATCACGTTGCCGGCGAAATGCACCCACGAGGCGTCCACGCCTTCGCCGGTCAGATTGCCGAGCGCGCTGCGCTCGGTCGTGTAGAGCCGGTCGGCAATGCGATCGACCAGGATGCGGTTGATCTCCTCCGGCATCGCGCGGTCGCCACTGCGCAGGCCGGCTTCGACATGTACCACCGGCACGTGCTTCTTCACCGCGACGAGCGCGCAAGCCAGCGTCGAATTGACGTCGCCCACCACCAGCACGCAGGACGGCTTGAGATCATCGACCAGCGGCTCGAAGCGCTTCATGATCTCCGCGGTCTGCACCGCGTGCGTGCCGGAGCCGACTTCCAGATTGTGGTGCGGCGTCGGCAGGCGCAGGCCGCTGAACAGGCGCTCGTTCATCGCGTGGTCGTAGTGCTGGCCGGTATGCACCAGCACCCACGGAATCGCCGGCACGTGCTCGTCGAAGGCGCGCAGGATGGGCGCCATCTTCATGTAGTTCGGCCGCGCGCCGACGACGCACAGCACCGGAGCGGTCATCTGGGGAGCGCTCATTCCGCCTCCTTGTCCGCCTGCTCGGTCGAGCGTTCGGCGATTTCGTACAGCAGGGCCAGCGTCTGTTCGAGCGTGCGCTCCATCCGTGACAGGCGTTCTTCGAGATTGCCCGCCTGATGCGCGTTCACGTAGTCGCGTACGCGCTGCGCGGAATCCGCGTCGAGACGGAACTGCGACATGTCGAGATCGAACAGCGCTGGCGAACTGCGCAGACCTGCACCGTTGAAAGCGGCGTGTGCCGCCGTGTCGGACGGCATCGGGCCGTCGGGCCGCTTGGCCATCGCTGCCGCGGCGGCGGCGTCGCCGGCCTCGTCCTTGATTTCGCTGACCACACCGGCGACGTCCTGCGCGGTGAAGGCGGTCGCACCGCCGAGGAAGCCGGCCAGCATCAGACGGTCGCACAGCGTGTTGATGCGCCGTGGCACGCCCTCGGTCGCCTTGAAGATGGCTTCGTGCGCGCCGGCCTGGAAGGCCGGAGATCCGCGCCAGCCGACATGCTTCAGGCGGTGCTCGATATAGGCTTCGGTCTCCGCCGCATCCATCGGTCCGAGATGGTAGGAGGCGATCACCCGCTGACGCAGCTGCTCCATGTGCGGGCTCTGCATCGTTTCGCGGAATTCCGGCTGGCCGACCAGGAAGCTCTGCAGCAGCGCGTGCTCGCCGAGCTGGAAGTTCGACAGCATGCGCAGTTCCTCGACCGCGCGCGGCGTCAGGTTCTGCGCCTCATCGACGATGAGCAGTGCGCGCTTGCCGGCCGCGGTCAGCGACAGCAGGAACATTTCGATCGACAGCAGCAGGTCGGCTTTCTTCAGCTGCTTGTTCGGCAGTCCGAAAGCGGCGGCGACCAGGCGCAGCATGTCCTCGGCGTCGAGGTGGGTGCTGACAAGCTGCGCAGCCACCACCTTCTTCGAATCGAGCTTCTGCAGCAGGCTGCGCACCAGCGTGGTCTTGCCGGCGCCGATCTCGCCGGTGATGACGATGAACCCCTCGCTCTGATGCAGTCCGTATTCAAGATAGGCGAGCGCGCGCCGGTGGCCCTTGCTGCCGAAGAAGAAGGACGGATCGGGATTGAGCTGGAAAGGTTTGCCGGAAAGACCGTAGAAGGACTCGTACATGGATCTCGATCGTTGGGTACCCGCCCCTCAGGGCTTCGGTGACGCTGCAAGGTGCGGCAGCATGCGCATCACGGCGCCCGCGTCAGAAGAAGCGCGTACTCACCGTGGCGATAAAGGCATTTTCGTCTACATCGCCGGCGGCGACTGTGCCACGCATCATGCGCAGACCAATCGAGCCGCTGGTGTAGGCACCGAGCGCCGTGGAATACGTCGCATTGAAGATGTTGCGCTCGGTCGTCGTGCGCGCGGTCACACGGCCGCTGGTGTCGAACGAGGTGAGCGAGAAGTTCAGCGAACTGACCGGCGAAAGCCGATGCGACAGACCGATGGTCCAGCCCTTCTGGACGATGACCGAAGCCTCGGCGAAATCGCCGGTGAGCGAACCGCCAGTGGAGCCGATTCCGCTGTCGTTGGTCGATTGGTACATGGTCAGCGACAGCGTGTTGCGGGCACCGGTATGCACCACACCGACCGACCAGCGCGAGCGCCGGTATTCGCGGTCGGTCAGGATGGGCGAATCGAGCGAACCGTAGCCCGGAATGCGCCCGGCCAGCGCATCGGCGCGAATCGCGTCACGCCGCTCTTCCGGGTCGGCGATGCTGGCGTAGGGCTCGACGAAAGCCAGCGTTTCGTAGAGATCCTCCAGGCCCGAACCTTCGAGCAGGGTGTCGATCCGGCTGATGATGTTGCGCGTGTAGGCCGCATTGAAAGCCGTTCGCGGCAGACGGTGCGACAGCTTGTAATTGGCGGTGCTGCCGTACGGCCGCTCGTCGTAGTCGAGCGACAGTGCTGTGCGCTGAGACGGACGCCAGTCCAGGCCGCCGCCGTAGGTCGCGCCGTCCCGGCGATTGCCTATCGTCGACTTCTCGTAGCCATAGCGGCCGGTCAGTTCGATCTGGACACCCGGCTTGTAGATCAGCGAACCGATCATGCTCTCGCGTTCGCTGTTGTTGGCATTGTCCGAGTCGGTCTTGCGCTGACTGACCACACCCTTCCAGCTCAGCGTCGCCGGGGCGCCCTGCAGCGTCCCGGAGAACGAACGGGTGGTCAGCACGCCCTCGCGGCGCGACGATTCACTGCGCGCGATGGTGTAGGACGACTTCCATGTCGCGACGTCGCCGAGCCGGACGGTGCCGCGCAAGGACGGCGACAGCGAGAACACCCGCGTCTCGGTCGAATCGCCCAGCGTGCTGTTCAGCAGGTTGGGCTGGGCATTGAACACCGACCGCCGGCGCTCGGTCTGACTGGCCTTGGCATCGAGGAAGAAGAAGTCATCGATGACCTCGAACGACCCGTTCGCACTCATGTTGTTCGCGATGCGCGACGGGAACGTGTCGTCCGCGTAGTACATGATGCGCGGCGAATAGTTGGCATTGAGCTTCAGCCGCGGGCTGCGGCGCCGCAGATCGACGGTCGGCGTGACTTCGGTCAACACATCACTCGACGGCGCCACCGGCGAGAAGTTGATGTTGTCGGACGAGATCATCTGTACCGAGGCGCCGGTCGACAGGCGCCAGCCTTCGGCGTGCGCCGTACCGAGGCCACTGGCGATGCCCAGGATGGCCAGGGAAAACGGGCGAAGCATCGGTCGTCCTCTCCTCATTCAACCCGCCTTGGCCGCGTCGCGATATCCGGTTTCGGAGCCATAGCCGTAACCGTAACCGTAGTAACCGTAGTAGCCGTCGGTCCGGGCATAGCGCGCCTTGTTCAGCACCAGCATCTTGACCGGGCAGCCCTGCACCTTGGCCAGCGCCTGCTTCACCATCGCATGCGTCGTGCGCCCGGCCTCGACCACCATGACCAGTTGCCCCATGGATTGCGCAAGCACCGGCGCCTCGGTGGTCACCATCAGCGGCGGCGAATCGAAAATGATGATCCGGTCCGGATAGCGGTGCGCCAGCTCGACCAGCAGCGAACGCATCGCTCCGCTGGCCAGCAGTTCGGTCGCGTTCTTGTGCGGCATGCCTGCCGGCAGCAGCGTGAGCTTCTCGACATTGGTACGGAGCAACACGTCGGGCAAGCCGACATCCTCGTCGAGCAGCACATCCATCAACCCCTTGGCCGGCGGCAGGCCGAGCAGGTTCAGGATGGAGGGGCGCGCAACATCGGCGTCAACCAGCAGGACACGATTGTCCAGCTCCATTGCGATGCTCATCGCGAGATTGATCGAATTGAAGCTCTTGCCCTCACCCGGCACCGAACTGGTCACCATGATGAGGTTGCCGTTATCGACTGGCGCCGCACCCTTGCCGTG
>JAVEVQ010000096.1:0-8425 GCA_034004945.1 Methyloversatilis sp. | reverse complement strand
TGGATTTCGCCTTCGAGCAGGTAGGCGCTTTCGGTCATCGAGAAGTCGAGCGGGAACTTCGACACTTCCTTTTCCCAGATCGACCAGCTGGACACGCCCAGCTCCTTCAGCTTCTCTTCGGTCGGGTGGTGATCGACGACGATTTGAGTCATGGCTATTCCTTGATTGGATGGGAGGTTGAAACGAAAGACGCGGACGCCTCGCGGCGCGAAAAGCGATGGATGGTCGACCCCAGCGTGACCATTACCGAGGGCCGCATGCTCGCGGCGGCCGACGCGCGGGTCAAGGCGACGCGGCGACGCATCGCCGAATCGGACCACATCGTTACGGTACGGCCGGCTCTCATGGATCGGAATGTCAGGAACGGAACACACCCTCCTGACCTCCCCGTCGGGCGGTCCCGCACGCTCGATGGAAGCAGCCATCGGCCGAGGTCATCCTGTCATGACGGCGAAGAACCCGCCCCGCTGCCCCGAAAATTCCAATTCGCTGCTGCTCACGGCGACCTCAACCCTGCCAGAGGACGCGTCGGCTGGCGACCGAGTTCATGCACGGTTTGTCGAGAATTTTTACACACCTGTCAAACCGCTCGAAAAGCTTGACCGAAAGTCTCTCATTAACAAGCACCTGACGTAGCTGGAACGAATCATGCGAAATCTCTCCGGATGGCTCGTGCGATAAGTTTTGGCAGATACTGTCATCCACGGGAGCGCCCCGTGAAGGTCCGGGCCGACTGTTCTTTTTTCGGGTTTTCACCATTCTTCGGAGACCGCCATGCGAAATGATCCGATACGCAGCCGCCTGCATCCGCTCACCATCCTGACGGCGGTTCTCGTGTTTTCTGCGCCAGGTGTTTCTGCCGCGGCAGGCACCATGCCCGGTCTGAACATGATCCTGATCGGCGACCGCCCCCCCGAGCTGCTGGAATACGCCTCGGACGCAACGATGCGTGAAAGTCTTGCCGTCGCGTGGTCGAGCTATCAGGGCAGTCTGCGTGTCACCCCATGCTCCGATTCAGGCGCCTTCTGGGCATGCCGTGACTTGTTCGACTCGGGTGGCGTGGTCGACGGTGCCAACCGGGTCGAAGCCGTGACCAGCAACGCCAGCATGGTGAGTGCCGAACGGAGCGCCACGGCCTTCGACTACACGACGACCACGCCGGAGTACATCTACAGCTACTTCGCGGATATCACACCGGCCACCAGTCAGGCGATGGCCAAGACGGATTTCGGCAGCAACAAGGGCGCAGCGGCGGCGTGGAACGGTCGAACCTGGACAGAAACGCGGGTGCAGAGCGCCTGGGACCCAACGGAAAGTTCGATCATCGGCGTGACCCACGCAGGCGCCGTCGCGATGAGCACCTACACGGAAGTGCTCATCCCGGACGCGGATGGTCAGATCACCCTGGAGTTCGAACTGAGCCAGCATGCGGGCAGTGCGATGCCCGGTTTCTCCGGACCTGTCGCCGGATTCAGCTATGACGGGTACGGCATCGGCTCCCTGCTCGTGCAGGTATTCGACCTGGACCGCACAACCCAGTACGGGATATTCGACAGCGATCTCGGCATCGAGGGATACGTCATGGTCGGCGACGGAGATGTCGCACGCGACTGGACGGAACCGGCAGGAAGCAGTTTCCTGAGCGTTGCCTTCGATGTGACTGCCGGCACCCGCTACAGTCTGGTCAGCCAGCTGCGCGTGGAGGCAGATGAAAACGCCAGCGCGAACTTCTATGGCACCGCCTCGCTCGAGCGCATCCTGGTCACGCCCGGAATGGCGTTGGCGGTGGGATCAGGCACGGCCTACGCTGTCGCCGCCATCCCCGAGCCCAGCAAGTACGCACTGACGCTGGCCGGTCTGACCCTCCTCGTCATGGTTACCCGGCTGCGCCGGATCCAGGGGCCCCGGCGCGAGCCGAACGTGCCCGCATAGGGCCAGGAAGCCGCGAACATCGGGATTCAAGGCGGCGCATCCACGTTGAACGCCACGCTGTGATGCCGCCCGCCTTCGTCCATCACCGTCAGCCGGTGCGCGCCGGCTTCGTTCAGCAGCAGCTTGCCGCCGGCGTCCGGCACCACCCTCTTCCCATCCAGCAGCCAGTACACCGGCCCCTGCGCACCGCGCACCGCGAGTTGCAATGACACGTGGCGCTGATGCGGGGCCGGGCGCAGGCGGCTGTCGTTGCTGAGGCCGACGATGCGCAACGTGGCGGCGGGCGTGCCGCCCGTCGGGGCGCAGCCGGGTTGCCAGTCGGGGATGCGCTGGTCGGCGGGCAGCCAGCCGGCCAGCCAGGGTTGCAGCAGCGTCGGCCAGCGGGCGGTGTCGCGCGGCTGGCCGTCGCCGCAACCGGGCACGGTACGCAGGCCGGAAGCCGGATCGATCCATACGGTCTGGCGCAGGCTGCTGCCGTCTATGCGGTCCGGCCGCGTGGGCGGCACGGCGCCGGCCAGCGACCAGGCGGCGCGGCGGCGGTGGCACAGCGGCGCGGGGGTGTCGGCAGCCGCCGTGCCGAGCGGCCAGCAGATGTCGACCGGCTGCACCGTGGCCGGCCGGCTGCGCGGCGGAATGACATCGCGCGGCAGCGCGGCGGCGATGTCCTTCAGCAAGGGCGCCGCGACATTGGCGCCGAAGAAGCCGGGGTTGGGCGTGCCGTCCGGCCGGCCCAGCCACACGCCGAGCGCGTAGCGGCCGGACACGCCGACCGCCCAGGCGTCGCGGAAGCCGAAGCTGGTGCCCGTCTTCCACGCCAGCGGCGCGGCACCGCCGCCCTCGACGAAGGGCCGGTCCGGGTGGCCGCCGCCTTCCAGGATGTCGCGCACGATCCAGGCCGCGCCCTCGCTCATCAGCCGCATTTCCTCGACCGGTGCGTCCGGCGTGAGTCGCGGCCTGCCGGCCAGGCCGCCGGCGGCGAGCGCGCGGTAGCCGCCGACCAGTTCTTCCAGCGTGACGCCGGCGCCGCCGAGGATGAGGCTGAGATTGGGCTGTTCGCCAGTGGCGATGCGCGGCTTGATGCCGGCCTCACTCAACCGCGCGGCGAAGCGCGCCGGACCGATCTGTTCCAGCAGGTCGACCGCCGGCACGTTGAGCGATCGCTGCAGTGCCTCGGATACGCTGACCGGCCCGGAAAAGTCCGCCTGGAAGTTGCCGGGCTGGTAGCCGCCGAAGGCCTGCGGCGCATCGATCAGCAGGCTTTCGGAGTGGATGAGGCCGTCATCCAGTGCCATCGCATACAGGAAGGGCTTGAGCGCCGAACCCGGTGAGCGCACGCCGCGCACCATGTCGACATGGGCGCCGCGCGCGTTGTCGGCGAAGTCGGCCGAGCCGGCGTAGGCGCGCACCTCAAGCGTGGCGGCGTCGACCACCAGCGCGGCGATCGACACCCGCGGCGGCAGCACGGTCGCGCGGTCGGCCAGCAGGCGTTCGACCGTGGCCTGCAGTTCGCGGTCCAGCGTGCTCGCGACACGGGTAAGTCCGGCAGCACCCGCCTTGCGTGCGCGGCTGCGCAGGCGCTCGGCGGCCAGCGGCGCCAGCCAGGCGCCCTGCAGCCGCTGCGCGATCACCGGTTCGATGCGCGCGTCGGCCACCACCTCGGGCGACCAGACGCCGAAGCTTTCCAGCCGCGCCAGCACGCGGTCGCGCGCAGCCCGTGCCGCCTCCGGGGCGCGGTCCGGGCGCAGCCGGCTGGGGGCCCGCGGCAACGTGGCGAGCAGCGCCGCCTCGGCGTGGCTGAGATCGCGCGACGGTTTGCCCAGATAGGCGCGGCTGGCCATCTCCACCCCTTCGACGATGCCGCCCATCGGTGCGTGGTTGAGGTAAAGCGTCAGGATGTCGTCCTTGGACAGCCGCCATTCCAGTTGCAGCGCGCGCACGATCTGGCGCAGCTTGCCCGCCGGCGTGCGCGGCACCGGCTCGAGGATGCGCGCCACCTGCATGGTGAGCGTCGAGCCGCCGGACACGATGCGGCCGGTGCTGGCCCACTGCCACGCGGCACGCGCGAGCGAAGCCGGATTGACGCCCGGGTGCCAGCGGAACCAGCGGTCTTCATAACCGAGCAGCGCCTCGATGTAGCGCGGCGACACCTCGGCCGGCGTGACCGGATAGCGCCATGCGCCGTCGCTGCCGGGCCAGGCGCGCAGCGGGCTGCCGTCGAGGGCGAGCACGATGAAGCCATCGTCACCCGACGGCAGTGGCGGCGGGAAGATGCGGTCGAGCAGCCAAAGCGCGCCCAGCAACAGCAGGATACCGGCGACGACGCGCCGCCTGCGCGCGCCCGCCGACCTCATTCAGGCTGCGATGGCGATGCGGGCGGGGCGCCCTCCGCCTCCGGTACCGGATGTTCGGCCATCCAGCGGGCGAGCAGTGCCTGCCCGCGGGCGAACTCGTCGTCCTCGATCAGCAGCGTGACCGCCCCGCCCGGCCGCGCGTCGGCGCTGGCTGCGGCGAGCTTCACGTGCAGCCCTTCCAGGGCGAGCACGTCGCGCAGCATGCGGGCGTCGAGTCCGTTGGCGATGGTGGCGAGGGCTTTCATGGCGATGGGCGTCGGCGTGGTGTGAGGCCTGCGGTCGAGGCCCGCAATCTAACCGATATCGATGCGGCAGACAGCGCCCGGCACGCAATGCGTGCATGCCGCTCAGGGGCGGATGAGCAGATGTTCGGTCACAGCAGCCTGAGGCGCGCGCTCGATGCGCAACAGCACGGCGGCCACCGGCCCCTCCGCATCCGCGTCCACGCGCCGGTAGCCGCGCATGACGCAATCCTGCTGCGCGCTTTCGCCGGGCTGCAGGATGCCGTTCAGGCTGCGGTAGCGCAGCTCGCCACCCGCCAGCCAGCCCGGCTGCACGCGATCGCGCGACAGCGGCACCGGCAGGTCGAAACCGTCGTCGCGCCAGTTGATGACGAACTCCTGTGCCGGGCCACCCGCCTGCACGGCCCGGAAGCCGCTCTGTCGCGCCTGCCCGGCCGCGTCGCGCCAGAAGATGCGCAGCGGCGGCGGGAGCTCGCTGCCATCGGCCCAGGCCAGATGCAGATCGTCGCCATGGCGGCACAGCCAGGGATGCATCTGTGTCGCGATGTCGGCCCACTGCCCGCCATGCAGGGCCTCGACACGCTCGACCCGTACGCCGGGTGGCGCGATCAGCGATTGCGCGTGAAGTACGCCGGCGTCGCCGAGACGGAAGTGCTGCGTCACATCGGCACGATGCGGCAGCGGCATTTCGGGCCGCGAGGCGCGGACGGCGGCGTCGAACTGGCGCGAAATCATGAATACCGGCGTCTGCAGCGCGGTGAACACGGCCGGCGCACAGAGCAGCAGCATCAGACCGCTGCCAGCGATCCACGCCGATTCGCCGCGCGACAGCCGTGGCGAGGCAAGCCGGCCGACCAGCAGGTGCACGCCGAACCACAAGAGCGGCGCCACGACGAGCAGCAGCAGGTAGAACACCGCCAGCCCCTCCATGCCCGACACCGCGCGCGCCGGCAGGAACACCGCCGCCGCGACGAGCGCCAGCGCCGGCAGCGAAGCGAGCCGCACCCGCCACCATGACGCGCCCTTGCCGCGCGCCATGAACATGCGCCGCTCCAGCCGCAGCACGACAAGTGCGGCAATCAGCAATGCCAGCGCGACGACAGCCCACAGCGCGCGTGCAAGCGGCGGCTGGGTGGCGACGATGTCGGTCAGAAAATCGGGCATGGCGCTCATGGGTACGCACAGTGATCGGCGTGCCGAGTGCGTTCATCCGCTCACGGCAGCATGTCCATATTCTCAAGCCGATCGGGGCGATGCCGATAGCACATGAGTTCCGCATGCCGACGAAGGACAACATCAATGCACGGTGAACGCGCGACCGAACACGACTATGTGCGCCTGCTGCGTGCCTGGGTGGCGAGCGTGAAACAGCGCTTCCGCCTCGATCCGGCGTGGGAAGGTGCGCTCGACCGCCTGGACCGGCGCCTCACCGAGTTGCCGGCAACGGTCACCGCCTACGACGTCGGCCGATTGTTCCACCCGCTGGAAAAGCACCGCATGGTCACCCGCGACACGCCGGGCGCCGACCGCGTGCTGCACTACCTGATCGAAGCAGGCCGCGACGGTCCGATGGAAAAATGCTCACCCGAACTGCGCGAGTGGTTCCGCAAGCACTACATGTGGTCCAGCGGCAGCGTGCTGACGCCGATGCAGGTGAATGAACTGAACACCCAGACCTCGGACGAGGCAATGCGGCATTACTTTGGCGGCGCCTGAGCGGGGCGCGAGCCCGGCTGCTGTGGGAGCGCACGTGCTCGCGACTCCGCTCGGAACAAGGGCGCCGCTGTACTACCCGCCCAATCGCGGCCAAGGCCGCTCCCACAAAAGCGCTCACGATCCGTCACCTCGGCCAAGTTTTTGAGGGAGCGAGCTTGCTCTCGATAGGCTCAGCGATCGCCGCCTGTGGTCACCCGGTCACGCTCACGCCGCAGGCACTGCCATAGCGACTCTTCCCGCTCGCCCGGGCGATTGCCCCACAGCGCTCCGGAACGCTCGTGGCAACGTTCAACCCGCGCCGGCGGAATCAGGCCTTCGGATATCAGCGCGTCGGCCCGGCAACGGAAAAGGCGGACGCGATCCGGCGCATCGTCGGCCATGGCTGCCGGCGGACATTCCACGCTGCCCTGCTCCGCCAGCGCCGGCATGCACAACAGTGCCGCGCAGCACAGAACGCGCTCAGCGCTTCGCCGCAGGAACATCAACAACGTCCAGCATCGCGCCGCGTTCACCGACGATGCGCAGTTCCGGCCGGTACATGTCCTCGACGAAGGTGCCGGGCACCGTGTAGCGGCCCGGTGTGACGACCCTCACCATGTACATGAGGTTCATCGGTGCCGAATCGAGTTTCACCGCGGCGACGAAGCGGTCGTCGCGGTACTCGCGGTGTTTCACCCGGTTGTCCATCAGCGTGTCCATCACGCGCAGCGACTGGCCGCCCGGCAGTTGCAGCGTGAATTCGCTCGCCTGCGGCCCCTGCGACAGATTCTGGTTCTCGATTTCCAGACCGGCCGGCAGGCGGTCGACCAGCAGCGCGTCGTCGGCGCGCCGGGTCGGCCTGACCTCGACCCGCACCAGCATCAGTTCGCCCACCTTCAGCGCACGACCGCTCCACGGCCGGCCGTCGGCTTCGAACAGCGTGCGCTGCGCCGTGCCCAGACCGTTGTCGACCGGCGGTGCGAGCTTCGGGTAACCGGCGCCCTCGATCTCGACATAGAGCGGCGCGTCGCCGGTGTTGCGGATCGCCGCTCCACTGCGCGCAGCCGCGGCGTCGACCGGCAGCAGCGCCGGCTTCTCACCCTTGAATTCGCCGCCGCCTTCCAGCGCCACCGACCACGGCTTGCCCGCGCCCAGACCGGCGGCGCGGCCGGCCATCACCAGCGCGATCTGTTCCTGCGTCGACAGCCAGCGCCGCTTCGCCGTGTCGTTCGACAGTTCGAACAGCAGGTTGGCGGCGCGATCGAGCTTCACCTCGTGACGGGCGAGCAGCGCGTACAGCATGGCGCGGTCGCGCAGCGGGCTGCCGTAGTCGCCAAGCCATTCGTGCCCGGCGTCGTTGCCGCGCAGGCCGTAGGGCTTGGCCAGCGCCTCGTCGAGCGCGACGCGCGAACGCGCCTCGTCGCCCATCAGCTTCAGCGCCAGACCGAGGTGGGCCAGCGCCAGCGGCGACTTCGCCAGCTGCCGGTGCTCGTCGTGCAGCAGGCGCAGCGTCGCCAGCGGCGCGCGCTGTTCGCGCGCCAGCACGTAGCCGAGGTGGGCGGCATTGGCGAAGCGCAGATGGGCGCCGCGCACGAGGTCCATCTGGCCGGGCTGGTTGCCGGCCTGGGCGGGCAACCGCGGCATCTGCGACGGCGCGAGCTGGAATTCCTTCAGCATCCAGTCGCCCAGCTTCTTCTGGAAGGCCTCGGGCACGGTGAAACCGGCGGCCCTGGCGTCGATCAGGAAGCTGGCGACATAGGCGCTGATCCAGTGCTCGTACTCACCGCCGCCCCACATGGTCATGCCGCCCGACGCGCCCTGCATGCCGGCCAGCCGGCCGATGGCGCCTTCGACCATGGCCGCGCGTTCCGCACGCGAGTACTGCTTCAGGCCCAGTTCCTGCGCGTAGGCGTCGTCGATGATGACGTGCGGCCAGGCCGAACTGACGGTCTGTTCGGCGCAGCCATAGGGATAGCGCAGCAGGCCGCGCACGCTCTCGCGGATGTTCAGCGGCGGGCTGGACGAGGCGCTGACGTTCAGCGTCGCCGAGGCCGGCCAGAATTTCTCCAGCAGCGCGGCGTCGATGGCCTGACGCGCGCCCGGCTCGACCTTCAGGCGCAGCGCGCTGCGTTCGAGCGCGACCGGCGGCGTCACCTGCAGTGCGGCTTCGCGCTCGATGTGGATGGGCTTCGCGCCGCCGCTGGC
>JAVEVQ010000095.1:0-8445 GCA_034004945.1 Methyloversatilis sp. | reverse complement strand
TGACGCGCAAGCGCACCCGCGAATCGCTGGCCCACGTGCTGTGCGAACCCTGCCCGACCTGCGGCGGCCGCGGCGAAGTGAAGACCGCGCAGACCATGAGCTTCGACATCCTGCGCGAACTGCTGCGCGAAGCCCGCCAGTTCAGCGCCCGCGAATTCCGCATCCTGGCCCACCCCAAGGTGGTCGACCTCTTCCTCGAAGAAGAGTCGCAGGCGCTGGCCATGCTGTCGGACTTCATCGGCAAGCCGATCTCACTGCATGCCGAGTCGAGCTATTCGCAGGAGCAGTTCGACATCGTGCTGCTTTGACGGACATCCGTCTGCTACCGCCTGCTCGGCCGGCCGCATGGGAACAGCTAGCGCATCGTCATCGAATGTTCACTTCCCGGTAGCGAGACCGCGGTAAGTTGAAGGCGATCCAGTCTGGGTAGCCTTCCGATATGAATTCGACAAGATTTCCTCCGTTCTTGCTGTCGCTGGCTTTGGTTGCGCCCTTGCCTGCAGGAGCCGGGCTGTATGACGGCCCGGTCACTGCGGCGTCCCTTGCGGCCGTGTATGAGGGCTGGCAAGGGCTGCACGACGAGATTGATCTCATCTCCCCGATCAACGGCGTGATCTCTACAAGCTTCAATCCGGGTAATGGCGTCAGCATCCGAGACTACACGCCAGGGAACTTCTCTGTCATAGCCATCGGGTATGACGAGCGAAGAACGGTGTTCAGTGACGCCGACTTTGGCGTACCGGGCAGCACGGTCCACTTGGGCTCGGAAATCCTGGAGATAGGAGCCAGCTTCGACACCTTCCGCGACGTGGTGATCGGCTATACGACCCGTCCCGACGAAGTCAGCTGGGCCGTTCTCGACATCGTCCCGATGCCTCTGCCGAGCGAGGAAGCGCCTCCGCTTGTGGGTCCGGGCGCACCGCCTCCGCCCCAGCCCCGTCCGGCCGGGCCGGCGTGGATCGATACACAAGGGCACGATTTCGGCATCCATGGCAGGGTCACCGCTTACCAGACGCTTTACAAGGACGGTGCAGGCACTCTTCGCCTGACACACGCCGACAATGTCTGGCATGCCGCGCCCGTGGTGGCGGAGGGCGTTCTCGCAGCGTCCGCCGCAAGCCTGCGCACCGACGTGTCGCTGGCATCGAATGGAACATTGCGCTTCGAACAGGCGTCGGCCGACCGCTTCGATCATGTGGTGTCGGGCAGCGGCACGCTGATCAAGGCAGGCCAGGGCGATCTGCTGCTGGGTCGCGCGCAGACCTTTGCCGGCGAACTGCATGTCGCCGAGGGCAGGCTGATGTTGGCAATGGATGCCACGCCGGGTGAGCGTCTGCGTGTGTTGGTGGAGGGCGGTGCCACCTTCGATCTTGCGGCACGGACGGACGCGACCGAGGTGGCAACCCTGTCGGGCGCCGGCGACGTGGTGCTGGGCAGAGGCGCGCTGCGCGTCCTGAGTGCGGCGCCTTCCGGCGACAGCTTCACCGGTCGTCTGTCGGGCGCCGGCACGCTGGAAGTGGGTAAAGACGCGCGCATTGCACTGAGTGGACACAATACGCAGACCGGTGGAACCCTGGTGCGCGGCGCGCTGATCGCCGGAAGCGATGCCAGCCTTGGCGCCGCGGGCAAAGCGTTGCGCCTGGACGAGGGCTTGTTGCAACTGTCCTCTGGCTTCGAACTGGATCGGGAGATTCACAGCGCCGGTTTCAGTACGCTCGATCTGGGCGAGCACCGCTTCGTCCTCGGCCGGGCGCTTTCCGGCAGCGGGGTGCTGAACAAGACCGGTGGTGGCGAACTGGCGCTGACACAAGCCGGTGATTTCGCCGGCACCCTGGATGTGGGCGCCGGAACGCTCACGCTTCTCGGCAAGGGCGACAGCGGTTCGAGCAGCGTCATCGCGATGGCGCGCAACACCGTATTCGATCTCTCTGGCGCCGATGGCCTGCGCGAACTGGCCGGTCTGTCGAACCTTGATGGCGGCGCTACGGTCAGGTTGGGCGCCAACACGCTGCGTGTACGTCAATCCGGCAGCGAACTGTTCTACGGCCGCATCGAAGGCACTGGGGCCTTCGAGAAGGACGGCGCAGGCAGGCTGTACGTCGCCGACGCGGCATGGACAGGCACCACGCGCATCCTGGCTGGCGAGCTTTCGGTCGATTCCAGCCTGGCCAGTCAACGCGTCTACAACGAGGGCGTGCTGCGGATGACCGCATTCGGCACCGCCTCCGCCTGGTCGGGCGAACTGTCGGGCGGCGGTCGCTTCGTCAAGGATGGCAGCGGACTGCTGTGGCTGCGCGGTGCCAATACGCAGGCCAAGGTCCAGATTCTGCAGGGCGTGCTGGCCGGACGCAGCAGCACGCTGGGACGCGACATTGAGGTGGCGCAGGATGCGGGCGTGGCCTTTTTTATCGACGAGGACGACAGGCACGACGGCGCGATCCGCGGTGCCGGCGTGCTGTACAGCTATGGCAGCGGTGCGCTGACGCTGGCCGGAACGTACCAACACAGTGGCGGAACCGCCATCGGCAACACGGTGCGTATCGACAGCGATGCCCGCCTTGGTGCCGCGGGCGCCGGCCTGCTGATAGCCGGCGGTACATTGCAGGCGCTGGCCGATCTGGAGCTGCGCCGGCACATCGCCCTCGGCGCCGAGGGAGGCACGATAGACAGCAACGGCTTCGACGTATCGCTGAGCGGACGGATCGACGGGCCGGGCGGCCTGACCAAGGCAGGCAACGGCCGCCTGACCCTGCTAGGCGATTACGACTACGCGGGACACACTGTCGTAGCGGCCGGCGAACTGGTTTTCGCTGGCACACTCGAGGGTAGTTTCGAAGTGCTGGCGGGCGCGCGACTGATCGCATCCGGCTTCCTCGGCGGCAACATTGCGGTGAGCGAAGGCGGCAGCCTGTGGCTGACCGGCGACGCACTCGAGGTTTCCGGCAACATCGATCTCGGTGGCAGGCTGAACATCGACCTCGCGCACGGCGTACGAAGCGGTCCCTTGCTCGCCGCCAGCACGCTCACGATTTCGCAGTCCGTTGCGCTCGATCTGAGCGGCTTCGATCTGTCGGTGCGCCCGCAGCGTGTGGAACTGGCCCGGGCAGGCGACATTGTCCTCGCCGAAGGCGGGCGCCTCTCCTTGTCGGACGATCTGACAGGCGCGGGCTACAGGCTCGAACTGACCGCGGGATCGCTCTCGTTGATCGCGGCGCCGGTGCCCGAGCCGTCGTCGATAGCGCTGCTGCTGGCGGGGCTGGGCATCCTTGGCGTGCGCACCCGCTCGGTCCGCCGCGTGCGCACCTGAGACGTGACCGATCCTATCGGCCTCCCCGCGGCTGACGCACGTCCGTTTTTGTGGTTCCATCATGGCAAACCACAACAACTTATGGTCGGCGATCATGGCGGGGTCAGGACTGAAAGAGCGCATACGCGCGATCAAGCTCGAAGTGATGGCGCTTGCCGTCGCCGCGCAGGACACGCGCACGCCGCGCCGTGCCAAGATCCTGCTGCTCTTCCTGCTCGCCTACGCGGCCAGCCCGATCGACCTGATTCCGGACTTCATCCCGGTACTTGGCATGCTGGACGAGGTGGTGCTGCTGCCGCTGGGCATCTGGCTGGCGGTGCGCATGATCCCGCCGGACGTGATGGAAGCGGCGCGCGCCCGCGCCCGTGCCGGCAAGCTGCCGGCCAACTGGGCGGCCGGCATCTTCATCCTGCTGCTGTGGGCGGCGTCGATCGCCGCCATCGCCTGGTGGTGGATGAACCGGAGCCCGGCAGCGTGACAGGCTGCGCCTGCCTGCGCTGACACAATTCCTTGCAATCCCGTCAATGACTTACAATCGGGCCGCAATCAGAGCGGCCCCGCAAGAGGCCGCGGCAAAAAACTGACCGGTGCCTGCGATGGGACTCAGACTCAAATTCAACCTCGTGCTGATCGGCGTGTTCGCGATCGGCCTCGCCGCCTGTGCGGCGCTGTCGCACCGGCTGCTGCATGACAACGCACGCGCCGAGGTCGAACGCAACGCGCGGCTGATGATGGAAACCGCGCTCGCCATCCGCGCCTACACGGTGAGCCAGATCAAGCCCCACCTCGATCCGATGCTGGCCGAGCAGTTCCTGCCGCAGACGGTGCCGGCCTACGCGGCGACCGAAACGCTGAACGAGCTGCGCAAGAACCACCCGGAGTACGCCTACAAGGAAGCGACGCTGAACCCGTCCAACCCGCGCGATCGCGCGTCGGACTGGGAAGCCGATCTGGTGGCCAGCTTCCGCAACGCGATGGACGTGAAGGAGCTGACCGGCGAACGCGACACGCCGACCGGTCGCCACATGTATATCGCGCGGCCGATCCAGATCACCAACCCGGCCTGCCTGGCCTGTCACAACACGCCGGCGACGGCGCCGCCGAGCATGGTGAAGGTGTATGGCGAGGCGAACGGCTTCGGCTGGAAGATGAACGAAATCATCGGCGCCCAGGTGGTGTCGGTGCCGATGACGGTGCCGGTGAGCAATGCCGACCGCGCCTTCACCACTTTCATGGCCTCGCTTGTCGGGGTGTTCGTGTTCGTCATGGTGGCGCTGAACCTGATGCTGGAATGGCTCATCATCCGCCCGGTCGCACGCATGTCGGCCGCCGCCGACCGCATCAGCACCGGCGACTTCTCGGTGCCGGAGTTCGGCGACGGCGGGCGCGACGAGGTGTCGGTGCTCGGCGCCTCCTTCAACCGCATGCGACGCAGCCTGGAAACGGCGATGCGCATGATCGACAGCTGACATGAAATTGCCCCCACGCTTACTTCGTTCGCACAGGGCCGGCCTTGCACAGCCGGCCCGGCGGGCGGCGCGCGGCGCCGCGGAAAACTGAGATGGCCGGAGGTCCTACTCCTTTCGGCGACGACGACGAGGCGTTCACCGAAGACAGCGTGAACTCGGACGTGCTGGCCGGCAGCGGCTTCCTGCCCACGGCCAACGCCAGCCCCGGTGCGCTGCCGGTCGGCTGGGCACTGAACGAGTACCGCATCGAATCGCTGCTCGGCGGCGGCGGCTTCGGCCTGACCTATCTGGCGCACGACACGCTGCTCGACTGCAAGGTCGCGGTGAAGGAGTTCCTGCCCACCGACATCGCGGTGCGCGGCGACGCGCAGCGCGTGCTGCCGCGGGCCGGCCCGGCGGTCGAGATGTTCGAGCAGGGCCTGCGCCGTTTCCTCGACGAATCGCGCGCGCTCGCCACCTTCCGCCACCCGAACATCGTGCGCGTCAGCCGCTTCTTCGAAGCCAACGGCACCGCCTACATGGTGATGGACTACGTGCAGGGGCGCACGCTGAACCAGTGGGTGCGCGAGCGCAACGATGCGATCGACCGCACGACGCTGCTGGCCATCGTCAAGCCGCTGCTCGACGGCCTGCAGGTGGTGCATGACGGCGGCTTCCTGCACCGCGACATCAAGCCGGCCAACATCTGCATCCGCGACGACGGCACGCCGGTGCTGCTCGACTTCGGTGCGGCGCGCCGCTACCACGATACCGAGCACACGCTGACCGCCATCGTGACGCCCGGCTTCGCACCGTTCGAGCAGTACCACTCGCACGGCAATCAGGGACCGTGGACCGACATCTACTCGCTGGCCGCCGTCATGTACTGGCTGGTGACCGGGCAGCGCCCGGTCGAATCGGCCGCCCGCGTGCACAACGATCCGCTGCGGCCGGCCGCCAAGGCCGCCGACGCGGCCATCTTCGGCGCGTCGCTGCTGCGTGCCATCGACTGGGCGCTCGAGCCGCACGAAAGCCGGCGCCCGCGCAGCGTGGCCGACTTCCGTCGCGTATTCATGCCGGTGCCGGCGGCGCGCGGCCCGCTCGCGTCCGGCACGCCGCCGGCACCCGCGGTACGCGCCAGTGGCGCGTCGGAGGAGCGACGCACCATCGTCTGCAGCGTGCTGTACGCGCAGATCGACCGCAGCGTCGATCTCGACACGGCGCAGCGGCTGGCCTGCAAATCGGAACTGGACGACGCGCTGGCGCGCGCCGCGCGCTCGGTCGACGCCGACAGCCGGCTCATCCACGACACCGAGGACGGCGCCGCGCTGTGCCTGCTCGGCCAGCCCGAGGACGCCTGCGTGGTGGCGCAGCGGCTGCGCGCGCTCGACCTCGGCGACGAGGGCGGCGGACTGCGTCAGGGCATCAATCTGGGCCCGGTACGGGTGACCCGCGCCGGCACCGGCGCGCTCGACGTGCACGGCGACGGCCTCGATGCCGCGCGCACGCTGGCCGGCCTGGCACGCGCCGGTCAGGTGCTGGTGTCGCGCGCCTATTTCGAGACCGTGTCGGCGCTGGGCAGCGGCGCACCAGTCGGCCTGCACGCCACCGGCCAGCGCGCCGAAATCGCCTCGCGCAGCCAGGAGGTGTTCGAACTGGATGCGCGCAGCGGCATCACCCGCCGCGTCGACGACGCCCAGCCCGGCCTGGCGCAGGACGCGCTGACGCCGGTGCTCGAAGCGCTGCTCGCCCGCCACATCGGGCCGATGGCGCGCGTGCTGGTGACGCGCATCGGACCCAAGGTCGCCAGCCCGGCGCTGCTGATCGAACAGCTGGCGACGCACATTCCGGGCGACGCACAGCGCGCCGGCTTCCTGATCGAGGCCAGGCGGCACCTCGCCGGCACCACCGGCGTGTCGTCCGTGGCGCGCAGCGCGTCGATCGACACGGTCAGCGCCTCGCGCCGCAGCGCACCGCTCACCACGACTTCGCGCAGCAACGCTTTCGGCCCGCGACCGCTGGACGACGCGCTGATCGCCGACATCGAGCACCGGCTGGCCCGGCGCATCGGGCCGATGGCGCGCATCCTGGTCGGCCGCGCACTGAAGCGGGTGAGCGACGAGCAGGCGCTGCTCGACGAGCTGTCGCGCGACATTCCCGACCCGGTACAGCGCGCCGCCTTTCTCGCCGGAAAATGACATGGCAGCCATGAACCGCTGCCCGCACTGCGGGCGGAACACCATCGCACGTCTGATCAAGCTGACCGCCCGCGCCAGGGCACCGGCCATATGCCCCGAATGCGGCGGCCGCTCATGCACCGGCATCACGCCGCTGTCGCTGTTCGGCTATTTCGCGCTCATCCTGGTCTGCGGCACGCTGCTGCGGCTGGCCGCGCGCACCGGCAACCGCTGGTCGCTGCTGGCCGTACTGGCGCTGTTCGGCGGCGGCTTCCTCTACATTTCCTACCGCACGCCACTGGTGAAGCTGGAGCGCTACCCGCTGCAGCGGAACATTGCCATCGCCGTCGTCGTCGCGGTTTTCGCGGCGGGCGGCTGGTGGTTCTATAACGACATCAGAATGTAAGCGTGATCCCGCCAAGTATCTGTTGTACGGCAGTGGCCAAAGTTTCCATGAGCCCGACACATCAATTCTGCCGCATTGATCATGAAGAATCGGTTCTTGCGATTAATGCCCAGCACGCTGTCTGTGCTACCGCTACGCGTCCATCGAATTGAGCTTTCCGAAATTTCATCATTGAATCCGGCCGAAGGGGCAGTTTGATATTTTTAAGCGAGTGTTCTCCGGTTTCTTTTTGAGTGGCTTGTGGATTCTATTTGAGGTGGGTTGTAATGCAGAATATTGAGCAATATAGGAAGTTGCACAGCAACAATCGATCGTATGGCGCTTCTTCCCTCAAATTTATAGAGGAAATTTCGGTTTTTATCGACCACCTGAAACCTAAAAGGGTTCTGGATTATGGTTGTGGGAAAGGCGCTTTGATCAAAGGCCTGAAGGAAAAGTACCCCGAGATTGATTTTCTTGGGTACGACCCGGCGATTCCAGGAAAAGATATTTTGCCGCAGGGCCCATTTGATCTGGTTATCAATACTGATGTTCTTGAGCACATTCCCGAACAGGAGCTACCGGGGGTGATTGCAACGATTGCGAGTTTGAGTGACTGCGTGTACTTTAATCTCCATCATGCGCTGGCAAAGACTATATTACCAAATGGGGAAAATGCGCACTGCACAGTTAAACCACCGCAGTGGTACCATGAATTGTTTAAGCGCTTCTTTAAAGAGGTTGTGCCCTTAAAGGGACGTCGTCCGTATCTGTCTGTTGCTCTGACTTTTGACACCCCATCTCACGTCGTCGCAGCCTATATGCGAGTGCTGAACAGGGTTTCGCGTCGGCCTTGGTGGAAGCGGATGCTACGCAAGTTAGTAGGAAAGAACGACTAACCCAGTCATCGCGGATCACGGATTGGGTTTCTCACTTCGTTGAGCGAAGCGGTCCTCTTTCGGAGTGTTGTAAATCACCTCCAGCCGCGGCTTGATGTCGCGGCCAACGGCGATCTGCGGCTCCGACGCTTCCAGCCCCTCCGCCGCCTCCCGCGTGCCGACCGCCGCACGGGCGCGGGCGAAGGCTTCGGTGAAGGATGGCGTTGCGCGCAGTGCCTCGTCGAAGAAG
>JAVEVQ010000094.1:0-8488 GCA_034004945.1 Methyloversatilis sp. | reverse complement strand
TCCGAACCCTTGAAACCAAGGCGGTTGGTGCCGGCGATACCATCTTCGAAATCATTCAGACGGCCGGTATTCCCACCTCGCGAGCCTTCACCATCCGTACCACCACGCGACATGAAACCGTAGTCGATGCGACCGTAGATGGTCACGTTGGAAGCTTCGGCCATCACGGCGGCCGGGGCGAGCGCTGCGGCGATGGCAGCGGCAAGCAGTTTCTTGGACATTACGCAAATCTCCTCTTGCGATGATAGTGGGTGCCCGGATCGTATTCGGCCTCGCGGCCGCTGCACTGCCGGGCTACACACCTTCGGAGCTTCAGAAGGTGTGGCGGACTGTACCGAAGCAGCAAAGTCAGCCGCAAGCCATGCGTTGAATTACGTATGCCCCTGGATCAAGTCTTGTGGTTTTTGCGCAACAGGACCTATTCGCGCCAAGGCAGCGGAGCATGTGCACACGCAGCACAGCGCGCAACGCGGCACTCGACGTGCCCCGCGGCATTGGAGCCCTGTTGTTGATCGCCTCCTGCGGAGCACGGACACAAAAAAGCCCGGGCCGATCAGCACCCGGGCTCCTTGTGTCCGCCTGACGGACCACTGCGCGAATTCAGACGCCGCAGCTGCCGCTGCCGCCGGAACGGCCGATCAGATCGAAGAACTCGCGACGGGTGCGCGCGTCATCGCGGAACAGGCCCAGCATGCGGCTGGTGACCATGGCCACGCCCGGCTTATGCACGCCACGCGTGGTCATGCACTCGTGCGCGGCCTCGATCACGACCGCCACGCCGCGCGGCTGCAGCACCTCGAACAGCGTGTCGGCCACCTGCACGGTCATCTTCTCCTGGATCTGCAGGCGCTTGGCGAATACCTCGACCAGTCTCGCCAGCTTGGAAATGCCGACCACGCGGCGATCCGGCAGATAGGCTACGTGCGCCGTGCCGATGATGGGCACCATGTGGTGTTCGCAGTGGCTTTCGAAGCGGATGCCGGTCAGCGCGATCACCTCGTCGTAGCCCTCGACTTCCTCGAAGGTGCGGGACAGGATTTCGCGCGGATCTTCAGCGTAGCCCGCAAAAAATTCCTCGTAGGACTTGACCACGCGCTTGGGCGTGTCGATCAGGCCTTCGCGCGTCGGATCGTCGCCGGTCCAGCGGATCAGGGTGCGGACGGCCGCTTCGGCTTCTTCGCGGGTCGGACGACCGGTGTCAGTGCTCTTCATGTTCTTCCTGTACTTATATATATGGTGGATCGGCGGCCGGCTCGTGCCCGCCTTCGGCGACCCGGACCGGTCATGGTGGCGGTGCAAGTCCGGGTTTTCAAGAGGTTTGAGCACTCTGTGACCCTTGATATGGCGTTTTTGCTCCCCAGATTGAACAGCGGCAGGGTCTGTTGACCTTGAATCGCGAACCGCGTTTGCAGCGTGCGAGTCCCGATACGCCCAGCTCCGCGTTGGGCCTCCTGGCCTGACGTCCAGTCAGTCGGCATCGGCCCGCCTTGATCCGGACGCATCGGGATTCGCGCGCGGCCCGCGATTCAAGGTCAACAGACCCTCGGCCCGCGGCTTGACGATTGTTTCCGGATGCAAGCCACCGGAACAGCCCGCCAGCGGGCCTGCTCCATCGTTCGCCCACAAGTTGCGCCGACTCGTTTCATCCCGATTGTCAGGCGCGCAAACATACGTCAGGAGAGGACATCGATGAAGATCAAGCTGTCTCGTACCGCACTCGCCGCGCTGACCGCGACCGCCTTCGGGCTGGGCGCCACGGCGACGACGGTCGACTGGATGCGCCACGCCGAAGCGGCACCGCAGTCGAAGCCGGTTCAGATTGCTCAGGCGGCGACGATCACCGCGCCGACGACGGCGCCGCTGGTTGCCGGCCTTCCGGATTTCAGCACGCTGGTCGAGCAGACCTCGCCGTCCGTGGTGAACATCAGCGTGATCGGCAAGCCTTCGCGCGTGGCGGTGAATCCGAACGACCCGATGTTCGAGTTCTTCCGCCGCTTCGGCATCCCGGTGCCACAGAACCCGCAGCGTGGCGGCGAGGGACCGGCGCCGCGCGGCATCGGCTCCGGCTTCGTCATCAGTCCCGACGGCTATATCCTGACCAATGCACACGTGGTGGCCGATGCCGCAGAGGTAACGGTCAAATTCACCGACAAGCGCGAGTACAAGGCAAAGGTGATCGGCAGCGACAAGCGCACCGACGTCGCGCTGATCAAGATCGAGGCGAAGAACCTGCCGGCCGTGAAGCTGGGCAATGCCGACACCACCCGCGTCGGCGAGTGGGTAGCCGCCATCGGTGCACCCTTCGGTTTCGAGAACACGGTGACTGCCGGCATCGTCAGCGCCAAGTCGCGCGCGCTGCCTGACGAGTCACTGGTGCCCTTCATCCAGACCGACGTGGCGATCAACCCGGGCAATTCCGGCGGTCCGCTGTTCAACCTGAACGGCGAGGTGATCGGCATCAATTCGCAGATCTACTCGCGCACCGGCGGCTTCATGGGTCTGTCCTTCGCCATTCCGATCGACGTCGCGATGCGGGTGGCCGATCAGATCAAGCAGTACGGACGCGCCAAGCACGCCCGCCTCGGCGTCAGCATCCAGCCGATCACGCGCGAACTGGCCGACAGCTTCGGCCTCGACCGCGCGCGCGGCGCGCTGGTCGCCAACGTCGAACAGGGCGGTCCGGCGGACAAGGCCGGTCTGCAGGCCGGTGACGTGATCCTGTCGGTCGATGGCCGCGCCGTGTCCGATTCGTTCGATCTGCCGAAGGTGATCGGCAATCTGGCGCCGGGGAAGACGGTGAAAATGAAGGTTTGGCGCCAGGGCGCAGAGCGCGACTTGAGCGCGACGCTGGGCGAACAGAGCGACAGCGAGGTGGCGGCGCTCGACGAAGGTGCCCGAGACAGCGGACCGGTCCGCGACCGGCTCGGCCTCGCCGTGCGCCCGCTGACCGGCGCCGAATCGCAGCAGCTGGGCGTCACTCGCGGCCTGGTCGTGGCCGACGCCGGCGGTGCGGCCGCACAGGCGGGAATCCAGCCGGGCGACGCCATCCTCGCGGTGAACGGCCAGCCGGTCGGCAGCGCGGAAGAACTGGCAAGACTGGTGGAAAAGGCCAAGGGCCGCATCGCGCTGCTGATCCAGCGCGGCGACAACCGGCTGTTCGTGCCGATCCGGGTAGGCTGATTGCCCAACTCTGACGTCGCGGCCGAGGCCGCTCCCACAGAGAGTGCGCCCGGTCGGCGACCGGAGGGGTCTCCTGTGTGAGGGGTCTGTTGACCCGGACTGCAGCTGAGCCTGAACCGGCGGACTGCAGAGGCCCTGTCGCGGCCAAGGCCACTCCAACAGGGAGTGCGCCCGATCGGCGACCGGAGCGGGGGTTCTGTGGGAGGGGTCTTCTGACCCCGACCGCAGTTGAGCCTGAGCCGGCGGACTGCAGCGGCCCTGTCGCGGCCAAGGCCGCTCCCACAGGGAGTGCGCCCGATCGGCGACCGGAGCGGGGGTTCTGTGGGAGGCGTCTTCTGACCCCGACTGCAGCTGAGCCTAAGCCGGCGGACTGCAGCGGCCCCGTCGCGGCCAAGGCCGCTCCCACAGGGAGTGCGCCCAATCGGCGACCGGAGCGGGGGTTCTGTGGGAGGGGTCTTCTGACCCCGACCGCAGCCTTTGTCTAAGCCGGCAGCTTGCAGCGGCCCTGTCGCGGCCAAGGCCGCTCCCACAGGGATTGCGCATGATCGACGGCCGGAGCTAGTCTCTGTGGGAGGGGTCTTCTGACCCCGACTGCAGCCTGTATCGAAGCCAGCGCCGCAAAACCGCCCGCGCTTACGACAAAGGTCTAAGCCGCGCCAGCAGCCGCCAGTCCTTGCCCACCGCCCGCATGTCGCGGATGTCGACATCGATGCGCTGGGCCAGCGTGTCGAAGGGGCCCAGATTGAACAGGCCCATGCCACGCCCGAGCACCGTCGGCGCCAGATACATAAGCAGTTCGTCCACGCAGCTCTCGCGCAGCAGCGAACCGTTCAGCTTGTGACCGGACTCGGCGTGCACCTCGTTGATGCCGCGCGCGCCCAGTGCCTGGAACATCGCCGGCAGGTCGACCTTGCCGCCCTCGTTCGGCAGCACCAGCAGTTCGGCGCCTGCGTCACGCAGCGCGTGTGCCTTGGGCGTGTCGTCGGCCGCACACACCACCAGCAGCGGCGAACGGTCGATGTCGGCGAACAGCTTCGCCTGCGGCGTCAGCTGCAGCCGGGCGTCGACGATGATGCGCAGTGGCTGGCGCGGGGTATCGACCTCGCGCACGGTCAGGCTGGGGTCGTCCTCGATCACCGTGCCGATGCCCGACAGCACCGCACAGGCGCGTGCCCGCCAGCGGTGACCGTCGCGCCGGGCCGCGGCGCCGGTAATCCACTGGCTGACACCGTTCTCCAGCGCGGTGACGCCGTCCAGCGTCGAGGCGGTTTTCAGCCTGACCCAGGGCTTGCCGCGCGTCATGCGCGACACGAAACCGATGTTCAGTTCGCGCGCATCGGCTTCCAGCACGCCGCAGTCGGTCGCGATGCCCGCAGCGCGCAGGCGCGCCAGACCGTTACCGGCAACCAGCGGATTCGGGTCCTGCATGGCGGCGACCACGCGCGCGACACCGGCGCGGATCAGCGCGTCGGCACAGGGTGGCGTGCGGCCGTGGTGGCTGCAGGGTTCGAGCGTCACGTAGGCAGTCGCCCCGCGCGCGGCGTCGCCAGCGGCACGCAAGGCATGCACTTCGGCGTGCGGCTCGCCGGCCTTTTCGTGCCAGCCTTCGCCGACGATCTGACCATCGCGCACCAGCACGCAGCCGACGCGCGGATTCGGTGAGGTGGTCCACATCCCGCGCGCGGCCAGCTTCAGCGCGCGCGCCATGAAAAGGGTGTCAAGCGAGGCGTCGTGCGCCATTCAGCCTCCCGTCTTGCGCGGCGCACGCGGCGGCTTGGTCACCTCGCGCACGACCTCCGAAAATTCATCGACATCCTCGAAGTTGCGATAGACGCTGGCGAAGCGGATGTAACCGATCTTGTCGAGCTTCTTCAGCTCGCGCATCACCAGTTCGCCGAGGCGGTCGGTCGCCAGTTCGCGGACGCCCATCGTGAGCAGGCGCTCCTCGATGCGGTCCATCGCCAGATCGACCGACTCGGTGGTGACCGGGCGCTTGCGCAGCGCCAGCATCATGCTGGCCCGCAGCTTTTCGCGGTCGTAGTCGGCGCGCCGACCGTCCTTCTTGACGATCTGCGGCATCTTCAGCTCGACCCGCTCATAGGTCGTGAAGCGCTTGTCGCAGTGCGCACAGCGGCGCCGGCGACGGATGATGTCGCCATCCTCGCTTTCGCGGGTTTCGACCACCTGGGTGTCTGGTGAGCTGCAAAACGGGCATTTCATGGCATGCGCTCCGCGGAGGGATTCGCGCGCATGTTACGCCGTGCCGCGCGTTCCGCGCGCGGCCGGGCGTGCGCCCTGTCAGTTGCTTTCGCTCAGTTCGATGAGCTTGTGATAAACGAAGGCGGTCAGCGCCAGGCGCCCGTCCTCCGGCACTTCGGTGAACTCAAGCCCGTGCTGGATGGCCAGCGCCTCGTTTTCCGCATCGGGATTGGTCTGAACCGAACGGATGACCCCCCTGACCTGCAGGAACTGATCGAGATCGTCGAACTTCAGCCTGAACTTGAGCGACAGCTCCTCCTCCTTGGCGCCAAGCGGGTTGCGGGCCGCAAGCAATGCGCCACCCTTGCTGATGTCGAGCAAGGTGCCGGCGTGGGAGCTTCCGGTCGCATCGACGACCGAGGCGATGATCCGGACGGAGGCGCGCTGGCCGCGACGGACCCGCATGCCCTTGACCACGCGCGGGTAGGACAGATGGAGGTAGGGATAGGGCGTATTGGCCGACTTGAGCACGTGCGTCGGAAAGGCATACACGCTCTTGCCGGAGAAGAAACGCACTACGAACGCGCTGTCCTGCTTCACAATGGCGTAGCCGCCATTGAGCACGGGCGCACTCACCATGACACTTCCGCCTTTGTTGTAGCCGAGGAAGCGGACCGTATGGCGCTGCGCGTCGTCACCCACGCCCTGCAACTGGAGCACGTCCCCGACCTTCAGCTTGACCGCTTCGAAATCCAGTTCAATGTCGTTGCGCTCGGGCTCGGGTTTCGTGTCGCTGTGCTTTGCCGCGCGCGCCGTCAGCGGCGGCAGATTGACGGCAGCCTTGTCACGGTACAGCCCCCTCTCACTGAGTATCTGAAGCTGATTCTGCGATTGAACGATGACCCCCGCCTTCAGCAGGAGCTTGTTATTGCGATCGTACAGCGAGTAGGGCAAGGGCCGACCGATCACGACATCTGTCTTGCGTACAGGAATCATGCTCATCTTGTTCAGCGATGGTTGGACTTCGTTGACTGTGCTATCGACACGCCGGCCTTAGAACTTTAAAGCCCCCTGAAAGAAAAAATGCCCTGCCAGCCAGACCCCTGCGTGAAATCCGTCACTGGTGGCAAGGCCGTGCCGTGCCACCAACGCCCCAGGTTTCGGTTTTCCACCACTGGCGGCAAGTCCGGGGGGTGTCCATAATTGCGACACGTCGACGCGGGCGATCCCTGCGTTCGACGCTGCCATGGCAGCTACCCGCTGCCGCTTCAGAGCTGTCGACACTTGCATCACCCATGCGCAGACGGACAGGCGCCTCGGACGAGCTTCTCCTCGCCCGGCACGCTGACGACCCCGGGCGGGCTCCATGCCCCGGCCGGGTTGCGCATCGGCGGTGCATCTGATCGAACGGCTCGATCAAAAAAGAGGAGAAAGCCTGGATGTCTGCACTACCCAATCCCCTGCTCGCTTCCGACCCGGACGCCGTCGAAACCCAGGAATGGCTCGACGCGCTGGAAGGCGTGATCGAACACGCCGGCGAGCAGCGTGCGCATTACCTGATCGAGCGGCTGACCGAGCTGTCGCGGCGCGCCGGCATCAACATTCCGTACTCGGCCACCACGGCATATGTAAACACCATACCGGCCGGCAAGCAGGTGCAGGCGCCCGGTGATTACGAGATCGAACACCGCATCCGCAGCTACATCCGCTGGAACGCGATGGCCATGGTGCTGCGCGCGAACAAGAACACCAACGTCGGCGGCCACATCGCCAGCTTCGGTTCCAGCGCCACGCTGTATGACGTGGGCTTCAACTGGTTCTGGCATGCGCCCAGCCCGACCCACGGCGGCGACCTGGTCTATTTCCAGGGCCACTCGGCGCCCGGCATCTACGCCCGTGCCTTCCTGCTCGACCGACTCACGGAGGCCCAGCTCGACAGCTTCCGCCAGGAAGTCGGCGGCAAGGGTCTGCCCAGCTATCCGCATCCGTGGCTGATGCCCGACTTCTGGCAGTTCCCGACCGTATCGATGGGCCTCGGCCCGCTGCAGGCCATCTACCAGGCCCGTTTCATGAAGTACCTGCAGGATCGCGGCATCGCCAACACCGAAGGCCGCAAGGTGTGGTGCTTCATCGGCGACGGCGAAACCGACGAGCCGGAAACGCTGGGCGAGATCGCGATGGCCGCCCGCGAGAGGCTCGACAACCTCATCTTCGTCGTGAACTGCAATCTGCAGCGTCTCGACGGTCCGGTGCGCGGCAACGGCAAGATCATCCAGGAACTGGAGGGCGACTTCCGCGGCGCCGGCTGGAACGTGATCAAGCTCTTGTGGGGCAGCTACTGGGACCCGCTGCTGGCACAGGACAGGACCGGCCTGCTCGCCCAGCGCATGATGGAAGTGATCGACGGCGAATACCAGACCATGAAGGCACGCGACGGTGCCTATGTGCGCGAGCACTTCTTCGGCAAGTATCCGGAGCTGGCGGCCATGGTCGCCAACTGGAGCAACGAGGACATCTTCCGCCTGAACCGCGGCGGTCATGATCCGCACAAGGTGTACGCCGCCTACCACGCGGCGGTGAACCACAGTGGCCAGCCCACCGTCATCCTGGCCAAGACCATCAAGGGTTACGGCATGGGCGGCTCGGGCGAGGCGCAGAACATTTCGCACCAGCAGAAGAAGGTCGATCTGGAATCGCTGCGTGAATTCCGCGACCGCTTTGACCTGCCGATCAAGGACAGCGAACTCGAGTCGCTGCCCTACCTGAAGTTCGACGAGAACTCGAAGGAAGTGGCCTATATGCGCGAGCGCCGGATGGCGCTCGGCGGCTACCTGCCGCAGCGCCGCTCGAAGGCCGAACCGCTGGAGGTGCCCCCGCTGTCGGCCTTCGACGCGCTGCTGAAGGCGTCCGGCGAAGGCCGCGAACTGTCCACCACGATGGCCTTCGTACGCATCATGAACATCCTGCTGCGCGACCCGCACATCGGCAAGCGCGTGGTGCCCATCGTGCCGGACGAATCGCGCACCTTCGGCATGGAAGGCATGTTCCGCCAGATCGGCATCTGGAACCAGGAAGGCCAGAAGTACGTGCCGCAGGACGCCGACCAGCT
>JAVEVQ010000093.1:0-8634 GCA_034004945.1 Methyloversatilis sp. | reverse complement strand
CGCTGCGGCCGCGCGGGAAGGACACTTCCAGGTTCTTGAACACCGAAAGGTTTTCGTAGATCGACGGCGTCTGGAACTTGCGGCCGATGCCGGCGCGCACGATCTTGTGTTCCTGCAGCTTGGTCATTTCCACGTTCTTGAACTTGATGCTGCCGCCGCTGGCCTTGGTCTTGCCGCAGATCAGGTCGAGCAGCGTGGTCTTGCCGGCGCCGTTGGGGCCGATGATCACGCGCAGCTCGCCGCGATCGACGTAGAGGGTCAGCGCGTCGATCGCCTTGAAGCCGTCGAAGGACACGGTCAGGTCCTCGATCGCCAGTACGAAGTCGGTATTGCTCATGTCGGTCTCCTGTCAGGTCGGGCGCGGCTCAGGCCGACTGGCCCTGTACGCCGCCGGGCAGCGCGGCGGACGGTGCGGACTTGTGGGTGGGGGCCGAGGGCGGTGCCGGCGGTTCGCCAGCGGACGCAGCCGGCTTGGCGACGGACTTGCGGCGCGAGAACCAGGGCTTGATGTGGCTTTCGTACAGACCGGCCAGACCGTTGGGGAAGGCGAGCACGACACCGATGAACAGCGCGGCCATCAGGAACAGCCAGAGATCGGGCGCGCTCTCGGAGAAGTAGGTCTTGCCGGCATTGACCAGCAGCGCGCCATACACCGCGCCGACCAGCGACATGCGGCCGCCGACCGCGGCGAAGATGACCATTTCGATCGACGGCACGATGCCGACGAAGGACGGCGACATGAAGCCGACCTGCAGCGTGAACATCGCGCCGCCGATGGCCGAGATGCCGGCCGCCAGCACGAACACGAACACCTTGAACATCGCCACGTCGTAACCGGAGAAGCGCACCCGGTCTTCCTTGTCGCGCATCGCCAGCAGCAGGGTGCCGAGCTTGGACATCTGTATCCAGCGGCAGAGCAGGATGACGCCGATCAGCAGCGCGGCATTGACGAAGTACAGGACGTACTTCGACGAGTCGTCGCGGATGTCCCAGCCCAGCATGGTCTTCAGGTCGGTGATGCCATTGACGCCGCCGGTGTAGCCCTGCTGGCCGATGATGAGCACGGTCAGGATGAGCGCCACCGCCTGCGTGATGATGGCGAAATACACGCCACCGACCCGGCGCTTGAACATGGCGAAGCTAATGATGAAGGCGAGCAGCATCGGCACCACGACCACCGCGATCAGCGCCAGCGGCAGGTGGTTGAACGGCTCCCACCAGAACGGCAGTTCGGTGATCTGGTTCCAGTCCATGAAGTCCGGAATGCCCGGCGTGCTCTGGATCTTGGTCGATTCCGGATCGGAAGCTTCGAGCTTCAGGAACATCGCCATCATGTAGCCGCCGAGGCCGAAGAAGCAGCCCTGGCCCAGGCTCAGGATGCCGCCGTAGCCCCACAGCATGACGAGGCCGACGGCGACGAAGGCGTAGGTGAGGTATTTGCCGACGAGGTTCAGACGGAAGATGTCCATCGTCAGCGGGAACACGACCATGATGACGAGCGCGAGGATGAGCACGCTCCCCATGCCGGTTCGTGCAACCCAGTTCTTGAATGCGTCCATGTGAATCTCCTGGAAGGTGCGAAGTCGGTGCGGATCGCGTTCAGCGGCGGATCTTCGAAGCGAAGAGGCCCTGCGGACGGATCATCAGGATGGTCACGATGAGCAGCAGCGTGAGCACCTTGGCCATCGAGCCGGTCAGGAAGAACTCGGCGATCGACTGCGTCTGGGCGATGCCGAAGGCCGACGCCACGGTGCCGAGCAGCGAGGCTGCGCCGCCGAAGGTCACCACCAGGAAGGCATCGACGATGTAGAGCGAACCCGAGGTCGGACCGGTGGAGCCGATGGTGGTGAAGGCCGCGCCGGCCACACCGGCGATGCCGCAGCCGATGGCGAAGGTGAGGCGGTCGGTGCGTTTGGTGTTGATGCCGGTGGCGTTGGCCATCGCGCGGTTTGCGACGGTGGCGCGCACACGCAGACCCCAGCGCGACTTGTACAGCGCGAGCAGCACGCCGCCGGTCACCACGGCGGTGAGGCCGAGCACGAAAAGGCCGTTGATCGGGATGTCCAGTCCTTCGGACGGCGCCCACGAACCCATCAGCCACTCGGGCAGGGTGGGGCTCACTTCCTTCGGACCGAAGGTGGAACGGAACACCTGCTGCATGCCGAGCGACAGGCCCCAGGTGGCGAGCAGCGTATCCAGCGGACGTTTGTACAGATGCCGTATCAGCGCCCACTCGGTCAGCCAGCCGAAGGCGAAGGCGATGAAGAAGGCGGCGACGATGGCGATCGGGAAGTAGGCTTGCACCAGCCCCGGCGCATAGGTTTCCGTCAGGCTGGAGAACATGAAGATGGTGTAGGCGCCGATGGTCATGAATTCGCCATGCGCCATGTTGATCACGCCCATCTGGCCGAAGATGATGGCGAGGCCGAGGCCCATCAGCAGCAGGACCGAGAACAGGCTCAGCCCGGCGAAGCCCTGCATCAGGGCGATGTTGTAGATTTCGTCGAACGACATGACGGACCTCCGGACGGTTGGCCGGGCATTGCCCGGCCGTGCAGGGAAAGGAGGCGCGCCGCCCGGTCTGCGCCGGGGCGGCACGCCGGGGTCTTACTGGTAGCCCTTGGGGAAGGGGTTGGGTTCGATCAGATCGGCCGATTCCGCGACCACCTTGAAAGTGCCGTCCGGCTGGCCTTGGGCGATGCGGGCCTTGGACCACAGGTGATGGTTCTCATGGACCTTCACGTAGCCTTCCGGCGCACTCTTCAGTT
This sequence comes from Methyloversatilis sp., assembly GCA_034004945.1. Lineage (GTDB taxonomy): Bacteria > Pseudomonadota > Gammaproteobacteria > Burkholderiales > Rhodocyclaceae > Methyloversatilis. Next base: position 5,866 of record JAVEVQ010000093.1, on the reverse strand, counting down.
CGATGCCGGGCGAGGCGGCGACCACCTTGTCGACATCGAAGCTGCCCGCCTTCTCGACTGCCGCCTTCCACAGCCAGGGGCCGAGATAGCCGGCCTGGGTCACGTCGCCGATCACCGACTTCGGACCGTAGGCCTTCTTGAAGGCCTCGACGAAAGCCTTGTTGTTGGCGTTGTCGAGCGACTGGAAGTACTTCATCGAGGAGTAGAAGCCGGCGAAGTTTTCACCGCCCACGCCCAGCATTTCGTCCTCGGTCACCGACAGCGTCAGCAGGAATTGCTTGACGCCGGTGATGCCGGCCGCCTTCAGCTGCTTGTAGAAGGCCACGTTGGAGCCACCGACCACGGCCGCGAAGATGCAGTCCGGCTTGGCGACCTTGATCTTGTTGATCAGCGAGTTGAAGTTGGTGTGGCCGAGCGGGTAGTACTCCTCGCCCACCACCTTGCCGAGCTTGCCGACCGACTCGATGTGCTTGCGCGCGATCTTCATCGAGGTACGCGGCCAGATGTAGTCGGAGCCGACCAGGAAGTAGGTCTTGGCCTTCTTTTCCTTCGACGCCCAGTCGAGACCCCAGATGATCTGCTGGGTCGCTTCCTGGCCGGTGTAGATGACGTTCTTCGACTGCTCCAGGCCTTCGTAGAAGGTCGGGTAGTAGAGCAGGCCGTTCTCCTTCTCGAACACCGGCAGCACCGCCTTGCGCGAGGCCGAGGTCCAGCAGCCGAACACGCAGGCCACCTTGTCGTTCACCAGCAGCTTCTTCGACTTCTCGGCGAAGGTCGGCCAGTCGGAGGCGCCGTCTTCCTTGATCACCTTGATCTTGCGGCCGAGGATGCCGCCCATCGCGTTGATCTGGTCGATCGCCAGCTGTTCGGCCTGGATCGAGCCGGTTTCCGAAATCGCCATCGTGCCGGTGGCGGAGTGAAGCTGACCGACGATGACTTCGGTATCGGTCACCGCGAGCTTGGTCGTGTTGACCTTGGCTGTCGGGAACTGCGCGTTGCCGAAGCTGACGCCGGGCACCATCAGCGCCGGTGCAGCCGCCATGCCGAGCAGAACCTTGCGACGCTGTTCGTCGGTGAGCGGAGCCGGAATCGTGTCTTTCTTGTCAGCCATATCGTTTCTCCTGAGCGGAAGGGGTTGGGGAGCTTCAGGCGATCCGCTTGCGGCCGTTGAATCGTTTTGTGCACTGCACCGCAATCGCTCGCTGCGGAGCGAAAAGTAGTGTTCGGGGGTGCGTAGCCGGAATACGTCGATTGACGTATGTGCGTACTCGGCGCAACACCCGCGATCGGGGTGGGCCGGTGCTAAGGTGGAATCCTGCGCTGTCGCACTGCACCAGGATGTTGCCGAGGGCACCGTCGGGGTGCGCGGCGTGGAGGGAAGCTGCACTTGGGCTCCGGGCAGCGCGCGGTTCCGCTGCCCGGAGCATTTCTTGCATGGTGTGGCCTCGATCGCGTCAGCGCCTGCCCCGATGTCCGAAGCCACCCACCAGATATTCAAGATCCGCCGCGACTACAACACCTGGGTCGCCAACGAGACGCTCGAGGACTACGCGCTGCGCTACACGCCGCGCAGCTTCCGCAAGTGGTCCGAGTGGCGGGTCGCCAACACCGCCTTCGGCGCGGTGTCCTTCCTGGCGCTGGAGGCGATCGGCGGCGCCATCGCGCTGAACTACGGCTTCACCAATGCGCTGTACGCCATCCTGCTGGTCGGGCTGATCACCTTCCTGACCGGTCTGCCGATCAGCTACTGCGCCGCCAGGTACGGCGTGGACATGGACCTGCTCACGCGCGGCGCCGGCTTCGGCTATCTCGGCTCGACCATCACCTCTCTGGTCTATGCGAGTTTCACCTTCATCTTCTTCGCCATCGAGGCGGCCATCATGGCGCTCGCCTTCGAAATGTATTTCGGCCTGCCGCTGGCGTGGAGCTATCTGCTGTGCTCGGTGGTGGTGATTCCGCTGGTGATCCACGGCGTCACGCTGATCAGTCGCATACAGCTGTGGACGCAGCCGCTGTGGATCGTGCTGCTGGCGCTGCCCTACCTCGCGGTGTGGTGGCAGGCGCCGCACCTCTACACGGAATTCACCGGTCTGACCGGCCGCAGTTCGGGCAGCAGCGAATTCGACTGGGTCATGTTCGGTGCGGCGTCGACGGTGGCGATCTCGCTGGTGGTGCAGATCGGTGAGCAGGTCGATTACCTGCGCTTCCTGCCGGAGAAGACGCGCGAGAACCGCGTGCGCTGGTGGGCCTCGGTGCTGATCGCCGGTCCCGGCTGGGTGGTGCCGGGCATGGTGAAGATGCTGGGCGGCGCCTTCCTCGCCTTCCTCGCGCTGCAGACCATGGTGCCGGTGGACCGCGCGGTCGAACCGACGCAGATGTATCTCGCCGGCTTCGCATACGTGTTCGACTCGCCGGCCGTGGTACTGGCGGTGACTGCGCTGTTCGTCATCGTGTCGCAGCTGAAGATCAACGTGACCAACGCCTACGCCGGCTCGCTCGCCTGGTCCAATTTCTTCGCCCGCCTGACGCACAGCCACCCGGGGCGCGTCGTGTGGCTGGTGTTCAACGTGGTGATCGCGCTGCTGCTGATGCTGCTCGGCGTGTTCGAGGCGCTGGAGCACGTGCTCGGCCTGTACGCGAATCTCGCCATCGCCTGGGTCGGCGCACTGGTGGCCGATCTGGTCGTGAACAAGCCACTCGGTCTGTCGCCGTCGCACATCGAGTTCAAGCGTGCCCATCTGTACGAGATCAACCCGGTCGGCCTGGGATCGATGCTGATCGCCACCGTGGTGTCCGTGCTCGCCTATACCGGCTGGATGGGCGACATGGCGCAGGCCTTTTCGCCCTTCATATCGCTGGCCACCGCCTTCGTCACCGCGCCGCTGATCGCCCTGGCGACGCGTGGCCGCTACTACCTCGCGCGACGCAGTGCCACACAGTGGCGGCCGGGCCAGACCGTGACCTGCCACGTCTGCGAGAACAGCTTCGAGTCGGAGGACATGGCGCACTGCCCGGCCTACGGCCAGCCCATCTGTTCGCTGTGCTGCACGCTCGAGTCGCGCTGTCACGACCGCTGCAAGACCGACGCCAGCGCAGCTGACCAGCTGCACGCCTTCCTCAAGGCCATCCTGCCGTTGCGGCTGGCGCGGCGCGTGAACTTCCGCGTCGGCCACTTCCTCGTGGTGTTCCTGTCGCTGACCGTTCTGCTGGCCGTCATTTTCGGTGTCGTGTTCTATCAGGAGGCCATCGTCAGCGGCCTCTACCCGGCGGCGCGTGAAAGCCTGCAGGTTTCGCTGTCCAAGACCTTCGCGCTGCTGGTGCTGCTGTGCGCAGTGTGCGCCTGGTGGATCGTGCTCGGGTCGGAAAGCCGGCGCCTGGCACAGGACGAATCGAACCGGCAGAACCAGTTGCTGATGCGCGAGATCGACGCCCACCGCAGGACCGACCTCGCGCTGCAGAAGGCCAAGGACGCGGCCGAGTCGGCCAACCTTGCCAAGACGCGCTACGTGACCGGCATCAGCCACGAACTGCGCACGCCGCTGAACAGCATCCTCGGCTACGCGCAGATCCTGCTGCGCGAAACCGGCGGCAGCACCGGCAAGAGCGGCAGCGACGACACGCAGAAGCGCGCGCTGGGCACCATCCTGCGCAGCGGCGAGCACCTGCTGGGGCTGATCGACGGCCTGCTCGATCTGGCGCGCATCGAGGCCGGCAAGCTCAGGCTGGACCCGGCACCGATGCCGCTGCGCGAACTGCTGGACGATCTGGCCAAGATGTTCGAGCCGCAGGCGGCGCGCAAGGGTCTGCAGTTCCGCATCGAAACGACCGGGCGGCTGCCCGATTACGTGCGCGTCGACGCCAAGCGGCTGCGCCAGGTGCTGATCAACCTGCTGGCGAACGCGGTCAAGTTCACCGAGCAGGGCGAGGTGCTGCTGCGCATCGATTACCGGATGGAAGTGGCGCGCTTCGAAATCGCCGACACCGGCCCCGGCATCGCGGCGGACGACCACGCGCGCATCTTCATGCCCTTCGAGCGCAGCGCCAGCGGCCGTGTCATCGCCGAACCGGGCACCGGCCTGGGCCTCAGCATCACCCGCATGCTCACCTCGCTGATGGGCGGCGAACTGACGCTGGAGAGCGAAGTCGGCCGCGGCTCGACCTTCCGCCTGCGGCTTTACCTGCCCGAATACCTGTCGGTGCCGACGCAGACCCGCTCGATGCGCACCATCGTCGGCTACGACGGGCCGCGCATGCGCGTGCTGCTGGTCGACGACGACGCGACCCAGCGCCACATGCTGACCGGCATGCTGGCACCGCTTGGTTTCGACGTGGACGAGGCCGCCAGCGGCCTCGAGGCGCTGGACTGCGTCGCCCGCGCCCGTCCTGACGTGGTGCTGCTGGACATCAATATGGACGGCATGGACGGCTGGGAAACCGCGCGCCGGCTGCGCGAGTTCGACGGCGCACCGATACCGGTGCTGATGGTGTCGGCCAATGTTTTCGAGAACCGCAGCGAGCTGCTGCGCACAGCCGGCTGCGCCGGCTTCGTGCCCAAGCCGGTCATGGAATCCGAATTGCTGGACCAGCTGCGCGAGGCGCTGGACCTCACCTGGCATGTCGATGAACCGGCCGATGCCACGCCGCCTTCGGCGGCGCCCGCCGCCGACGCACCGCTGCTTGCGCTCGACGACGAGGAGCGCGCCGCGCTGCTGCGCCTGTCGCGGCTGGGCCACGTCAACGGCATCGCCACGCTGCTGGACGCGATTTCTGAACGATCCGACGCCGCGCGCGAAGACTGCCGCCGCCTGCGCGCGCTGGTCGACGGCTTCGACCTCATCCGCTTCACACAACTTCTGCAACGCGACGCTCATGCTCTCTGAATTCCACCAACCGGTCGTACTCGTCGTCGACGATGCGCCCGACTCGCTCGGCTTCCTGTGCGACGCGCTGTCGCAGGCCGGCTACACCGTGCTGATCGCGCACGACGGCGCGTCTGCGCTGGCCCGTCTCGAATGGGTGGTGCCGGATGCCATCCTGCTCGACGCGGTGATGCCCGGCCTGTCGGGTTTCGAAACCTGCCGCCGCATCCGCGAGGAGCCGGGGCTCACCCACGTGCCGGTCATCTTCATGACCGGCCTGTCCGGTACGGCCGAGGTGGTCGAAGGCTTCACCGCCGGCGGCACCGACTACGTGGTCAAGCCGCTGCGCGTCGAGGAGGTGCTGGCGCGGCTGACCGCCCATGTGCGCAACGCGCGCGCGGTACGCATCGCGCGCCAGGCGGTGGACGTGGCCGGACTCGGCGTGCTGGTGGTCGACGCGCTTGGCCGCGTCGCCTGGCGTTCGCCGCGCGCGGGCGAGTGCCTGGGCCAGTTCGGCATCGATCCCGCGGCAAACTCGACGGCCGACTGGCTGGGTAACCCGGCCAGCCTCACGGCCGACCCGGCCGCCGACGCGCGCCTGCTGCGCGAGCAGGGCGACCAGGCGCTGTACGCGCGCAGCCTGGGTGCGGTCGGCCTGGGCGAACACATGCTGCTGCTCGACGTCAGGAGGCGCGGCGAGTCGAGTACCCGCATCGCCGGTGCCCAGCTGACGCCGCGTGAAGCCGAGGTGCTGTCCTGGCTGGCCAAGGGCAAGACCAACCGCGACATTGGCGACATCCTCGGCATGAGCCCGCGCACTGTTAACAAGCACCTCGAGCACATCTACGAAAAGCTCGGCGTCGAAACGCGTGCCGCCGCTGCCGCGCTGGCGATGCGGGCGGACAGCCGGTAAGGGCGCCCGCATCGCGGCCGGTGGTTGCGCCCGCAGCAGCGCCGGTGCAACCCGGCGGGCGGCAGTCGGGCAGACGCCTGTACAGGCCACCGCT
>JAVEVQ010000029.1:0-40852 GCA_034004945.1 Methyloversatilis sp. | reverse complement strand
CTCCGCAAACCACACGGCGTACAGGATTCACCTCGATCTGCTTCGTTTCCAACGATGGCCTCCTTGCGAACAAGGGGGGTTAATTCCTCGTGTCGCCAGGGGGTCAATTTACGGTGTCGCCTGACAAGCAGGTGCTGCGCAGGCAGTGGTTTCGAGTGCTGGTGTACGTGTGCTGGCTTGATCGAGATGCAAGCCGGATCGAAACAGAGAGGATGGCGCGTAGGGGTGCGACCGAACGCGTCGACCGCTGGGGGCTGCCGGCCGAAATGTGCCAACAGCGAGGCGCCCGCAGGCTGGGGGGCGCTGCTGACGGCGACTTACACACGCGAGATCTGACCGTTGGATACTTGATCAGTCGCAGAGCGCGTGACGATCGGCGCGTAAACGGAAAAGGCCCGCATCGCTGCGGGCCTTTGGTGTCTTGGCTCCCCGACCTGGGCTCGAACCAGGGACCTACGGATTAACAGTCCGGCGCTCTACCGACTGAGCTATCGGGGAAGAAAGAGGGCGCAACTATAGTCAGCCTTCCGGGGATCGTCAAGCGATTGATGCGATATTTTCTTCGGGCTGAATGTGCAGTCACTCCGCACCCGAGTCGATTTATGATCGCGTCACCGCTGCCGGCAAGACGGTCTGGCAGCCATAACCGCATGACTCCATCTCTTCAGCGCCGGTGGCCCAGCCGGCGCGGCAAGGCGGCCAGCGCGCATCCATGAACGAAAATGCTGTTTACGTAAAGACCGAGGCCGGCGAAGAGGCGGTGAGCAAGCGCACCATCGTCCAGCGCAACCTGCGCTCCATCCTGATCATGATCGACGGGCGCACGCCGGTCGGCAATCTGGCGCAGCAGTTCGGCGATCCGCTCATCGTCGAAGGTCTGGTCGGCGAACTGGAACACCGCGGGCTGGTGCGGCGGATCGACGCGCCGCCGCAGGGCGAGGAGGCGGACCGCGCCGAGCTGTCGTCGATGCTGGTCGATATCGAGGATCTGGTCAGCCAGCCGATCACGCCGGTGTCGGACGACATCCGACGGGCGCATGAAAAGGCGTCCACCAAGGAATCACCGGTGCTCGACGAGTTCGCGATGGCCCTGCCCGAGCTGGCGGCGCCGGCATCGGCCAACAGCTCGGCCCCGGCGGCGGCGATGTCGGCCGCCGACGACGTGCGGGGTGCAATCCGTCGCGCGATGATGTCCGCCACACCGGATGCCGCCGCGTCGGCGGCGGAGCGGGGCGGCGGTGGCCTGCAGCGATTGCTCGACCTGTTCTCCGGACGCGTCGGTGAGCGCAGGGGGCCGCCGGGTTCGCTCGGCAAGAAGATGTTCGTGGCGGGCGTGCTGCTGCTCCTGCTGCTGGTCGGCCTGTTCTTCCTCTATCCGTACAAGCGCCACCTGCCGCATTTCGAGGCCCTGGCGACCGAACTGCTGGGGCAGCCGGTGCGCATCGCCTCGGTTTCGCCCAGCCTGTTCCCCGAGCCCTCGATCGCGCTCGAAGGGGTGACGGTCGGCGGGCCGGGGCAGCTCGAAATTGGCGCGGTGAAGCTGCTGCCGCGCGTGTCCACGCTGCTGTCGGAACGCACCGTCCTGCGTGACGTGCGTATCGAGCGCGCGGCGCTGAATCTGTCCTTCCTTCCTTCGCTGTCGCGCCGCCAGGACATCAACTGGGCGTCACGCTGGGTCACCGTCGAGCATGTGAGCATGGTCGACGCCAGCATCGTGCTGCTCGACGGTGCCATCGGTGCGCTGGGTGGTGATCTGGCGCTGGACGAGAACGGCGTGCTGACGCGCCTGTCGCTCGCCTCGGCCGACGGCGGGCTCAAGTTGCAGGGCAACAATTCCGGTGGCGTCTGGAACGTGTCGATGACCGCGCTGGGCTGGCAGACACCGGGCAAGCCTTCGCTGCTGTTCGACGTGCTGGAAGCGCAGGGCACGCTGAACAGCCGCCGCCTGCAGTTCGACAAGCTGGACGTCAAGCTCTACGACGGTTACGCGACCGGCAGCGTGGCGCTGGACTTTGCCGACGTGACACGGTTCGAGGGTCAGTTGCAGACGTCCCGTCTCGGCCTGGCGGGGCTGCTCAAGGTGTTCGCGCCGACGCTGCTGCTGACCGGCGACCTGTCGATGTCGCTGTCGCTGACCGGCGAAGGCCGTAACTATGCGGAACTGCAGAAGAGTCTGCGCGGCAGCGGCACGCTGGGCGTGCAGCGCGGGCAGATCGAGCGCGTCGATCTCGTGCAGGCGGTGCGCATTCCGCGGCCGGGCGGCGTTCGCGGTGGCAGCACGCGCTTCGACCGGCTGGACGCCAATGCGGTGATCGACGCCAGCGGTGTCAGCCTGAGCCAGGTGGTGATGGAATCGGGTCTGGTCGGCGCCAACGGTACGCTGCGTCTGGCCGACGACACCCTGCGCGGGCGCCTCGACGTGACCCTGCAGGGCTCGGCGACGACGGTGCGCGCGCCGGTGAGCATCGAGGGGCCGTACGCGGATCCCGTGGTAAAGCTGCTGCGCTGAGCCGGAACATCCTGTTGCATCGCTGCGTGCAGCTTTCACTACGCGCTGTCATGCCTGCCGGTTAAAGTGTTGGCTCCCCGAATCGTACAGGCGTTTGCATCATGACCATCCTGGTAACCGGCGGTGCCGGTTTCATCGGCAGCAATTTCGTGCTCGACTGGCTGGCCGGCAGCGACGAGCCGGTCGTCAATCTCGATGCGCTGACCTACGCGGGCAACCGCGCCAATCTGGCTTCGCTCGACGGCGATGCGCGGCACATCTTCGTGCACGGCGACATCTGCGACCGCGAACTGATCGATCGTCTGCTCGCGCAGCACCGTCCGCGCGCCATCGTGCATTTCGCCGCCGAGTCGCACGTCGACCGCTCGATTCACGGCCCGGGCGAGTTCATGCGCACCAACGTCACCGGCACCTTCACGCTGCTGGAAGCGGCCCGTGGCTACTGGGGCTCGCTCGAAGGGGATGAGAAGGCCACCTTCCGCTTCCACCACGTGAGCACCGACGAGGTCTATGGCTCGCTCAAGCCGACCGACCCGCCGTTTGCCGAAACCAACGCCTACGAGCCCAACAGTCCGTATTCGGCGAGCAAGGCGGCGAGCGACCATCTGGTACGCGCCTGGCACCACACATACGGCCTGCCGGTCGTGACCACCAACTGCTCGAACAATTACGGCCCCTACCATTTCCCCGAAAAACTCATCCCGCTCATCATCGTCAACGCGCTGGCCGGCAAGCCGCTGCCGGTGTACGGCGACGGTCAGCAGGTGCGCGACTGGCTGTACGTGAAGGACCACTGCGCGGCCATCCGCGAAGTGCTGGCGCGCGGCCGTCTGGGCGAGACCTACAACATCGGCGGCTGGAACGAGAAGCCGAACATCGACATCGTGCGCACCGTGTGCGCGCTGCTGGACGAAATGAAGCCGGATGCCGCCGGTCCCTACGAGCGGCTCATCACCCATGTGAAGGACCGCCCGGGCCACGACCGCCGCTACGCCATCGACGCACGCAAGATCGAGCGCGAACTGGGCTGGAAGCCGGCGGAAACCTTCGACACCGGCATCCGCAAGACGGTGCGCTGGTATCTGGACAACCAGCCCTGGGTGCAGGACGTGCTCAGCGGCGGCTACCGCGACTGGGTGAGCAAGCAGTACGGCGGAGCGTCGGCATGAAGATCCTGCTGTTCGGCAAGGGCGGTCAGGTCGGCTGGGAACTGCAGCGCGCGCTCGCACCACTGGGCGAGCTGATTGCGCTGGACTTCGACAGCGTCGGTGATCTGTCGGGCGACTTCAGCCAGCCGGACGCGGTGGCGGCGACCGTCCGCCGAGTGGCGCCTGACCTCATCGTCAATGCGGCCGCGCACACCGCTGTCGACAAGGCCGAGAGCGAAGCTGATCTGGCCCGCCTGATCAACGCGACCACGCCCGGTCGCATCGCGCAGGAAGCGAAGGCGCTCGGTGCGCACCTGGTGCATTACTCGACCGATTACGTGTTCGACGGCAGTGGTGATGCAGCACGCGACGAGACGGCGGCGACCGGGCCGCTCAGTGTCTATGGCCGCACCAAGCTGGAGGGTGAGCAGCTGATCGCCGCGTCCGGCGCTACGCATCTGATCCTGCGCACCAGCTGGGTCTACGCGGCGCGCGGCGGCAACTTCGCCAAGACCATGCTCAAGCTGGCGAAGGAGCGCGAGCGGCTCACCGTGATCGCCGACCAGATCGGCGCGCCGACCGGGGCCGAACTGCTGGCCGACGTCAGCGCGCACGCCGCACGTACGCTGCGCGCCCGACCCGAACTGGGCGGGCTCTACCACTGCGTGGCGGCCGGCGAAACGTCGTGGCATGGCTACGCCACGCACGTGATCGAGCGCGCGAGGGCGGCTGGCCACGCGATCAAGGTGGCTCCGGACGCCATCCTGCCGATCCCGACCACCGATTACCCGACGCCGGCCACGCGCCCGCTCAATTCGCGGCTCGATACCTGTCGGCTGCGCGAGGCCTTCGGTCTTGTCCTGCCGCCCTGGCAACAGGGCGTGGACCGCATGCTGGCCGAAATCCTCTGAACCGAATCAGGAGCAACCCTCATGACACGCAAGGGCATCGTACTGGCTGGTGGATCCGGCACGAGACTTCATCCGGTCACCATTGCCGTATCGAAGCAGCTGATGCCGGTCTACGACAAGCCGATGATCTACTACCCGCTGAGCACGCTGATGCTGGCGGGCATCCGCGAGGTGCTGGTGATCTCGACGCCGCAGGACACGCCGCGCTTCCAGTCGCTGCTCGGTGACGGCTCAGCCTGGGGCATGAAGATCGAGTACGCGGTGCAGCCCAGCCCGGACGGCCTCGCGCAGGCCTTCATCATCGGCGAGGACTTCATCGGCGGCGGGCCGTCGGCGCTGGTGCTCGGCGACAACCTCTTCTACGGCCACGAATTCGCACATGACCTGAAATCGGCCAGCGCGCGCGAAGCGGGCGCCACCGTGTTCGCCTACGGCGTGACCGACCCCGAGCGCTACGGCGTGGTCGAGTTCGACAAGGATGGCCGGGCGATCAGCCTGGAAGAGAAGCCGGCCAAGCCGCGCAGCCGCTACGCCGTGACCGGGCTGTACTTCTACGACGGGCAGGCGAGCACGATCGCCCGTGGCTTGAAGCCCTCTCCGCGCGGCGAGCTGGAGATCACCGATCTCAACCGCGTCTATCTCGAGCGCGGCGAACTGGAAGTGCAGGTGATGGGCCGCGGCCACGCCTGGCTGGACACCGGCACGCACGACTCGCTGATCGAGGCCGCGCAGTTCATCCAGACCCTGGAAAAGCGTCAGGGCCTGAAGATTTCCTGCCCGGAAGAGATCGCCTGGCGTCAGGGCTGGATCGACTCGGCACAACTGAAGCAGATCGCGACACCGCTGGCCAAGAGCGGCTACGGTCAGTACCTGCTGCGCATCATCGACGAACAGGTGTTCTGATGAAGGTGATCGAAACCGGTATCGCCGGGCTGCTGGTGCTCGAACCCAAGGTGTTCGGCGACGCCCGCGGCTTCTTCATGGAAAGCTTCAACGCGCGCACCTTCGCCGAGGTGACCGGGCTGAAGCTGGATTTCGTGCAGGACAACCACTCGCGCAGCGGGCGTGGCGTGCTGCGCGGACTGCACTACCAGGTGCAGCAGCCGCAGGGCAAGCTGGTGCGGGTATCGCAGGGGCGGGTGTTCGACGTCGCGGTCGACCTGCGCCGGTCATCGCCCACCTTCGGCCAGTGGTACGGCGTCGAACTGAGCGGCGACAACCACCGCCAGTTCTGGGTGCCGGCCGGTTTCGCGCACGGCTTCTACGTGCTGAGCGAATCGGCCGACTTCCTGTACAAGACGACCGACTACTACGCCCCCGAGCACGAGCGCAGCCTGGCCTGGAACGACCCGACGGTGGGCGTGCAGTGGCCGCTGCAGGGCGAGCCGCTGCTGTCGGCGAAGGATCTTGCGGGCAAGCCGCTGGGCGAGTGCGAGGTGTTCGACGCGCTCTGAGGCGGTAGCGCTTTTCGTGGGAGCGACCTCTGGTCGCGACGCGGCCTTAGCGGGCTGCTGGCTTCGGTTCAGATCGCTATCGCGAGCAAGCTCGCTCCCACAAAACCCGGCTCCGGCGATGGGGCGGGCGCGCTTTTCGTGGGAGCGACCTCCGGTCGCGATGCGGCCTTAGCGGGCTGCTGGCTTCGGTTCAGATCGCCATCGCGAGCAAGCTCGCCCCCACAAAACCCGGCTCCGGCGATGGGGCGGGCGCGCTTTTCGTGGGAGCGACCTCTGGTCGCGACGCGGCCTTAGCGGGCTGCTGGCTTCGGTTCAGATCGCTATCGCGAGCAAGCTCGCTCCCACAAAACCCGGCTCCGGCGATGGGGCGGGCGCGCTTTTCGTGGGAGCGACCTCTGGTCGCGATGCGGCCTTAGCGGGCTGCTGGCTTCGGTTCAGATCGCCATCGCGAGCAAGCTCGCTCCCACAAAACCCGGCTTCGGCGATGGGGCGGGCGCGCTTTTCGTGGGAGCGACCTCTGGTCGCGATGCGGCCTTAGCGGGCTGCTGGCTTCGGTTCAGATCGCCATCGCGAGCAAGCTCGCTCCCACAAAACCCGGCTCCGGCGATGGGGTGGGCGCGCTTTTCGGGGGAGCGACCTGTGGTCGCGATGCGGCCTTAGCGGGCTGCTGGCTTCGGTTCAGATCGCTATCGCGAGCAAGCTCGCTCCCACAAAACCCGGCTTCGGCGATGGGGCGGGCGCGCTTTTCGTGGGAGCGACCTCTGGTCGCGATGCGGCCTTAGCGGGCTGCTGGCTTCGGTTCAGGGCGCAATCGCGAGCAAGCTCTCCCACAAACGCAGGCTGCGGTCGCGGTGAGCAGACCGCTCCTGCTGGAGCCGGTTCGTTCCCGCTCGGCACGCGCCCGCATGCCTGGGTGTCAGGTTTCGCTGTCCGCCGCCGCAGCAGCGGCCTTCGCTGCCTTCTCCGCGGCCAGCATCTGCGCCCTTGTCTCCGGCGTTTCCAGGCTGACGCGGCCGATCAGACCGTCGCGGTAGTCCTGCAGCAGCGTGAATGCCGCCTTCTCCAGATCCGGCGCGCCGCCCTTGATGCGGTAGCCGCGGCGGGCGGCGATGTGTTCGATCACCGCCACGCCGTCCATATCCGGCGTGCAGCCGTAGCGCGCCGCCAGCATCTGCGGATAGCGGGCCTGCAGCAGATTGCCGAGAAAGGTCGCCACCTCTTCGTCGATGATGGCGTTGCGGCCGATGGCGTGGCTGGCGGCCAGCATCAGGCCGTCGCTCTCGTGCTCGATCTTCGGCCACATCAGGCCGGGCGTGTCGTAGAGCGTGAGCCGAGGATTCAGGTGGATGCGCTGGATGCTCTTGGTGATCGCCGGCTCGTCGCCGGTCGCCGCCACCTTCTTCTTCACCAGCGCATTCATCAGGGTCGATTTGCCGACGTTGGGAATGCCCATGATGATGACGCGCAGCGGCTTCAGGTTGTCGTCGCGGTGCGGCGCGAGCGATTGCGCCAGCGACTGGATGCGCCCGGCGTCGCCCGGCTTGCGCGCCGAAATGGCGACCGCCTTGGTGTTCGGCTGGCTGTTGAAGAACTTGAGCCAGGCCGCGGTCACGTCCGGATCGGCCAGGTCCGCCTTGTTCAGCAGCTTCAGGCAGGGCCGGTTCCGGTGCGTGCGGATGGCGTGGATCATCGGATTGCTGCTCGCCTCCGGCAGGCGCGCGTCGAGCACCTCGACCACGACGTCGACCGATTTCATCGCGTCGGTCGCGTGCTTGCGCGCGGCGGTCATGTGACCGGGGAACCACTGGATGGACATGTGAGGCGGGCAGGGCGGCAGGAAAGGTCGTCATTCTACCGGTCGACGCTGCGCCTCGCCCTGAAACACCGGTGCGGGTGGCGCGGTCGAAGCGCACACCGCACAGGAGATCACCATGCTCGTCCGTCTCATCTACGCCAGCAAGGTCCGCGACGGCCTTGCATCCGGCGACATCGACCACATCCTCGCCCGCTCGCAGGCGAACAACGCGCGCGTCGGCGTCACCGGGGCGCTGTGCTACACCGGTGGCGTCTTCCTGCAGTGTCTGGAAGGCGGGCGGCGGGAGGTGAACGAGGTCTATCACCGCATCGTCGGCGACCCGCGCCATCGCGATCCGGCGATTCTCGGCTTCACAGAGGTCACGGCGCGCGACTTCGCCGACTGGGCCATGGGTTACGTCGGCTACACGGCCGATAACCGCGCGCTGTTCCTGAAGTACTGCCCGCGTCCCGAATTCGACCCCTACGCGATGAGTACGGCCTCGGTCGAGGCGCTGCTGCAGGAACTGCTCGGCGTGGCGCGCTGGAAGACGGCGCGCGCGGAGCGCCCGGGCGCGTGAGGCGCGCCACCTGCCGACAGGACGGGTTCAACGTCTGCGGCGACAGATCGCGTCCGGCGTTGGCCGGTCAGCCGATCCGGCGCCGACACACCCGCCCGACCACCGCGAGGCCGGCCATCATCGACAGCCCGGTCGAGGGTTCCGGCACAGGCGCCGCCATCAGGTTGGCGGCTGCCATCTGCGCGCCGATGTAGCGACCGACCTCACCGGCGCCGACCGGATCGGCTTCATCGAAGGGCTGGGCTTCGTGGTTCTCCGCATCGTAGGCCCCCAGATACTCGTAGAACTCGTAGCGCCGGATGACCGACTTCCTGCCGTCGAAATCGGCGGCCAGAGGTTTTTCGAGCAGCAGTTCGTCGCCCTCTCCGTTGTCCTTGTCGGCCGGCTTGGCCTGGAACAGCACCCACTCGATTTCGGTTTCCGATTGTTCTCGCGGCACGACCGCGCTGTCGCTCAACAACTCCTCGAGTTCGACCTCTCGCTCGATCTCGGTCGTGTAGACCTTGACCCATTGCGCGACACCGTACTGTCCGCGATCTTCCGCCGGCTCTGGCGCGATCACCGCCTGTACGACGGGCGGGGCTGGCGGCAGGCCGGGGTCGGCGGGAGCGGGATCGATGACCTGCCACGAGGGCGCGGCGATCAGGACGTTGCTGCCGACCGCGCTGATCTGGCCGGTGGCCGCGTCGCCCTTGAGCCAGCGGTACTGGGTGCCGGTCGCGTTCTTGTTCAGGCCGAGACCGAAGTGCTCGCAGCCGCTGCCGGCGTAACCGGCGCCTCCACCCGACCAGCAGCTGTGGCCGTCGGTCGGCGAGAAACTGCCCGGCACCGGTGTCGCGGCCAGGAACACCCCGCGGGCGCTGTCTTAGGCGCTGAGGTAGCGCACGAAAATGCCCCCGTCGAAGCTGTCGATGCGCGGGCTGCCGTAGCGGTTGTAATCGCCGCCGAAGGTGTAGCTGACGTCCGCCGCCGATACGCCGTGCAGCTCGATCTCGAAGCCGTGCGTCTCCGAACCGGTGTCGTTGTAGACGTCGAAATTGCTCAGGCTGCCGTACAAGGTAGGGCTGGCCAGCGCGGCGCCGGCGTTGCCGACCAGAAGAGCCGTCGTGATCCAGCGTGCAGTAGTCGATGACCGCTTGTGCATGGCGCATTCCCCGTGTCGAAGTGTGGGCGCCGCGCTCTCCGCGTGCAGGCGAACCCGCCGCGGGGCGCATGCGTGCCGTTGAGCGAGTCAGCCACGAGCGACGCGCCCACGATCCGGCGCCATCGTCCTGCACGGGCAATAACCATGCATTAAGCAGAGGTTAAAAGGTCGGTCGCATCACGCAGGGCGCACTGTCGTCCGCGTCAGCCTCACGGATGGACGGATCAGACAGTCGTCTGACTGCGTGGGCAGCGCGCTCAGGCGTACTCGACCGAACCATCCGACCGCGGGTCCGCCGCGCCCTCGACCCGGCCATCCGGATGGCGCACGATCAGCCCGGCATGGCCGGCGCTGTCGTCGAAATCGCCCAGCGATTCGATCACGTGACCACGCGCGGCCAGCTGCTCGAACACCTCGGGGGCGAAGCGCGATTCCAGTTTCAGCGACTCGCTGGCCGAACCCCAGGTGCGGCCGAGCAGCCAGCGCGGGGCCGACACGGCTTCCTGCACGCTGTCACCGAAAACGAGATGGCGGGTAAATACGGTGGCCTGGAACTGCGGCTGACCGTCGCCGCCCATGCTGCCGTACACCACGGTGCGTCCGTCCTTCAGTTGCGCCATCGGCGGATTCAGCGTGTGGAAGGGCTTGCGGCAGGGGTCGAGCGCATTCAGTGCACCCGCCTGCAGCGAGAAGCTGACGCCGCGGTTCTGCCACAGCACGCCGGTGTCGCCGGCGATCACGCCGCTGCCGAACTCGTGATAAATGCTCTGGATGAAGCTCACCGCACGGCCTTCGCCATCGACCACGCCGAGCCAGACGGTGTCGCCGGGCGCCGTATTGACGCGTCCGCCGGCACGCTCGGGGTCGATGCTGTCGGCCAGGGTGTCGAGGCATTCCGGTGACAGCAGCGATTGCGCGTCGACACGCATGCGCGCCGGATCGGTCAG
This sequence comes from Methyloversatilis sp., assembly GCA_034004945.1. GTDB lineage: Bacteria > Pseudomonadota > Gammaproteobacteria > Burkholderiales > Rhodocyclaceae > Methyloversatilis. The sequence goes on along the minus strand of JAVEVQ010000029.1, from coordinate 30,364 downwards.
ATAGCGGTCGCGGATGCGGAAGGCCTGGCGGGTCGCCTCGACCACACGGTGGATGTAGTCGACCGACTGCCCGTGCAGCCCCTGCAGGCCGAGTCGGTCGAGCTGCCCCAGTATCAGCAGCGACAGCAGACCCTGGGTCGGCGGCGGCATGTTGTAGATGCGGCCCAGGCTGTGCTCGAGCTCCAGCGGCGTGCGCCACTGCGCGCGGTGGGCGGCGAAATCGGGCAGGCGCAGCGGACTGCCTTCGCGCTCAAGCGCCGACGCCATGCGCCGGGCCAGCTCGCCGGTATAGAAATCGGACAGACCCGCCCGCGCCAGCTGCGCCAGCGTATCCGCCAGCTGCAGCTGGTACAGCGTGCTGCCGGCTGCCGGAAACTCGCCGTCGGGCATGAAATTCAGCGCGAAACCGGGCTGCGTGCCGACCTCGGGTTCCTTCACGCGCAGGCTGCGTGCGAGGTTCTCGGTCACCGTGATGCCGTGCCGCGCGTGATGTTCGGCATCGCGCAGCAGGCGCGACAGCGGCATTCGGCCACCGGCTTCCGCCGCCGCCTGCAGCGCGAGCTGCCAGCCGGACACGGTGCCGGCCACCGTCAGCGCCGCCAGCGGACCGCGGTTCGGAATGCGCTCGCGCACGTCCTGATCGGCGTACCAGGCGCGGCTGGCCAGCGCGGCAGAGGCGCCGCAGGCGTCGATGGCGCGCGGTGCTTCGCCCGGTTCGGCAATCAGCCAGAAGCCGTCGCCGCCGAGCGCGTTCATGTGCGGGTATACGACGGCGATGGTGGCCGCGGCGGCGATCATGGCCTCGATCGCGTTGCCGCCTTCGCGCATGATGTCGCGCGCCGATTCCGCGGCGAGGTGGTGGGGGGCGACGGCGATGCCGCCCGTGCTTGAAGTCATGTGAGGCTCCTGTTTCGGGTGGGCGCGAAGAAACGCCGTGCGCCGCTATGGTGCATCAGTCGCGTCCGCCGTGCATCTGCGGCGCGGCAAAAGGGGCATAACGCCCGGGCGCAGGGGGCACAATGGTGCGGCACGCATCTTGCGTCGTCTGGCCAAACCTGCTGCCCACCTCCGACAACGACGTCCGACATGGCCGATCAGAAAACATTGCGTGCCCGGCTGACTGCCGCCTGGCTGCGCATGAAGAATCCCATCCTGCGCCGGCGTCACTACGCCTATCTGAAGGTCTGGCTCGGGCGCCTCGTGCTGTGGGGTGGCGCGGTCGGTGTCGGACTGCTGGCCGTGGGTTTTGCGCAGCTTTCGGACCACGCGGTGCACCTGTTCCGTGACACCACGGCGAGCCACCCGTGGTGGCCCTTTCTGCTGACGCCGCTGGGCGGCGCGCTGTGCGTATGGATCACGCGCCGCTGGTTTGCCGGCGCCGAAGGCAGCGGCATTCCGCAGACCATCGCCGAAATGTCGCGACCGGAAACGGCGGGCTGGCGCCCGCTGCTGACGCTGCGCATCATCGTCGGCAAGGTGTTCATCGGCGTGGCGGCGGTCGGCAGCGGCTTCTCGCTCGGCCGCGAAGGCCCGACGGTGCAGGTCGGCGCTTCGCTGATGAATGTGCTGCACCGCTGGCTGCCCGGCGCGCTGCACATTCCGCGCACGCACATGCTGGTGGCCGGCGGTGCGGCCGGCATCGCCGCCGCCTTCAACACGCCGCTGGCCGGCATCGCCTTCGCCATCGAGGAGCTGACGCGCAGCGTCGAGGCCCGCATGAGCGGCCTCATCATCACCGCCATCGTGCTGGCCGGCATCGTGTCGCAGACCTTTCTCGGCAAGGCCAGTTATTTCGGACAGATCGCCATCGCCGGCAGCGACCGCGACATGGCACTGGCCGTGGCGGTGACCGCGCTGGTGTGCGGCGTCGCCGGCGGCCTGTTCTCGCGCATGCTCATCATCGGGTCGACGGCGTGGCGCGGGCCGCTGGCCGACCTGCGCGCCCGGCGCCCGGTGCTGTTCGCCGCCGCCTGTGGCCTGCTGGTGGCGGCGCTCGGCTTCGTCAGTGGCGGCGTCAGCTTCGGCAGCGGCTACGCCGAAACGCGCGCGCTGCTCGAAGGCAATACCGAGCTTGCCTGGTACTACGGGCCGGTCAAGTTCATCGCCACGCTGATCGCCTATCTGAGCGGCCTGCCGGGCGGCATCTTCGCGCCCAGCCTGGCCATCGGCGCCGGCATCGGCCACGACCTGGCACCGCTGCTCGGCCAGCAGGAGGCGCAGGGCCTGCTGCTGGTGCTGTGCATGGCCGGCTTTCTCGCCGCGGTGACACAGGCGCCGATCACCTCCTTCATCATCGTGATGGAAATGGTCGACGGCTATTCGGTCATCATCGGCCTGATGGCGGTGTCGCTGCTGTCGGCCGGCGTGTCGCGCATCTTCAGTCAACCGCTCTACCACACGGTCGCGAAGCACATCATTACCCGCAATTCGGCGGCCTCCACCAGCGGCTAGCCGGGGCAAGGGAAGGTGCTGCCGCTTTCAGCGCAGTGCCAGTACGCCCAGTCCTTCGACCTGTTTCGCCAGTGCGGCACCGAGCAGCGCGTGCTGGTCGGCGTCCAGGTGCACGCCGTCGTGCGGGCTGGCGCTGATCACGCGACCGGCGTCGAAGAAGGCGCAGCCCAGTTCATCGCACACCTTCTGCAGCGCATCGGCCAGACCGGCGCATTTCGTTTCCCCGCCGACGAACTTTGCCGCGATCGGGCCTTTCGGTGCGCTGATCGGCGGCGGTGCGACGACCAGCACCGGCGGTACCGGCATGCCCGGTTCGATCGGCGCTTCGCGGATGGCGCGCACCAGCGTCGCCGTGCCCTGGGCCGAATGCCAGGCGGTGTGCGGATGCATGGACTGGAAGTCATTGGTGCCCAGCATGAGCACCACCAGCGCCAGCGGTGAGTGGATCTCGATGCGCTGCGCCAGCCCGGTAAGGCCGTTGCGACCCGGCTTGAACGGGTCGTCCCACACGGTGCGGCGGCCGTTCAGGCAGTCCTCGATCACGCGTACCCGGCGCTGGTCGCCGTTGAGCGCGTTTTCCATCACGCCCGGCCAGCGCTGGTCGAAGTCCAGACGCCGGCGGGTGGTCGGCACGATGCCCCAGGACAGCGAATCGGCGTAGACGAGTATCTGCTGCATCAATGCCTCCATCAGAAAATTAAATGAATGCGCGGGGCAGTTTGACACGTCACCGATGCTGCGGTGCGCAAATGCCATTCGCCTGCGGCGCTCGCAAGGGGATCGGTCTTGCAGTGGCGCCGGCAGCTCGATTCTTCATGACAAAGAAATGATGGATGAGGCGCGGAACGGGCGGTCCGGGCGCGTCGTATGTCACTGATTCGGTGACAGTTCAGGGTGCTCAAGGCGGTGTTGGCGACGCCGTAAAGTCGGTCGTTGCCTGCACTGGAGGAGAACCGGTGGGCAGCGACTTCCGCCCCTTACCGCTGGAGAGATAACGATGACAACGCGCTCGACGACCTTGCCCGACAGCCTGGCCGACCAGGCGGCCCCACCGGCGCAACGCGTCGACCTGCGCCGGTCGAACCGTCTGCGCATGGGCAGCTTCGCCTTCTGCGCGCTGTTCTTCGCGCTGTTCGGACTGGCTGCCGCCTTCGACCTGGTGAACCCGCGCGCCGCCGCGTTGCTGGCCTGTGCGGCCGGCGCAATGATCGCCTTCGCCGATGCGCTCTACATCCGCCAGATGGACCACACGATAGGGCTGATGGCCGACGCGCTGGCCGACAGCGGACGCAATGTGAACGATCTGTCGAGCGAGTTCGTGCTGCCCGAAAGTTCGCCGGTCAAGGCGATCAGCAAGCTCATTGCCGAGCGCGACGGCCGTGTGCGCGACATGGTGTTCCGCGTGCGCCGCGGCACCTTGGGCGCCGCCTGTCACACCGCCCATCTGACGCGTTCGCTGCGCGACACTGCCGGGCTGGCGCAGTCGCAGCGCGCGCTGGCCGAACAGGTGTTCGCCGCCGGCGAAACCTCGCGCAGCGCGGTCGACAGCGCGCGCCAGCACGCGAACGATCTGGACGAGGCGACCACGCGCCACCTGCAGGCGGCGCGCGTGTCACTGGAAGAGCTGCAGGCGGCGGCCGCCCGCGTCGACGAGTTCGAGGCGCGGGTGCAGGCCTTCGAGCGCACGGTGCAGCAGCTGCAGAACCAGTCGGCGGAAATCGGTCAGGTGGTGCAGATCATCAGCAGCATTTCCGACCAGACCAATCTGCTGGCGCTGAACGCGTCGATCGAGGCCTCGCGCGCCGGCGAGAACGGCCGCAGCTTCGCCGTCGTCGCCGACGAGGTGCGTTCGCTGGCCGAGCAGGTCAAGGCGGCGACCGAAGGCGTGAGCCAGAACATCGACCGCATGAACCGCCTGGTTGCCGGCACGCGCAGCGAAACCGACGACATTCGCGACCACATCCTGGCGACCGGCGAGGCGGTGCGCCGCGCCTCCGGCCGTTTCGGCGGCATGGTCGGCGAGTACGAGGTGATGGGCGAACGGATCGCCCGTACCGGCGACGCGATACGCAGCCTGAGCGACACCAATGACCGCATCCATACGCTGGTCAGCGACATCCATACCGGCTGCGACCAGGTGGCCAGCCTGATGCTCGACGGCGAGCAGAACCTGACCAAGGTGAGCCGCTCGACCGAACGCATCCAGGATCTGGCGGCCTCGTTCCGCGTCGGCTCCGACCAGCTCGAAGCCATCGTCGGCGCGCTCGGCCGTTACCGCGACCGCTGCAGCGCCGCGGTCGCCGGTGCGGCGACCGTGCTGGTCGACGACGACGGCGAGGAGGTCGCCCCGCGCGCCGGTCGCGTTGCCGCGCTGCCGGAGGTCACACGCGCGCTCGGCGCATTGAGGGGCGAGGTCAGCGCATTGCGCTACGCGCTGGTGACCAATCCGGCGGGCCAGGTGCTGGGCTGTGCCGGCAGCTGTCCGGCGCCGGCCGACATCGCGCAGCGCGCGGCGAAAAGTGAGCGCGCGCTGCTGATGCAGCCCTTCGTCGCAGACGACGGCACGCTGTATTTCGACATCGCGCTGCCGATCCGCCGCGGCGAGCGCAACTGGGGCACGCTGCGCGCCGGCGTGCCGGCCGAACTGATGCTGGCGGCCTGAGCCGCCGACGCAATCGATTTCCGGAGAACAGCATGCTTTCGCACGAACAGATGCAGCAGGCGGCGCAGGGCGGCCGCACCCAGCACGCCGTGTATGTCTATGAAGCGCCGGTGCGGCTGTGGCACTGGATCACCGTGCTGGCGATGACGGTGCTGATGGCCACCGGCTACTTCATCGGCACGCCCTTCCTGATGCTGCCGGGCGACGACGCCGGCATGTACCTGATGGGCCATGTGCGCTTCGCCCACTTCGCGGCCGGCTACATCCTCGCCATCGGCTTCGCCGGGCGCATCTACTGGGCGCTGGTCGGCAACGAGCACGCGCGGCAGATCTTCATGCCGCCGCTGTTCAAGCTCGCGTGGTGGAGCGAGGTCATGTTCGAACTGCGCTGGTATTTCTTCCTCGAGGACAGACCGAAGAAGTACGTCGGCCACAACCCGCTGGCCGCGGTGATGATGTTCTTCCTGTTCGTGCTCGGCACGCTGTTCATGATCTTCACCGGCTTCGCGCTGTACAGCGAAGGTGCCGGCCACGGTCACTGGAGCGGCGTCGCCTTCGGCTGGGTGCTGTGGCTGGCTGGCGACAGCCAGACGGTGCACAGCCTGCATCGCCTCGGTCTGTGGTTGCTGCTCAGCTTCATCGTCGTCCACGTCTATGCGGCGCTGCGCGAGGACATCATGAGCCGGCAGAGCATCATTTCGACGATGATCAGCGGCTGGCGCTCGTTCCGCGACTGATTGGCGCTGCGTCTGCAGAGGACGGATTCAAATGAAAATTCTCTGCTGGATCGCGCTGCCGGGCGGGCGCTGTCAGTTACTTCGACATGCGCCCGCCTGTCATGCGCGGATTCAGGCGCCGTCGGGCCTGACCTTCGGAATGCTGCCGTCGGACCGGCCCTTCAGGTAGGTGTACAGGTCGTCGAACTTGTCGGCCAGATAGGGGTGGCCCGGCATGCCGCGCTCCAGCCGGCCCTCGATCACCGCGTGTCTGACCTCGTCCTTGGTCAGCTTCTTCAGCGACTCGATCAGCGACGGGCCGACCATGCCTTCCTGCGCCGGGCCGTGACAGCGTTCGCAGGCGGCCGAGCGCCAGGTCTTCCAGCCCTTCACGATGTCGCCGCCGGCGGCGACCGCGGTCGGCTCCGCGGCCGGCGTATCTGCGGGAGCAGGGGCGGCCGGCGCCGCTTCGGTCGATGCCGGTGCTGGCGCCGGGGCGGCGGGTGAGGCGGGGGCGGCCTCGGCCGGAAGGGCGGCATCCGCCACTGGAGCGGCCGGCTCGGGCGCCGCCGCAGGTGTCGGAGTCGCGACCGCGGGTGGCGCGCTGGCGTCGGCAGCGGGCGGTGGAGCCGGGGGTTCGGCCGGTTTGCCGCAGGCTCCGAGCAGTGCAGCGGTGATGCCGGCAGCAATCAGGTGACGGGTATTCAAGGCGCACCTCCTTCCGTTCGGGTCAGTGGAAGTCGCATGGTAGTCCGCAAGTGCCGTGACGCCTTGCTGCGCTGCGGGGAGGCGAAGTACCGCTGTCGTGGCATGCTGCGCCTCCGCTTGCCCGCCATGATCGAGGAGACGCATCCGTGAGCAGACTGTACGACCCGCAGCACCGCAGCTTCCAGGACGAGTTCGGCACCCGCGCGATGGCCGACCGCATCGAGGAACTCGCCTGCCGCACCGAATTCGACGACGACAGCCGGGGCTTCATCGAGTCGATGGACATGTTCTTCCTGTCCACGGTCGATGCACGTGGCCGGCCCACGGTGTCCTACAAGGGCGGTGACCCCGGCTTCGTGCGCGTGGTCGATGAAAGGACGCTGGTATTCCCCAGCTACGACGGCAACGGCATGTTCTATTCGGTCGGCAACATCGCGCAGAACGCCGAGGTCGGGCTGCTGTTCATTTCCTTCGAGAAGCCGCACCGCATCCGCGTGCAGGGCCGGGCCACGGTGTCGCGCGACGACCCGATGATGGCTTTCTACAGCGAAGCCGACTTCATCGTGCGCGTCGAACTGTCGGAGCTGTGGCAGAACTGCCCGCGCTACATCCACCGTTACCAGCGTGTCGACCGCTCGCGCTACGTGCCGCGCCCCGACTGCGAGACGCCGCTGGCCGAATGGAAGCGCATCGACCTTGTGCAGGACGTACTGCCGCCGGCCGACGCCGCCCGCGCGCAGGCGGCCGGTACCGTGGGTATCGAGGAATGGATGGAGAAGGTGAAGACCGGCCACCCCGAGGCCTGACCGACCGCAGGCGCCGGCTCAGCGCAGCCGGCGCGACGGGACGAGCCGGCGCAGCGGCCGGCCTGCCGCCTCGCGGAATTTCGGGTTGTGCAGGCAGACGGCGCCGGCCAGACCGACAACGCAGCCCAGCACGGTGTCGAGGAAGCGCGCCAGCACCAGCGGTCCGGGCGCATCGTGGCCCAGCGTGGCCGCCTCGGCCAGCAGGATGGTGAGCGGCGTGATGAACACGACCGCGATGCCGTAGTGACGCACCACCATCGCCTCGATCACGAAGCTCAGCGCCATCACGCTCAGTCCCACGCTCCACGGACCCAGCGGCAGCATCAGCATGCCCCACGCCAGCGCCATGCCGACGCCGGTGCCGAGCACCCGCTGCAGCTGCCTGTTCCACACCGCGCGCAGCGAGGCGCCCTGGATCACCGCCAGGCAGCTCACCGGCACCCAGTAGGGTTTGTCCAGCTGCAGCGCCTGGGCCAGCGCCAGCGAAATGCCCACGCAGACGCCGATCACCACCGAATCGAACACGACGAAGTCGAAGCTCGGCTGCGGCGGCGGAACCGGCGGCGGAACCGGCGGCGGCGCTGCGCGGCGGTGCAGTGCGTGCAGGCTGTAGACGAAGCCGATCAGGCAGGCGAGCAGGCAACCCAGTGCGATCAGGCCTATCCGTGACGGCAGCATCGCCGGTTCGACCGGTGTATAGGCGCCGATGGCGGCGGCCATCACGAAGAACAGGCTGCCCGGCGGCCCCACGCCATGAATGCGGCACGCCATGGTGACCACGATCGCGACGAAGCCGAGCATCGGGATCAGCAGTGGCGCAAGGAAGGGCGGAAGCAGGTGGCCGAGCGCGCCCACCGCGTAGCAGGCCACCATGCCGAAGGCGCTCGCCATCAATGACACCATGCGCTGCGCCAGCGGCGTGGCCGGCAGGTAGAGGAAGACCAGCCCGCCCAGAGAGGCGACCAGCCCGTCCGCCAGGCGCCCGCAGTAAGCACCGGCCAGCAGCGGCAGGCCGGTGGCCAGTGCGGCCGCAAACGGCATCTGCCAGGCGCGGTCGCTCGAGTGCAGGGTGGTGAGCTGGCGCACTTCGGCGGCGAGTGCCGCCCTCAGGCGGTTCCAGGCGCCCGGTAAAGCCATCGACGGTCTTTCTGCAGGTGGAATGGTCCGACAGGGTAATCGGTCGGCACCGTCGGCGGGACCGCTGCCACCAGATCGCCCGGTCGGCAGGTGCTCAGCGGCCGGGCAGGCCGCGCACCTTCACCCAGGCGCAGCTTTCCCGACCGTCCAGCGCGCTGCGCCAGACCTGACACGGTGCCGGCGCGGCGGCCGCGCGTCGCATCAGCGGGCTTACAGGCGGAAGCGCCCGGTCAGTTCATCGAGGCGCGACGCCAGTGACTGCAGGTGGGTGACCGAGCTGGCGAGCGTGTCGACCGCCGACTGGTTCTGCCCGGACATGCTGGCGATGTGCTCGACGTTGCCGGCGATGTCGCTGGCGGCGCGGCTCTGCTGTTCAAGTGCCTGGTTGATGGCGCGCACCTCTTCGGCGGCGACCGATACCGCGCGATGCGCGACGGTGATGACGCCGGCCGCCGAATCGCTCGACGATTCGGCGACGCCGACGGCGTCGCGTCCCTGCGTCAGCGCTTCCGTCAGGCCGGCTGCGCGTTCGGACAGCGAGCGGGTGATGGTGTCGATCGCGGCGGCCGAGGTCGCCGACTTCTCGGCCAGCTTGCGCACCTCGTCGGCGACCACGGCGAAGCCGCGACCCTGTTCGCCGGCGCGTGCGGCTTCGATCGCGGCATTCAGTGCCAGCAGATTGGTCTGATCGGCGATCTCGCGCACCTCGCGCGTCATTTCGGTGATCTGGCGGGCGTTTTCGACGAAGGCGTCGGCCGCGCCCGACACCTCGTTCATCACGCTGGCGGTGCGGCCGATCGAGCCGCGCAGGTCGGTCAGATGGGTTTGCGCACGGGTCGATTGATCGAGCGACTCGTCGGCCTGCCGCGCCGCGTTGCCGGCGTTGTCGGCCACCATGCGGATGCCGGCCGTCACGTCCTCGATCGACGAGGCGGTCGAACTGGCCGCCCGGGTCTGTGCGCTCGACGCCTCGGCCACCCGCTGCGACTCACCGCCGACCACGGCGGAGGCCTCGACCAGCGAATGGGCGGACTGCTTGAGCTGCGACACCAGCGCACCGAGGTCCTTGCGGATGCGCTCGGCGCTCTGCGCGATGGCGCCGAGTTCGTCGCGCGTCGTGCAGGCGACGGGCTGATGAAAGTCGCCGCTGGCCAGCCGTTCGAGATCGGCCGACAGGGCCTTCGCCGGGCCGATGATGGCGCGCTGCAATGCCCACATGAAAAGTCCGAAGGCGACGACGACGACGACCGCGAAGGCGGCACCGGTCAGCATCAGCTTGTTCAGCGTGGCGTCGCGCAAGGCCTGCGCTTCGGCGCGCGTAATGTCGCCGGCCAGCGTGTCGATGGCCGACCACTCGACGCCGAGGCCGACCACCGCTGCGACCAGCAGGGCCGCGGTGCCACCGCCGCAGATGACCAGGAGCTTGTTGCGGATGCTGCGGGAGATGAAGTCCATTGCGGTGTCCGGGGATGCGCTGTGCGTTTACAGGCAGGTTAACGACCGCTGTCGCGCAAACTTGCGCCGATCATCCGGCGCTGCTGCCTCAGTTTGAGCTGTATCAGTCCGGCTTGCCGGGCCGGCGGACGCGGCCGGGCGAACCGGTGGCCGTGCGCGTGGTCTGTCCGGCGTCGCGGCGCGCTCCAGTCGCCGCGGTTTCGGGAGTCATTCATGGATGTGCGAACCCTGGTCATGCTGGCCGCCGTCGTGGCCACGCCCTTGAGGGCCGAGGATCGGCCGGCGCAGGCCGGAGATTTCATCGAGGTGTTCCAGGGTCTGTTCGGCGAGAACCGGGGCGAGCGCAAGGGTCACGCCAAGGGTGTCTGTGCGGTCGGCAGCTTCACCGCCAGTGCCGACGCCGCCCGCATGTTCAGCGCGCCGCTGTTCTCGGGCACGCGCTGGCCGGCGCAGATCCGCTTCTCGATGGCCGGCGGCGACCCGGCGGTTGCCGACAACGCACGTTCGCCGCGCGGGCTGGCGGCGCAGTTCGAGCTCGAGGACGGCCGCGTGCACAACATCGCCACGCTCAGTACGCCGGTGTTCGGCGCGGCGACGCCGGAAAGCTTCCTCGGCCTGCTGCGCGCCTCGCTGCCCGGCGCGGATGGCCGGCCCGATGCCGACAGGGTGGCCGCCTACCGCGCCGCGCATCCGGACACGCTGCCGCAGTTCCGCTGGCTGCAGCAGAATCCGCCGCCCTGGAGCTATGCCAGCGCGCAGTACTTCGGACTGCACACCTTCCACTTCGCGACCGCCGACGGCGAGCGCGCGGTGCGCTGGCGTCTGCAGCCGCGTGACGGCGTGCGCGGCCTCAGCGACGACGAGCGCGCCGCCGCCCCGCGCGATTTCCTGGCTGCCCGGCTCGCCGAGCGGCTGGCCAGCGGTCCGGTCCTGTTCGACTGGATCGTCACCCTCGGTCAGCCCGGTGACAGCGAGTCCGACCCGTCGCGCGCCTGGCCGGACGGTCGCACCGAACTGGTGGCGGGTACGCTGTCCGTCACCGCCGTCGGCGGCGACGCCTGTACCGGTCTCAACTTCGACCCCAACGTGCTGAGCGGGGGCATTCGCCCGGGTGACGATCCGATCCTGAAGATGCGTTCGCCGGCCTACGCCATTTCCTTCGGCAAGCGGCTCGGCGGACGCTGACCCGCCACCGAACCCTCAGTCAGTCGACGGGCGGGGTTCGCAGCGCACCTCGGTCAGCACCGAGTTGGCGATGAAGCACTGTTCGTGCGCCGCGTGGTGCAGCGCCGCCAGTTCGGCGTCGGTCGGCCGGTCCGCGCCGGCGAAGCGCACCGCCGGGCGCAGCGTCACGCGCGCCATGAACATCCGGCCGTCGGCCTTGCGCGCCAGTTCGCCCTCGGCGGCATCCTCGTAGCGATCCACCACCAGCCGTTTCAGCGCCGCCAGTTGCAGGAAGGTGAGCATGTGGCAGGTGGCCAGCGCGGCGACGAAAGCCTCTTCCGGATCGACCGCGTCCTCGGCGGAATACGGCAGCGGCACTACGTGCGGCGACGACGACCCCGCCACCTCGACGCCGCCATCGAAACGGATCAGATGACGCCGGCTGTAGCGCTTGTCGATGAAGGGCTGGTCGCCGCGGGTCCAGAGTATTTCGGCGGTGTGGCGGGACATGGCGTCGGCGCTCAGAGGCTGCACCACTGCTGTTCGCAGGGGATGCCGTCGCCGTCTCCATCCATCATGGTTTCGGGACAGTTGCGCAGGAAGTACCGCGCCTCCGCGCAGGACGTCATCTGGCTGCAGTGCTGACGGCCGTCGCAGCGATAGCTCTCGCGGGTCAGATGGACGGGCGCCACGTCGATGACCCGCGCATCGCGCGAAGGAGATTGCTGCATGTACTCGTGGTGGATCACCCAGCCGAAGCCGGCGATCAGGGCGATCGACGTGAGCGTGCCGAGCAGCCCCGATCCGCTGCGTGCAGGCTGGCGAGGGCTGTCGCGGCGCGCCGCCGTCACCCGGGCCGGGCGTTCGACGGCCCTTGCCTGCTTGCGTCCGCGTTCGTCGGTCTCGATGTCGAACAGCAGGGTTTCTCCGACGGCCGGCCGGCGTCCGTCGCGCGGGAACGCGGAAACATGCACGAACACCGGTTCGCCGCCTGAGCGCGGTTCGATGAAGCCGAAGCCGCGGTCGTCCTGCCATTTCGTCAGTCTGCCTTCGATGCGATTCATGGCTGCTCTCGGGAGTCCTGCTGCGAATGAAGGCATCATTATGAGCGGGGCGTATGGCGCCGGGAAGCAGCGTCGTTCCGCTCGAGCGATGCCGCGTCGGCGGACGGGCGCATGACTTCACTGCCAGCGGCAACCGCGCTCATGGATCAGCGGCTGATCCACGAGCACGCCCTCGGCAACCCGGCGCTGCCGCGTCGTGTCGATCAGCACCGGGTGCTGGGTCACGTCGTCCAGCCGCAGCAGATAGCGGGTGCCGGCCGCGAGGTCTGCGTGCATCACGTAGCACTTGAGGTGCTGCGGGACGAAGGGAAAGCCGTAGGGCACGTCGCTCAGCCACAGCATCCTCTCGCCAGGGTGCAGCACATAGGTGAAGGCGCGGACGCGGTTGGACACCTGAACGCCCGGCAGCGCCTTCCCGTCCACCGCCCGCAGCAGGGCGGGCTGGTCAGGGTCGATGTCGACCCGCGCCACTGTTGCGCTGTCCGCCGGATCGGCGCCCTCGACCGATATGACGCCCCGCGTCAGCGCAACGCAGCCCTGGAGCGCGACGGTCAGTGCCAGCAGAGCGGAGAGCCGGAATGCCATCGCGCTGTGCGGTCAGCCGGCGCCGTGCGCGTCCGGCGTGCCGGTTTCCTGATTCAGGAGCCGCAGCGTTTCGCCATCCGGCCGCCCGTCGTAGAAGGCCGCCAGCGCGGCGCGAAAGCAGGGCTGGTCCGGCGCCACCTCGGCGAAAAGCGTCAGGCAGGAGCGGAATTTCAGCGCGTCGACCTCGCCGAGGATCTCTTCCGGGCGCCGCCCGGCGTGGGTGAGGACGGCGTCGATGCATTCGACCAGACGCGCGCCCAGCAGCGGGTGCGCGATGTAGGCGGCCGCCTCGTCGCGGTCGGCGATGCCGAATTTGCGCGCCATCTGGCTGAGGCCGAGCGCGCGCAGCTGTGGCAGCACGTACCAGATCCAGTGCGTGCGCTTGCGGCCGTCGCGCAGTTCCTGCAGCGCCTGCGCGTAGTCGCGGGCCTGGGCGTGGACGAAACGGTCGAGCGCATCGGTCGGGGCGGAGGGCATGTCGGCGGTTCCGGTCGAGCAGTAACGGCAGCATGACATGCCGGCCAGGTCCCGGGGTGAGGGTGCGGCAGTCCGCGACTCCAGAAAATCCCTAGCGGGCGGAGGGTGAATTGCACTGGAGCGACGGTGCCGGGCGGCCTTACGCTGCAGGCCTGTTCTTCCCGGAAGCGCCGTCATGTTCCGTATCGCCCCTGTTGCGCTGGCATTCGCCGGCACCGTGTTCAGCGCGCTCGCGCTCGCGGCTTCGCCGTGGGCCGGCGATCTGGCCCCGATCGGGGCGGCCGACTGGAACCGCGCCCGCGCCGCGCACCTGCTCGAACGTGCCGGCTTCGGCGGCACGCCGGAGGAGATCGACGCCTTCGCCCGGCTGACGCCGACCCAGGCGGTGCGCCGTCTGGTGTACTTCGAGGGCGCGCCGGTGGTGGATCTGCCGCCCTTCGATCATTCGGGCGTGTTCGAGGCGGGGCTGGATCCGTTTCCCGCCAGCCGTCCGGCCACCACCGACCTCGCGCGCGACAGCGGCGAAGCGCTCGGCGTCGCGGTCAAGGCCGGCGGCAACCGCCGCATGCAGCCGGTGGTGAACAAGTTCTTCTACTGGCTGCGCGCCAGCAAGCTCGAAACCGACCGCGTCGCCTACTGGTGGGCGAACCGCATGCTCACGTCGCCGCGCCCGCTGCAGGAAAGAATGGCGCTGTTCTGGCACGGCCACTTCGCCACCAACGAAGACAAGGTGCGCGACTACCGCAAGATGCTGAACCAGCTGGAGCTGTTCCAGCAGAAGGGTCTGGGCGACTTCCGCACGCTGATGATAGGCGTCGCGCAGGACCCGGCCATGCTCGCCTTCCTCGACGCCGGCGTGAACGTGAAGGGCGCGCCGAACGAGAACTTCGCCCGTGAAATCATGGAGCTGTTCACGATGGGCGTCGGCCACTACGGCGAGCACGACATCCGCGAGGCGGCGCGCGCCTTCACCGGCTGGAACTACCAGGGCGTCGCCTTCCATATCGACCCTGCAAAGCACGATGGCGGGCCGAAGGAGGTGCTGGGCCGGCGCGGCAATTACGACGGCGTGCAGGTGATCGACATCATCCTCGATCAGCCGGTCACGCCGCGCTATCTCGCCAGCAAGCTGTACCGCCATTTCGTGCGCGAGGACGTCGACCCTGCGCTGGCCGAAGAACTGGGCCGGCGGCTGAAGGCGGTCAATTACGACATTGCCGCCTTCCTCGAAATGCTGTTCATGTCGCGCGACTTCCATGCACCCGAGTCGGTGGCGACGCGCATCAAGGGGCCGGTCGAACTGGTGGTATCGACCTACCGCAAGCTGGGCCTGACCGAAGTGCCGGGCGTTCCCGATTTCAATCAGACCACCGCCGCGCTGGGCCAGCGCCTGATGCACCCGCCGACCGTGGCGGGCTGGGCCCAGGGCCGCAGCTGGATCACGCCGGGGCTGCTGCTGGAGCGCGGCAATTTCGCGCTCGACGTGGCGCTGCCCGACATCAACTACATCCCGGGCGACCGCTACCCGGGCGCGCAGGCCGGCTACGAAATCCGCGACATCCACACGCGCGTGCGCAGCGGCCTCGATCTGAGCACCGCGACCAAACCCGGCGGCGCCGACGGTGGCGTCGACATGATGGCGATGTCCAGCATGAGCGGCGACCGCAACGAGGACTTCAACACGCGCTACGGCAGCTACCGCGGCTGGCAGATGGCGGTCGAGCGGGTGAAGCCGATTCCGCGCACGGTGGCGCGGCTGGATCTGACCGGCATGGTGCTGAAAGCCGGCTGCCGCACGCCGGAAGAGGTCGTCACCTATATGGAAGGTCGCTTCCTGTCGGTGCAGCTCGACGCTTCGACGCGCAAGAAGCTGGCCGCCTTCCTCGAAAGCGAACTGGGCACGCGCGACCTGCCAGCGGCCGCGAGCTATGCCGAAGATCCGCTGCGCCTGCTGCTGCACGTGCTGCTGAGCCGTCCGGAATATCAACTGGGGTAAGGCGAGGGCAGGGCGGGGCCCTGCCGCTACGCTGGAGAACGCATATGAACATCGATCACAAGCGCCGCAGCATCCTCAAGGCCTCCGCCGGGCTCATGGTTCCCGGCGTGTTCGGCACCATCGCGCGCGCGGCTGCCGCCGCCGAAGCGGAGGACCGCATCCTCGTCGTCTTCGAAATGTCCGGCGGCAACGACGGCCTGAACACCGTCGTGCCCTACGCCGACGACCGCTACTACCGGCTGCGGCCCAACATCGGCATCCGTCCGGACAAGCTGCGCAAGCTCGACGAGCGCTTCGGCCTGAACCCGGGCATGGCCGGCTTCGAGCGGCTGTGGAAGGAGGGCCAGCTCGCCGTCGTGCATGGCTGCGGCTACGACAACCCGTCGTTCTCGCACTTCACGTCGATGGCCTACCTGCACACCGCCGCGCCGAACAGCGGCGACGACTACGGCTGGGTGGGCCGGCTGGCCGACACCATGTCGCCGGCGCCGGTGCCGAACTACCTGCTCAACATCGACGCCACGCAGTCGCTGGCGGTGCGCAGCCGCATCCATACGCCGGTGGTGTTCGACGAGCCGGAGCGTTTCATGCGCAGCGCGCTGCACCCGACGCGCGCGCTGCTCGACGACGTGAATGTCGCGAGCACCGACAACCCGTCGCGCCGCTTTCTCGAACAGGTGGCAGTCAGCGCGCGCGAATCGTCGCTGGCGGTGCGCGAGGCGTGGTCGAACTACAGGACCAATCAGGACTACGGCATCGTCCCGCTCGGTCTGCCCAAGGTGGCCGCCTGCATCGCCGCCGGCCTGCCGACGCGGCTGTACTACGTCGGCTACCGCAACAACGCCTTCGACACGCATGTGCAGCAGGCCGACCTGCACCAGCGCCTGCTCACCTACACGTCGGATGCGATCAGCGGCTTTCTGCGCGACATGGAGCGTCTGGGCCAGGCCGACCGCGTGAGCCTGCTCATCTTTTCCGAGTTCGGCCGCCGGGTGCCGGAGAACACCAGCCTGGGCACCGACCACGGCACCGCCAACGTCATGTTCTTCGCCGGCAGGCAGGTGAAGGGCGGTCACTACGGCACGCCGTCAGACCTCGGCGCGCTGGACGCCGGCGACAACCTGGTGCACACCACCGACTTCCGCGCGGTGTACGCCAGCGCCATCGACGGCTGGCTCAGGCTGGGTGCCGCCGACAAGGTGCTGAAGGGGCGCTTCGCGCCGCTGCCGGTGTTCGGCTGAAACCGGCCGGGCGCATCGCCGGACCGGCGCCGTGCGTCGTGCCGCCGCCAAGCCGTGCGCCGCCAGGCGGCCTGTCGGAGCGCTTTACAGGCAACCCTGCCGATTGCGGTCGGGTCGCGTTGAAGTCCCGATGAATCAGTCGCTTATGACCGTGGGCGCGAAAAGTGCTCAGCGGCATCGGCTTCGTCCCGGATGCGGGCGAAGACCGGGTTCCGCCCCGGATTCGAAGCTGTCGCTCCCACAGGTCCTGCACATGAAAAACATCCAGAAAGCACGCCGGCGCTCTCCGCTCACCCACGCACCCCTTCTGTCGCGCATCCGGCCGCTCGCGCTGGCGCTTGCTTGCGCAGGCGCAGCCCCGGCGGCGGCTCAGGCCATCGAACTGACCGATCTCGAAGGCGTCGAGGCCACCGCCAGCAGCTGCTACCTCGGCTGCGGCAACGCTCGTTTCGATGCCGGCAATATCCTCGACGGCGACTACGGTGCCACCGGCAATACCGGTCTCAATGCATGGAATTCGGGTTTCTACGGCGGCCACGTCGACCTCGACCTGACGGCCGTTTTCGTGCTCGATCGCATCGAGCTGTACGGCGTATCGCCCTACTACAACCCGTTCACTCTGAGCGTCAGCGCCGACGGCCTCGGCTGGACCACGGTGGCCGTCGCCGGCTACGGGGGCGAACCCGCTCTGCCCGAAGCCGGCGTCGGCGGTGTGCGCTACGGTGCGGTGTTCGACGTGGCCGACGGCAGCATGGCGAGCGGCCTCAATGCGCGCTACCTGCGCTACAGCGTCAATGCGGGCTCGCCGCAGTGGGGTTACCTGGTCGAGATCGACGTGCAGGGGCACGTCGCGACCGTGCCGGAGCCGGAGGCCTGGATCTCGATGCTGGCCGGACTGGGTCTGCTGGGCGTGTTCGCGCGCCGCCGCCGCGCCTGAGCGCGGGCACGGCGTCCGCGCGTTCCGGGACTACGAGGCGTTCGGGCCGGCGTCGGCCCGGTTCGACGCCATGTAGGCGATCAGTGCCATGCGCATCGCCTCCTCGACCGACATGTCGACCGGCGTCACCCAGGCGCGCGGCACGAACACGGTGTAGCCGCCGATCATGTAGCCCATCGGCAGGTACACCGCGATCTGGTCCTCCAGTTCCGACAGCCCGGCCGGCAGCCCGTCCATCGACTGGCGGGTGACCAGCCCGACGATGCCCATCGCGTTGCCCGGCATGCGCAGCAGCACCACCTGCTGCGCCGGCGCGTCGGTGTGCGGCGCGAAGTAGTCGGCGAAGTTCTTCAGCGACGAATAGATGCTCTTCACCACCGGCAGATTGGTGAAGGGCAGTTCCACCAGCGACAGCAGGCGCCCGGTTTCCGGCCGCGACACCAGCACGCCCAGACCGACGATGAGCACGGCGCTCAACGCGATGCCCAGACCGGGCAGATAGAAGTCACCGGTGATCGGCCGCACCAGCATCATCGCCAGACCTTCGGTCCAGGTGATGAAGAGCACCAGCACATAGACGGTCAGCGCCAGCGGCAGGAAGGTGATCAGGCCGCGGAAGAAATACTGGTAGAGACTGTGCTTTTTCATGAAGTGGCGTGCGGAACGGAGGCGTGCGGAGCATACCGCGCGCCATCCCGACGCGGCGCAGCGTCCTGCCCGTCGTTTCTTCCGGTCAGGACGTCGCGATCCAGTCCTCGACGCGCAGACCGGAAACCCGGTCGAACTCCCGAGTGTTGTGGGTCACCAGCGTGGCGTCTTCCGACAGCGCGTGACAGGCGATCCACAGATCGTTCGCACCGATTGGCGTGCCCGCCTCCTTGAGTCGTGTCGCCTGCTCGGCATAGTGCCGGCAGATGGCGGGGTTGACCGGGTAGCGCACCGGCACCTGCAGCGCCAGCGATTCAAGCCGGCGCACCACCTCAGGCTTGCGTGTGCTGCGCTCGGCACCCTTGAGCAATTCTGCCCACGTGACAAAGGACATGCCGAGAATGTCGTCAGCGGGCAGGGCATCGATGCGCCGTGCGATGGCGGGCGGCTGATTCTTGATCAGATAGATGAGGATGTGGGTGTCGAGCAGGTAGATCACAGCCCTTCACGCTCCTGAACCGGCTGCGGACTGTCGCGATCTGCCTCCAGGGCGGCGACGAAATCGGCGTCTGCCTCGCCTAGCGCATGCAGGGCCTGCATCAGTGCATCACCGCGTTGCGCCCTGATCGGGTGAATGATCAGATCGCCTGCCTCGTTGCGCGAAATGCTGACCTGGTCGGTATCGAGCCGGAATTCGGCAGGAATGCGAACAGCCTGGCTGTTGCCATTGTTGAACACCCGCGTGGTCAGTGTTTCCATGGGTGCCTCCATGTATGTACGAATGTGTGTGTATGTTAGGTTGCACCGTCGGGCACGGCAAGTCCGATCCCGCACTGCGGGCGCCGCAGTCGGGGTCGGAGGACCCCTCCCACAGAAACCTGGCTTACGCTCCGGCCGCGGATCGGGCGCAGTCCTTGTGGGAGCGGTCTTGGCCGCGACAGGGCCGGTGATCCCGCGCCATCTCATATTTGGGCGCCGCAGTCGGGGTCAGATGACCCCTCCCACAGAAACCTGGCTCAGGCGCCGGCCGCGGATCGGGCGCAGTCCCTGTGGGAGCGGCCTTGGCCGCGACAGGGCCGGTGATCCCGCGCCATCTCATATTTGGGCGCCGCAGTCGGGGTCAGAAGACCCCTCCCACAGAAACCTGGCTCAGGCGCCGGCCGCGGATCGGGCGCAGTCCCTGTGGGAGCGGCCTTGGCCGCGACAGGGCCGGTGATCCCGCGCCATCTCATATTTGGGCGCCGCAGTCGGGGTTAGAAGACCCCTCCCACAGAAACCTGGCTCAGGCGCCGGCCGCGGATCGGGCGCAGTCCCTGTGGGAGCGGCCTTGGCCGCGAAAAGGCCGGTGATCGCGCGACAGCGCGTGCTTGAGTGCCGCAGTCGGGGTCAGAAGACCCCCTCCCACAAGAACCCAGTTTCCATCGCGTCCCGTCACGCCTTGGTGATGACCACCTCGAGGTACTCGCCCGGTGCCACCAGCGCGTCCGCGCCGCCGACATTCAGTTCGTCTAGCAGGGCGAGGATGTCGCGCTCCAGCGCCGGGCGGACGTCCGGCGCCACGGCGGCGAAGGCCTTGTGCATCGGCCCGTAGAAGGTGCGGAACACCTCCAGCCAGTGGGCGGCCGAGCAATAGCGGAAGACGAAGTGCCGGCGCTCGCACTTGAGCTGCGCGGCGTGGGGGCCGAACAGCTCGATCATGTGCGGCTCGGTGCCCCATAGTGAAGGTGACGTCACGCCCGGCGGCGGCGGCACGTAGGCGCCGATGATCCTGAACAGGCGCCCGATGAAGCCCCCGGGCGTCCAGCTGGCGAGCGCGATGCGGCCGCCGGGGCGCACCACGCGCAGCATTTCGCTGGCCGCCGTCGCGTGGTCGGGCGTGAACATGACGCCGAAGGTCGACATCACGACGTCGAAGCTCGCGTCGTCGAAGGGCAGCCGCTCTGCGTCTGCCACCCGGAACTGCACGGCCAGTCCGTCCGCGGCGGCGCGGAGGCGGGCCTTTTCGAGCAGCGCCTCGACGTAGTCGGTCGAGGTGACGTCGGCGAACCGGCGCGCGGCGGCGAGGGTGGCGTTGCCGTTGCCGGCGGCGACGTCGAGCACCTTTTCGCCCGCGCGCAGGTCGGCGGCTTCGGCGAGGGTTTCGCCGACGATTTGCAGCGTGCTGCCGATGACGGCATAGTTTCCGCTTGCCCAGGTGGCATGCTGCCGTTGCTTGATGGCGTTGAAATCCGGTGCGGTGACTTGGGTTTCGAGTACGGCTGACATGGTGATCTCCTCAGGATGTTGTGGGGTGCGCCGCACCTGCCACGGCCCGATGGGCGTATCCGTTTGGCGGTGTACGACGACGGGACCATTCTTCCTGCAGGGGCCGGTGGGCGATTCACCGCATGTCGTTGAAACTTGCTCGCGGCTCCGCGATCGCGCGAACACCTGACCGGGTGTCCGCGCCGCTTGATCGGGACGCCGCCGGGGAGGGGCCATGCAAGGCGATCCGTTGTCCGATGTGCTGACCAGCGTGCGTCTGCGCGGCGCGATCTTCTATTACGTGAGCTGTGACGATGACTGGGTGGCGGACACGCCGCCGTCGCCGGAACTGGCCGACGCGCTCAGCCCGGGCGCCGAGCACGTGATCGCCTATCACATGATCCTGCGGGGAAACGGCTGGGTCGGCATGGAGGGCGAGGCGCCGACCAGGCTGCAGGCGGGCGACATCGTCATGTTTCCGCGCGGCGATGCCCACGTGCTCTCCAGCGCGCCCGGCATGCGCGCGGCCGGCGGCGATCAGTCCTGGCGCGCAACGACGCGCGACCACCCCCAACCCGTCCTGATCGCCCTGCACGACGGCGTGTGCGAGCTCGACGCGGAAGTGCCGTCCAGTCGAGCGAGCAGCACGATGGTCTGCGGCTTCATCAGCTGCGATCTGACGCCCTTCAACCCCCTGATCCAGGCCCTGCCGCCGATGCTGCACTTTCCGTCGAGCGGGCAGCGCGGCAGTGCTGGAGCGCGTCAGCGAAGTGGTGTTCGTCGATGCGGCACGCCGCTGTCTCGAAGCCTTGCCGGAGGAGGGCGGCAGCGGCTGGCTCGCCGCGCTGCGCGATCGCTACATCGGCAAGGCGATCGCGCTGATGCACGCGCGCCCGGCGGAGGACTGGACGGTCGATGAACTGGGCCGACAGGTCGGCCTCTCGCGGTCCGCCCTGCACGAGCGTTTCGTCGACCGCGTCGGCATGCCGCCGATGCAGTACCTGACCCACTGGCGCATGCAGCTCGGCGCCAACCTGATGCGCGAAGGCCAGGCATCGGTCGCCACCATTGCGCAGGAGATCGGCTATGACTCCGAAGCCGCGTTCTCGCGCGCCTTCAAGCGCCTGACCGGGCAGCCACCCGCGACATGGCGCCGCGCGCAGCGCGGGGCGGGGTAGCGGAGCAGACGGGCTGGGAACCCGCAACTGAAAACCGGGCGCGGGCGGAAAGCGTGGTCTGTCCGCCGTGGCGCCTGCCTATCCGCCGCAATCCGGCCGCGCGGTCCCGACGCGGGAAGGCCGACAGGGGTCGCTACGCTTCCTGGCTGGCGAAGAAGTTCGCCAGTTCATCCACCAGACGGAAGATTTCCGACTTCTCTTCATCGGACAGGCCTTTCAGCCGCACCGTCCAGGCGCTGTCGCCATCGACGGCGGAGAAGCCGGTTGAATCCATGAAGCCTTCGAGCCTGAAGAGTCGCGACCGGATGGTTGAATCCAGCTTGGAGCGGTTCATCCGGTGCAGGCCGATACGGCACTCGATCAGCGCCGTTTCCAGCGCTGCGTGCTGACCGTCCGGGTGGGGCTGCATCAATGCATCACGGGCGATCGAGAATTTTTCGGCCGGAAAACTGTAGCTCATCGACAACTCCTGTTCTGAGGGGGCCGAATGCCATGTTCGGCCCCCTGTTTTCTTGTCAGCAATCCTGATGGGTGCGAGACGATACGCAGACCGACCTTCATTTGCCAAACGATTCGAGCGGGCCGCGTTTGAAGAGGTCCAAGGCGGACATCCCTCCGATCCGGGGTTTCACGCCAGCACCTCCAGGCCCTTGCGCTCGACCAGATCAAGCAGCTTCAGCGAAGGCCCGTTCGGGTGTTTGTCGCCGCGCTCCCACTTCTGCACCGTCGACACGCTGGTGTTCAGATAGGCAGCGAACACGGCCTGACTGGCCCGGCAGCGCAGGCGCAGATTCCTGACCTCTTCGGCTGTGTAGTTTCGGACCGGCGGCAGGCAGGTCGCGTCGAATTCGCGCAGGGTCTGCGCGTCGATCAGCCCGGCGTCGGCAAAATCCTGTGCGGTTTCGTGCACGGTCTTCAGCAAACGGCCAGTCATGAATCACCTCTATCAATGCGCCCTCGCGCAGCGCATGCCCGGTCTGCTCCGGCGTCCAGCCCAGCAAGGTCGATGCAAGCAGCTTCAGGGCTTTCAGTTCCCTGTCGTCGATATTGTCCCGCTCGTTCTTGGCAAAGCCATATACAAAGAAGGCGCAATCGCCAAGACGGTAGGCCAGCAGTGACCGGGCGCCACCACGCTTGCCGCGCCCCGGCAGGGCGATCCGCTTCTTCACCGGATGTCCACCAAGGTCGGCGTCGATCAGGCCATTTTCCATCTCGATCACCGCAGCCCACAGGGTTGGGTCAGTCACGCCTTCCTTGCACGCCCATTTGTCGAACTGCCGGGTCTTGAAGACACGCATGGCTCACCGGTATTCCGGCGAAAACATAGCACTCGGTGCCATGAATCGCAATGGTGAGCGTTGGCCTTCCGTCCATGCAGGGGACGCTGCCCGCTGCACCGATGAAGCTGTCGGGATCGGCGCGTGGGTCACCCTGCACGGGGGCGTCAGAACAGTTCTCCCGATTGAGCCGGCTTGATCTTTCGCGGTCGGCCTGCTTTGCCGCGCGACGCGCGCCGCCCCAGGGCCACAGCCACTTCCGCGGCGAACTTCGGGTTACCCAGCACGAAATTGCCTCGCGTGGCGTCTCGAATGTCCTCCAGTACCTGCTGGCCCAACTGTTCGCGGAACAGCATGCGACAGCGCTGCTGTCTTTCGTCCGGGTTCGTACCCAGGGCGAGATACGCGGCATGAGGCGTGAGCATCGTGTCGAACGCGCCATGCGCATGCGCCCGGTAACTCGACCAGCGGTAATCGGCGGGCTGCTCGACCATGCCGGCGCGCACAGGGTTCATCTCGATATAGCGCAGGCAGGCGAACAGATAGTCGTCCTGCTGAACCAGACAGGAACGGAAACGGCCTTCCCACAGGCCGCCGCTGCGCCGGTATGTCCTGTTGATGTACTGCACATAGCGCTGCCCGAGCGCCTTCATGACGCGGCTCGGCGCGCCCGGATCGTCGGCGCTCACGAGCAGATGGACATGGTTGGTCATCAGCACATAGGCGTGCACGTGACAGCCCTGCCTGCGCGAATGATCTTCCAGCCAGTCGAGGTAGTGCTGGCAGTCGTCAGGTGCGAAAAAGCAGGCCTGGCGGTTGTTTCCGCGCTGAACCAGATGCAGCGGTACGCCGGGAAGAGAAAGACGGGCGCGGCGGGGCATCGCAGTGTCCGGTGCATGTTGATGCAGTAAGCATAAACCGGGCTGCACCAGAATGGTCAATCGAGAGCACTTGTGCAACCAGCCGGATGTCCGCATGCCTGCATGACGCTCCTGGTGCCAGCGCGAAGGAAAGCTTTCGGGTAGCGCCCGCGAGGATCTCGGGAAATGCTGCTGCGTACCCTATTGTTCACGCTACAGCGACCGCGACTTCGACCCATTTGTCACACATCTCGGGCTGAGTTCGGCGATGAGCTGAACCGGGCCGAGGTGGAAGAGGGTGGAGAAATCAGGGGAAATGTTGCTGCGTCCCCTATTGTTGGGGAAATGTTGCTGCGTCCCCTATTGTTGCTAGGGAAATGTTGCTGCGTCCCCTATTGTTGCTAGGTGGCATGCTGCCGTTGTTTGATGGCGTTGAAATCCGGCGCGGTGACTTGGGTTTCGAGTACGGCTGACATGGTGATCTCCTCAGGATGTTGTGGGGTGCGTCGCACCTGCCACGGCCCGATGGGCGTGTGCGTATTTCTATGCGTGTGGCGGTGTGCGACGACGGGGCCATTCTTCATGTCCGGGCCGGTGGGCGATTCACCGCATGTCGTTGAAACTTGCTCGCGGCTCCGCGATTGCGCGATCACTTGGCCCGGTGTTCGGACCGGCTGCCCGCGCCGATTGATCGCGACGCCGCCGGGGAGGGGCCATGCAAGGCGATCCGTTGTCCGATATGCTCACGAGCGTGCGTCTGCGCGGCGCGATCTTCTATTACGTGAGCTGCGACGATCACTGGGTGGCGGACACGCCGCCGTCGCCGGAACTGGCCGACGCGCTCAGCCCCGGCGCCGAGCACGTGATCGCCTATCACATGATCCTGCGAGGAAACGGCTGGGTCGGCATGGAGGGCGAGGCGCCGACCAGGCTGCAGGCGGGCGACATCGTCATGTTCCCGCGTGGCGATGCCCACGTGCTGTCCAGTGCGCCCGGCATGCGCGCGGTCGGCGGCGACCAGTCCTGGCGTGCAACGACGCGCGACCACCCCCAACCGGTCCTGATCGCCCTCCACGACGGCGTGTGCGAGCTCGATGCCGAAGTGCCCTCCAGCCGCGCCAGCATCACGATGGTCTGCGGCTTCATCAGTTGCGATCTGAAGCCCTTCAACCCCTTGATCCAGGCCCTGCCGCCGATGCTTCATCTGCCGTCGAGCGGGGTCGGCGCCTGGGTGGCACCCATGCTCGAACAGGCGGTGGCCGAGTCACGCCACCGGCGGGCGGGCAGCGCGGCGGTGCTGGAGCGCGTCAGCGAAATGGTGTTCGTCGATGCGGCGCGCCGCTGTCTCGAAGCCCTGCCGGAAGAGGGTGGCAGCGGCTGGCTCGCCGCGCTGCGCGATCGCTACATCGGCAAGGCGATCACGCTGATGCACGCGCGCCCGGCGGAGGACTGGACGGTGGACGAACTGGGCCGACAGGTCGGCCTCTCCCGCTCCGCCCTGCACGAGCGTTTCGTTGACTGCGTCGGCATGCCGCCGATGCAATACCTGACCCACTGGCGCATGCAGCTCGGCACCAATCTGATGCGCGAAGGCCAGGCATCGGTCGCCTCCATCGCGCAGGACATCGGCTACGAATCGGAGGCTGCATTCTCGCGGGCCTTCAAGCGACTGACCGGGCAGCCACCCGCGACATGGCGGCGGGCGCAGCGCGGGGCGGGCTAGCCGAGCAGACGGGCTGGGGACCCGCAACTGAAAACCTGGCGCGGGCGGAAAGCGTTGTCTGTCCGCCGTGGCGCCTGCCTATCCGCCGCAATCCGGCCGCGCGGTCCCGACGCGGGAAGGCCGACAGTGGTCGCTACGCTTCCTGGCTGGCGAAAAAATTCGCCAGATCATCCACCAGGCGGAAGATTTCCGACTTCTCCGCATCGGACAGGCCTTTCAGCCGCACCGTCCAGGCGCTGTCGCCCTCGGCTTCGGAAAAGCCCGTTGAATCCATGAAGCCTTCGAGCTTGAAGATCTGCGACCGGGTGGTTGAATCCAGCTTTGAACGGTTCATCCGGTGCAGGCCGACGCGGCACTCGACGAGCGCCGTTTCCAGCGCCACATGCTGACCGTCCGGGTGCGGCTGAATCAAAGCATCGCGGGCGACGGAGAATTTTTCGGCCGGGAAACTGTAGCTCATCGACAACTCCTGTTCTGAGGCGCCCGAACGCGATGTTCAAGCGCCTGTTTTCTTGTCCGCACTCCTGATGGGTGCGAGACGACGTGCCGACCGACGCTTTCCGGGCTGGTTGATCCGAGGCAAGGACGGCGGGGTAGGGGACATCGGTGCTCATGTCGCGGGCGATGGAGCAAGCCAGTCTTCCACCGTCAGCCCGGGCACGCGCTGAAACTCGCACAGGTTATGCGTCACCAGCGTCAGCGCACGTGATCTGGCGTGTGCCGCAATCAGCATGTCATGGCTGCTGATCGGGGTGCCGGCGGGGGTGCCGGCACGCTCAAGCGTGGCGCGGATGTCCGCGTAGTGCTCGTCCGCCGGCTCGTCAAAGGGGAGCACCACCATTGCATCCAGCAGCGCATTCACACGTTCGGTCAGTACTGCAGAGCCCTTTCGTTGTGCGCCGAAGCGCAACTCGCAGGCCACCACGATGCTGGTGCACACCACGTCGGGCGCCACATCGGACAGACGCTGCATCACCGGGCCACGCGGGTCGCGGATCAGTTCGGACAGTGCATTGGTATCCAGCATCCAGAGCGGTTGCGCCATCAGTAATCGGCCCGTTCCTGGGGCGGCAGGTCTTCCACCTCGGGCAGACCTTCGTCCAGCGGCGCCCAGGAAGCCAGAAGGTCCAGCAGGCGGTTCTTGCGGATGGGCGTGAGGATGAGGCTGTCGCCTTCCTTCCGGATCAGCACCTCGGCACCTTCAAGTTCGAATTCTCGCGGGATGCGTACCGCCTGATTGCGGCCGTTGCGGAACAGTGAAGCGTGGCGTTCTACCATGGTCGATCCTGGAGTGTAGCTGGCATATGGCGCAACATATGCCTTGGTTCGGCAGCGGTCAAGTCGGAGAGGGCGCGGATCGTGTGTTGCCCGAAAAACGGGCGAATTATGCTTTGGGAATGTTGCTGCGTCCGCCATATCAGCCCTGACGCATCTTGATGCCTGCGCGTGGGAAAGCTTTCGGGCAGCGCCCGCGAGGATCTCAGGAAATATTGCTGCGTCCCCTGTTGTTTACAGAGCATCCGCTTTTCTTCCGCCTGGTCCCACCTCGTCAGAACAAGTCGCCGAAAGGCTGAGCGTGCCGTTGCGCTCGCGCGTAGTCGCGGCGTCGTGATCTATCATGACGCATCAAGATGAATCCTGACGGAGGCGATATGTCCGCCCAGACTCGCGAAAAGTTCTCATCTCAGGCCTCGCCCGAAGTGCTCGCCGCGCTGAGGCAGATTGCAGAATCCGAAGGCCGGCAGTTCCAGGTGGTGCTGGACGAAGCCCTGCGCGACTATATCGAGCGCAAGGCACAGGGCCGGCCGCGCAGACATGTCATTGAAGCGTTCGCGGACAGCCTCGGCGAATTCGACAGCCTGTACCGCGAGCTTGCCAAGTGAGTGCCAAGTGAGCGCCAACAAGTGAGGGCACGGGATTACCTGACCCTTGCCGACGTGCTCGCGCTGCATGCCGTGCTGATTCAACGATATGGCGGCAGCCCGGGCCTGCGTGATGCCGGAGCACTCGAATCCGCGCTGTTCCGCCCGCAGTCCGGCTACTACGAAGACGTCGTGGCCGAAGCTGCAGCCCTGTTCGAAAGCCTCGCCATCAACCACCCTTTCATCGACGGCAACAAGCGTGTCGCCTTCGCCGCGACCGACGTCTTCCTGCGCATCAATGGCTGCCGTCTGAATCAGTCACCGGACGCCGTTTTTGCCCGGATGATGGACATGTTCGACGCCGGCACCTTTGACATCGCCCATCTGGAGCCGTGGTTGCGCGGCATCATCGCCCGGCCGGAATAGCGCGTGGCGGAAACGCTCACCGGGTCGCGCTGAGGCGTGAGCGGCATTCCTTCCCGGCAGGAGAAATCCGTCGCGTCAGGGGCAAGCTTCAGTGGGAAGGTGACCTCGACGCGATGAAGGCCGACGCTTGATCCGGGGCGATGCCAGCGACTGGATCGACTGTTTCCGGGGCACCTCCACCCCGCAGGCCGAAAGGCTGGACGCACTGCTGGGCAGCGAACTGCTGATCATCGGCGACCTCATCCTGACCGAAGTGATGCAGGGCTTCGGCAGCCAGCGGGATTTCGATCAGGCGCGGAACCTGCTGACAAGGCTGGACGCTGTCGACATCGGCGGTCGGGACATTGCAATACAAGCGGCGCAACGACCGCGCGCTGCACGAGCGTGGCATCACGATCCGCAAGACAATAGACGCGCTGATCGCCACCCGCTGCATCGAATCGGATTGCGCGCTGTTCTACAGCGACCGCGACTTCGACCCATTTGTCACACATCTCGGGCTGAGTTCGGCGTTGAGCTGAGTTGCGCCGTGGTGGAAGAGGGGGGAGAAATCCGGGGAAATGTTGCTGCGTCCCCTATTGTTCCGACCCATCGTCGCAGGGATATCAGCCGACTGCTCCCTGAGAAGGTGCCCCCCCTTCCAGAACAACAGATGTGAGGTCGAGCGCAATGACCGGATTCGTGGTGTATGGAAGAAGCTCGATGCCAGATAGCCTGACCATAGTGTCCCCCGTCTCGAATGTCCAACCTTCAGGCATCTCGCTTTTGTAATGCCTGTCAATTTCTCTGGCTTGGTCTTTTGTGATCAGGGCAACCTTCCAGTGCTTCATCAGCATGGATGCAATCTCGTCGGCCGAGCGTTCGTTGCAGGCAACCAGTCTGCGCAGTTCCACGATCAGGGTTCGGCACGGAACGATGTGCTCAAAGTAGCGGGCGGACCTGTCCGCTTCCAACGCTTCGCGGGAAATCCCTGCGCAGACGTAATCAAGCTCAGGGTTCAGGATGTGCGAAAAAATACGCGTGTGAAGGCCACCTCTGCGGTCATCCACGTGGAGTTTGACCCACTGAACGACAAGCTGGCAGGTCTTGAAAAGGATCTCATCCTTGGAACACGCCGGGGACTGTCCGGGCCGAACTTCGTCCATTAGCAATTCGTTGCCTGAAAGAATAGTCATGAGTTTTTTTCGATGGTGTTCGACTTGCGACAGATCCTGCAACTCATCTTTTCGTAACCTCCAGGAGTCACGGCGCTGGACGGGCCACTGTTGCCCTTGCACTTAAAGCACCGGACATCTCCGCAACTCTTGCAGCGAAATACAGCACTTGAATCTTTACCACAACAGGGGCACTTCATCCGGATCCCTTCCAGTCGGTGACTTTGACGCGGGAGGTTAATATACCGCGACCCACCTTGAAGTCAGCGCGCATCGGAGTAAAGGGTGAGGCGCCGAACTCTGGCTCAGCCGGCAGCTTTGAGATCGACCGCAGAGTCGAGGATCGCTCGTGACCTGCCCCGCCGTCGGCGATCTTTGTTAGCCGCGAAGATTGAAAAAAAGCCGCATGCCCTCCGGGGATCATGCGGCCTCAATATGACCAGCGCCTGCCGCGCCGGTCAAGCACTTCGCATCAGCAGCTTCAGTACGTCTTGTACGGCAAGAACTTCCCACTCATCGTAATGCTCACCCGATCCCCGGCTGGGTTCGCTTCCCGCGCCAGATCCATCTTGAAGTCGATCGCGCTCATGATGCCGTCGCCGAATTCTTCGTGAATGAGTTCCTTGAAGGTGGTGCCGTACACATTGATCAGTTCGTAGAAGCGGTAGATCAGCGGGTCGGTCGGTACCGAGGTGGGCAGCGAGCCCTTGTAGGGGACCACCTGGAGCTGGGTGACGGCTTCGGCCGGCAGGTCCAGCATTTCGCCTATGGTCTTGGCCTGTTCGGCGGTGAAGGTCATCTGGCCGAGCAGGCCGGCGGTGACCCATTCCTTGCTGAGGCCGATGGCCTTGGCGAGGTCGGCCCACTTGAGGCCCTTGGCAACCTTGCGTTCGACGATGAGGTCGGTGACGTCTTCGCGTTTCATGTGAGTCTCCTTTGAGGTGGTGTTCAGGCGGGTTGGCTGGATTGGCCGGGGTGGACGAGAGGCGGGTTCTTCGCGTCCCAGCCGGGGCCGGGCTGGAATTCGCGCGAGCGCTTCACGAGGAAATCGACCAGGTGATTGCGCAGCGTGTAGAAGGCGGGCTGCTGGTGCAGGGTTTCGCGCACGCGCGGCCGGGCCAGCGGATTGACGACGATCTCGGCGATCTTGGCGCGCGGGCCGTTGGTCATCAGCACGATGCGGTCGGCCAGCAGGATGGCTTCGTCGACGTCGTGGGTGATCATGAACACGGTCTGCTGCGTGGCTTCGACGATGCCGATCAGTTCGTCCTGGATGCTGCCGCGGGTGAGCGCGTCGAGCGCGCCAAAGGGCTCGTCCAGCAGCAGCATCTTCGGTTCGATCGAGAAGGCGCGGGCGATGCCGACGCGCTGCTTCATGCCGCCGGACAGCTCGGCCGGCTTCTTGTCCAGCGCGTGGCCGAGGTGCACCAGTTCGAGGTATTTCACCGCGTGTTCGCGCACCTGCTTGGCCGACCAGTCGGGGTGACGGCTGCGCACGGCGAACTCGACGTTCTTCAGCGCGCTGAGCCAGGGCATCAGCGCGTGGCCCTGGAACACCACGCCGCGGTCGAGCGAGGGGCCGCGCACTTCGCG
>JAVEVQ010000092.1:0-8794 GCA_034004945.1 Methyloversatilis sp. | reverse complement strand
CGATGTATTTCGTCAAGTCGGCCACGCCGAACGAATGGGATCTCTACACGACGCTGGACGGTGGCGCGCCGACGGCAGCGACCACCCTCACCTTCAATTCCAATGGCGGCCTGGTCGGCCCGTCCACGGTGGCGCAGTCCTTCGCCATCAGCACCGGCGCCACCAGCCCGCTGACCTTCGATCTCAACCTCGGCAATTCGACCCAGTACGGCACGACGTTCAGCGTGAATGCCGTGGCGCAGGATGGCTACACCTCGGGTCGGCTGTCCGGCCTCACGGTGTCGCCCGAAGGCATCATCCAGGGCCGCTACACCAACGGCCAGTCGCGCACGCTGGGCCAGGTCGTCCTGGCCTCGTTCCAGAACCCGGATGGCATGGTGCAGCTGGGCAGCAACGCCTGGGCGGAAACCTCCTTCTCCGGTCCGCCGGCGGTGGGTGAGCCCGGTACCGGCAATCGCGGCGGTCTGCAGCCGGGCGCGGTCGAGGACTCCAACGTCGATCTCACCGCAGAACTGGTGAACATGATCACGCAGCAGCGCGCCTATCAGGCGAATGCGCAGTCGATCAAGACGCAGGATCAGATCATGCAGACGCTGGTTAACCTGCGCTGAGTTGAAATTGCCCCCACGCTCACGTCGTTCGCTGCCCCCCGAGGAGGCTGCGCTCGCCCTTGGGGCGGCCCTGCGGGCGGCGCGGCGCTTGCTTCGTGCGATTTGCGTGGAGCTTGGAGTCATCACAAATGGATAGAGAACTGCCATGGACCGTGTGATCTACACCGCGATGACCGGTGCGAAATGGACGATGGAGCGCCAGGCTTCGGTCGCCCACAATCTCGCCAATGCATCGACCACCGGCTATCGCGCGGAGGAACATCGTCTGCGTGCAGTGCAGGTACAGACCGAAGCGTTCGCGTCGCGCGCCTTCGTCATCGACGCCAGCGTGAAGAACGACTACACGCCGGGCGCGCTGCAGCAGACCGGTCGCGCCTACGACATGGCGATACAGGGCAAGGGCTGGTTCACGCTGGCCATGCCCGACGGTACCGAGGCCTACACCCGGAACGGCCACTTCCAGATCAGCCCGACCGGCATCCTGCAGAACCATGAGGGCATTCCGCTGCAGGGCGAGACCGGCCCGATCACCGTGCCGCCGGACACCGAGGTGACGCTGGGTGCGGACGGCACGCTGTCTTCCGTGCAACGCACCGGCGGCGTGAACCAGGTCAATCCGATCGGCCGCCTGAAGCTGGTCGATCCGCCCGAGAACACGCTCAAGCGCGGCGACGATGGCCTGTTCCGCTCGACAGCGCCGGGGCTGCAACCGCAGGCACAGAACGTGCGTGTAGTTGGTGGCTACCTCGAAGGCAGCAATGTGAATGTGGTCGATCAGGTGGTGGCGATGATTTCGCTGTCCCGCCAGTTCGAGATGCAGACCAAGATGCTGCAGACCGCCGAACGCAATGACCAGGCCGCTTCGCAGGTTCTGGGCAACAACTGATAACCGGAGTAACCGATCATGATTCGCTCGCTGTGGATTGCCCGCACTGGCATGGATGCACATCAGACTCAGCTCGATGTCATCACCAACAACCTCGCGAACGTCAGTACCAACGGTTTCAAGCGTGCCCGCGCCGTGTTCGAGGATCTGCTTTACCAGACCATGCGTCAGCCCGGCGCGCTGAACACGCAGCAGAACACCATTCCGTCGGGCCTGCAGATCGGCACCGGCGTCCGCCCGGTCGCCACCGAGCGCATCCATACGCAAGGCAACATCCAGCAGACCGGCGGCACGCTGGACGTGGCCATCCAGGGCGAAGGCTTCTTCCAGATCCAGATGCCGGACGGCACGCTGTCCTACACCCGCGACGGCGCCTTCCAGAAGGATGCGCAGGGCGTCATGGTGACCTCCAGCGGCTTCCCGGTGCAGCCGCAGATCACCATTCCGGCCGACGCGGTGTCGGTCACCATAGGCCGTGACGGCGTGGTGAGCGTGCTGCAGGCCGGCCAGAACGCGCCCACCCAGATCGGCCAGCTGCAGCTGGCGACCTTCGTGAATACCGGTGGTCTGCAGAGCGTCGGCGAGAACCTGTTCGTCGAAACCGCCTCCAGCGGCGTGCCGACGCCGAACACCCCGGGCACCAATGGCGCCGGTCTGCTCAATCAGGGCTTCGTCGAAACGTCGAACGTGAACGTGGTCGAGGAACTGGTGAACATGATCCAGACCCAGCGCGCCTACGAAATCAACTCGCGCGCCATCCAGACTTCGGACCAGATGCTGGCCCGACTGACCCAGCTGTAAGCGATACGGCGGAGATCACCATGAATGCCCAACGCCTTCACCTTGCCGCCCGCTGCGCAGGTTTTGCCGTGGTG
This sequence comes from Methyloversatilis sp., assembly GCA_034004945.1. Lineage (GTDB taxonomy): Bacteria > Pseudomonadota > Gammaproteobacteria > Burkholderiales > Rhodocyclaceae > Methyloversatilis. The sequence goes on along the minus strand of JAVEVQ010000092.1, from coordinate 6,422 downwards.
CTGGTCGTCGCGGCAATGCTTGCCGGCTGCATCACGACGACGCCGCCGACCGCGGTGCATCAGCCGATGACGGTGCGCCCGGAGCCGCGTCCGCAGTATCAGACCAACGCCGGCGCGATTTTCCAGCCGGGCGCGGTGCGACCGCTGTTCGAGGATCGTCGCGCGCGCATGGTCGGCGACACGCTGGTGATCAACCTGAGCGAGCGCACGCAGGCGGCGAAGAAGTCGTCGAGCTCGGCTGACCGTTCGCAGGACATCGAAGTCAACGTGCCGCGCATTGCCGGCGTGCCGCTCAAGGGCGCGCAGGGCATCGGCGTGCAGGCGAACAGCGAGAACGTGTTTGCCGGCAAGGGCGCGTCCTCGGCCGACAACAACTTCACCGGCACCATCACGGTCACCGTGATCGAGGTGCTGCCGAACGGCAACCTGCTGGTGTCCGGCGAGAAGAAAGTGGCGATCAATCAGGGCGACGAGTACATCCGCTTCTCCGGCGTCGTCAATCCGACCCAGGTGACCGCGGCGAACACCGTCCAATCCACCCAGGTGGCCGACGCGCGCATCGAGTACCGCGCCACCGGCTACATCGACGAGGCGCAGGTGATGGGCTGGCTGGGCCGCTTCTTCCTGAGCTTCCTGCCGCTGTGATGAGGAATCAGCCCTCTTTTCCGGCCATCGGGTTTCTGGTTGCCGGCGTATAAAAGCCACTGTACTGGCGCCCGGAAGGCGAACTGACATGAAGCGCTTCATCACATTCCTCCTGCTTGCATGGCTGGCCGCGCTGCCGGTCAGCGCCGAACGCATCAAGGACCTGGCGTCGCTGTCCGGCGTGCGCAACAACCAGCTGGTCGGCTATGGCCTGGTGGTCGGTCTCGACGGTTCGGGTGACCAGACGACGCAGACACCGTTCACCGTGCAGAGCGTGATCAATATGCTCGGCAACATGGGTGTGACCCTGCCGCCCGGGCAGAACCTGCAGCTGAAGAACGTCGCCGCGGTTATGGTGACTGCCAGTCTGCCGCCGTTTGCGCGCCCGGGTCAGGCGATGGACGTGACCGTGTCGTCGATGGGCAATGCCAAGAGCCTGCGTGGCGGCACCCTCGTAATGACGCCGCTCAAGGGGGCGGATGGCCAGATCTACGGGATTGCCCAGGGCAATGTGGTGGTCGGTGGCGCCGGCGCCGCTGCCGGCGGCTCGTCGGTCACCATCAACCATCTGTCGGTCGGCCGCATCGCCGGCGGTGCGACCGTCGAGCGCGCGGTGCCGACCGCCGTCGGCGAGGGTGAGTTCATCAACCTCGAAACCCACACGACCGATTTCGGTACCACGCAGCGCATGGTCGATGCGATCAACGGCAGTGCCGGCCCTGGCACCGCGGTGGCGGTCGATGCCCGACGCATCCAGGTCCGCGCACCGCTTGACCCCAACCAGCGCGTCGCCTTCATGAGCCGCATCGAGAATCTCGACGTCACGCCGGCGCAGCAGGCCGCAAAGGTGATCGTCAACTCGCGCACCGGTTCAGTGGTGATGAACCAGGCCGTCACGCTGGACAGCTGTGCGGTCGCGCACGGCAACCTCTCGGTCACGGTCAGTTCCGAGCCGGTGATCAGTCAGCCGGCACCGCTGTCCGGCGGGCAGACCGTGGTGGCCGAACGCAACCAGATCGACATCCAGCAGGAAGGCAGCGCGCTGATCAACGTGAAGAAGGGCGCGAACCTGTCGGAAGTCGTCCGTGCGCTGAACGCGCTGGGCGCCAATCCGCAGGATCTGATCATCATCCTGCAGGCGATGAAGGCGGCTGGTGCGCTGCGCGCCGAACTGGAAGTGATCTGATGGAGAACGCGGCGCTCAACACGCTGGCTGCCGACGTACGCGGCCTCGACGTGCTGCGCCGTGCGGCGCGCGACAACTCGCCGGAGGCGCTGAAGGCCGCGGCCAAGCAGTTCGAGGCGATGTTCCTGCAGGTGGTGATCAAGTCGATGCGCGAGGCTTCGCACGGCGACGAACTGTTCGGCGGGCAGGAAGGCAAGATGTACCAGGACATGCTGGACCAGCAGTGGGCCCAGGTCATGACCGAAGGCGGCGGCACCGGTCTGGCACGCGTGCTCGAGCGCCAGCTGTCGGCGAATGCGAACAGTGCCGACACCTCGATCAGGCCGGAACTGAAGCTGCTGTCCGAAGCCGGGCTGTTCCAGGGCTTGCCGCGCATGCCGGCGGCGGCAAGCTCTGCCGCACTGCGGCAGAGTCTGCAGCCGGGCGAGGCGGCCGCTGCCGCCGACCTCGAAGCGGCTCTGGCCGAACTTGCACCGGTCAGGGCCCGCGAGGTGCCGGAGCACGCACGCGCCTTCGTCGAGCGGGTATGGCCGGCCGCGCTGTCGGCCAGTCGCGCGACCGGCATTCCGGCGCAGTTCCTCGTCGCCCAGGCGGCACTGGAGACCGGCTGGGGCAAGGCCGAGCTCGTCGCTGCCGACGGTACGCCCAGCCACAATCTTTTCAACATCAAGGCCGGCAGCAGCTGGCAGGGTCAGACCGTCACCGTTTCGGCCAGCGAATTCATCGACGGCCGCTGGACCCGGCAGGTGGACGCTTTCCGCAGTTACGGCTCCTACGAAGAGAGCTTCGCCGACTACGCCCGACTGCTGCAGAACCAGCCGCGCTACGCCCGCGTGCTCGGCGCGCAGGATGCCGGCAGTTTTGCCCGCGGCCTGCAGCAGGCGGGTTACGCCACCGACCCGGCCTACGCCGACAAGCTCGAACGCATCATCAAAGGGCCGCTGCTGCGCGCCGCACTGTCGGGCTGAGCCTGCGGGCGGCGCGCCGGGCTCACGGTCGCCATCACGGCAGCAGTTCCAGACAGCGGGCGCGGATCAGACTGGCCTGGCGGGTGGCACCCGCACGCAGCAGCGCTTTCTCGCAGGCCAGCAGCGCGCGGCGCACGCCCGCCTCGTCCGTGGCGTCACGCAACAGCGGCTTCAGCGCGTCGGTCTGTCCGCGCAAGGCGACCTCCACACTCTCGATCAGGTAGAGGCGGGCCAGCGCCAGCGACTTCCGCCCGGCGGAGGCGACCCGCGCCGGGCGCTCGATGTCGACCAATCCGAGTTCGATCAGCCGGCTCAACGCGGCTGCCGCTTCGACATCGCCGCCAGCGGCACGGCCGAGGGCGGCAAGCAGGCCGGCAAAATCCTGCCGCCCATCGGCGACGATGAGTATCGCGCGTTCGAGCGGCGCCAGCCGGTGTGCCCGCCGGACCACCTCGGCGCGCCCCGTGGATGTCTTGAAAGCCACGTCCGTGGCGGATATTCGATGAACGGGGGTGAACATCCCCGACAGTGTTCCAGCCCTTTGTGACGCCAATAGAACAGAGCTGGCAAAGCTCTTGCTTTGATGTGTCCCAAGCACTCTGACGAGACGGCACATCATGGGAACGCAGCTCTACAGCATCGGCATATCGGGAATCAACGCGGCGCAGGCCGCGCTGGTCACGACCGGTCACAACATCTCGAATGCGGCGACCGCGGGTTACACCCGCCAGGAAGTCGTCTTCGGCACCAACGATCCGCAGCAGACCGGCGCCGGTTTCTTCGGTCAGGGCGCCCGGATCGAAACCGTGCGTCGCATCTACAGCCAGTTCCTGACCGCCCAGGTGATGGAGGCGCGGACGCAGAGCGCTGAATACAGCGCCTACGCCGACCAGATCGGCGCGCTCGACAACCTGCTTGCCGACACCGATGCCGGCATGTCGCCGGCGATGTCCGGTTTCTTCGACGCGCTGCAAAGCGTGACCGCCTCGCCCACATCGCTTGCCGCCCGTCAGTCGGTCATTTCCGCCGCACAGGCCATGACCGCGCGCTTCAATGCGATCGACCAGCGGCTGGACGAGGTCCGTACCGGCCTGAACGGCGAGATCTCGGGCGCGGTCAAGGAGATCAACGAACTCGCCACGCAGATCGCCCGCTACAACAACCAGATCGCCGTGGCGGAGTCGACTACCGGCCCGACGCGCCTCGCCAACGACATGCTCGACATGCGCGAGCGGCTGATCAGCCAGCTCAACGACCTGGTGCGCGTGACCCAACTGCAGCAGGGCGATGGCTCGATCAATCTGTTCATCGGCAACGGCCAGCCGGTGGTCGTCGGCGGCAGCGCCTTCCTGCTGACCGCCGGACCGTCGGTCGAGGACGCCAGCCGCACCGAGGTGACCTACACCGCGCCCGGCGGCACCGTCCTGCGCTTGCAGGAATCCTCGCTCAGCGGCGGCAAGCTCGGCGGCCTGCTGAGTTTCCGCCGTGAAACGCTGGACGAGGCGCAGAACGCGCTCGGTCGCGTCGCGATCGGCATGGCGGAGCAGTTCAACGCACAGCACCTGCTCGGTCAGGACCTGAACGGTGCCCTCGGAACGGACTTCTTCAACACCTTGTCGGGCAGCGCGCTGCCGGCGAGCACCAACAGCACGATCGCGGCGGCGCAGGTCAACGTGACGATCAGCGATTCGTCGCAGCTGACCACCAGCGACTATCGCCTGCGTTACGACGGCGCCAGCTACACGCTCACCCGCCTGTCCGACAACGCGAGCTGGACCGCGGCAACGCTGGGCGGCCTGCCGCCTGCCGGCAGCCCACAGGGTTTCACGCTGGATTCGGGGGCGACGACGCTGGCCACTGGCGACAGTTTCCTGATCCAGCCGACGCGCAACGGCGCTTCCGACATCCGGACCGTGCTGTCGGACCCGCGCATGCTGGCCGTGGCGATGCCGATCAGTACCGCAGCCAGCCTGGGCAATTCCGGCACCGGCAGCATCAGTGCCGGTACCGTCACCTCGACCACCGGTCTGCCGCTCGGTGGGGCGATCACGCTGACCTTTGATGCCGCGTCCAACGTGTTCAACGTGACCGGCGGGCCGGGCGGTACCATCGCCTACAACCCGGCCACCGATTCAGCCGGCGCGAGCTTCACCTTCGCTGGCCAGGGCGGCTTCACTTTCCAGTTGAGCGGCACGCCGCGCGACGGCGACATCTTCACGATCCAGGCCAATGCCAGCGGTCAGGGCGATAACCGCAATCTGCTGGCGCTGGCCGCCCTGCAGGATGCGCGTACGCTGGCTGGAGGCACCACCGGTTTCCAGGGCGCCTACGCACAGATGGTCGCCGAGATTGGTGCGCAGGCACGTGAGATCCAGGTGAACCAGAAGGCACAGGACGTGCTGCTGTCGCGTGTCACCGAGTCGCAGCAGTCGCTGTCGGGCGTCAATCTCGATGAAGAAGCGGCCAATCTGCTCCGTTTTCAACAGGCCTACCAGGCGTCCGGAAAGATGATCGAGATTGCCAGTCGTCTGTTCGACACCGTGCTGCAACTGGGCGGCTGAGGAGAGCTGTAATGCGCATTTCGACCAATACCATCTACGACACCGGCACGTCGGGACTCGTGCGTCAGAGCGGCGACCTGTTCCGGGTGCAGCAGCAGCTGTCGACCGGCCGCCGCGTGCTGGCGCCATCGGACGATCCGGTGGCTTCGGCGCGAGCACTCGAAGTCGAGCAATCGAAGTCGATGAACGACCAGTTCGCGGTTAACCGGCGCGATGCCGGCAGCGCACTCGGCTTTGCCGAATCGCAGATTGCTACCGCCGGCGACATCCTGGCGACCATCCGCGAGCGCCTGATCCAGTCGCGCAGTGCGGCGCTGGCCGATTCCGACCGCAAGGCGATCGCCACCGACATCCGCGCGATGTTTTCCGAAATGATGGGTATCGCCAATTCGCGCGACGCGTTCGGCGATTACCTGTTCAGCGGCTACAAGAGCACCACCCAGCCCTTTTCGGGCAGTGTCGAGGCCGGAGTCAGCTATGCCGGTGACGATGGTCAGCGCGAGGCACAGGTCGGCAGCAATCGCCGGCTGGCGATCAGCGACTCCGGCGCCAACGTGTTCATGCGCGTACCCACCGGCAACGGCAACTTCTCGCTGACGCCGGACCCGGCGAACCGCGGTACCGCCGTACTCGATGCCGGCAGCGTCACCGACATGAGCGCGTGGAACGATCCGGCCAACTCGGGCGATTTCGAGGTCGTGTTCGCGGTGTCCGGTGGTGTGACCACCTACGACATCATCGACAACGCGAGCGGCAATTCGCTGCTCACCGGCGCTGCGCCGGGTGGCGCGCCGCTGCCGCGGACCTTCCTGCCGGGCGACGTGGTCAACTTGCGTTCGAACGGCGGTTCCGAGCCACCCTTCAACTTCGGTGCCCGCTTCTCGATGACCGGTGCGCCGGCCGACGGCGACCGCGTGGCCCTGCAGATCAGCACCTCGCAGAGCGTGTTCGAAACCATCGGCGACGTGATTCTCGCGCTCGAACAGCCCGCATCCGGCGACGCGAACGCGCTGGCTCGGGTGAGCAACGCGATCGGCTCGGCGATCTCCAACATCGACCAGT
>JAVEVQ010000028.1:27753-41592 GCA_034004945.1 Methyloversatilis sp. | reverse complement strand
GGGGAAGGATTCGAACCTTCGAAGGCAGAGCCGTCAGATTTACAGTCTGATCCCTTTGACCGCTCGGGAACCCCTCCGGCGACCAGCGAAACCCGCGATTATGGTGAGGGTTTCTTGCGCTGTCAAATCCCAGAACAAAATTCATCTAGCGGGCGAAGACAGCAGCGGCTGGATGTCCAGCAGACACGACGCGCTTTTTGCATCGGCACCGGACAGCCGCGGAATTATGCCAAGAATTGGCGCATTGAGGCGACTTTTCAGCGTGGAAATCGTCGCCTCCTGTTCCAGCATGCCCCCGGGCTGGCAATTCGCCACCCAGCCAGCCAGCGTCAGCCCGCGAGCGCGCACCGCCTCGGCCGTCAGCAATGCGTGGTTGATGCAGCCCAGCCTCAGGCCGACCACCAGAATCAGCGGTGCCCCGATATCCACCGCCAGATCGGCCGTTGTCCAGTCGTCGCTCAACGGGACGACAAAGCCACCAACGCCCTCGACGATGACGTGATCGGCTTCTGCGCGCAGCGCAGACAAGGCGTCCAGCACCACAGCGCGTTCGATCGACCGCCCCTCGCGTCGCGCCGCCACGTGCGGAGCCAGCGGCGCCTCGAACAGATACGGATTGGTCAGCGGCGTCGGCCGGGCAAGGCCGCTCGCATGGGCCAGCGCATCGGCGTCCTCGTTCGCCAGGCGGCCGTCGGCGTCCAGTGACGCGCCTGACGCCACCGGTTTCATGCCGACCGCGCTCACCCCGGTAGCCCGCAGCGCCTCGATCAGCGCACAGGACACCAGCGTCTTGCCGACACCGGTATCGGTACCGATGACGAAATGCAGCCTCTCCACACTCATGTCAGCTCCGCTCACCCGAGGACGGTCGCGCCACCACCCAGGCCAGTTGATAGGTCAAGGGCACGCCGCTCTCATCACGCCGCGACTCCAGTCGCTCGCATACCTGCCGCAGCGCGGCACGCCCAAGCAGTGTGCGCCGCGCGCCATACGGCACGTGTGACGCACCGATGTCGCGATTCGACTGCAGCAGCGCGCGCGCATCGGTGAAGTGCTCGACGTGCGTCTCGCAGCGCATCTGCTCGACCGTGAAGCCGCTGTCGGTCAACGCCAGCGACAGCGCCTGCGCCGTGGGGAATGCGACCGTATGTCGATGTGCGTCCAGGCCTGAGAAAGCGGCATCGATCTCGGCGAGCGTGCCCTGGAGAACGGTACTGAAGCACATGTGGCCACCATCGCCGAGAACGCGCCGGCACTCGCTCAACGCGACCGGCAGATCGCACCACTGCAGCATCAGGCTGGAAAACACCAGATCTGCACTTGCGGAGGCGAAAGGCAGATAGTGTGCATCGGCACAGACGCGCGCGATGTCGCTTCCTCGTTCATGGACACGCAGCATGCCAAGCGAAAAGTCGGTTGCGCAGTGCACCGCCTGCGGATAGCGCGCAAGCAGTCCGGCCGACGCGAAGCCGGTACCGCAGCCGAGGTCGAGCACCCTCCTTGCGGATCTGTCCGGCAGCAGCTCGAGCAGGCGATCGCACACCACGCGCTGCAGCCCCGCCGCCGCCGCGTAGCGCGCTGCGGCGCGCGAGAACGATGCCCTTACGGCCAGGCGCTCAGTCATCGGCGCACACCCACGCGCACAGACCCGAAAGGTCGCGATTCCGCCAGGGCAGATGCGCGGCATCCGGCACCGCCATCCAATGCGCGGCGACGTCCGTCGCCGCTGCATGCGCGGCGCCGATATCGATGACGTGATCCTGCTTGCCATGCAGGCAGCACACGGGTCGCGCAAGCGACCGCAAGGTATCGCGCAGATCCTGCTTGCGCAGCCAGTCCAGCCCCTGCTTCAGCGCCGGCACGGCGGGCGGCACGTCGTCCATCAGCGCAGCCATCGCACCACGGACGCCGCGCGCGTCGCTGTCGCCGAGAGCGGCCAGCGCGGCGAAGCGGCTGCGAGTGCGCCGCGGGTCCTGCTCCAGGCCGTCGGCAAAGGCATCGAAGCGCTCCCCGGTCATGCCACAGGGCCAGTCGGCGCCCTGCATGAAACGCGGCGATGCGCCGATCAACACCAGCCTGCACACCGGTGCCCGCGCGGCCCAGGCGATTGCGAGCAAACCGCCGAGGGACCAGCCGACAAGCACCTCGGCGTCGGGTACGGCCTGCACCAGTTGATCGACACAATCGCCGAAACCGTCACAGCGGCGTGCAAGGTTCAATCCGTAGCCGGGCAGATCGGGCTGGACCACGCGGCAATGCGAACCCAGCGCCTGCGCCACGGGCGCCAGCAGCCGACCATCCCAGCCCCAGCCATGCAGCAGCGCGACACGCGGCCCCTGCGTGCCGCAGTGACGGGCCTTCAGCACCTCACTCATGCCCGGCCTCGTTCAGCGCAACGCACAGCGCATCGATTTGAGCGGCCTCGTGCGCCGCGCTGAGCGAAACGCGGAGACGGGCGCTGCCGGCGGGAACGGTAGGCGGGCGGATCGCTGGCACCCACAGGCCGCGTTCGCGCAGCCGGGCAGACAGCGCCAGCACGTCTGCGTTGCCGCCCACCTGCACCGGCTGGATCGCCGTATCGGACGGCATCAGCGGCCATCTGCACGTTGCGAGCGCCTGCCGCATGCGCTGCCGATGCGCCGCCAGGCGCGCACGCCGCTCGTCGCCCGCCTCGATCAGTCGCAGGCTCGCCAGCACCGCACAGGCGGTCGCCGCGGGGGCGGCGGTGGTGTAGCGGTAGCTGCGGCCGGTCTGCATCAGCCACTCGACCGCGTCCGCATCACCGGCGACGAAAGCGCCTGCAACGCCGGCCGCCTTGCCCAGCGTACCGACGTAGATCACGCGCGACGAAGTGATGCCGAAGCGGGACAGCACGCCGCGCCCCTGCTCGCCCAGCACGCCGAAGCCGTGCGCGTCGTCGACCACCAGCAGCGCATCGTGCCGCTCGCACAGATCGAGCAGTTCGGGCAGCGGCGCGATGTCGCCGTCCATGCTGAACACGCCATCGGTCACCAAGACCTTGCGGCCGTCGGCGGCCTCGAGCATGCGCGCCGCCGCCGCGACGTCGCCATGCGGATAGCGACGCACCGTGGCGCGCGACAGCAGGGCGGCATCGACCAGCGAGGCGTGGTTCAGCCGGTCGGCGATCACCGTGTCACCGCGGCCGGCAAGAGCGGGCAACACCGCCAGGTTGGCCATGTAGCCGGTCGAGAAATACAGCGCGCGCGGCAGCCCGGTGAAGCGCGCCAGCGCCGCCTCGAGTTCCTCGTGCGGCCGCTGGTGGCCGCTGACCAGATGTGAGGCCCCAGCACCCACGCCCCAGCGCGCGGCGCCGGCGCGGAAGGCATCGACGATCTCAGGGTGGTTGGCAAGTCCGAGATAGTCGTTGCCGGCAAACGAAATCAGACGCTGGCCATCGACCACGGCCTCGGGGCCACACGGCGCATCCAGAACGAGGCGGGTGCGCAGCAGGTCATCCGCCGCCAGCGCCTCGAGGCGGGCGCGAAAGTCGGTGGCACTCATGCGAGGGTGGCGTCCAGCGCGGCCAGCGCCCCCTGCGCGAGCAGCAGGGTCTGCTCGTCGTCCAGCACGTAGGGCGGCATGAAGTACAGCGTATTGCCTATCGGGCGCAGCAGCAGCTCGCGCGCCAGCGCCTCGCGGTGGAAACGCCGGCTGAAGTCGCTGTGCGGCGTGTCGACGTCGAGCGCCCAGATCATGCCGGCCTGACGGAAATCGCGTGCGGCCGGATGCGCGGCCAGCGGCGCCAGCGCCTCGGTGAATGTCTGCGCCCAGAGCCGGTTGCGTGCGAGCACATCGGTCTGCTCGAACAGTTCCAGCGTCGCCAGCGCGGCGCGGCAGGCGAGCGGATTGCCTGTGTAGGAATGCGAGTGCAGGAAGCCGCGTGCCATCGTGTCGTCGAGGAAGGCCTCGAACATGAAGGGCTTGCTCAGCACCAGCGACAGCGGCAGCGTGCCGCCGGTGATGCCCTTGGACAGGCAGATGAAATCCGGCCAGCCTTCGCCATCGGCATCCAGCGACTGCTCGCTGGCGAAGAAGGTGCCGGTGCGGCCGCAGCCGACCGCGATCTCGTCGGCGATCAGATGCACCTCATAGACGTCGCACAGCGCGCGCGCCGCACTGAGCCAGCCCGCGTCGTGCATCGCGAAGCCGCCGGCGCACTGCACGCGCGGCTCAATGATCAGCGCGGCGATGCGCGCGTGGTGGGCTTCGAGAAATACGGTCAGCGCATCGAGTGCGTGCAGTGGCGTGCTCGACGCCGGACTGGGCAGCACGTGGGCGCCGCGCACCATGGGCGCATAGGCGTCGCGGAACAGTGGCACGTCGGTCACCGCCAGCGCACCGACCGTTTCGCCGTGATAGCTGCCGGCGAAGCAGATGAATTCGTTCTTGCCCGGCCGCCCGCTGTTGCGCCAGTAGTGCAGCGACATCTTCAGCGCGATCTCGGTCGCCGATGCGCCATCCGACGCGTAGAAGGCGTGACCGAGCCGGCCGCCGGTCAGGGCCGACAGCCTCTCGGACAGCGCCACCACCGGCTCGTGCGTGAAGCCGGCGAGCATCACGTGATCCAGCGTATCGAGCTGCTCGCGCAGTGCCTGCACGATGTGCGGATGGCTGTGGCCGAAAAGGTTGGTCCACCAGGAACTGATGCCGTCGAGGTAGCGCCGGCCATCCGGCGCGTACAGCCAAGGCCCCTGCGCGCGACTGACGGCGAGCAGAGGCAGCGACTGGTCGGCGTGCCACTGCATCTGCGTGCAGGGGTGCCAGACGGCGGCGAGACTGCGGGAAACGAGGGAAGCTGATGCGGACACGTGAATACACCGGCAGCCCCCCCGCACGAAGGCGGGGGCAACGAGGCCAGTATTCTAACCGCCCGCCCGGCACCGCGTCCGGGGGGCGCCTGGATCACGCTGCAGCGAGCTTCGCGGCCGCGTCGCGCAGTGCGGTACGCAAGCCCTCTTCCACCACCGGGTGATAGAAGGGCATTTCGAGCGCGCGCTGCACCGTCATGCCGGACTGCATCGCCCAGGCCAGCAGGTGGGCCAGGTGTTCGACGTCCGGCCCCATCATTTCGCAACCAAGCAGGCGACCGCTGGCCTTGTCCGCATAGACGTGCAGCAGACCCTTGTTGCGCAGCATGACGCGGGAGCGCCCCTGATCCTCGAACGACACTTCGCCGGTGACGAAGCTGTCCGGCGCGAGATCGACGTAGCGCCTGCCGACGGTCGCCAGCTGCGGATCGGAAAACACCACGGCTATCGGCTCGCGACGCAGACCGGGCTGAACATCCGGGAAGCGCGCCGCGTTCTCGCCGGCGATCCGGCCCTCGTCCGCCGCCTCGTGCAGCAGGGGCAGGTCGTTGTTGGCGTCGCCGGCAATGAAGATGTGCGTACTGCCGCACTGCATCGTCGTGCGGTCGAACTCCGGCACGCCGTTCGCGCCGAGCTTCACCGACGTGTTCTCCAGCCCGAGGTTCTTCACGTTGGGCGTGCGGCCGGTGGCGGCGATCACCCACTGGAAGTCCTTGGTCACGACGCGGTCGTCCTGCATTTCCTGCACGATGCGCACGCCGTCCGGCCGCTCCTCGACCGACACCACCTTGGCGTCGGTGTGCAGCGCGAACTCCTCCGCGAACGCATTGGTCGCGTAGGTCTTGAGCGCCGGATCGGAGAACGGGCCAACGAAGTGACCGCGGCCGAACACCTCCACACGCACGCCGAGACGGTGCAATGCCTGGCCGATCTCGAGGCCGATCACGCCCGGTCCGAACACGGCCACCGATTCCGGCAGATCGGTCCAGTCGAACACATCGTCGTTCACGATCAGTCGCTTGCCGGCCGGCTTCAGCATCGGCGGCACCGCAGGCGACGAGCCGGTCGCGATGACGGCACGGCCGAAAGTGACGACGGTGTCGTCACCCACCTGCAGGCTGCGGTCATCGATGAATTTCGCATAGCCGCGCAGCTTGTGCTCGGCCGGAATGCCGTCGACACCGCGCACCACGAAGCCGACGAAGCGGTCGCGCTCACGGCGCACGCGCTCCATCACGGCGCGGCCATCGATGCGCACCGAGCCCTCGAGGCGGATGCCGAAAGCGTCCCACTTTTCGGTCACGTGCGCCGCTTCCGCCGCGGCGATCAGCAGCTTGCTCGGCATGCAGCCGACGCGGGCGCAGGTGGTGCCGTATGGGCCGCCCTCGATGATGACGGCCGACTTGCCGCCGGCGATGGCGGCGCGATAGGCGGCAAGTCCGGCCGTACCGGCACCGATCACCGCAACATCCACGATCATTTCCTTCATTTCAGTCTCCCTGGTCGGACGATCAGGGCTGCGCACCCTGCGGTGCGCAAGCCTGATCGTACGGCGGGTCGCCCCGCCGTACGCACATCACGCGCCGGTTACTTTGCCGACGCCCACTTCTCCAGATCTTCCCAACCGCCGATGTGCTGACCGTTGATGAACACCTGAGGCACCGTCTTCGCGCCGACGATGGCCCCCAGTGCACGCGAACGCTCGGTGTGCGGCAGGTTGATCTCGGCATACTTGTAGCCCTTCTCCGCCAGCAGGGCCTTCGCCTTGGCGCAGAAACCGCATCCTTCGCGGGTCAGGATGGCGACCTGATCCGGCTTCTTCGCGTTCGGGTTGATGTAGTTCAGCATGGTGTCCGCATCGGACACCTTGAACGGATCACCCGGCTCCTCCGGCTCGATGAACATCTTGCTCACCACGCCATCCTTCACCAGCATCGAGTAGCGCCAGCTGCGCTTGCCGAAGCCGAGGTCGGCCTTGTCGACCAGCATGCCCATACCTTCGGTGAATTCGCCGTTGCCGTCGGGAACCAGGGTCACATTGTCGGATTCCTGGTCCTTGGCCCATTCGTTCATGACGAAGGTGTCGTTGACCGATACGCACAGGATGTCATCGACGCCATTCGCCTTGAACGCCGGTGCCAGTTCGTTGTAGCGCGGCAGGTGGGTCGACGAGCAGGTCGGCGTGAAGGCGCCGGGCAGCGAGAACACCACTACGGTCTTGCCCTTGAACAGTTCATCGGTGGTGACGTTCTTCCATTCGTTGTTTTCGCGGACGCGGAACGTGACGTTGGGAACGCGCTTGCCTTCGTGGTTCTGCAGACTCATGTTCATCTCCTTGAGTGATGGACGGGATTCGAAAGGGGTGATGCACACGCCGCTTGCGGCGCTGCACATCGACAGGACGCATTCTGGACATGCGACAAAAAACGGTCCAATTGATTGATTTGATATAATTGATCGTATAAATCGATCAACGAGCCGGAGCCTGTCATGTCCGCCCTGCCCTCGCTGCGCCAGCTGCGCTATCTGGTCGCGGTATCCGAGAAACTGAACTTCACGCAGGCGGCGGAATCCTGTTTCGTCACGCAATCCACGCTGTCCGCCGGCATCAAGGAACTGGAGGCCACGCTTGGCGCGCGGCTGGTCGAGCGTGAGCGGCACTCGGTCATGATGACGGCCGTCGGTGTCGAGGTCGTCGCGCGCGCACGCCGGCTGCTCGCCGAAGCGGAGGATCTGACCGAATGGGCGCGCAATGCCGAGCGACCGATGTGCGGCCTGGTCAAACTGGGCGTCATCCCGACCATCGCGCCCTTCCTGCTGCCCGCCGTGCTGCCCGCGGTACGCACGCGCTACCCCGAACTCAAGGTGGCGCTGCGCGAGGACCTGACCGGCAACCTGCTGTCGCGGCTGACCTCAGGGCAGATCGACTTCGCGCTGATCGCGCTGCCCTACGACACCGGCAATCTGCAGGTGCAACCGCTGTTCGACGAGGAACTGCTGCTGATCGCGCCGGCCGGCCGCGAGGCCGACATGCCGCGCGACATCGGCAAGCTCGACCCGGACGCACTGCTGTTGCTGGAAGAGGGCCACTGCCTGCGCGGCCACACGCTGGGCGGCTGTCGGCTGGACGAGCCACGGGTGACCGGCATGGAGGCGACCAGCCTGTTCACGCTGGCGCAGATGGTCGAAGGCGGGCTCGGCATGGCGCTGCTGCCCGACATGACCTTGCGCTCGGGCCTGCTCGGTCACATGAATCTGGTCGCGCACCGCTTCTCCGAACCGCGTCCGCGCCGTACCATCGCACTGGTCGCACGCAGTTCGAATGCCCGCCAGGAGTGTTTTTCCCGGCTGGCCGAACTGATCGCGGGGCAGGCGCCGAAATCCCCGAAGGACATCGCCGACGGAACCGGCACCTGACAGACGTACTCACATCCGTGTGAGCAACAACGAAGGGAGCATCAAAATGAGCACGATCAACATCGGCATTCCTGAAGATCAACGCCGCGCCATCGCCGACGGCCTGTCGCGCCTGCTGGCCGACACCTACACCCTCTATCTGACCACGCACAACTTCCACTGGAACGTGACCGGTCCGATGTTCAATACGCTGCACCTGATGTTCGAAGGCCAGTACACCGAACTGGCGCTGGCCGTCGATGCCGTAGCCGAGCGCATCCGGGCGCTGGGCTACCCGGCACCGGGCACCTACTCCGCCTACGCCAAGCTCACCTCGATCAAGGAGCCGGAAGGCGTTCCGTCGGCCAACGACATGATCCGCCAGCTGGTCGCCGGCCAGGAAGCCGTCGTCCGCACCGCACGCAGCATCTTCCCCGCAGTGGATGAGGCGCACGACGAACCGACCGCCGACCTGCTGACGCAGCGCATGCAGATCCACGAAAAGAACGCGTGGATGCTGCGCAGCCTGCTCGAAGGCTGATCCACGGCAGCGCAGTACTCACCGGCCCGCGAGGGCCGGTTTTCATTTGCGCGCCAGCACGGCGCAGACCCACACGACCAGCGTGCTCAGCGCCGCGCTGAGCAGGATGTGCGACGGAAAATGCGCACCGCGAACGACCTGCACGGCGCCCGCCAGGCCGCCCAGCAGCAGCACGCCGGCCAGCACCCACCGGCGCTGAGCGCCGGCAAGCACCGGCAGCAGCGCCATCCACATGAAGGCGGTGGCGGCGTGTCCGCTGGGCAGGCATCTGCCCTGTCCGGGCTCGGCCGGTCGCATGTCGAGCAACCGGAAGAACTGCCCCTGACCACCGAAAGCGTCGAGGTACCACGGACAGCTGTGAGCTGACTGCGCACGCGCCACGTTCACCGCGATCACCGCCAGCAGCGAGGCGACGAGCACGAAAACCAGACGGCGGCGCAGATCGTCCGCCGCGCCGCGCACGCGCAGCGCCGCCCAGCCCGCCAGCAGCGCAGCCCAGACCAGCACCGCCAGCCACTTCAGGCCGTCGTGCAGCACGGCGGACAGCAGCCACTGCCGGCGCAGCGGAAAGCTGCCGGTCGCCGCGTCGAAAAAATAGGCGACGCTGGTCAGGTCCGCATCGCTCCAGCGGTTGCTCCACAGCGCCAGCAGCGCCGACAGCAGAGCCACGGCGAGCAGGTCGGCGTGCCGCCGCATTACCGCGCAACGGGCATCTGCAGCCGGCCCTGCTTGAAGGCGGCGGCGGCGGTCTGGTAGTAGGCGATCGCCTCCTTCACCCGCTGCGGATCCGGCTCGGTGGGTGTCGATTCGAGTGTCGCCGGGTCGACGCGATAGGCCTTGACCACCCGCCGTGGCGACAGCACCGTCAGCAGGTCACCACGCAGGTAACCGAGGTCCTGATAGTTGGAAATGAACACGCGATCCAGCTGCACGTGCTCCTCGAAGAAGGCGCGGCCGAAGAAATGGTCGTCGCCGTTCTTGCCCATCACTTCGAGCAAGGTCGGCGCCAGGTCGATCTGGCTCAGGCGGTCGGTGAACTCACCGGGCGCCAGCATGTCCGGCGCGTAGAAGATCAGCGGAATGCGGTACTTCGCCACCGGCAACCGGGTGCGGCCCGCCACCGACGCACAGTGGTCGGCGACGAACACGAACAGCGTGTCGGCGAACCACGGCTGTTTCTTCGCTTCGCGAATGAACTGGCCGATCGCCCAGTCGGTGTACTTCACCGCGCCGTGCCGGCCACCCGGCGACGGAATGTCGATGCGGCTGTCCGGATAGGTGTAGGGACGATGGTTCGACGTGGTCATGATCTGCGCGAAGAAAGGCTTGCCCTCGGCCGCCTTGCGGTTCATCGCGATCAGCGCATTGGCGTACAGCGATTCGTCGGCGACGCCCCACACGTTCTCGAACACGATGCTGTCCTTGGGGAAGTCGGTGCGGTCGACGATGAGGTAGTCATTGCCGCGGAAATAGCTGTTCATGTTGTCGAAGTAGCCGTAGCCACCGTAGATGAACATCGGCACCACGCCCTGCGGCGCGAGGATTTCACCGACCGTCGACAGATTGTTGTTGTTCGTCCGCCGGACGATGGCCTGACCGGGTACCGGCGGCGTACCGAGCGACAGCGCCTCCAGACCGCGCACCGTACGCGTACCGGTGGCATACACGTTGGCAAAGCGCAGCCCTTCGGCGGCGATACGGTCCAGTTCCGGCGTCAGCCCCGCCTTCGATCCGTAGGCGCCGACGTACTCGGCCGACAGGCTCTCGATGGTCACCAGTACGACATTGCGCGGTCGGCGCGTGAAGGGCGACTTGTCATGTGGCGGATCGTCCATCGCGCTCGGGCTGTCCTCCGCGCTCAGCGGCAGGCGCTCGACGTGCAGCGAGCGCAGCACCTCGTCAGCCTCCTCCTGCGGCAGCGTCGCGTACCAGCGCGCGTAATCGAGTTCGTTGCGGCGCATCGCCGCCGCCAGCGAAAAAAGACCATTGCCCGCCAGCTCGTCGGCGTAGGCGTCGCCGCTGCCTTCCATCTGCTCGATGGTCGCCAGCTGCGCCGTCACGGGCAACATTACGGCCGCGGTCAGCATGGCCAGACGCACACGCCACGGGCGGGCCGCCGCGGCAAACGACAGCCGTCGCCGCAGCACGAAGACGAACAGCGCCGACAGCGACACGATGGCCGCAATCAGCGTGCCGACCGGATAGGACTCGACGATGTTGCCGATCACCTCCTGCGTGTACAGCAGGTAGTCGACCGCGATGAAGTTGAAACGCGTCGAGAACTCCTCCCAGAACACCACTTCAGCGACCGCACCGAACAGCAGCAGGGCCACCGCCAGCCACAGCACGCCCCAGCGCAGCCCGCCCATCAGGCGGCTGGCACGCACACGCGAAGGCAGCAGGGCCGAGATCGCCAGCAGCGGCGCCAGCATCCAGGCCAGTGTCGCCGCGTCGAACCACAGGCCGCGTGCGAAGACATGCAGCGGCGCACTGCCGGCGTCGGCGTAAAGCCACAGGCCGAGCCGCAGCAGCGTCCACACGGCCAGCGCGGTCAGCGCCAGTACAAGCAGGAAGGGTGAGGTTCGGCGGTGCGGCACAGGGGATTCAGGCATGGAATCAATCAGGAGGTGGCGGATCGCTCGCCGAATCGCTTGTACAGGATGGGCAGCAGCAGAAGTGTTAACGCAGTACAAGAAACCAGGCCGCCGATGACGACGATCGCGAGCGGCCGCTGGATTTCCGAACCCGGCCCGGTCGCGAACAGCAGCGGCACCAGACCGAGGGCGGCCATCGAGGCGGTCAGCAGCACCGGTCGCAGCCGGCGCTGCGCGCCGTGCACGACCGCGTCCAGCATGGACAGGCCGTTCGCGCGCAACTGGTTGAAATAGCTCACCAGCACCACGCCATTGAGCACGGCGATGCCGAGCAGCGCGATGAAACCGACCGAGGCCGGCACCGACAGGTACTCGCCGGACAGCGCCAGCGCGAACACGCCGCCTATCATCGCGAATGGCACGTTGGCCATGACCAGCGTCGCCTGGCGCAACGAATCGAAGGTGCTGTAGAGGATGAGGAAGATGAGCACCAGCGCGATCGGCACCACCAGCGCCAGCCGCCGCGCCGCCCGCTGCTGGTTCTCGAACTCGCCGCCCCAGGCCAGCCGGTAGCCCGGCGGAAACTCGACCTTCTGCAGCACCTGCGCGCGCGCCTCCTCGACGAAACCGACCAGATCACGCCCGCCGACGTTGGCGATCACCACCATGTTGCGGCTGCCTAGCTGACGGTTGATCTGTACCGGCCCATCGACGCGCTCGAAGCGCGCCAGCTGGCCGAGCGCGATGCGCCCGCCCCCGGGCAGCGCGACCGGCATCTGCGCCAGTTCGTCGGCCGCCGCCGTGCTGCCGCTGGCGCGCACCAGCAGCGGAATGCGCCGCTCCTGCTGCTGGATCAGACCGACCCGCTCGCCCTCGATCTGCGCGCGCAGGCTGGCCGCCAGCGTGTCGATGTCGAGCCCGGCACGGGCCAGCGCGTCAGTGTCCGGCACGACGCGCAGATACTGCACGCCCTCGTTGCGCACGAAGAACACGTCTTCCGCCCCCGGCGTGGCGCGCAGCACTTCGGCGATCTCGTCCGCCTTGCGGTTCAGCACGTCGAGATCGGGGCCGAAGATGCGGATCGCCAGATCGCCGCGCACGCCGAGGATCATTTCCGACACCCGCATTTCGATCGGCTGCGTGAAGGCGTAGGCCACGCCCGGAAACTCGTTCAGCAGCTCACGGATGCGATGGATGACCGCCGGCTTGTCGACCTCGGGCGGCAGGCTGATGAAGGTGTCGGTCTGGTTCAGGCCCATCGGATCGAGACCGATCTCGTCCGAGCCGGCACGCGCCACCACCTGCTGCGCCTCCGGCACGCGCTCCTTCAGCGCACGCTGGAACTGGCTGTCGATCGCCAGCGAGGCGTCGAGGCTGATCGACGGCAGCTTCTCCAGCTGCACGATCAGGCTGCCCTCGTCCATCGTCGGCATGAAGGTCTTGCCCAGCCCCATGTACAACACCACGGCGGCGACGCCGAGCAGGCCGGCGACGGCGCCCACCACCGCCGGCGCGGCCAGCGCCTTGTGCAGCAGCGGCGTGTACAGCCGCGCCAGCGTGCGCGGCAGCCAGGGGTCGGCGTGCGACTTCGCGTTCAGCATCAGCCGCGCCAGCAGCGGTATGACGGTCAGCGACAGCAGCAGCGAACCGGCCAGCGCGAACACGATGGTCAGCGCCACCGGCGCGAACAGCTTGCCCTCCAACCCCTGCAGGCTCAGCAGCGGCACGAACACCAGCGCGATGATGACGATGCCGGCGGTGGTCGGCACCGCCACCTCGCGCACCGCGTCCAGCACCACCTGCTGCCGCGGGCGCTGATCCGCCCCCGGTTCGTGCAGATGGGCGACCACGTTCTCGACCACCACCACGGCGGCGTCGACCAGCAGGCCGATGGCGATGGCCAGCCCGCCCAGGCTCATCAGGTTGGCCGACAGCCCGAACCAGTGCATCAGCAGGAAAGTCCACAGCGCCGACAGCGGCAGCACGACGGCCACGGCCAGCGCGGCGCGCAGATTACCGAGGAAGAGATAGAGCATGACGCCGACCAGCACCACCGCCTCGAGCAGCGCCTTCGACACGGTACCGACCGCGCGCGACACCAGTTCGCCACGGTCGTAGAAGGGCACCACCTTCACGCCTGCCGGCAGCGCCGCCTGCACTTCCTCCAGCCGGGCGCGCACGCCGGCCACCACCTGCTGCGCGTCGGCGCCGCGCAGGCCCAGCACCAGGCCCTGCACCGTCTCGCCCTCGCCGTTGTGGGTGACGCCGCCCATGCGGGTGAGCGCACCCAGCTTCACCTCGGCCACGTCGGCCACCCGCACCTGCGCGGTCGGTGTCGCGTGCACGACCAGACGGCCGATATCGTCGAGCGAGGTGAGCCGGCCCTGCACGCGCACCAGCAGCGTTTCCTCGCCCTCGTTGATGCGGCCGGCGCCGTCGTTGCGGTTGAAGCGCTCCAGCGTGGCCCGCAGCTCGTCCA
>JAVEVQ010000028.1:1569-27653 GCA_034004945.1 Methyloversatilis sp. | reverse complement strand
CGGCCGATATCGTCGAGCGAGGTGAGCCGGCCCTGCACGCGCACCAGCAGCGTTTCCTCGCCCTCGTTGATGCGGCCGGCGCCGTCGTTGCGGTTGAAGCGCTCCAGCGTGGCCCGCAGCTCGTCCAGCGTGATACCGGTGGCGGCCATGCGGGCGGCGTCTGGCACCACTTCGTAGGCGCTGGCCAGACCGCCCAGCACGTTCACGTCGGCCACGCCGCGCACAGTGCGCAGCGCCGGGCGGATCACCCAGTCGAGCAGCGCGCGCCGCTCGGCAATCGGCAGATCACCCTCGACCGTGAACATGAACATTTCGCCCAGCGGCGTGGTGATCGGCGCCAGCCCGCCCGAGAGGCCGGGCGGCAGGTCGCCCATGATGCCGTTCAGGCGCTCGCTCACCTGGTTGCGCGCCCAGTAGATATCGGTGCCGTCCTCGAAATCGATGGTGACGTCGGTCAGGCCGTACTTGCTGGTCGAGCGCAGCATGGTCTGCTTGGGCAGGCCCAGCATTTCGATCTCGATCGGCCGGGTGACGCGCGCTTCCATCTCTTCCGGCGTCATGCCCGGCAGCTTGACGATGATTTTCACCTGCGGCGCCGACACGTCGGGAAAGGCGTCGATCGGCAGGTTCATCGCGGCGTTCAGACCGGCGGCAATCAGCAGCAGCGCCGCCAGCACGGTCAGCAGCGGGCGGGCAAGCGCACTGCGGGTCAGGGCGTCGAGCATCATTCGCCCCCGTGCCCGAGCCACACCGCCTTCAGCGCGGCAACGCCGCCAACCGCGACCGGCTGTGCTCCGTCGAGCGCGCCACTCACCGTGGCGCGCTGGGCGTCCTGGGCCAGTACCGTCACCTCGACCGCGCGGTAGCCGCCGCCGGTGCGCACGAACAGCCAGGTGCGTCCCGCGTGATGCACCAGCGCGGCGGCATCCACCGACCAGGCCGATGCCGGCGTCTGGCTGCGTCGTGCCTTCACCCACAGACCCGGGCGCAGACCGCCGACCGTTGCCGGCAACTCGGCACGGATGCGCACCGTCTGCGTCGCATCGGCCGCACCCCAGCCAATCTGGGTCACCCTCGCCTGCCCGGCCATGCCGTCGACGGCGAGCAGTTCGCCTTCGCGCACGGTCTCCGCCTGCGCCGCCGGCAGGTTCAGTTCCAGCATGAGCTTGCGCGCGTCGGCCAGACGCAGCAGCGGGTCCGCCTCGTTCACCCGCTGACCGGGCAGCGCCATGCGTTCGAGCACGGTGGCGCTCGCCGTCGCGCGCACGATCAGGCGGCCGGCCGAGGCGTCGCCCGGCGACACCCCCATGATGTTCAGCCGCGACTGCGCAGCCGCGAGCGCCGCCTCGGCATGGACGGCGGCCGCTTCCGACTCGCGCAGCCGCCGCTCGGCGATCAGGCCCTCTGCATGCAGCATGCGGTCGCGTTCGCGATTGCCGCGCGCCAGTTCGGCGGCGGCACGCGCCTGCGCGAGCGCGGCGCCGGTCTCCGGCAGTTCGGCACTGCGCAGTTCGGCCAGCACGTTGCCAGCAGCCACCTGCTGTCCTTCGGCCACCGGCACGCGCACCACCACGCCGCCGGCCGGCGCCGTCACCACCCATTCGGCATCGGGTGACGCGACCACCCGCGCCGACCAGGGTGCGGCCGGCGCAGCGTCGGCCTTCTGCGGCAGCGCATCGCGAATGCCGAGCCGCTGTATCTGCGTCTGCGCAATGGCAATGTCGGCCGCCTGCAGCGGCGCGGCCACCGTACAGCACAGGGAGAGAGAGAGGAGGATGGAGCGCAGCTTCACGGCAGGATTCCCAGACTTTGGTTGTAGCGCGCGACGGCGCGCGCCCAGGCGATATCGGCCAGCGCGGCGGCGCGGCGCGCGTTGGCGGCGCGCGCTTCGACCAGCAGGCGCTCGGCCAGCGATGTTTCTCCGATGCGGTAGGCACGGCGGGCCAGATCGACTTCGCGACCGGCCACCTCCTTCTGCCCGATGGCCAGCGTGAGTGCCTGTTCGCGCGCATGCAGTTCGCGCTCGGCCTCGTGCAGCGCCAGCGTGGCCGCACGCTGTGCGAATGCCAGATCGTCCTCGGCGCGCGCCAGCTCCAGCTGCAGCGGCGACAGCGCCGCCGCCCGATGCGTCTCGCCACCGAAAGGAATGGACAGCGTGGCGCCCACACTGTCGGTGGTCGGTGTATCGGTGGCCGCTTCCGAACGCACGCCGACCAGCAGCCGCGGCGCACCGCTGCCCTGAGCCTGCACGCTGCCGATGGCGCGCCGGGCGCGCTCGATCGCGGCCTGCGCCATCAGCACCGGCGGGTAACCCGCGGACTGCGTCACCACCTGCTCGCGTACCTCGCCGGGCAGTGCCTTCAGTCCGGTCAGCGCGGTCCAGCCGAACAGGCTGTGCGCCAGTTCCACCCGCGCCTCGTACAGCACCGCGTCGCGTTCGCGACGTGCCGCTTCGGCCGACAGCCTCTCGACCGGTGCCGCATCGCCGGCGCGTACGCGCCGTGCAACGTCGTCCTCCAGTGCGCGGTACAGGTCCACGTCGGCATCGGCCAGCATCACTTCGGTCTCGGCCTGCAGTACACGCCACAGGTTCTCGCGCAGTTCACCGGCCACCCGCCAGCGATAGCCGCGCAGTTCCTCGTCCGACAGCTGACGGCTGGCGTCGGCCTCCCGTCTGAGAGCGTCTCGCTGGCCGCCGCGCCAGAGCGGAAGTTCCAGCCCGGCCTCGAGTTCGCGCAGGCCACCGCCGCGACCAGGCAGGCGATCCGTCTGGTAGCGCATCTGCACCGCCGGCGGCGCGGACAGCAGACTGTCGGCGCGCTCGGCCAGCACCCGCGATTCGCTCATGCGGGCCTGCGGCAGCAGACCGCCCGGCGCCCGGCCGACCGCCTGGTCGAGCGCGCTGCCCAGGCTGAGCGCCGGATCGCGCACGACCGGCCGCTCGTGTTCGTCGGCATGCGACGCAGCCGGCTGGGCGGCCGCCGGCAGTGCAGATGCCAGCAGCACGGTCAGGATGAGGGATCGGAACATGGGGACGTCATCACATGAGGATGACGCAGTATGCGGCGCCCTGCCTTGCCGGCGGGTGAACGAAGAATGAACGATTGTTCATGTTGTGGACAGCTCACGGCAAGCCACCCCGGCTCAGGATGGCTGCGACGGCGGATGGATCGCATCCGGCCGACGCAACGCATGCACGGAGGCCTCACATGAACAGCGAAACCGCACCCCCCGCTGACCGCCGCTGGAGTCTGCCGCGCCGGCTGCTGCATGGCCTGCTCGCGCTGACCGTGCTGTTCCAGACCTTCAGCCCGGAATGGATGAGCAAGCCCTGGCGTGACGGCAGCGCCACCGGCCGCCTGCTGTTCGAGTGGCACGAGTGGGGTGGCCTGATCGCCGGCCTCGCCGCGATGGCGATGGCCGCCGGACTGTGGCGCCGGCGTGCAGTCCGGCCAGCGGGCGGCACTGGTCTGGCCACGGTACTGGCACAATCCCGCCTCGTACTGAGCGGCGTTCCATCGCTGCGCATCCCGCAGGCCAGCACGACCCGGGGTCTGGCGCATACGGTGCAGGTGATGGGGCTCGCGCTGATCGGCTGGTTCTGTGTCACCGGCGCAGCCATCTGGTGGGTCGGCGCGGCCAGCGATACCGCGCACCGGATCGGCGAACTGCACGAACTGGCGGCGCCGCTGCTCTATCTTTACCTGGGCGGCCACATCGGCATGGCCCTGCTGCACCGCCTCGGTGGCGGCGACTGACATCGACGGAACATTCATGCGCATCCTGGTCGTCGAGGACGACAACGAAATCGCCGGCTTCATCTGCCGCGGCCTGCGCGAGGCCGGACATACCGTCGACCACGCGCCGAACGGCCGCGAGGGTCTGTTCCTCGCCACCGGCGAGCAGTACGACGCCATCGTGCTCGACCGTCTGATGCCGCAGATGGACGGCCTGTCGATGCTGGCGGCGCTGCGTGCCACCGGCTCGCGGGTGCCGGTGCTCATCCTCAGCGCGCTGAGCCAGGTCGACGAACGCATACGCGGGCTGCGCGCCGGCGGCGACGACTATCTGGTGAAGCCGTTCGCGATGTCCGAGCTGCAGGCGCGGCTGGAGGTGATCACCCGGCGCGGCCTGATGCCGGTGGCCGAATCGGTGCTGCGCGTGGCCGACCTCGAACTGGACCGCATGACGCACACCGTGCGCCGCAGCGGCGAGGAAATCGCGCTCAAGCCGCAGGAGTACCGCGTGCTCGAATTCCTGATGCGCCACACCAGCCAGGTGGTCACCCGCACCATGCTGCTCGAGGGCGTGTGGGACTATCACTTCGATCCGCAGACCAATGTGATCGACGTGCACATCTCGCGCCTGCGCGCCAAGGTTGACCGCCCGCCCTGGCCACCGCTGATCCACACGCTGCGCGGCAGCGGCTACTGCCTGCGCGCACCGTCATGAGCGGCCGCGACGAGGTCGACGCCGGCCAGCCCTATCTGGTCGAACAGGACGGCCAGCTCACGCTGGCCTTCAGCGAACTGGCGGTACAGAGCACGATGGACGCCGCCGCGCCCGAGCGCCTCGTGCTCGAATACTCGCGGCTGATGCTGGCCTCGCTGCTGTTCGTGCCCGAACCGCGGCGTATCGGCATGATCGGCCTGGGTGGCGGTTCGCTGGTCAAGGTCTGTCATCGCCATCTGCCGCAGGCGCGCATGACGGTGGCCGAAATCTCGCCGGCGGTGATCGCGCTGCGCGATCGCTTCCACATTCCGCCGGACGACGGCAGGCTGACCGTCGTCTGTGCCGACGGCGCCGAGTGGGTGGCCGCGCACGACCGCGTCTTCGACCTGCTCTGGGTCGATGGCTTCGACATCGGCGGCATGCCGTCGGCGCTGACCACGCAGCGCTTCTACGACGACTGCCACGCCGTACTCGTCGACGGCGGCGTGCTGGCGATCAACATGTACGCCGGCGACGCGCTGAACAGCGCCTGGGCCGAGCGCGTGGCATCGAGCTTCAACCGCTCGGTCAGCGTCGTCGACACGAGTGACGGCGACAACCGCATCGTGTTCGCCGCCCGCGGCAACGCCTTCCGGCTGTCGGAAATGAAGCTGGCGCAGCGCGCCCGCGCACTCGAGGCGCAGCTGGGCATCGCCCTGCCCGGCATCGCCCGCGCGCTGGTCGAAGGACGCCGCCGCGCACTGGCCGACAGCGAACCATGAAGCTGCGCCTGAGCACCAGTGCCCGGCTGACGCTGGCCAACAGCGCCCTGCTCGCCGCCGGCTTCGGTCTGCTGCTGATGCTGGTGAGCTGGCTGGCCGGGCAGTACATGCTGGGCCACGTCGAGGAAAGCGTCGAAGCCGAACTGGACATCCTCGTCGCCGAATACCGGGTCGATGGCGTGCGCGGCATCAGCGGCCTGATCCGCCAGCGGCTGGACGTGCGCTCGGCCAATCACGACCGCGTCTACCGGCTGGAGGACGCCAGCGGCCGCCTGCTGATCGGCAACCTCGACCACTGGCCGGCCAGCGCCGGCCGCGAGAGCCTGCCGCTGCGCCTGCCCAGCCTGCGCCATCGCGGGCAGACGGAAATCGTCGCCCGCTGGGCGCGCCTGCCGGACGGCAGCCAGCTGCTGGTCGGCTTCGACGAGTACGAGGTCGAACAGGTGCGCAGCGACATCCGCCGCGCCGCGCTGGTGAGCTTCGGCCTGATGCTGCTGGTGTCGCTGGGCGGCGGCTACCTGATCACCCGCGCCGCGCTGCGGCCGGTCGAGACGATACGGCGGGCGGCGCAGCAGATCATGGACGGCGACCTGCAGCACCGGGTGCCGCTGCGCAGCGGCGACGGTGCGGATGAATTCGACCGGCTGGCGCAGACGCTGAATGGCATGCTCGACCGCATCGCCCGACTGATCGCCAGCGTGCGCGGCGCCACCGACAACATCGCGCACGATCTGCGCTCACCGCTCACCCGTCACCGCGCACGCATCGAAGCGGCGTTGAGCCATCCACCTGCCGCGGACGAACTGCCGGACTGGCTGGAGCGCAATCTGGCCGACGTCGACCAGGTGCTGTCCACCTTCCAGTCGCTGCTGCGCATCGCGCGCGTCGATTCCGGCCTGCTGCGTGGCGAATTCAGCGAACTGGACCTCGGCCGCCTGGTGCGCGACGCCGCCGAACTGATGGAGCCGCTGGCCGAAGAGCGCGGCCTGCGCCTCGCAGTCAGCGCGCCGGAAGGTGCTGCCTGTACCGGCCACCGCGACCTGCTGTTCCAGACCGTACTCAACCTGATCGACAACGCCATCAAGTACAGCCCGCACGGCGCCACCGTCGAGCTGTCGCTGACGCGCGACGGCGACGAATGGCGCCTGTGCGTGCGCGACGAGGGGCCGGGCATTCCGGCCGCCGAGCGCGAGCGGGTGTTCGAGCGCCTGTACCGGCTGGACAGCGCACGCGACACGCCCGGCCTCGGTCTCGGCCTGAGTCTGGTGCAGTCGGTGGTCGCGCTGCACCGCGGCCGCATCGCACTGCACGACGCGGCCCCCGGCCTCGCGGTCACCCTGTACCTGCCGGCTGGCGGCGCCGCCACGCACTGAGCACGGCCCGGTCCCGGCCGGGCCTCAGCCGGACTTCATCCGGGCTTGACGTCGAAGGCGATGCAGATGCGTTCTTCGTTCGATTCGAACGGAATCGTTCGGTGGAACAGCGAGGACGGGAACAGCACGATGTCGCCGACCACCGGCAGCAGGGTCTTGCGCGGGAAGTCGTCGTGCTCGCGCGGATAGTCGTCGCCGTCGGTGCTGAATTCGATGCCGCCGGCGGTGCTGCCGGCCGGCCGATCGGAGGGCATCGCGAGGTAGAGCACACCGGACAACCAGCCCTCCTCGTGGATGTGCGAGGTCAGGTGCCCGCCCTTGCTCATCTTCACGTACCAGGAACTGGCGAATTCGGTGCGCGCCGGGAAATCCTGCGCATAGACGCAGTCGTGCGCCGCCAGCGTGGCACGGTAGCGCGCCACCTCGTCGCGGATCAGTCCGACCAGCCGCGCGATCGACGCTTCGGCACGGCGGAACAGGTGGCCCGAGGACTGTATGCCGTAGTGCAGCCGGCCCTGCTTGCGGCTCTGGATCTCGGCGTTCGCGATGTCGCGCAGCAGGTCGCCGCGCAGGCTGTCACCGGCGTCGGTCAGCGCATCGAGGTGACCGTGATGAACCAGCGCCAGCGGGTCCGGGCAGAAGCGGTAGGGGTCGGCAGCGCGCCGGTTGCGCGCGTGGTGGGCGGACAGCGTGGCGATCATCGGCGAGCGGTGACGGGTGTCGAGCAGGCCGCGCAGCCGCGCCTCGAATTCGTCGCTGCGGCGCAGCTTGTAAAGGCAGTACAGCACGCGATCCTGCCAGTCGAGCACGCGCGCGCGCTCGAAGTGCGCCAGCGCCTTATCGTATTCGTGCAGGTCGTGGTGCAGCAGGCCGAGGTTGTAATTGGCCATGCCGTGTTCCGCATCGATGGCGAGTGCGGCGCGGAAGGCGGCCAGCGTGCCCTCGCCGTCGCCCTGGTCACGCAGGATCTCGCCGAGGTTGCTGTGCGCGTCGGCATAGGCCGGCGTCAGCGCGATGGCACGGCGGTAGCTCTCGGCCGCATCCATCATCAGGCCGTAGGCGCGCTGCGCGGTGCCGAGGTTGAACCAGGCGGTCGCCGTCGGCTGGATGTCCAGCGCCTTCTGGTAACAGACCACCGCCTGTTCGGCGTCACCGGCCTTCTGCAGCGCCGCGCCCAGATTCGACCACGCCTCGACGAAGCCCGGCTCGGCCTCGACCGCGCGGCGGTAGCTGGCGATCGCGTCGTCGGGCGCGCCCTGGCGGTCGAGCACGGTGCCCAGGTTGAACAGCGCCAGCGCGAAGCGCGGCTGCAGCGCGATGGCGCGACGATAGCTCGCGGCCGCATCGTCGAGGCGGCCGAGCGCGTCCTGCACGACGCCCATGTTGTAGAGCAGTTCCGGAAAGTCGCGCTTGATCGCCAGCGCACGGTTGTAGGTGGCGAGCGCTTCGTCCAGCCGGCCGCGCTGCTGCTGCACCAGACCGAGGTTGCTGAGCAGTTCGGCCGAACCGGGATTTGCCTTGACCGCTGCGGCGAAGGCCGCTTCCGCTTCATCCAGCCGGCCGAGGCTGGCCAGCGCCGAGCCGAGCACGCTGTGCAGCACCACCGCGCCGGGGTAGCGCGTCAGCAGCTGGCGTGCGGCGTTCGCCGCCTCGGCCAGACGGCCGGCGTTGTAGAGGTTGAATACCGGCTGCAGTTCGCCGGGGCCGGGCTGACGGGCGGGGGCTTGCGTGGGCTTCATGATGTCGGTGCGTGTAGCGGGTCGGATCGGGCGCCGGGCGCATATATATAGCGAGCGCCGCGACAGCGCCAGTTGACCGCGCTCAGTCCGCCGCCCGCAGTGCAATGCAGCAATCGGGCGGGACGGTGAGTGACGCCCGCGTGACGGGCTGTCCATCCAGCAGCACGACGCCGGCATCGATCAGACGCTGCGCTGCAGCACGCGACGGCGCCAGCCCGCGCTCGACCAGCAGCGCGTCGATGCGCACCCGGCCGTGGCGCTCGGGCGGCGCTCTGTCCTTGGCAGCGGGTTCCGGCGGCGGTCGGGCGCTGCGGCGGTGGAAGGACTTCATCGCTGCCCCGGCATCAACAGCGCGGACGGATAGGGCGCACCCGGCAGCACCTTGGCCGGCACGCCCCACGGGGTGGCATCGGCGGGCGGATCGGCGCTTTCCAGCCGCACGATGCGCCGCTGCGTCGCCGCGTCCGGCGCGTCCTCGACCCAGGTGACACGCAGCCACAGACCGTCGCGCAGCGCCAGCGGCGGCGTCTGCGCATTGGTGAAGCTGGCCTGGTGGGCACCCGGTGACCAGATGAAGGTGACGCCGCCGACGACGATGCGCTCCCAGTTCTGGAAGCGGCGGGTGCTGCCCTGCCCCGGATGGGTGATGTCCTCGCGCCATTGCGCGTGCGCGAACACCGGGCCCTCGACCGTCAGCACGCGGCCGGCCATCAGGTGCTCGGCCAGCCGGTTGCGGTCCCAGGTATTGACGCCGTAGCCGAGCGCGGCGATCAGCAGCGCAAAGAGGCCGATCACGCGCGCAGTGCCCGAACGTTCGCCACGCCGGCGCGCGCGCAGCCAGAACACGGCGGCCACTGCGAGCAGCGCCAGGCCGAAGAGGACGTAGCCGTAGAACTCGGGGGCGCCCGGTCCGGACACGTCGTAGACCGGCTGCCAGTTCATTGCACGCCCTCGCCGTCGGCGGCGAATTCGGCGAGCCGCCAGCGGCCGCCCGCGTCGGCGCGAAGATGGACGGTGCAGAGCGCGCAGTACAGCAGGCGGCAGGCGCCCTCGGCCTGCGGTCGCGCCTGCGCCAGGCAGGCGCTCAGGCGCGCATCGAACAGCGCGGGCAACACCTGAACGAAGGCGGCGCGGTCGAGGCGACGGCCTTCGTACAGGAAGGGCAGTCGGGTGAGGTCGGCGATGGCCGTGGCGTCGCGCGCGTGCAACGCGGCGCGGAAGCGGTCGAGAAAGACGTCGAAGTCGCGGCCGGCGTCCGCCGCGCCGACGGCCGGTGTAGCCCGCGCGCCCGCGCTCATTCCGGGTCCTGCGTGCATGCGGGCAGCTCCGGCTGCTCGGTGCAGATGCGCGGCCAGGTCGGCAGATCGAGCGCGGCCAGCGGATTGTCCTGCAGCCCGCTGCAGGCGCGGTCGGCCGATGGCAGCACGCATCGGCGCACCTCAAGCCCGCCGCGACCGTCGTGCGCCTCGGCGACCGTCAGCCGGCCGCCGCGGAAATAGAGTCGCATCAGCAGCGGCGTGTCACCCGGACCCTGCACCACCCACAGCGTGCGGCAGCCGGTGTAGCCGCGGCCTACGCCGCCGTTGCGCGGGAAGGCAAGCAGGAAGCCGCCGGGCGTTGCGTAGGCACCCGCTTCCGGCGGCGGTGCCTGCAGCGCGCAGTGGCGCCCGTCGGCCGGTATGCCGACAGGCGTATCGGCGGAGGCCGCGGACAGTGCAGTCAGGCCGGCGACGAACAGTATCGGCAGGCGAATGCTCATGGCGGCTCCATCGATGACGGCGTGATGCAAGCAGTTTAGGACGCCGGCCCCGTTCTCTGCCAGTCGTCCGCACGGACGCGCGGCAGTCCGGAATCCGGACGGTGACATCGGACACCTCGTTCGATTCCTGCCCGCGGCGGCCGCCACGCCGAGGCGGCAAAGGCTCAGCCCCACTCCGGGCCCGAAAACGCTCTGCCGCCTCCAGCATGGTTCTCCGCCAGTGTGTCCGGGCGAACGGGGATAGATTCCCGACGCTGGTATGCGCCTTGCCTCATTGGCTTCATCCGCGGTCAGGTACCGCACAGACGGAGACGACACATGAAGCGATCGGCCCTTGCCCTGTTCATCCTCGCCGCGTTCGCCCACAGCGGCGCAGTGCATGCCGGCGTTACCACTGCCGACATCGAAAACGACGCGAAGACCACCGGCGATGTGCTGTCGTGGGGCATGGGCACGGAGGGCCAGCGCTACAGCCCGCTGACCAAGATCAACGCGAAGAACGTCAAGCGTCTGGTGCCGGCCTGGTCCTATTCCTACGGCGGCGAGAAGCAGCGCGGGCAGGAAGCGCAGCCGCTGATCGTCAACGGCAAGATGTTCATCACCGCCTCCTACTCGCGCATCTTCGCGCTCGACGCGAAGACCGGCCGCAAGCTGTGGTCCTACGAGCATCGTCTGCCGGAAGGCATCATGCCCTGCTGCGACGTGATCAACCGTGGCGCCGCGGTGTATGACAACCTGGTCATCTACGCCACGCTGGACGCGCAGCTGGTCGCCCTCGACCAGAACACCGGCAAGGTGGTGTGGAAGGAGAAGATCGACGACTACCAGGCCGGCTACTCGTCGTCGGCCGCGCCCATCGTCGCCAAGGGCCTGGTCCTGACCGGCGTGTCCGGCGGTGAGTTCGGCATCATCGGCCGGGTCGAGGCGCGCGACGCCAAGACGGGCAAGATGGTGTGGGTGCGCCCGACCATCGAAGGCCACATGGGCTACAAGTTCGACGAGTCCGGCAACAAGGTCGAGAACGGCATCAGCGGCACCACCAATGCCACCTGGCAGGGCGACCTGTGGAAGACCGGGGGTGCGGCCACCTGGCTCGGCGGCACCTTCGACGCCAAGACCGGCCTCGCCTACTTCGGCACCGGCAACCCGGCACCGTGGAACAGCCACCTGCGCCCCGGCGACAACCTGTACTCCTGCTCGACGGTGGCCATCGACATCGCCACCGGCCAGATCAAGTGGCACTTCCAGGGCACGCCGAACGACGGCTGGGACTACGACGGCAC
Organism: Methyloversatilis sp.; assembly: GCA_034004945.1. Taxonomy (GTDB): domain Bacteria; phylum Pseudomonadota; class Gammaproteobacteria; order Burkholderiales; family Rhodocyclaceae; genus Methyloversatilis. The sequence goes on along the minus strand of JAVEVQ010000028.1, from coordinate 16,286 downwards.
CAACGAATTCGTCACGTTCGACATGAACGGCAAGCGCATGGGCGGCAAGGCTGACCGCAACGGTTTCTTCTACGTGCTGGATGCCCAGACCGGCAAGTTCGAGCGCGGCTTCCCCTTCGTCAAGAAGCTCGACTGGGCCAAGGGCCTGGACGAGAACGGCCGCCCGATCTTCGACCCGGCCAAGCGCCCGGGCGACCCGACGGCCAGCGAGGACGGCAAGAAGGGATCGGTGGTGCATGTGTCGCCGTCCTTCCTCGGCGGCAAGAACCAGATGCCGATGGCCTACAGCCCGGACACCGGTCTGTTCTACGTGCCGTCGAACGAGTGGAGCATGGAAATCTGGAACGAGCCGATCACCTACAAGAAGGGTGCGGCCTATCTGGGCGCCGGCTTCACCATCAAGACGGCCGACCCGAAGGACATCGGCGGCGACTACATCGGCGCGCTGCGCGCGGTCGATCCGAAGACCGGCAAGATCGTCTGGGAAATCACCAACAACGCCCCGCTGTGGGGCGGTGCGATGACGACCAAGGGCGGCCTGGTGTTCTGGGGCACGCCTGAAGGCTTCCTGAAGGCGGCCGACGCGAAGACCGGCAAGGAACTGTGGTCCTTCCAGGTCGGCACCGGCATCGTCGCGCCCCCGATCACCTGGGAACAGGACGGCGAGCAGTACGTCGCCGTAACGGCCGGCTGGGGCGGCGCCGTGCCGCTGTGGGGCGGCGACGTCGCCAAGAAGGTGAGCTATCTGAACCAGGGCGGTTCGATGTGGGTGTTCAAGCTGATGAAGAACTGAGCACCCGCAACCGCCGAACCGGCGCTGCGCGACAGCAGCCCGGAGTAACGTCTCCTCATGGTGTTCGCCTGTACCGGGTGAGCGCAACCGGCGCCTCGTGCGCCGGTCTTTTTTTGTACTTTTTGTACTTCTGCACATGGACATGAGCACCCGTACCGCCGCCGCCCTGCTCGGGCTCGCACTGCTGATCGCCAGCCTGCCCGACGTCACGAACGACACGCCCAGCCGGACCGTCACCGCTTCGGCGCGCTGAGCGCCTCTGCACGACGGCGACCTGTCCTTGCCGAGTCGGCAAGGCGGATCGCCAGTCCGTTGACCGCACCTGCTCCCCGGTCTGGCCCTGGCGGGACCACGCCGGCTGGCGATGGCAGCCCGGACCGGGGTCAGCGGCCCGCCGGTGCTGCCTCGCGATCGGCGACTTGCATCGAAGCCCTCGGTCTTCCGACGCCGTATCGCGACCCGAGGTCGCTCCCACAAATGCGCCCTGATCAACGCGCGAGCCTGGTTCTCCGTATCGCGACCAGAGGTCGCTCCCACAAACACACTCCCGATCCACCGTCGGAGCCGGGCTTCTGTGGGAGCGAGCTTGCTCGCGATTGCGGCCGGGATCGAAGCCGTCGCCCCCCAGTCCGACCGATTCCTGCGCGAACGCGTGCGATGTCACAGCGGGTAGCGGCTTATCGTGTCACGATGCCGCCCGCTTCACATTCCATCCGCATCCATCACGGGACTCCTCATGAAGAAAGCCGCCGCGCTTGCCGTCATCGCCCTTCCGCTCATCGCCTACACCGGCGGCACCTGGTATCTGGGCCAGCGCATCCAGAACTCGCACGACAGCCAGGCGAAGCAGGTCGAAGGCATCCCGAACGTCAAGCTGCTCAAGCGCGACTATCAGCGCGGCCTGTTCTCGTCGACCGAAACCGTCACCATCGAGCTGATGGGCGACACCGCACGCGCGCTGCAGGCGGCCGGTGAGGAGGCGATGGCGCCGATACGGCTGACCGTGCGCACCGACATCCGCCACGGCCCGTGGCTGGGCGGCGCCGAATTCGACGCCGGCGTCGCGCAGTCGGAACTGGTGCTCGACGGCGAGGCACGCGAAATGGTGCGCAAGGTGTTCGGCGACCGCAAACCGCTCGATCTGCGCACCGTCTATCACTTCGCCGGCGGCGGCCGCAGCGAACTGTCCAGCCCGGCTTTCGTGTTCGACGTGCCGATGGAGGACGCCGACGACGCGCTGCGCGTGAGCTGGGACGGCATCACCGCCCGCGTCGACTTCGAAGAGGGCATGACCCGCTACACGATGAGCGGCAGCGCGCCGAAGCTCGAGGTGACCGACGCCAAGGGCACGCACATCGTGCTGAGCGGTCTCGGTCTGAGCGGCGAGCAGACGCGTCTGTTCGACGACGACCCGCTGCTGTACTCCGGCCTGCAGCGCTTCACCGTCGACGCGATCACCGTGGACGACCGCAGCGGCGCACTGCCGAAGATCGCGTTGGGCAAGCTTGTCTATGAAGCGGACGTGCCGAAGGACGGCGACTTCATCGACCTGATCGCCCGCATCGGCGCCGAGCAGGTCGACGTGGCCGGCACCGCCTACGGCCCGGCACACTACGATTTCTCGATGCGCCACCTCCACGCGCGCACCGCCTCGCGCCTGTACCGCAGCTTCATGACGATGTCGGCCGATCCGGCGCTGATCGCGAATCCCGAGGCCATGCGGGCGCAGATGGGCCAGCTGATGGGGCCGGCGATCGAGCTGCTCGGCCACGCACCGGTGATCGCCATCGACCGCCTGTCCGTCAGCACGCCGCAGGGCCCCGCTTCGATGAACGTGAAGGTGTCGCTGCCGGCGATCACGCCGGACGAGCTGGCCAATCCGCTGGGCCTGCTCGGCCGGATCGACGCCTCGGGCGCGGTATCGCTGCCGGAAGCGCTGGTGCGCAACCTGATGGTCGAGCGCAGCAAGGCCGGCCTGCTGGCGGTGGTCGGCGACGACGCCGACCCGGACGAACTGGCGGCGATGGCCGACGCCCAGTTCGAACAGACGCTGCAGCCGCTGACCGGCCAGGGCTACGTCACCCGCGCCGACGGCCAGCTGTCGGCGAAGATCGCCTTCAGCAAGGGACAGCTCATGGTCAACGGCCTGCCCTTCAACCCGGCCGCGCTGGCGCAGCCGGCACCCGCGGCGACGCCGGCGGAGTAATTCAGCCGGGCACGTCGTCCGGCATCAACTCGGAGGCGATGCCGGCGGCCAGTTCGAACAGCCGCTCCGCCTCGTCGGCGTCGAATTCGCCGTGCTGACGCTTGCGCACACCGTATTCGTGCAGCAGCAGGTGGCGGGTCGGCTGCACGTCGCGCTGCGCCAGGCTGCTGCGAACGCATTCCAGCGGGCAGCCGTCGAGCGCCAGGATGGGGCGACCGGAGCGGGCGATGCGCACCAGGTGATCGACGTTGCCGCCGACACCGGCAATGCAGGACATTTCGGCCCGCTCGCTGCGGTCCAGTTTCACGGCGATGTGGTTGGCCATCTGTGCCGCGCTGGAACAGCCGGAACAGGCATAGACGAGGGGCAACTGGCGGTGGCGGGCGCTCAAGACGATTCTCCTTGCGGGTGCGTCGGCGACTCGCGAGGCCGACCGTGGAGCCTGTCCGTATCCGGTGATCCGGACCGAGCGGCATCAGCGAGGCGAAGCAGGCTCCGGATCCGGACAGACCTCCCGCAGTCTGAAGTGCCAGCCGTCGCACCGCTTTGCGCTGCGACAAGAATTGCGCGAACCACCGCCGATCCATGCTGTCACGTTGGATGTCTGCCCTGCACCGCACCGAAGGAGAGGGACATGGCTGAAACCGACGCCGACGCAGCAGCACTCGCACTGGCCAAACCCGCGCCACGCGTGCCCCGCTCGACCGCGCAGCGCATCCGCGCGATCCGGCGGTGGACGCCTGTCCTGTGGTCCATCCGCATAGAGCGGCCGGCCAACTACCTCTTCCAGCCCGGCCACTACGCCCGCCTCGGGCTGCCGGTCGACACGCCGGAGGCCGCGGTCTGGCGTCCTTACTCCATCGTATCGGCGACCACCGACAGCGAACTCGAGTTCCTGCTGGTGCTGATTCCCGGCGGCGCCTTCACCTCACAGCTGGCCGCGCTGCGCGAAGGCGACACCGTGCTGCTCGAACAGGCGGTGTTCGGCTTCTTCCTCGACAGCCAGCTCGCGCCCGGTGACACGCTGTGGATGCTGGCGACCGGTACCGGCCTCGGCCCCTATGTTTCGCTGCTGCGCACGCCCGGCGCACTCGACCGCTACACGCGAGCGGTGCTGGTGCACAGCGTGCGCCGGACGGGCGAACTGGCCTACCGCGATGAGATAGAGGCACCGGCCGCGGTGTCGCACGGGCGGCTGACCTACATTCCCATCGTCACGCGCGAGCCGGGCGCCACCGCGCTCAGCGGCCGCATTCCGCAGCTGATCGCCGACGGCACACTGCAGGCCCATGCCGCGCACGCGTTGGACCCGGCCGACAGCCGCGTCATGGTGTGCGGCAACCCGGAATTCACGACCGAAATGCGCGCGCTGCTGGCCGAGCGCGGCTTCACGCCTTGCCGGCGCAACAGTCCGGGCAGCATGCTGTTCGAGAAGTACTGGTAGCGTGCGTCAGCGCGGCACCCGCCACAGATACCAGCTGGCGGCGGTGCGATGCGGCGACCAGGGCTGCGCCAGCTCGGCCATCTGCCGCGGCGTCGGCGGGCGGTCGAGCCGCCGCAGACGGCGGTAGCCCTCGCGCACGCCGAGATCGTCGGCCGGCAGCAGGTCGGTCCGGCCCAGCGTATAGATGAGCATCATCTCCACCGTCCAGCGGCCGATGCCGGGCAGCGTGGTCAGCCGGGCGACCAGCGCATCGTCGCTCAGGGTGAGCGCCTCGGCCAGCGTCGGCACCGTGCCATCGAGCGCGGCCGCCGCGATGCCGCGCAGGGTGTCCGCCTTGCGGCCGGAAAAGCCGCAGCCGCGCAGCGCCTCGACCGTCGTGTCGCACACCTGCTGCGGAGACGGGAAGTCGCCGCCGCCGTACAGCGCGAGAAAGCGCGCGATCATCGTGTCGCCGGCGCGTACGCTGAGCTGCTGGTAGGCGACTGCGCGCAGCAGCGCCTGCCAGGGCTCGCGCAGCGGCTTGGGCGCATGCAGACAGGGGCCGACGGTGGCGACCAGCGCCGCCCAGTCGTCGTCCAGCGCGGCGAGATGGCGTTCGGCATCACGGAAATCGGGAGCGCTCATGGCAGCGCAGTATCGGCAGCCCCGCCCGCACCGGCAACAGCGAATTCAAAAGCAATCGGCGGAGTGCGTCGTCGGTGCGCAGCGATTAATGTACCGGCATCGATCACCCGAGGGCCTGAACGACGATGAGGAACGCAGCCGCACGCGCAGCAGCGACGCTTGCCGATCCGCGCTGGGCGGCGGTGCGGGCGCGTGACGCGGCGGCCGACGGCCGCTTCGTCTACTCGGTCGCCAGCACCGGCGTGTACTGCCGCCCGTCCTGCGGCGCGCGCATGCCACGGCCGGACAACGTGACCTTCCACACCAGTCGCGCCGAAGCCGAGGCCGCCGGCTTCCGCCCCTGCAGACGCTGCCGGCCGGACCTGCCACCGCTGGCCGAGCGGCAGGCGGCCATGGTGGCCGCGCTGTGCCGGCAGATCGACGACGCCGACACGCTCCCCTCGCTCGACCTGCTGGCCGCGTCGGCCGGTCTCAGCCGCTTCCACCTGCTGCGCGTGTTCAAGGCACACACCGGTCTGACGCCGCGCGCCTGGGCGTCAGCGCGGCGCGCAACGCGACTGCGCGAGCGGCTGGCCGATGGCGCAACGGTGACCGCCGCCATCGTCGACGCCGGCTACGGCTCGAACAGCCGCGTCTACGAAAAGTCGGCGCACGTGCTGGGCATGACGCCGCGCCGCTACCGCGCGGGCGGCGCCGACACCGACATCCGTTTCGCCATCGCGCAGTGCGCGCTGGGCGCGCTGCTGGTCGCGGCCAGCCCCGTGGGCGTCTGCGCGATCGCGCTGGGCGACGACGCCGATGCGCTGGCGCGCGCGCTGCAGGACCGCTTTCCGCGCGCACGGCTCACCGGTGACGACCCGGATTTCGCGCACACGGTGGCGCAGGTGGTCGGCTTCGTCGAGGCGCCGCAGATCGGCCTGGCGCTGCCGCTGGACATCCGCGGCACCGCCTTCCAGCAGCGCGTGTGGGCGGCGCTGCGCGCGATACCGCCGGGGCAGACGCTGAGCTACAGCGAACTGGCACAGCGCATCGGCGCACCGCGCGCGGTGCGTGCGGTGGCGGGTGCCTGCGCCGCCAATACGCTGGCGGTGGCGGTGCCCTGCCACCGCGTCGTGCGCAGCGACGGCAGCCTGTCCGGCTACCGCTGGGGCGTGGCGCGCAAGCGCGCGCTGCTCGACCGCGAGCGCGAGGACTGATGGATCTGTTCGACGAGCAGGAACGCGAAGCAGGCATCCACCCGCTGGCGCCCGGCGCCGCCCTGCTGCGCGGCTTCGCGCGCGACGCGGCACCCGCCCTGCTGGCGGCGATCGACGTCATCGCCGCCGACGCCCCCTTCCGCCACCTGATCACGCCCGGCGGTCATACGATGTCGGTGGCGACCACCAGCTGCGGCACGCTGGGCTGGCACTCCGACGAACAGGGCTATCGCTACACCGCGCGCGACCCGGACAGCCAGCGCCGGTGGCCGGCGATGCCCGACTGTTTCAGCACGATCGCGCGCGAAGCTGCGGTGCGCGCCGGCTTCTCCGGCTTCGCGCCCGACGCCTGCCTGATCAACCGTTACGTGCCGGGCGCGCGGCTGACACTGCACCAGGACCGCAACGAACGCGACTACGGCGCGCCCATCGTGTCGGTGTCGCTGGGCATTCCGGCGGTGTTCCTGTTCGGTGGTCTGCGGCGGAGCGAGCCGACGCTGAAGCTGCGCCTGGTGCATGGCGACGTCGTCGTATGGGGCGGCCCGTCGCGACTGCGCTTCCACGGCGTGCTGCCGCTGGCGCACGCCGAACATCCGCTGACCGGGGCCTGCCGCATCAATCTCACTTTCCGCGCAGCGGCATGACAGCGCCGGCGTTCAGGCCAGCAGCGCCTGCATGATGCGGCGGTGCACGCCGCGCGGCGTGAAGCGGACCGAAAATGCCGACAGCCTGTTCAGCAGGCCCGGCACCACGCAGGCGCGGCCGGCATCGAGCGCGCGTAGTCCGGCTTCGGCCACCGGTCGCGGCTGCATCAGCATCAGTTTCAGCGTGGCCGAGGCCTCGTGCCCGGCGGTGCGGGTGAAGGCGGTGTCGGTGAGGCCGGGCGCCAGCACGGTTACGGTAACGCCATGCGGCGCGAGTTCGTCGTGCAGCGCTTCGCCCAGACTGAGCACATAGGCCTTGGTCGCCGCATAGGCCGCGTAGACCGGCGACGCCATGAAACCGAGCAGACTGGCCACGAGCAGCATGCGGCCGTCACCGCGGCGGCGCATGTCTTCGCCATAGAGGCGGGCGAGCTGGGTGAGCGCCGACACGTTCAGGTCCAGCATCTGCTGCAGGCGCCGCGCATCCGCCTCGACGAAATCGCCGTGCACACCGAACCCGGCATTGTTGATCAGGGTGTCGACGCGCAACCCCAGCCCGTCGGTGCGTCGCTTCAGGTCGATCACCGCGTCCGGCTGCGACAGGTCCAGCGCTTCCACCCGGACCGCGACCCGGTGGGCGGCGGTCAGTTCGGCCGCCAGCCTCTCCAGCGCATCGACGCTGCGCGCCACCAGCACCAGATCGCACCCGCGCGCGGCAAGCAGGCGGGCGAACTCGACACCCAGCCCGCTCGACGCGCCGGTCACCAGCGCCCACCCGCTTCCATTTGCCGCACTCATGTCTGTCTCCCTCTTTGTCGTACGCCGGGCGACTCCCGGGCGCCGCCGCCTCTTTCGTGCGGTGCTGAATTGACTGCGATGCTTCGTTCTTAGCATATGGAACGCTCGTTCGCGCGTTGCCGGCCTGCGAACCGTCTGCTGTTAATCTCGCGGGAAGCGGGCGACCGTGCGGTCGCCGGAACGTCGCCATGCGAGCTCACGCCGTGCACCTTCCCATCCTCGTAGACCCGACTCTGGACAGCACGCTGCAGGCGCAGATCGTCGCCCAGATGCGCGCGCTGATCGAGCAGCACATCCTGCCGCCCGGGGCGCCGGTGCCGGCGACGCGCGACCTCGGGCGGCAGATCGGCGTATCGCGCAACACGGTTACCGCCGCCTACGAGGATCTGATCGCACAGGGCTATCTGTACACCGAGCGCGCGGTCGGCACCTTCGTCGCGAAGACGCTGCCCGATACCCTGATCCGCTCGCCGGACAGCATCGACGACCTGCGCAGCGGCGCCGAGCACCGCGCGCTGAACCTGCCGCTGCCCTACGGCGGCCGCGGCCTGACCGGCCTGCACCGTCCGGCCCAGCCCGGCCTCGCAGCCGACTTCGTGTTCGGCCGCGCCGACCCGCGCAGCTTTCCGGAGCGCATCTGGCGCAAGCTCATCGTCGAATGCCTGGGCGGTGCGGCCGAGCGCATGAGCGAATACAGCCATCCGGCCGGTCTGCCCGAACTGCGCCAACTCATCGTGAACCACCTCGCCACCACGCGCGGCATGGTGGCCTCGACCGAACAGCTGCTGATGGTGGCCGGTTTCCAGCAGGGCATCGATCTGGTGGCTCATCTGTTCGTCGGCACCCGCACGCCGGTGGTGATGGAAGCGCCGACCTACCGCGGCGCGGCCTTCCTGTTCGAAAGCTATGGCGCCCAGGTCATTCCGGTGGCGGTCGATGCGCACGGCGTGGACGTGCGCCAGCTGCCGCAGCGGCGCGTGAAGCTGGTCTATGTCACGCCATCGCACCAGTTCCCGACCGGCGGCACCATGCCGCTGCACCGGCGGCTCGCGCTGCTCGAATGGGCGGCGCGAAACGGCGCCTACATCCTGGAGATCGACTACGACGCCGATTACCGCTACGAAGGCGCGCCGCTGCCGACCCTGCAGTCGCTGGACCGCAACGGCTGCGTCATCTACGTCAATTCGTTCACCCGCACGCTGGGCCCCGGCCTGCGTATCGGCTACATGGTGCTGCCGCGCGATCTGGTGCGCACCGCAGTGACCATCAAGTCGCTGATGGACAACGGTCTGCCCTGGCTGGAACAGGCCACGCTGGCGCAGTTCATCCGCGACGGCAGTTACGACACCCATCTGCGCCGCCTGCGCACCGCTCACGAAGCGCGGCGCAACGCGCTGGTCGGCGCGCTGCGTGCGCGGCTGCCGGAAGTGCGCATCCAGGGCGCCGACGCCGGCCAGCACCTGCTGCTGCGCCTGCCCGAATCCTGTCCGCCGGCGGTCGAGGTCCAGGCCGCCGCACGCGGCTTCGGCACCGGCGTCTATCCGCTGTCCGACAGCCCGGTGTGGTTCCACGAACTGCTGCCGGGGCACGAACGCTGCCTGATGCTGGGCTACGGGCATCTGGCAGAGGAGCAGATCGAGCGCGGGATCGACGGGCTGGCGCAGGCGCTCTCTCCGTCGTCGCGCTGAGCGCATGTTTCGGTCTCGACCTTGCCAGTGAACCCGGAGCCGGATGCGGAAGAACGGTTTGACAGTGCGCTCGCACGCTGAAAAACTAGTCAGAAATCTAGTCTGTTCGAGGTGATCATGGACGCATGGCCTGTTCAGGATGCAAAAGCCCGCTTCAGCGAATTTCTCGATGCCTGCCTGTCCGAGGGACCGCAGATGGTGACCCGCCGCGGCGTCGAAGCGGCCGTGCTGGTGCCGGTACAGGAATGGCGCAGGCTGCAGTCGGCAGCACGCCCGTCGCTGAAGGCTCTTCTGCTGTCCGACGAGGCCCGCGTCGAGTCGCTGGCGCCGCCGCGCGGGGGTGCCCGGCGGCGGCCGGTGGAAGCGCTCAAGTGACGATGTACCTGCTCGATACCAACGTCGTGTCCGAACTGCGCCGGCCACGACCGCACGGCGGCGTCGTGGCCTGGCTGCAGTCCATCGACGATGCCAGCCTCTTCCTGTCGGCCGTCACGGTGGGAGAAATCCAGGCCGGAATCGAATTGACGCGGGAGCAGGACGCGGTAAAGGCGGCCGAGATCGAGGCCTGGCTGGACCAGGTCGCCGGTGCCTACAACGTGTTGCCGATGGATGCGACGGCATTCAGGCGCTGGGCTGTGCTGATGCACCGCAAGTCCGACACGCTGTACGAGGACGCGATGATCGCAGCCACCGCGCTGGCCCACGGCCTGACCGTCGCGTCGCGCAATGTGGCCGACTTCAAGGCGCTGGGCGTCGAGGTCTTCGATCCGTTCTCGCGACCGGCCGCATCCGCCGACTGAAGTCAGGGGCGCCCGCCGCTGGCACCATCCTTTTTTCTCCGACTGGCCCTGTTTCCCCTCACCGCCACTGACTAACTTTCATCCGGCAGACATCGGGGCCGGGCTCCGCAGAGGGCCCGCCCATCCACCCCTTGTCACCTTTTCTACCGGGAGAAAGCCATGTCCACCCATTCGAGCGAAACCCTCGTCGTGCGCGGCGCCTGTCCGCAGGATTGCCCCGATACCTGTGCTTTCCTTTACCACGTCGAGGACGGCAAGCTGGTCGAAGTGAGCGGCGATCCGGATCACCCGATGACGCGCGGCGGGCTGTGCGTGAAGCTGAAGAACTTCGCCGAACACCACTACAACCCGGACCGGCTGCTCTACCCGATGAAGCGGGTCGGTCCCAAGGGTTCGGGCATGTTCGAGCGCATCAGCTGGGACGAGGCGCTGGCGACCATAAAGTCTAAGTGGACCGACATCATCGCCCAGTACGGCTCGCAGGCCATCATGCCGCACGCCTATCTCGGCCATCAGGGCACGCTGAACGGCCTGACCGCCGGTGACGCCTTCTTCAACCGGCTGGGTTCGACGGTGGCCGAGAAGACCTACTGCGAATCCGGTTCGTCGACCGCCTGGATCATGACCGTCGGGCCGACCGGCGGCATGGACGTGGAAAGTCTGGCGGTGTCGAAGTACATCATCGTGTGGGGCATGAACATGCTCAACACCAATCTGCACGGCTGGCCCTTCGTGCTGAAGGCCAAGGCGGCCGGCGCCAAGGTGGTGGTGATCGACCCGGTGCGCACCCGCACCGCCAAGCAGGCCGACTGGCACATCCGCATCAAGCCGGGCACCGATGCCGCGCTGGCGCTGGGCATGATGAACGTGATCATCAGCGAGGACCTGTACGACCACGACTACGTCGAGAAATACACGCTGGGCTTCGACCAGCTGAAGGCGCGCGCGGCGGAATTTCCGCCCGAGCGCGTATCGGACATCACCGGCATTCCGGTGGTCGACATCCTGACGCTGGCGCGCGAATACGCCGGCACGCAGCGCTCGGCGATACGCCAGGGTGTGGCGGTCGAACGCAGCCCGGGCGGCGGCGACGCGGTGCGCGCCATCACCTGCCTGCCGGCGCTGACCGGCGCCTGGCGCTACCCGGGTGGCGGCACCATCGAAATGCCGATCTGGGAGTTCCCGTTCAAGTTCGACTTCATGTGCCGGCCGGACTGGATTCCGCCGGGCACCCGCGTGATCAACGAACTGGACCTCGGCGCCGCGCTGACCGGGGCGATGCCGCTCGACCCGCCGATCAAGTCGCTGTTCGTCTACAACTCGAACCCGGTGTCGCAGGCGCCGGGCGCCGGCACCATCGTCGAGGGGCTGCAGCGCGAAGACCTGTTCATGGTGTGCAGCGAACTGTTCATCACCGACACCGCCAAGTACGCCGACATCCTGCTGCCGGCGACCATGCAGGCCGAGCAGCTGGACATCATGGTGACCTGGGGCCACCTCTACATGCACCTGAACCAGCCGGCCATCGCGCCGCCGGGCGAATGCGTGCCCAACGTCGAACTGTTCCGCCGGCTGGCGAAGACCATGGGCTTCACCGACGAGCACTGGGATCTCGACGACTGGGAAATGCTGCGCCGCTGCTACGACTGGGACGCACCGGTGATGAAGGGCATCACGCTCGAAGCGCTGAAGGAAAAGGGCTGGATGCGGCTCGACGTCGGCCTGCCGAACGAGCGCACGCCGCATGCCACCGGCGACTTCAAGACGCCCTCGGGCAAGTGCGAATTCGCCTCCAGCCTGGCCGCCGGCGGCAACTTCGTGGTGCCGGTGTGGCGCTCGGGCTACGAGGCGATGCAGCCGGGTACGCCGGTCGATCCGGTGCCCAACTACATCCCCTCGGTCGAAACCATGATGCCGGACGGCGCCAGCGCCTTCCCGATCAATCTGGTGTCGCCCAAGCCGCACGCCTTCCTGAACACACAGTACGCGAACGAGCCGACGCAGCAGCGCCGGCAGGGCGAACAGATCATCGTCATCCACCCGATGGACGCCGGCCCGCGCAGCATCGAACAGGGCAGCTATGTGCGCGTGTTCAACGAGCGCGGCGCCTTCGAGGCACGCGCCGAAGTGAGCGAAGACGTGTCGCCCGGACTGATGATGACCAATGTCGGCCACTGGCCGGGGCTGAACCGCAGCGGCACCGCGGTCAACTCGACCACCTCGACCCGGCACTGCAATCTCGGCCAGGCAGGCACCTATTCCGACAACCGCGTCGACGTGCAGAGGGTTTGAGCCATGACCCATGTCGTGACCGACAACTGCCGCGGCTGCCGCTACACCGACTGCGTGGCGAGCTGCCCGGTGGCCTGCTTCCATGTGAACGAGGTGCGCGTCTATATCGACCCGGCGGTGTGCATAGACTGCAGCGCCTGCATTCCGGCCTGCCCGGTGCACGCCATCGTCGAGGAATTCGACCTGGCGGAGGACCAGCAGCACTGGATACGCATCAACGCCGAGGCGGCGCAGCGCTATCCGGTCATCCGCGCGCGCCTGGCGCCGCTCGACGGCGCCGACGCGCGCCGCCAGCAGCTCGGACTGTGATGCGCGATGGCGATACCCGGCACTGAAAGCCAGCCGCTGCGCGTGGCCATCGTCGGCAGCGGGCCCGGCGGCTTCTATGCCGCCGAAGCCCTGCTGGAAAGCGGCCTGCAGGTGGAGATCGATCTGATCGAACGCCTGCCGGTGCCCTTCGGCCTGGTGCGCTTCGGCGTCGCGCCCGACCACGCGAAGCTGAAATCGGTCACCACGGTGTTCACGCAGATCGCCGAAGACCCGCGGCTGCGCTTCTTCGGCAATGTCGAGCTCGGGCGCGATGTGTCGGTGCGGCAGCTGGGCGCGCTCTACCACGCGGTCATCGTCGCCACCGGCGCGGCCGGCGACCGCCGGCTCGGCATAGCCGGCGAACACCTGCCGGGCGTGCACGCGGCCGGCGATTTCGTCGGCTGGTACAACGGCCGGCCGGAATGCGCCGACCTCCAGCTCGATCTCGACCAGGAGGTCGCGGTGGTGGTCGGCCAGGGCAATGTAGCGATCGACGTGTGCCGCATCCTGGCCAGCCCGGTCGATACGCTGCGGCGCACCGATATCGCGGCGCACGCACTCGACGCACTGGCGCAGTCACGCATCCGCGAAATCCACCTGGTCGGCCGGCGCGGGCCGGTGCAGGCGAAGTTCACGCCGAAGGAACTGCGCGAACTGGGCACCCTGCCCGGCTGGCAGCCGCGCGTCGATCCGGCGGCACTGCTGCTCAACGATGCCAGCCAGGCCGAGCTGGCCATGCCGGGCTTCGTTCACGCGCCACGCAATCTGGACATCCTGCGCGGCTTCGCGCAAGCGCCGGTCGACGACAGCCGGCGCCCGCTGCACCTTCACTTCCACCGCGCGCCGGTGGCGCTGAGCGGCGAGTCGCGCGTCGAACGGATCGAACTGGAAGCGCAGGCGCTGTCGGGTACAGCCGGCGCGCAGTCGGCCACACCGACCGGCGAACGGCTGAGCCTGCCGGCCGGGCTGGTGCTGCGCAGCGTCGGCTACCGCGGCACGCCGCTGCCCGGCCTGCCTTTCGATCTGGTGCGCGGCGCGCTGCCGCATCGCGACGGTCGCATCGTCGACACCGGCGGCAAGGTGCTGCGCGGCTGGTACGCGACCGGCTGGATCAAGCGCGGCCCGACCGGCGTCATCGGCACCAACCGCGCCGACAGCGTGGACACGGTGGCCAGCCTGCTGGCCGACCTCGCGCAGTTCGACACCCCGAAAGCAGGCCGCGCCGGCCTGCTCGCGCAACTGTCTGCGGACCGCAGACAGGTGGTCGATTTCGCCGGGTGGCGCGCGATAGCGCAGGCCGAGGTCGAGCGCGGACGCGCAAGCGGAAAGCTGGCGGAGAAGTTCGTCCGCGTCGAAGACATGCTGGATGCCGCCGCAGTCGCCGGAGCCACGCAGTCGAGGGAGCGAGCTTGCTCGCAATAGCAGCCTGAATCGAAGCCCGCGGCCAGCCTAAGCTGCATCGCGACCAAGGTCGCTCCCACAAGGAATGCGCTCGATCCATGGCTGGCGCCCGGGCCGGGTTTCTGTGGGAGGGGTCTTCTGACCCCGACAGCCGCCGGGATCGAGGCCTGCAGACAGCAGCGGCCGTGTCGCGGCCAAGGCCGCTCCCACAAGGAATGCGCCCGATCCACGGCTGGCGCCTAGGCCGGATTTCTGTGGGAGGGGTCTTCTCACCCCGACAGCGGCCTGGTTCGAAGTCCGCTAACCGCAGCGGCCGCATCGCGGCCAAGGCCGCTCCCACAAAAAGCACTCGCGAATCGCGGCTCGGGCCGGGGTTCGTGGGAGCGAGCTTGCTCGCGATAGCAGTCTGAATCGAAGCCGGCGGCCGGCCTAAGCTGCATCGCGACCAGAGGCCGCTCCCACAAGGAATCCGCCCGATCCATGGCTGGCGCCAAGGCCGGGTTTCTGTGGGAGGGGTCTTCT
>JAVEVQ010000028.1:0-1469 GCA_034004945.1 Methyloversatilis sp. | reverse complement strand
GCGATAGCAGTCTGAATCGAAGCCGGCGGCCGGCCTAAGCTGCATCGCGACCAGAGGCCGCTCCCACAAGGAATCCGCCCGATCCATGGCTGGCGCCAAGGCCGGGTTTCTGTGGGAGGGGTCTTCTCACCCCGACAGCGGCCTGGTTCGAAGTCCGCTAACCGCAGCGGCCGCATCGCGGCCAAGGCCGCTCCCACAAAAAGCACTCGCGAATCGCGGCTCGGGCCGGGGTTCGTGGGAGCGAGCTTGCTCGCGATAGCAGTCTGAATCGAAGCCGGCGGCCGGCCTAAGCTGCATCGCGACCAGAGGCCGCTCCCACAAGGAATCCGCCCGATCCATGGCTGGCGCCAAGGCCGGGTTTCTGTGGGAGGGGTCTTCTGACCCCGACAGCGGCCTGGTTCGAAGTCCGCTAACTGCAGCGGCCGCATCGCGGCCAAGGCCTTTCCCACAAGGGCACTCGCGGGTCGCGGCTCGGGCCGGGGTTGGCGGGAGCGAGCTTGCTCGCGATTCCGACGCTAACGTCAGGCGCTGCCGTAGCGCTGTCGCGCCACTACGGCAAGACCGCAGCCGACGCTGCCGTACAGATCGCCCTCGACCGGCTGCGCGTCCGGAAAGCGAGCAGCCAGGGCCTGACGCAGTGCCTGTACGCCGCTGGAGCCGCCGGTAAAGAACAGCGTGTCGACTGCCGACGGCGCGAGGCCCGCCTGCGCGACGCAGGCAAGCGCGGCTTCGCCGACGCGGGCGATCTCTGCCGCGATGGCGTCCTCGAACGCGGCGCGACTGACCGGTACGTGCAAGCCGCCCTCGGCAACGCCCAGATCGAGATCGACCAGGGGCGCATCCGACAGCGCAATCTTCGCCGCTTCCGAGCGGATCGCCAGATGGTGGCCGCTGCGCTCGCGCAGCACGCGCAGCAGGCGCTCGAAGCGGCGACCGTCGACCACGTCGCGCGCCATGTCCTGCAGACCGGGCAGCACGTCGCGGCGGTAGGCGAGGTGGATGGTGTGCCAGGTGGCGAGGTTGAAGTAGGTGCTGTTGGGCAGTACGGCGCCGCTGGCCAGCAGCCCGCCCAAGCCCAGTTCGGGCATCACGCAGGC
This sequence comes from Methyloversatilis sp., assembly GCA_034004945.1. Lineage (GTDB taxonomy): Bacteria > Pseudomonadota > Gammaproteobacteria > Burkholderiales > Rhodocyclaceae > Methyloversatilis. The sequence goes on along the minus strand of JAVEVQ010000028.1, from coordinate 372 downwards.
GAGCGACAGGCGCTTGTCGAAATCGGTACCGCCGATGTGGACGCCGGTGTTGCCGAGCAGGTCGGCGCTGCGGTCGACATGGCGTCGGCGCTCGGGTGACAGCCGCACCAGCGAGAAGTCGGAGGTGCCGCCGCCGATATCCACCACCAGCACCAGCGATTCGCGCTCGACCGTCTGCTCGAAGGCGTGCGCGGCGGCGATCGGCTCGAACTGGAAGCTCACGTCGCGGAAGCCGGCGCGGCGCACGATGTCGGCCAGCGTGTCTTCGGCCAGCTTGTCCGCCTCGGCGTCGTCGTCGACGAAGCGCACCGGGCGGCCGACCACCACCTGTTCGAAGCGCGTCTGCGCCGCCGTCTCGGCACGCTTCTTCAC
>JAVEVQ010000091.1:0-8916 GCA_034004945.1 Methyloversatilis sp. | reverse complement strand
ACACGTTGGCCGCGCTGAAGTACGCCAAGACGCTCGGCATGACCCGCACGCTGGCCATCTGCAACGTGCCGGAATCGGCCATCGTGCGCGAATCCAGCCTGCGTTTCATCACCCGCGCCGGCCCGGAAATCGGCGTCGCCTCGACCAAGGCCTACACCACCCAGCTCGCCGCGCTCGCGCTGCTCACGCTGGCCATGGCCAAGACCCGCGGCACGCTCAGCGTCGCGCAGGAAGAGAAATACCTCGGCGCGCTGCGCCACCTGCCGGGCGCGGTCACCCGCGTGCTCGAGCTTGAGCCCCAAATTCAGGCCTGGGCCGAACGCTTCGCGATGAAGCACCACGCGCTCTTCCTCGGCCGCGGCCAGCACTACCCGATCGCGCTCGAAGGCGCGCTCAAGCTCAAGGAAATTTCCTACATCCACGCCGAAGCCTACCCGGCCGGCGAACTGAAGCACGGCCCGCTGGCGCTGGTCGACCGCGACATGCCGGTCATCGCCATCGCCCCGAACGACGCGCTGATCGAAAAGCTCAAGAGCAACATCCAGGAAGTCCGCGCCCGCGGCGGCGAGCTCTACGTCATCGCCGACGCCGGCACCGAAATGGTCGAAGGCGAGGGCGTGCACATCCTGAACATGCCGGAGAACTACGGCCTGCTGTCACCGGTGCTGCACGTCGTGCCGCTGCAGCTGCTCGCGTATCACGCGGCGCTGGTGAAGGGCACCGACGTGGACAAGCCGCGGAATCTGGCGAAGAGTGTGACGGTGGAGTGAGGCGGTTCATCTGTGAAAAGAAGCCACGCTGCGAGCGTGGCCCCCTTTTATCCCGTAGTCGGCCTGCGGCGGAAGCCCCAGCTGGTCAAACTGCGTAGCATCGATCGGCGTGATTTGCTGAGAAATGGCTAGCGGTCTCTTGAGAGAGGTCTTCTGCGAAGGGCGAGCACGCCGAGGCCGGCAAGCATCAGCCAGGCGCGGTCCAGCTCAGGCACAGGTGCCAGAACGAATGCGGCCGCAACGAGGGTTCTGCTGTTGAAGGCTTCGCCGACGATCCATCCGGATTCATTCACATCGTGGGCTTGGTGCAGACGCCAGCCTGCGTCACGCATTTCATCTGACAAGAGGGTGTTCAAGTCGATTACCTCACCGTCCTGCCACATGCTGGCCACCCAGTGACCTGCCGAAGCTTCGATACCTCCAACGATCAGGCCGGACTCATTCAGGGCATTTGCGACGGATCGCTCAGCGCCCGCAAAAGTGTCGAGTACTGACAGCCCGTTGTCGTCCCAGAAGACTGCTCTCGAGATACCGAGTAGATCAGTGGAGAGACCGACAATGAGTCCGTTGTTATTGATGTCATTCGCACCGCTGTCGTTTCCACCCAGCGACTCCAGTTCGATTGGATACGGATTCCCGGCGCTCCAACGGAAAGCCGAAGCATGAAAATACATTCCACTGCTGGCTGCGAAACCCACGACCTCGCCATGATCGTTGAGTGCGGTTGCGTAGGTGCCAAGCCCAAGTGTGTAGGACACCAGACTTGACCCCGAAGACATGTATCCCGCTAACTGAGGTTCCGGCCGAGGGGGCTGCCAATTGACGACTGTGCCGGTGATGTCACCATGTACGTTGATATCACGGACGGACCGGAACTCCCAACCCGGTCCATGCGACGTGCTCACGTCGGACGGATAGACCTTAATCGTTCCATCGCGCCATGCATATGCGTTTGAGCCGTCCTGGCCAGCCAGTACGACCGTGCCGACTGCAACGCCGTCGTTGTTCAGACCCTGAATGTCGCTGTATTCCACACCGGGGGCGACAACCGTATGAAAAGCGCCGTTGCTCCACAGAAAGCCAAAATGTTCGGCGTTGTCTTGCGTAAACGCACCACCGCCGACCATGCCGTGATCGTTGATCACATTGGCCATGGCATTCGTGCTTCCGAACGGATTCAGAAGCGTGAGCGTGTGCGTTGAAGCCTGTGTGGAAGCGGGGACGCTGAGAAGAAGCGCCAGCAAAGGAAGTCCGAGGAAGTGGGGCTGCATGATCTCTTTAGAATAATTGTCCCGCATGAACTCTCAACTGCGATGATTGCCTCCGTTATAGCAGGACAATATTTCGTATCCATATGGAATTCTGTGAAGATTCGTCAAATTGGATTGAGAAGCCGGGCGAGGTTCCGCAGCTGTTGTTCTCCAGCAGTCCTGGCGTTAGCGAACTGCGATATGCCGATCGTTGCCGTCGCCCCGAACGATGCGCTGATCGGAAAGCTCAACAGCAAGGTCGAGGAACGCCGTACCCGCTGCGGGGAGCTCCAGGTCTGAGCGAGCGCGGCGGCAACCTGTCCGGTGGTCAGCGGCAGCGCCTCGCGCTGGCTCGCGGTGCGCTGGCGGCGCAGGGCAGTTCGCTGCTGCTGCTCGACGAACCCACCAGCGCGCTCGACCCGCAGGCCGAAGGCCGGGTGTTCGACCGCATGGTGGCCGCGTTTCCGGAGGCCTGCATCGTTGCGTCGGTACACCGGCCCAGCCTGCTCGCGCGCTTCGACACCGTGGTGGTGGTCGAGGCCGGCCGCGTGGTCGACGCCGGCCCGCGCGACGCGGTGCTGGCGCGGCGGGCGCACTGAGCCGCGGCGCCAGGACATCATGCGCCGCACAGGCGGCTAGACTGTGACGGTCCATTCCGTTTCGTGCCGCAGTGATGCCCTTCCGCCCCCGTTCCGTCCGCTGGCTGTCCGGCGCGCTGCTGCTGGCGACGGCTGCGACGGCGGCCGCGCACCCCGGCGGCTTGAACGCCGAGGGCTGCCACAACAACCGCAAGACCGGGGACTACCACTGCCATCGCGGCGCGCCGGCGCGCACCTCAGCGTCGACGACGGAGGGGGCGGCCGCGGTGCCGGCCGGCACCGCCTTCCGCAACTGTGCCGAAGCGCGTGCCGCGGGCGCGGCGCCGGTCCGCGCAGGCGAACCGGGTTACGGTCCGCACCTCGACCGCGACGGTGACGGCATCGGCTGCGAGCCTTACCGCGGGCGCTGAGTCGCCGCGCCGCCAGCGCGTCGCCGAGCACGTCGCCGCGCGGCGAAACCGGTCAGCCCCAGGCCGGCGAGCAGCAGCGCCCAGCTTTCCGGCTCGGGCACCATGAGCACGGTCGGTCCGGACAGCCCCATCGCATAGACCGCGGCCAGCGCGTCGGCCGAGCCGGTCCGCGTCGACAGGTCGTAGCTGCTGACGAATTCTTCGCCGACGGCGCCGGACGATTTCAGGGTGATGTACTTCAGCGTGACGGTGCGGTATTCAAGGGCCGCCGACAATTCCGGCGCGCTGCCGCTGCTGCCGGTCAGGTCGAGCGTGGTGACGAAGGCGTCGGTGAACACGATCTCGAAGAAGGTGGCGCGCCGGCCCTCGATGTCGGTCGTCGCGTGCAGCGTCACGGTGTCGAGCGCGTCACCGCGGCTGGCCCGCTCGAACAGTTTGGCCACGCTGGTGTCGAGCGCCTGCGTCCATTCGAAGTCGCGGAACACCGGGCGGCGGATCGTGATGTCGCTGGTGGGACCGCCGCTGATTGTTTCGATGCCCAAGCCCCAGTTGAAGGTGTCGATCTCGTTCCAGTTCTCGTGCTTTTCATCGGTGCTTGAGCCCTTGATGTCGTCCAGCTTCAGGAAGTAGTCGAAACCCGCCTGCACCTGACCCGCGCACAGCGCAAGCGCGACGGAGGCGGCCATCAGTACGGGGCGGAGCGGTGTCGGAACGCGCATGGAAATCTCCCTGTCGAGTGGGTGACGGCCATCGGGGCGGACGCCGGGCGGCCCGCTTTGCGCTGCACGGCAAAGTGCATCCATTAAAGCAGCCCGCAGGCGCAGCGGACAGCGCTCCGCGCAGTGTCAGATGAAGCGCGCGAGCACCACGCCCGAGGCGGCGATGTGGCCCAGCGATATCAGCACCGACAGGCCGTGCAGCCACTTGAAGCGGCTTTTCCGCCCGTCGTCGGAGGCCGCGTTGATGGCCGGCATCAGCAGCTGCCGCGTAGGCAGCGTGCTCAGGGCGATCAGGCCCAGCAGCGTCGCCGACGTGCGGTCCTGTGGCCACAGCAGCAGCGCGGCCAGCGCCGCGGTGACGATCACGAACAGGCAGAAGTGCGGGAAGGCGCGACGCAGCGTGGCGCCGGCCATCGCGGCGGGCAGGGTGGAGAACAGCACGGCCGCGAAACCGAAGGAATAGAGCAGCATGCCGCCGAACAGCAGCGCGACCAGCAGGAGACTGATGACTTCGAGCATGGGTGCCTCTTGGTCCGCAGGGTCGGAGCTTTGAGTGCGGTCAGAGCCGGCGCGCGACCACCACGGCGGCGGCCGAGCCGGCGCCGACCAGCGCGCACCAGGCGCGCAGCGGCCACGATGCGGGGCCGCCCTGCAGCGATGCGGCTTCGTCGCGGTGCGCGCGTTCGTCCGCCTGGCAGTGCATCAGCAGCGGCAGCAGGCCGTCTGGCCCGCCGTGGTCGTGCAGGTGATCGATCTGCTGCTGGTAGTGGCGGTCGACGAAGGTTTCGACCGCCGCGATGGTGGCCCAAGTGGCGCGTTGCCCGCACAGCGCCGGCAGCGCGCCGGTCAGCCAGCCGGCGACGCGCCACGGGCCGAGCAGGCGACTGCGCTGCTGCGGCGGCAGCCAGCTTTCGATCAGGCGCAGGTGCTCCGTTTCGGTGTCGCCGTGGCGCCGGGCAAAGCTTTCCAGCACGTCGTCGCCGCGCCATCGGGCCACCGCCGCGATGCCGCGGTAGATGAATACCGCGCCGGTCTCGCCGGCGTGGTCCGAACGCAGTTCGCGGGTGAGCCAGGGCGACAGCGTCTGCGCCGCCACGGTGGATTCGAAGCGGCGGGCGCGCGCCTGCAGCCACGGGCGGACGCGCAGGAAGCCGCGATAGGCCCATTCCAGCAGCGGCAGCATGCCGGGCAGCCGCGCCAGCCAGCGCCAGCCGGGCAGGCGGGCCCACATCGCGACAAAGGCGGCGGCGCCGTCCAGCCGCGCGCCGTCCGCGCGCTGCACGTGAAAGCGCGCGAGCAGGGCCGCCCGGTGCGCCGCGAAGGCGGCGCTGGCCGGCGCGTCGGTGCTGATGTCGACGAAGCACAGCGCGCTGTCCGGCCGCCGGTCCGCAAGTCCCTTCACGTGCGCGATCTCGCGCCGGCACAAGGGGCATCCGCCGTCGTAGAGCACGGTCAGCGTGTCCGGCTGTTCGGGCGCGTTCAAGGCAGTTCCTCCGGGTGGTCGGGGCGCGGTGGTGACGGATGTCGGCGGCGGCCGGCCCACCGGCGCCACGCGGCATTGACGGGCGCGCGCGGGTCGGGGTTCCCGGTGCCGGCTCGAGCGCCTCGCCGCACAGCGGCGTGCGGATCGGGCACCATTGCGGCCTCGCTTCCGCTTTGCACCTCATGGCCGCTGCCGCCGACCGCTATCAGTCCAATCTGCGCGACGAGCTCGACGGCGCCGCGCTGTACGCCGCGCTGGCCGAGGCCGAAGCCGACCCGGTGCGACGCGACCTGTTCCGCCAGCTGGCGGAAGCCGAGGTGGCGCATGCGCAACTGTGGCGCAGCAAGCTGGAGGCGGCGGGCGTGGAGCCGGAGACCTTCCGGCCCAGTTTCCGCACCCGCACGCTGGCCGCGCTGGCGAAGCGCTTCGGGCCGTCCTTCGTGCTGCCTTCGGTGGCCACCGCCGAGTTCGCCGACCGCGACAAGTACGCCGGTCAGGCCGATGCGGCGTCGCTGTCGGCGGAAGAGCGCTCGCACGCCGCCGTACTGGAGGCGGCCGCCGGCAAGTCGCGCGGCATGAGCGGCGCGGCCATCGCCAAGGGTGAGCGCTGGCACCGCGGCGGTTCGGGCAACGAACTGCGGGCGTCGGTGCTCGGCGCCAACGACGGCCTGGTGTCCAACCTCTGTCTGGTGATGGGCGTGGCGGGCGCCGGAGCGCCGGCGCAGACCATACTGCTGACCGGCCTGGCCGGGCTGATCGCCGGCGCGGTGTCGATGGCGCTGGGCGAGTGGCTGTCGGTCACCAATTCGCGCGAGTTCGCGCAGGCGCAGATGGCGGCCGAGGCCGCCGAACTGGAAGAGACGCCGGAGGCCGAGCGCAAGGAACTGGCGCTCATCTTCCAGGCCAAGGGCCTGGCGCGTGACGACGCGCAGCGCGTGGCGACCGAACTGATGCGCGACAGGAAGGCGGCGCTCGATACGCTGATGCGCGAGGAACTGGGCATAGACCCCGCCGAACTGGGCGGCAACCCGTGGAGCGCGGCCGGCTTCTCCTTCCTGCTGTTCGCCGCCGGCGCGCTGTTCCCGGTGCTGCCTTTCTTCTTCACCGCCGGCCTGCCCGGCATGGTCTGGAGCGCCGGCCTGTCGGCGGCGGCACTGGCGGCGATCGGGCTGGCGACTTCGCTGCTCAGCGGGCGCGGGCCGCTGTTCTCCGTCGTGCGCCAGGTGCTGATCGGCGCCGCGGCGGCCGGCGTCACCTACGGCACCGGCGCGCTGATCGGGGTGTCGCTGGCCTGAAGCGGGTGGCCGCTCGATTGACGGCCACCCCCGCCGGCCCCGATACTCCGCCCCCGGCGGCGCGCCATATATATCTGCGCCGCGGCCGAAGCAGCTGGCGATCCGCGCCGGGCCGCTCGCGCATCCGCTCATCCCCACGTCCTGCCGCCGTTTGCCCTGCGGGAGAACCCGCTGGAGTTTCACCTGCATGATCACGCTCAGAAACGTCGTCCTTCGCCGCAGCGCCAAGGTGCTGCTCGATGGCGCCACCGCCACCATCAACCCGGGCGAGAAGGTCGGCCTGGTCGGCCGCAACGGCGCCGGCAAATCGACGCTGTTCGCGCTGCTCAACGGCACGCTGCACGAGGACGGCGGCGAGTTCAGCATGCCGGCGCAATGGCGCATGGCGCAGGTGGCGCAGGACATGCCGGAAACCGACCAGCCGGCCACCGATTTCGTCATCGAGGGCGACACCGCGCTGCTCGCCGCGCAGAAGGAAGTGCAGGCCGCCGAGGCGACCGAAGACGGCGAGCGCATGGCCTACGCCTACATGGCGCTGCACGACGCCGGCGCGCACGACGCGCAGTCGAGGGCGCAGGCGCTCATCCTCGGTCTGGGCTTCACCGCCGACCAGATGTGCAATCCGGTGAACAGCTTCTCCGGCGGCTGGCGCATGCGCCTGCAGCTGGCGCGCGCGCTGATGTGCCCGTCCGATCTGCTGCTGCTCGACGAACCGACCAACCACCTGGATCTGGACGCCCTGGTGTGGCTGGAATCGTGGCTCAAGCGCTACGAGGGCACGCTGGTGGTGATCAGCCACGACCGCGAATTCCTCGACGCCATCACCAACGTGACGCTGCACATCGACGCCGGCAAGCTCACGCGCTACGGCGGCAACTACAGCACCTTCGAGGACATGCGCGCGCAGCAGATGGAGCTGCAGCAGGCCGCCTACGCGAAGCAGCAGGACAAGATCGCCCACCTGCAGAAATTCATCGCCCGCTTCAAGGCCAAGGCGAGCAAGGCCAAGCAGGCGCAGAGCCGGGTCAAGGCGCTCGACCGCATGGAAAAGCTGGCGCCCATGCTGGCCAGCGCCGACTTCACCTTCGAGTTCAAGGAACCGGCCAACCTGCCCAACCCGATGCTGGTGATGGAAGACGCCAGCTTCGGCTACCCGCCGCCGGCCGACGCACCGGCCGGCACGCCGCCGACGGTGATCGTGCGCAATGTGAACAAGTCGGTCATGGCCGGCCAGCGCATCGGCATACTGGGCGCCAACGGCCAGGGCAAGTCGACAGCGGTGAAAACCATCGCCCGCGCGTTGGCGCCGATCGCCGGCCGCGTGACCGAAGGCAAGGGCCTGACCATCGGCTACTTCGCGCAGCAGGAACTGGACGTGTTGCGCCCGCAGGACAACCCGCTCGAACACATGACGCGCATGGCGCGCGAAGGCCTGCCGGCCGGGCAGAGCGGCCGCGAGCAGGACCTGCGCAACTTCCTCGGCACCTTCAACTTCAGCGGCGACATGGTGAAGCAGGCGGTCGGCACCATGAGCGGCGGCGAGAAGGCGCGCCTGGTGCTGTGCATGCTGGTGTGGCAGCGCCCCAATCTGCTGCTGATGGACGAACCGACCAACCACCTCGACCTCGCCACGCGCGAGGCGCTGGCGGTGGCGTTGAACGAGTTCGAAGGCACGGTGATGCTGGTGAGCCACGACCGTTCGCTGCTGCGCTCGGTGTGCGACGAGTTCTGGCTGGTGTCGCGCGGCGGCATCGAGCCCTTCGACGGCGACCTCGATGACTACCAGCGCTACCTGCTGGACGAAGCCAAGCGCGCCCGCGAAGTGCTGAAGGACGCGACCCGCGCCTCAGCGGCCGAAGCCGCGCCGGTCGTGCAGGCGCCGCCGCCGGTTGCCGCGCCGGTAAAGAAGGCGCCGGTGAACCTCAAGGCGCTGAAGAACGAACTGGGCAAGCTCGAACAGCGCATCCTCGAACTGCAGACGAAGAAGCACGCACTGACCGCCAAGCTCGCCAGCGCACTGCCGCCGAAGGAAATCGGCGAAGTCGGCGTCGAACTGCAGAAAGTGGACGAAGAACTCGAAGCGCAGGAAATGCGCTGGCTCGAGGTGTCGGAACAGATCGAAGCGGCGGGCTGATCCTGGCGGCTGCGGCGCTGCGCTGAATCGCAGCTGGAGCAAGGGCCAAGGTTCTGTGGGAGGGGTCTTCTGACCCCGACTGTGGCCTGTGCCGAAGCCCGCGGACAGTCGCGGCCGCATCGCGAGCAGGCTCGCTTGTATGTTCTGCCTTGGCAAGCGTAGGAATAGCTTGTCGGGCGGAGGGACCGAGCTCGGATCTGACGGCAAGCACGTACAGACAGTGGGAGAGATGTCCCGCCCTCACCCCAAGCACCGA
>JAVEVQ010000090.1:0-8929 GCA_034004945.1 Methyloversatilis sp. | reverse complement strand
AAGCTGGACAAGAACATCAAGCACTCGATAGACGTCGTCGTCGACCGCCTGAAGGTGCGCGCCGACGCCCGCCAGCGGCTGGCCGAGTCGATCGAGACCGCGCTGCAGCAGGCCGAGGGCCGGGCCATCGCGCTGGACATGGACAGCGGCGCCGAACAGCTCTTTTCCGCCCGCTTCGCCTGCCCGGTGTGCGGCCACAGCGTGGCCGAACTGGAGCCGCGGCTGTTCTCGTTCAACAACCCGGCCGGCGCCTGCACCAGCTGCGACGGGCTGGGCATGGTCACCTTCTTCGACCCGGCCCGCATCGTCGCCCACCCGCACCTGTCGCTCGCCTCCGGCGCGATCCGTGGCTGGGACCGGCGCAACCAGTTCTACTTCCAGCTGCTGTCCAGCCTGGCGAGCTACTACAAGTTCGACGTCGATCTGCCGTGGGACCAGCTCGACGCGAAGCTGCAGCACACCGTGCTGAACGGCTCGGGCCAGGAGCGCATCCCTTTCCGCTACCTGTCTGAATCCGGCCGCACCACGGTGCGCGAGCACACCTTCGAAGGCGTGGTGCCCAACCTGGAGCGGCGCTACCGCGAAACCGATTCGGTGGTCGTGCGCGAAGAACTGGGCAAGTACCGCAACACCAAGGTGTGCCCGGACTGCCAGGGCACCCGGCTGCGCTCGGACGCGCGCCACGTCCGGGTCGGCGACCACACGCTGCCGCAGCTCGCCTCACTGCCGCTGCGCGCCTGTCAGCAGGTGTTCGAAGGGCTGGAACTGGATGGCGCGCGCGCGGCCATCGCCGCCCGCATCATGCGCGAGATCGCGGCCCGACTCGGCTTCCTGATCGACGTCGGTCTCGACTACCTGAGCCTCGACCGTTCGGCCGAAACGCTGTCCGGCGGCGAGGCGCAGCGCATCCGGCTGGCCAGCCAGATCGGCTCCGGCCTGACCGGCGTCATGTACGTGCTGGACGAGCCGTCGATCGGCCTGCACCAGCGCGACAACGCGCGCCTGCTCGGCACGCTGAACAAGCTGCGCGACCTCGGCAACACGGTGGTGGTGGTCGAGCACGACCAGGAAGCGATCGAAATGGCCGACCACGTGGTCGACATGGGCCCCGGCGCCGGCCAGCACGGCGGCGAGGTGATCGCGCAGGGCACGCCGGCCGACATCGAGGCCTCGGAGGCCAGCCTGACCGGCGCCTACCTGTCGGGCCGCAAGCAGATCGAGGTGCCGAAGAAGCGCAGCAAGCCGACCGACGCCTGGCTGCACGTGCGTGGCGCGCGCGGCAACAACCTGCGCGGCGCCGACGCGTCGATTCCGCTCGGGCTCATCACCTGCGTGACCGGCGTGTCGGGCTCCGGCAAGTCCACGCTGATCAACGACACGCTGTACACCGCGGCCGCCCATCATCTGTACGGCTCGGCCGCGCTGCCGGCGGCGCACGACGCGATCGAGGGACTGGAACAGTTCGACAAGGTGATCAATGTCGACCAGTCGCCGATCGGCCGCACGCCGCGCTCCAACCCGGCCACCTACACCGGCCTGCTGACGCCGATCCGCGAACTGTTCGCCGGCACGCCGGAAGCGCGCTCACGCGGCTACGGCCCCGGCCGCTTCTCGTTCAACGTGAAGGGCGGCCGCTGCGAAGCCTGCCAGGGCGACGGTCTGGTGCGCGTCGAAATGCACTTCCTGCCGGACGTGTTCGTGCCCTGCGACGTGTGCAACGGAAAGCGCTACAACCGCGAAACGCTGGACATCCGCTACAAGGGCAAGACCATTCACGAAGTGCTGGGCATGACGGTGAACGAGGCACGCGGCTTCTTCGACGCGGTGCCCACCGTCGCCCGCAAGCTGGAAACGCTTGTCGAAGTCGGGCTGGGCTACATCGGCCTCGGCCAGAGCGCGACCACGCTGTCCGGCGGCGAGGCGCAGCGGGTGAAGCTGGCGCTGGAGCTGAGCAAGCGCGACACCGGCCGCACGCTCTACATCCTCGACGAGCCGACCACCGGCCTGCACTTCCACGACGTGGACATGCTGCTCGGCGTGCTCTACCGGCTGCGCGACGCCGGCAACACCATCGTCGTGATCGAGCACAACCTCGACGTGATCAAGACCGCCGACTGGATCATCGACCTCGGCCCCGAAGGCGGCGCGGGCGGTGGCGAGATCATCGCCACCGGCACGCCGGAACAGGTGGCGGCGGAAGAGCGCTCGTACACCGGGCACTACCTCGCGCCACTGCTGAAGCCGCGCAAGGCGGCGGGGCGCAGGAAGTAGTGGCTTTCGTAGGAGCGAGCTTGCTCGCGATTACAGCCTGAATCGAAGACGGCGGTCCGCAATCGCCGCATCGCGACCAGAGGTCGCTCCCACAAAAATACGTGCCCACGTCATCATCGGAGCCGGGTTTCCGGTGGGAGCGAGCCTGCTCGCGATTACAGCCTGAATCGAAGACGGCGGTCCGCAATCGCTGCATCGCGACCAGAGGTCGCTCCCACAAAAATGCGTGTCCGCACCATTATCGGAGCCGGGCTTCCTGTGGGAGCGAGCTTGCTCGCGATCTCGACCGCAAATCATGCGCATAGGCTCTGCGATATACATTCCGTTGAACTAAAATCTCAACGTCATGATCAATGCACCCTCCTCGCACCGGCTTCGTCGCGGCCGGGTCTCAGAACCCGGGCGCGCCTATCTGGTGACGACGGTGACCCGAACGCGTGAACCGGTGTTCGAGAATCTGTGGTCAGCGAGAACTCTGATAGGCGTATTGATGGAGGCCGACCGCGTCGGAATAAGCCGAACCCTCGCGTTCGTCGTGATGCCCGACCACCTGCACTGGCTGCTCAGGCTCGACACAGCGGCCACGCTGTCGCAGGTCGTGCAGCGGGTGAAGTCGGTGAGTGCGCACAAGATCGGGCGAGCAATCTGGCAGTCCGGATTTCATGACCGCGGCGCTCGCGAAGGCGAGGATGTACGCGATCAAGCGCGCTACATCGTTGCAAACCCACTGCGAGCGGGTCTGGTTGAACGGGTCGGCGACTATCCGCATTGGGATGCAATCTGGATCTGAAGGGATTGCGATGGTCGCGGGAAAGCGGTTGAGTCGATGCTGCATCGCGACCAGAGGTCGCTCCCACCAGAAGCACGCCCGCCTCGTCGTCGGAGCCCGGATTCCCGTGGGAGCGAGCTTGCTCGCGATAGCGGCCTGAATCGAAGCCGGCGGCCCGCAATCGCTGCATCGCGACCAGAGGTCGCTCCCACGAAAAGCAGGCCCGCGCCTCCGTCCGAGGGGGGCCCGTGGGAGCGAGCTTGCTCGCGATAGCTGCCTGAATCGAAGCCGGCGGCATGCAAACGCCGCATCGCGACCAGAGGTCGCTCCCACCAGAAGCACGCCCGCCTCGTCGTCGGAGCCCGGATTCCCGTGGGAGCGAGCTTGCTCGCGATAGCGGCCTGAATCGAAGCCGGCGGCCCGCAATCGCTGCATCGCGACCAGAGGTCGCTCCCGAAAACTCAGTCGATCAAGCCGAGCTGTCGCGCCGCGTGCATCAGTTCGATGTCGGTCGACACACCGAGCTTCGATTTGATCTGGTAGTGGATGTTGAACACCGTCTTCACGCTGATGTGCAGCGTATCGGCGATGTCCTCGCGCGATTTCGCGGCGACCAGCATGCGCAGGATTTCGAATTCGCGCGCGCTCAGCGCGGCCAGCGGGTTCTTCGCCGCACTGCCGGCGCGGCGCAGTGCCGCCGGTTCGGTCTGCACGTCCGGGCTCAGCGTCTGCCGGCGGTGGTAGACCGCGCAGATCGCCTCCACCAGCAGGTCCGGCGACGAACTCTTGGTGACGTAGCCGAGCGCGCCCGACTCCAGCGCCTTCTCGACGAAGGTCGCATCGCGGTGCATGGTGAAGATGAGCACGCGCGCATCGCGGTCGCGCTGCAGGATGTGCTGCAGCGTCTGGATGCCGCTGGCACCGGGCAGCGTGATGTCCATCACCACCACGTCCGGCGCCAGTTCGACGTAGCGCCGGTAGGCCTCCTCGCCAGAGCCGGCCTCGGCGGCGATGGTCAGCGGCGGATGCCGCTCGATCAGCCGCCGGTAGCCCTCGCGCACCACCGCGTGGTCGTCGACCAGCAGCACGCTGATCGGTGTATCCGTCATGCAGGTGTTCCTCCGTCCGTCAGTTGCCAGGGCACGACGATGTCCACCGCCAGTCCCTGCGGCTCACGCGCCGACAGCTGCACGCGGCCGCCGAGCGCGATCACTCTTTCCTTCACGCCGATCAGGCCGAAGCCGCCGGACTTGCCGCGCGGCGCCGGCAGATCCGGTCCGCGCACGACGCCATCGTCGCTGACGCGGAGCCGGATGTCGTCACTCGCCGTGCGCCGCTCCAGCTGCACGTCGACCGTGGTCGCCCCCGAATGCTTGGCCGCATTGGTCAGGCACTCCTGCACGATGCGATAGAGATTGATCGCGATGTCGTCCGGCACGTCGCCGAAATCGCCGCTGACCTGCAGCCGGTAGCTGCAGCGGCCGCGCGCCTGGGCGTCCCACATGCGCACCAGCTTGTCGAGGCCGGCGATCAGCCCGTACTCGTCCAGCCCGACCGGCCGCAGCTGGCGCAGGATGCCGTGCAGCGACTCCATCATGCCGCTGACCGTGCGCAGCACCGTCTGGCCGCTGGCGCGCAGCGCGTCCGGCTGTGGCGGAGAGCGCCCGGCTTCGTTCACGACGCAGGCCGCCTCGGCGCTGATCGACGCCAGGCTCTGGCCGAATTCGTCGTGCAGTTCGCGTGCCAGCCGCCGGCGCTCGCCTTCCTGCACGGTGAGCAGCATCTGCGCAAGCCGCTGCTGCTCCTGCGTCTTCTGTTTCAGATTGCCGGCCATCGCGTTGAACACCGAGCCGATGCGGTCGAATTCGATCAGTTCGAAGGCCGGCAGCCGCGCGTCCAGGTCGCCGCGTTCGAGCTTGCCGAGGCCGTCCAGCACCGCCGCCGCCGGACGCAGGGCGCGGCTGATGCTGAAGTAGATCAGCACGTTGAACGCCAGCAGCGCCAGCACCGCCCACATCAGCAATCGGGTGATCTCGTTCCACACGGCAGCGCTCTCGCGGTCGGCGTCGACGCGTATCAGCACCTCGCCCATCTTCAGGCCGGGGGCGCGCCCGACGTCGAGGCCGACGCCGTAGGGCTGATACCACAGCACGCGACGCCCCACCTTCACGCCCGGCGATTCGCCGCTGTCGGTGGCCGACTCGGCGCCGCGGTCGATGCGCCGGTTCAGCGTGTAGCGGATCAGTTCGCGGAACCACGCCGGCGCCTCGGCGGCCGCCTGCGGCGGCGGCGCCAGCTGGCAGCTGTTGGCCGACAGCGTGCCTTCGAGGTCGAAGTACTGCACGCACAGCCGGGTCACTTCGGAAAACTCGGCGAAGCGCGCGAGGTCCGGCTTGCCGATATTCAGTTCCAGCCCGCTCAGCTGGCGCGACATCTGGTCGGTGATCAGCCGCGACACCAGGTCGGCGTTGCGCACCGCCTCGGCCTGCAGCCGCGTCGTCGTGCGCCAGATCAGGCCGGCCGACGCGAGCACGCCGATGGCCACGGCGAGCAGCGTGATGCGCAGCATCAGCGTCAGTTTCAGATTGGTGCCGCGCTTCATCGCACCGATTCTAGCCGGCTGGCGCGCGGGCATCTTGCCCGCGGCAGCGAGAGCTGCCCGCTGTGCCGGTCCTGTTTCGGCGTGACTGGATCTGTTCCGTGCGCGCGACGGTCTCTAGTGTGACGACACGGTGCGCCCGCGCGCGCACGCCTTCATCGCTGCTGGAGATCCGTCATGTCCTCATCTCACGCCCCGTCCGTGCTGCGCATCGCCACCACCGTGTTCTGGAGCTTCTTCGGCGTGCGCAAGCGCAGCCGGCACGACGTCGACACGGTGACGCTGAAGCCGCTGCATCTGATCGCCGGTGCCGTGCTCGGCGCCGCGCTGTTCGTCGGCACGCTGCTGACGGCGGTGCATTTCATCACCCGCTGAGCGGCGACCTGTCGATCAGGCCTCGCCCTCGGGCAGCGCGAACAGGCGCTGCGCGATGCGCGCCGCCGCCGCTTCCAGCCGCGCGCGACAGGCGGCGCGCCCCGCCTCGTCCAGCCAGGCGCTGATGAAGGTGGTGCCGATGCCCGCCACCGGGTAGCCGCCGGCGTCGCAGATCGGCACGCCCATGCCGCTGGTGCTGCGGTCCAGCACCATGCCGTCGAAGCAGCAGTAGCCGTGCGCCAGCGCGAACTCGACGGCGTCGCGATGGCGGGTTTCGTCGTAGCGCTCGACACGGTGGAAGCGCGACAGGTTGATGCGCATGACCTCCCACACTTCGTCCGCCGGCAGCCGCGACATCATCGCGATGCAGCTCTGTGTGATGCCGAAGGCGGTACGCAGGCCGACGTCGCCGCGCCCGACCTGTATCTGCGAACGCGTGTCGTAGCGGCCGATGCACACGCTGTCGAGACCGCTGCGGATGTTCAGGAACACCACCTGATCGAGCTCTTCGGCCAGCGCGCTCAATTCGGTCGCCGCCGCGCGCTCGACCGGCTGGCGGCTGATCGCCGAGTAGCCGAGCGCGGCCAGGTCGCGTCCGAGGTTGAAGCGCAGCGTGACCGGGTCGCGCTCGACCCAGCCCATGTCGATCAGCATATCGAGCACGCGGTGTATGGTCGGGCGCGGCAGACCGGTGCGCGCGACCAGTTCGGTCAGCAGGCTGCCGCGGCGCGAGCCGCGCGCGATCGTCGTCACCAGCAGCCGCGCGCGGTGCAGGCTGCCGGCCGGCGCCTCGTCCGCCTCGCCGCATTGCGCTGAAGATCGCCCCTTCATCGACCCGTCTGCCTCCGCTCCGTCCGCCCGCAGGAACGGTGTCCGATATGCGGACACCTATGTCGCGCATGCTTATTGCCGCATGCAGATGCGAACACTAGCATCGGCCTCACACAACAAAACCTCGAACAACCGGTTTGTCCGTTCATCGGACAGCTTTCTTGATTCAGGAGGAGACATGGCCACGCTCTACGGCGCGCAGCACCGCGCGCTGCAGGAAGAGTTCGACATGCGGCCGCTGGCCGACCGCGTGCAGCAGTTCATCGTGCATCCGGACATACAGCCCGAACACCAGGGCTTCATCGAGTCGCGCGACTTCTTCTTTCTCACCACGATCGACCATCGTGGCTACCCGACGGTGTCGCACAAGGGCGGCAGCCCCGGCTTCGTCAAGGTGGTCGACGGCACGACGCTGGCGTTCCCGAGTTTCGACGGCAACGGCATGTTCCTGTCGATGGGCAATATCGGCGCCAACCCGAAGATCGGCATGCTGTTCATCGACTTCGAAACACCGCACCGCGTGCGCGTGCACGGCGACGCCACGGTGAGCCGCGACGATCCGCTGCTGCACGAAGGCCTGCCGGCCTTCCACGGCGCGGAATTCGTCGTGCGCGTGAAGCTGGCGGAAATCTTCATCAACTGCCCGCGCTACATCCACCGCTACCAGCGCGTCGCCAACGCGCGTCACGTGCCGCAGCCCGGCTGCGAAACGCCGCCCGCGACCTGGAAGCGCATCGACGGCCTGCAGGACGTACTGCCCGCGCACGACAGCGAGGTTGCCGAAGCACAGGGCCTGATCACGCCGGACGAATACGCCGAACTGGTACAGCAGGGCCGCACCTGACAGCGCGGCTGCGGCCGCTCCCCTTCCACGCCGCCTGAACGCATGCAGCCCCGCCGGGGCCGCAGGGGCGGCTGCACGCCCACGCACCGAAAGGATCGCGCCATGCACTCACTGAAACCCTTCCCCGCCCTGGTCTGCGCCAACGTCATCCTGGCGGTGACGATGACCTTCACGATGCAGACCTTTCCGCTGCCGATGTGGCCGATGGTGATCGCCTGGGCCTGCTTCTGCGGGGCTGCCGGCATTCAATTTTCCGCTCGCGTTGCTCGGCGAGCGAATCGCGAACAAGGCGTGCGACGAAGTGCAGACTGGCCGTCTGCACGAGGAGCGCAACGCAGTGCGCGATTCGCTCGCCGAGCAACCCGAAGGGCACCGACCTTTCGCGGCGCGACGCTTCGTTGCGCCTTCTTGGCTGACAGCCAGTCAGCCCGTGTCGGCGCGCCTTGCTTCGCACCGCGAAAGGTGGGTGCGCGTGTGGAAAATCGAGTGCCGGCAGCCCCCGGGCGGCGGCGACCGGCCGCCGGCCGCACTGGCGGCTGTGCTGGCGCACGCAGTGTTCGGCGTGTTCGCCGGCTGGCTCGCGGCGCTGGCCATCCTGTTCAACCCGACCGCGCTGCCCGGCACCGTGTGGGTTCCGCTGGTGGTCGGCGCCGCGGTCGGTGTCATGAGTCTGGCCTCCGGCTGGCCGCGGCTGGCGGTGCTGCCGGTGTGCGTCTATGGCTTCGCAGCGAACTGGGCCTACCTCGACGTGCCCGGTCGCTTCGACGCTACGGTGCTCACCGCGCTGCGTGCCGACAACGTCATCGTCGCGCTGCCGCTGGCGCTGCTGATCGGCTGCCTGTTCGGTTGGGCCAACGCGCGGCTGATCGCGCAGCTGAGCACACCCGACACGCGGACGCGCGGCGCCGGCTGAGCCCTCGTCCACGCACGCAGGGCAACTTGCCCGCCGCCTCCTGCCTAGACTCCGGCGCTGTCGGTACATGGGCAGCGCCCCGCCTCAACGATCGATTCCGCATCAGGGAGACAGCATGAACAGGGAAGAACATCTGCAGGACTGGCGCGACGCCGCGCTGCGCGTCGAAACCGAAGTACGCAAGGCGGTGATCGGCCAGGACAGCGTGGTGCGACTGATCAACGTGGCGCTGTTCGCGCGCGGCCACGTACTGCTCGAAGGTGACGTCGGCGTCGGCAAGACCACCGTGCTGCGCGCCTTCGCCCGCGCCATCGGCGGCGACTTCGA
>JAVEVQ010000002.1:0-143467 GCA_034004945.1 Methyloversatilis sp. | reverse complement strand
GATCGCTGCCTGAAACGAAGTCTGCGGCGAGTCAAAGCCGCATCGCGAGCGAGCGCGCTCCCACACAAGCACTTGCGGGTCGCGTCGCTGGACCGCCGCATCGCGGCCAAGGCCGCTCCCACACAAAGCGCTCGCGCTCCGCCGCCGGAGCCGGGATTCGTGGGAGCGAGCGTGCTCGCGATCGCTGCCTGAAACCAAGTCTGCGGCGAGCCAAAGCCGCATCGCGAGCGAGCTCGCTCCCACACAAACACTTCCGGGTCGCGTCGCTGGACCGCCGCATCGCGGCCAAGGCCGCTCCCACACAAAGCGCTCGCGCTCCGCCGCCGGAGCCGGGATTCGTGGGAGCGATTGCTGCCTGAAACGAAGTCTGCGGCGAGCCAAAGCCGCATCGCGAGCGAGCGCGCTCCCACACAAACACTTCCGGGTCGCGTCGCTGGACCGCCGCATCGCGGCCAAGGCCGCTCCCACACAAATGCGCTCGCGCTCCGCCGCCGGAGCCGGGATTCGTGGGAGCGAGCTTGCTCGCGATCGCTGCCTGAAACGAAGTCTGCGGCGAGTCAAAGCCGCATCGCGAGCGAGCTCGCTCCCACACAAACACTTCCGGGTCGCGTCGCTGGACCGCCGCATCGCGGCCAAGGCCGCTCCCACAGGGGCGGTGCGCCGGTCCTAGCCGGACAGGGACGTAAGGTCCGCCCTGGCACCCGCCGCGCACACCTGCATCGCCAGCCCCGGCGCACGGGACAGCTGGTCCTGCACGTGCTGCTGGCCGTGGTCGATCAGGAAGCGCTCGAATTCCTGGCCGATGCGGGTGAGCTGGCGCGACGCCAGCCGGATCACATACCACTCGCGTTCTATCGGGTTGCCGGCCACCGGCAGCAGCGCCAGTTCGCCCGATTCCAGTTCGTGCCGGCAGATGTGCTGCGACATGAAGGCGAGGCCGAAGCCGGCGGCACACATCTGCTTGATCGCCTCGTTGCTCGACAGCTCGGAACCGATGCGCAGACTCAGATCCGCCTCGCGGAACAGCTGCTCCAGCGTAGTGCGGGTGCCGGAGCCGCGTTCGCGCACCAGCAGGTCTTCCTTCGCCAGATCACGCAGCACCAGCCGCTTGCGCGCCATCAGCGGGTGCGTCGGTGCGGCGACGAAGGCCATGGTGTGGCGGGCGAAGGGCGTGGCCACCGTCTTCAGGTCTTTCGGCGGCCGGCCCATGATGACCAGATCGACTTCCTGCGAAGTGAGCAGGCGCACGATCTCGTCGCGGTTGCCCACCTTGAGCTTCACCTCGACGTTCGGCTGTTCGCGCGCGAACACCACCAGCATGCGCGGCACCAGGTATTCGGCGGTGGTGACGACACCGATGCGCAAGCGGCGCGACACCACACCCCGATAGGCCGCCATTTCGTCGCCCACCTCGCGCCACAGGTCGAGGATGCGCGCAGCGTACTCGGCCATCAGCTCGCCGGCACCGGTCAGGCGGATGCCGCGGCCCTCGCGTTCCAGCAGCGGCGTACCGGCGGATTCTTCCAGCAGCTTGAGCTGTATCGACACCGCCGGCTGGGTCAGGTGGATTTCGCTGGCCGCGCGCGACACGCTGCCCAGACGGGCGACCGCGTGCAGCGCTGAGAGCTGGCGTAGCGTGGCGTTCTTGAGCATGGGCAATCTCCTGCGGGCCGGAAAGGGACACCCGGACCATTACAAGTTGCGCGCCAGCCTGGTCACGGGCGCGCAAAAGTGCGCCTCATGAATGCCAAGTCATTGATAAACAAAAGCTGATATATGCGGTGACGCGCCGCCGCAGCGCTCCCGCCCGACAGCGCGCATTGCAGCCGGAGCGCCGCACCGCAAGCGGCGCTTGCAGCGCGCACCACTGATGCGGCAACGCAGCATCCACCGCGGCACCCCCACAGAACATAAGCCTAACTTAATCAAACAAGGAAAAAAACAAACTTTTCTTATCCATGACCCTTCCCCAGACTGGATTCAAGGCCGGGCTCCCACCGGCAAACCACCGCATCCAACAGGAGGAAGACATGGGCGACATGAGCACGCCGCAGCAGATCACCGACGCCAAGAAGCGCTACTCGGCCGGTGTCCTGAAGTACGCGCAGATGGGCTACTGGGACGGCGACTATCAGCCGAAGGACACGGACATCCTGGCGCTGTTCCGCATCACGCCGCAGGACGGCGTGGACCCGATCGAAGCCGCCGCGGCGGTGGCCGGCGAGTCGAGCACCGCGACCTGGACCGTGGTGTGGACCGACCGCCTGACCGCCTGCGACATGTACCGCGCCAAGGCCTACCGGGTCGATCCGGTGCCGAACAACCCCGGTCAGTACTTCTGCTACGTCGCCTACGACCTGTCGCTGTTCGAGGAAGGTTCGATCACCAACGTGGCCGCCTCCATCATCGGCAACGTGTTCTCGTTCAAGCCGCTGAAGGCCGCCCGCCTGGAAGACATGAAGTTTCCGGTGGCCTACGTGAAAACCTTCGCCGGCCCGCCGACCGGCATCATCGTCGAGCGCGAACGGCTCGACAAATTCGGTCGTCCGCTGCTCGGCGCCACCACCAAGCCCAAGCTGGGTCTGTCCGGCCGCAACTACGGCCGCGTGGTCTATGAAGGCCTGAAGGGCGGCCTCGATTTCATGAAGGACGACGAGAACATCAACTCGCAACCCTTCATGCACTGGCGTGACCGCTTCCTGTTCGTGATGGACGCGGTGAACAAGGCCTCCGCCGCCACCGGCGAGGTGAAGGGCTCCTACCTGAACGTGACCGCCGGCTCGATGGAGGAGATGTACCGCCGCGCCGAATTCGCCAAGGAACTGGGCTCGGTCATCATCATGGTCGATCTGGTGGTGGGCTACACCGCCATCCAGTCGCTCGCCTACTGGTGCCGCAGGAACGACATGATCCTGCACCTGCACCGCGCCGGTCACGGCACCTACACGCGCCAGAAGACGCACGGCGTGAGCTTCCGCGTGATCGCCAAGTGGATGCGCATGACCGGCGTCGACCACATCCACGCCGGCACCGCGGTCGGCAAGCTGGAGGGCGACCCGCTCACCGTACAGGGCTACTACAACGTCTGCCGCGACACCCACACCAAGGTGGACCTGCCGCGCGGCATCTACTTCGACCAGGACTGGGGCGCGCTGCGCAAGGTGATGCCGGTCGCATCGGGCGGCATCCACGCCGGCCAGATGCACCAGCTGATCGACCTGTTCGGCGATGACGTCGTGCTGCAGTTCGGCGGCGGCACCATCGGCCACCCGCAGGGCATCCAGGCCGGTGCGACCGCCAACCGCGTAGCGCTGGAAGCGATGGTGCTGGCGCGCAACGAAGGTCGCGACATCGCCAGCGAAGGCCCGCAGATCCTGCGCGACGCGGCGAAGTGGTGCAGCCCGCTGGCCGCCGCGCTCGATACCTGGGGCGAAATCTCCTTCAACTACACGCCGACCGACACCTCGGACTTCGTGCCGACACCGTCCGTCGTCTGACCCGCTTCACTCCTGTGGGAGCGAGCTTGCTCGCGATTCGGTCGGCATTCATCTGCCGGCGGCCGTTCGAGGCAGCCATCGCGGGCAAGCCCGCTCCCACAGGCGCAACACGTCACCGCATTCAGGAGAACCATCATGCGCATCACCCAAGGCACCTTTTCCTTCCTGCCCGACCTGACCGACGCGCAGATCCGCGCCCAGATCGAGTACTGCCTGGCCAATGGCTGGGCGGTCGGCATCGAGTACACCGACGATCCGCATCCGCGCAACACCTTCTGGGACATGTACGGCAACCCCATGTTCGACGTGCATGACGCGGCGGCGATCATGATGGAAGTGAAGGCCTGCCGCGACACCTTCCCGCAGCGCTACATCCGCGTCACCGCCTTCGACTCGACGCACGGCACCGAGTCGGTGGTGCTGTCCTTCATCGTGAACCGCCCGGACGCCGAGCCGGGTTTCCGCCTCATCCGCACCGAAGAACCGGGCCGCACGCTGCGCTACTCGATCGAGAGCTACGCCGTGCAGGCACGCCCGGAAGGTACCCGCTACTGAGCACCGCCGCATGCCGCCGCAGCGCCGAGGAAGGCCCGTGGCCTTCCCGCGCTGGCGGACCCGCACCCGTTCAGATGAGAGGCAGACACCATGGACACCGCCACCCTCGCCCCGGCCGCCTCGCCGCGCTCGATGTTCGCCTCGTCGGGCGTGCAGGCGCTGCTCGAACAGCTCGACGCCGAGCTGGTCGGGCTGGCGCCGGTCAAGGGCCGCATCCGCGACATCGCGGCGCTGCTGCTGATCGACCGCCTGCGCGCCCAGCAGGGCCTGCAGTCGCAGCCGCCGTCGCTGCACATGTGCTTCACCGGCAACCCGGGCACCGGCAAGACCACGGTTGCACTGCGCATGGCCGAGGTGCTGCGCCAGCTCGGCTACGTGCGCAAGGGCCATCTGGTAGCCGTGACGCGCGACGACCTGGTCGGCCAGTTCATCGGCCACACCGCGCCCAAGACCAAGGAAGTGATCAAGAAGGCGATGGGCGGCGTGCTGTTCATCGACGAGGCCTATTACCTGTACCGGCCGGAGAACGAACGTGACTACGGGCAGGAGGCGATCGAAATCCTGCTGCAGGTGATGGAGAACCACCGCGACGACCTGGTGGTGATCCTCGCCGGCTATCGCGACCGCATGGACACCTTCTTCTCCAGCAACCCGGGCATGGCCTCACGCATCGCGCACCACATCGACTTCCCGGACTACAGCGAAGACGAGCTGATGCGCATCGCCGAACTGATGCTGTCCGGCCTGAACTACCGCTTCGACGGCGCCGCGCACGAGGCCTTCGCGCGCTACGTGCGGCTGCGCCGCCAGCAGCCCCACTTCGCCAACGCGCGCTCGGTGCGCAACGCGCTTGACCGCATCCGGCTGCGCCACGCCACCCGGCTGTTCGATCTCGACGCCGCGCCGACGCGCGACGCGCTGTGCACGCTGGAAGCGGGCGACGTGCTGGCCAGCCGCGTGTTCGCCGCCAACGGAAAGGATGATTTCCATGCGTCTTGATGCCCTCATCTTCGACGTCGACGGCACGCTGGCCGACACCGAAGAAGCCCACCGCACCGCCTTCAACCTCGCCTTCGAACAGCTCGGCACCGGCTGGAAATGGTCACGCACCGACTACCGCCGCCTGCTGTCGACCACCGGCGGCAAGGAACGCATCGCGCGCCACATCGCCTCGCTCGACCTCGCCGACGGCGACCGCGCTGAGCTCATCGCGCGCATTCCGCAGATGCACGCGGCCAAGACCCGCTTCTACAGTTCGGTGGTGCGCGACGGCGCGGTACCGCTGCGCCCCGGCATCGCACGGCTGCTCGACGAAGCCGCCGCCGCCGGCTGCCGCCTGGCCATCGCCAGCACCACCACCGCGGTGAATATCGACGCGCTGCTGCACGCCACGCTGGGCGGGCGCGCGCTCGACCTGTTCGGCGTCATCGCCTGCGGCGACCAGGTGGCCGCGAAGAAGCCGGCGCCCGACATCTACCTGCTGGCGCTGCAGCACCTGGGCGTGCGCGCCGACCACGCCATCGCCTTCGAAGATTCGGCCAATGGCCTGCGCGCCGCGACGGCGGCCGGTCTGTGGACCGTGGTCACGCCCACCTTCTGGACCGAAGACCACAACTTCGACGAAGCCGGACTGCTGCTGCCGCAGCTGGGCGACCCGCAGGCGCCGCTGGCCGGCGAACCCGGCAGGCGACTGCGCGAGCGCGCTTGGCTCGGCTTCGGCGAACTGAGCGCGCTGCGCGAGGGCGCACTGTCATGAGCGTGCGCATCGCGCCCAGCCTGCTGTCAGCCGACTTCGCGCGGCTGGGCGAAGAAGTGAGCGCGGTGATCGCAGCCGGCGCCGACCTCATCCATTTCGACGTGATGGACAACCACTACGTGCCCAACCTGACGGTCGGGCCGCTGGTGTGTCAGGCGATCAAGCCATACGCGACAGTGCCGATCGACGTGCACCTGATGGTGAAGCCGGTCGATGCACTGATCCCGATGTTCGCCCAGGCCGGCGCATCCATCATTTCCTTCCATCCGGAAGCGAGCGAGCACATCGACCGCACGCTGCAGCTCATCCGCAGCCACGGCGTGAAGGCCGGGCTGGTACTGAATCCGGCGACGCCGCTCAACGTGCTCGACCACGTACTGGAGCAGTTCGACCTGGTGCTCATCATGTCGGTGAACCCGGGTTTCGGCGGCCAGCGCTTCATCGAATCCGCGCTGCCCAAGATCGAGGCGGTGCGCCGCCGCATCGACGCCTGCGGTCGCGACATCTGGCTCGAGGTCGATGGCGGCGTCAATGCCGACAACGCGGCCCGCGTCGCCGCCGCCGGAGCCGACACGCTGGTCGCCGGCTCCGCCGTATTCACCGGCGGCCGCTATGCCGATTCCATCCGCACGCTGCGTGAGCGCGCCCTCGCCGGCCGCGCGCAGACCTTCGCCCACGAGTCCTCCCATGCCTGACAAGAACATCCCCGACCTGAGCCGCATCCACGCCATCGCCTTCGACCTCGACGGCACGCTGGTCGACAGCGCCGCCGACATCTGGCACGCGCTGAACTTCGGCCTGTCGCAGGCCGGCCTGCCCAATGTCGACCTCGTCACCGTGCGCGGCTGGATAGGCGGCGGGCCGGACAAGCTGATTTCCCGCGCAATCGATCACCTCGGCCTCGCGCACAGCGACGGCACGCTGCACGCGCGGCTGCGCGCCGACTTCGACCGCGCCACGCTGGAAGCGCCGCTCGATCACGGCATGGTCTATGACGGCATAGAGGAAATGGTCGAAGGCCTGTACGCGATCTGCCCGCTAGTGGTGGTGACCAACAAGCCGACGCCACTGGCGCGCGCCGTACTCGCCGCCGCCGGCCTGCTGCCCTTCATGTCTGCGGTGTACGGCGGCGACCGCAGCGAACTGCTCAAGCCCTCGCCGGCCCTGCTCGACGCGGCCGCCACCCGTCTCGCCGTGAAGCCGGCGCAACTGCTGATGGTCGGTGACAGCGCGGCCGACCTGCTGGCCGCCCAGGCCGCAGGCTGCCCGGTGGCGCTGGTCGGCTGGGGCTACGGGGCGCACGCCAGCGCGCCCGGCGTCACCCCCTGGCCGGTTGGCGCGCCGTCGCAGCTGCTCGCGCCGATGAGCGCGCGCTTCGAGGAAGAGACCGAATAGGCAAGACACGCATTCCGGCGCAGCGCCGCTGCAGACGGCGCGCACCTCGACGCATTCACATCAAGGGAGGAAAGTCTCATGCCCACAGGCGGACGCACCACGCTGGTCCAGTACCTGATCGAAGAACGCCGACGTCATCCGGAGGCGACCGGCGACCTCAACGCCCTCATCACCGACGTCGCGCTCGCCTGCAAGGCGATCTCGCGCAAGGTCGCCTTCGGCGGCCTGGCCGGCGTGCTCGGAGTTAACGCCAATGAGGCCGGCCGCATCAATGTGCAGGGCGAGGAACAGAAGACGCTGGACGTGCTCAGCAACCAGATCTTCCTGCGCGCCAACGAATGGGGCGGCCACGTCGCCGCGATGGCATCGGAGGAGCTGGACGACATTTCGCTGCCGCCGGGCCAGTACCCGTGCGGCAAGTACCTGCTCGCCTTCGACCCGCTGGATGGCTCGTCCAACATCGACGTGAACGTGTCGGTCGGCAGCATTTTCTCGATCACCCGCGCGCCCGATCCGCAACGCGAGGCGACCGCCGCCGACTTCCTGCAGCCGGGCCGCGAACAGGTGTGTGCCGGCTACGCGATCTACGGCCCGTCCACCATGCTGGTGCTGACGCTGGGCAGCGGCACGCACGCCTTCACGCTGGACCCGGTGCTCGGCGAATGGGTGCTCAGCCACCCGGACCTGAAGGTGCCTTCGGCCACCCGCGAATTCGCGATCAACGCGTCGAACAGTCGCTTCTGGGAGCCGGCGGTACGCCGCTATGTCGACGAATGCCTGGCCGGCCGCACCGGCCCGCGCGGCGCCGATTTCAACATGCGCTGGATCGCCTCGCTGGTGGCCGAGACGCACCGCATCCTGATGCGCGGCGGCGTGTTCATGTATCCGCGTGACACGAAAGATCCAGCCAGGCCCGGCCGCCTGCGCCTCCTCTACGAGGCCAGCCCGATCGCCTTCCTGATCGAACAGGCGGGCGGCATGGCGAGCACCGGCCGCAGCCGGCTGATGGACGTGCAGCCGGAGGCGCTGCACCAGCGCATCGGCTTCGTGTTCGGCTCCGCCGACGAGGTCGCGCGCATCGAGGCCTATCACCGCGAGCCGGACAACAGCTTCCGCTCGCCGCTGTTCGGCAAGCGCGGTCTGTTCGCCGACACCGTCTGAACGCATATCCGATTCCGCATCCTTCCGCGAGGTCTTCAATGTCCGCGAAACACCCCATCGTCGCCATCACCGGTTCGTCCGGCGCCGGCACCTCGTCGGTCACCCGCACCTTCGAGAACATCTTCCGCCGCGAGAACGTGTCGGCCGCCATCATCGAAGGCGACAGCTACCACCGCTACGACCGGGCCGAAATGAAAAAGGCCATGGCCGAAGCCGAGGCCGGCGGCCGGCCCCACTTCAGCCACTTCGGCGAGGACGCCAACCTGTTCGCCGAGCTGGAACAGCTGTTCCGGGACTACTCGGAAAGCGGCAGCGGCCGCAGCCGCAAATACCTGCACAACGACGAAGAAGCCGCGCCCTACGAGCAGCCGGCGGGCACCTTCACGCCGTGGGAGCCGCTGCCGGACAGCGAACTGCTGTTCTACGAAGGCCTGCACGGCGGCGTGAAGACAAAACACGTCGATGTATCCCGCTACGCCGACCTGCTGATCGGCGTGGTGCCTGTCATCAACCTCGAGTGGATCCAGAAGATCCACCGCGACCGCAGCACCCGCGGCTATTCCACCGAAGCCGTGACCGACGTCATCCTGCGCCGCATGCACGACTACGTGCATTACATCTGTCCGCAGTTCACGCGCACCCACATCAACTTCCAGCGGGTGCCGGTGGTCGATACCAGCGACCCCTTCATTGCGCGGACCATTCCGACCGCCGACGAAAGCCTGGTGGTGATCCGCTTCGCCAACCCGCGCGGCTTCGACTTCCCCTATCTGCTCAGCATGCTGCACGACTCCTGGATGTCGCGTGCGAACACGCTGGTGGTGCCCGGCGGAAAGATGGAACTGGCGATGCAGCTCATCTTCACGCCGATGATCCTGCGCCTGATCGAATGCCGCCGCCAGCTGCGCGCCGCCTGACAGATATCGAGGACTGCCCATGAACGACGCGAACCTCTTTCTCCGCGCGCAGTGCGCCAACGCGATCCGCGCACTGGCGATGGACGCGGTGCAGGCCGCCAACTCCGGCCACCCGGGCATGCCGATGGGCATGGCCGACATCGCCGAGGCGCTGTGGCGCCATCACCTGAAGCACGATCCGGCCGACCCGCAGTGGCCGGACCGCGACCGCTTCGTGCTGTCGAACGGCCACGGCTCGATGCTGCTGTACGCGCTGCTGCACCTGTCTGGCTACGACCTGCCGATGGACGAACTGCGCCGCTTCCGCCAGCTGCATTCGCGCACGCCGGGCCACCCGGAGGTCGACATCACGCCGGGTGTGGAAACGACGACCGGCCCGCTCGGCCAGGGCATCGCCAACGCGGTCGGCATGGCACTCGCCGAGAAGCTGCTCGCCGCCGAGTTCAACCGCCCCGGCCACAACGTGATCGATCACCGCACCTGGGCCTTCGTCGGCGACGGCTGCCTGATGGAAGGCATCAGTCACGAAGTGTGTTCGCTGGCCGGCACCTGGAAGCTGAACAAGCTGGTCGTGTTCTACGACGACAACGGCATTTCGATCGACGGCGACGTAAGCGGCTGGTTCACTGACGACACGCCGGCGCGCTTCGAGTCCTACGGCTGGACCGTCATCCGCAACGTCGACGGCCACAGCCCGGTCGCCCTCGATGCGGCGATCGAAACCGCGCTCGGCAGCGACCGGCCGGTGCTGGTCTGCTGCGAAACGCGCATCGGCCAGGGTTCGCCCAACCGCGCCGGCACCGCCAAGGCGCACGGCGAGGCGCTGGGCGAGGCGGAGATCGCGCTCACCCGCGAAGCGCTCGGCTGGACCGCCGCGCCGTTCGAGATTCCCGCCGCGCTGCAGGCCGCCTGGTCGGCGCGCGAGCGCGGCGCCGCGGCGCATCGCAGCTGGCAGCAGCGCGTCGACAACTACGCCAAAGCCTTCCCCGAACTGGCGGCCGAACTGCGCCGCCGGCTGAAGAGCGACGCCACGCTGTCGTCCGACGCGCTACGCGCGCTCGAAGCCGCCTGCGACGCGGCCGAGGCGCGCGCCGCCTCGGTCGCCACGCGCAAGGCCTCGCAGGACACGCTGCACATCATCGCCCCGGTGATGCCGGAACTGCTCGGCGGCTCGGCCGACCTGACCGGCTCCAACCTGACCGACTGGAAGGGCAATCGCCCGTTGAAGGGTGACGGCACCGGCAACCACGTGCATTACGGCGTGCGCGAGTTCGGCATGGCGGCGGTGATGAATGGCGTAGCGCTGCACGGCGGCTACCGGCCCTACGGCGGCACCTTCCTCACCTTCTCCGACTACGCGCGTAACGCGATACGCATGTCGGCGCTGATGAAGCTGCCGGTCACCTATGTGTTCACGCACGACTCGATCGGCCTCGGCGAGGACGGTCCGACCCACCAGCCGGTCGAGCACGCGGCCAGCCTGCGGCTGATTCCGGACGTCGACGTGTGGCGCCCGTGCGACGCCACCGAAACCGCGGTCGCCTGGCGCGAGGCGCTGCGCCGCGGTGCCAGCACGCAGCCCGGCCCGGCCTGCCTGCTGCTGTCGCGTCAGGCGCTGCCGCACGCCGGTGACGGCAGCGTGCGCATCGACGACATCGCACGCGGCGGCTATGTGCTGCGCCAGCCGCGCGACGAACAGGTCTGCCTGATCGCCACCGGCTCCGAGGTGGGCATCGCGCTGCTGGCCGCCGAACTGCTGGCGGCCGAAGGCATCGCCGCGCGCGTGGTATCCATGCCTTGTGTCGAGGCCTTCGAGCGGCAGGACGCGCGCTGGCGCGACGAGGTCATCCCGCGCCGGCTGCCGCGGCTGGCCATCGAAGCGGGCTGCACCGCGCACTGGTGGAAGTATGTCGGCGAAGCCGGCGTCAGCGGCGACGTCGTCGGCCTCGACCGCTTCGGCGAGTCGGCGCCGGCCGGTCTGCTGTTCAAGCACTTCGGCATCACGCCCGAGGCGGTGGCCACCCGCGCCCGCGCATTGCTGGCGGCGCACGGCACGGCGCACGCCGAGCGCGAAGAGCTGACGGCCGGCTGACCATGAGAACCACCCGCATCGCCGTCGATGGCGGCGGCCGCCTTGCCGCCAGCGTGCTGCGCGCGCTGGCCGGCCGCGACGATTTCGAACTGGTCGCGCTGAACGCGCCGCCCGGCAGCGAAGCCGATGACGACGTCGGGGGTGCCGACTTCGTGCGACTGCGCGAGCGCGACGTCCGCCGCCTGCCGTGGAAGCGGCACGCGGTCGATGTCGTGCTCGACTGTGCTGGCGGCGACGCGAAGGCGCACCTGCAGGCCGGCGCGCGCAAGGTGCTGAGCTGCGCGCCGGCCGAGGCGGCCGTCGATGCCACCGTGGTGTATGGCGTCAACCACGGCGCGCTGCGCGACAGCCACCGGCGCGTGCACAGTGCCTGCCGCGCGACGCACTGCATCGCACCGGTGGCGCGCGTGCTGCACGACGCGCTCGGCATTTCGAACGCGATGCTGACGGCCGTGCACAGCCGGCCGCACGACATCGACACTGGCGCCCTGCCGCAACGCACCGGCGCGCCCGAACACCTGCACCGCGTGTTGCCGGAACTGGAGCACTGCTTCGACGAAACCGAACCGATGCGCATCCCCGGCGTACACGCCTCACTGGTCGGCATGGTGTTCGTCGCCGAGCGCACGACCACGGTCGAGGAGGTGAACACGCTGATGCAGGCCGCCGCCTTCGGCGACTGGGCGGACATCGTGCGCTACGGCGACACGCCCTTCACCACCGCACTGTCCGGGCGCGACACCCGCTCCTGCGTTTTCGAATCCGGCTGGACCCAGGTGTCCGGCCGCGTCGTCAAGGTGTGCGCCGGCTACCGCGGCGACCTCGGCTACGCCCACCGCGTGGTCGACACCGCCCGCGCCATGCACCGCCTCTGATCGCAACCCCTGATCCCCAGCCCCTAAGGAAAAACCATGCCCATGATTTCCCTGCGCCAACTGCTCGACCACGCCGCCGAACACAGCTACGGCGTGCCCGCGTTCAACATCAACAACCTGGAACAGATCCAGGCCATCATGCAGGCGGCGCAGAAGGTCAATGCGCCGGTCATCCTGCAGGCGTCGGCCGGCGCCCGCAAATACGCCGGCGAGCCCTTCCTGCGCAAGATGGTCGAGGCCGCCGCCGAAATGTATCCGGACATCCCGGTGGTCATGCACCAGGACCACGGCGCCAGCGCCGCGGTGTGCGTGCAGGCCATCCGCTCCGGCTTCACCAGCGTCATGATGGACGGCTCGCTGATGGAGGACGCCAAGACGCCCGCCAGCTACGACTACAACGTCGACGTGACCCGCCGCGTGGTCGACATCGCGCACGCGGTCGGCGTGTCGGTCGAAGGCGAACTGGGCTGTCTCGGCTCGCTCGAATCCGGCACCGCCGGCGAAGAGGACGGCGTCGGCGCGGCCGGCGTGCTCACCCACGAGCAGATGCTGACCGACCCGGAACAGGCGGCCGACTTCGTCGCCGCCACCGGCGTCGACGCGCTGGCCATCGCCATCGGAACCAGCCACGGCGCCTACAAGTTCTCGCGCAAGCCGACCGGCGACATCCTCGCCATCGACCGCATCAAGGCCATCCACGCGCGCATCCCGAACACCCACCTGGTCATGCACGGCTCCAGCAGCGTGCCGCAGGACTGGCTGGGCATCATCCGCGAGCACGGCGGCGACATCCGCGAAACCTATGGCGTGCCGGTCGAGGAAATCCAGGAAGGCATCCGCCACGGCGTGCGCAAGGTGAATATCGACACCGACATCCGCCTCGCGATGACCGGCGCCATGCGCCGCGCGATGGCGAAGGACCCGTCCGAATTCGACCCGCGCAAGTTCATGAAGGACGCCATGGCCGCCGCCTGCGACCTGTGCATCGAGCGCTTCGAAGCCTTCGGCTGCGCCGGCATGGCCGGCCGCATCGTGCTGCGCAAGGCGGCGTAAAGGCTGCAGCACGGTTCCCGCAGGCAGCCGATCGCGGCGGGGCGCCGCTCCCACTGGAAAAGCGCAGCTCGTGGCAATTGCCGTGGGAGCGGCGCCCCCGCCGCGATGCAGCCCGTGCATGGCCGCAGGCGGTTTCAGTCCGCCCTATGGCAAACGCTGTCCCGCCTTACGACGGTGAATCTGTGCGTGGCAGTTCGAGCACGAACTCGGCGCCGCCATCGGGGTGGTTGCGCGCGGTGAGCGTGCCGCCGTGCTGTTCGACGATGCCGTAGCTGATCGACAGGCCGAGGCCGGTGCCCTTGCCGACCGGCTTGGTGGTGAAGAAGGGTTCGAAGATGCGCGACAGGTATTCCTCCGGGATGCCGGGGCCGTTGTCGCGCAGGGTCATGCGCACGCGATCGGCGGTCGCGCTGCAGTCGATGGACAGTTCGGCGACGCGCTCGTCGGCGCCGGCGGCGTCGCAGGCGTTCTGCAGCAGATTCATCACCACCTGCTGCAGCTGGCCGGCGCTGCCCATGACGACGCAGGGTTCGCCGGCGTCCCAGTGCATGTCGACGGCGGCGGTGGTGCCCTTGCGTATCCAGTGGATGGCGCGCTCGATCACGGCGTTCAGGTCGACTGCGGTGCGACCTTCCGGGTCCACCGCCGAGAAGCGCTTCAGGCCGTTCACGATGTCGGCGGTGCGCTGCGCGCCTTCCATCGTGCCCTCGATCAGCGACGGCAGGTCCTTCAGCAGATGCTCGATGCGCAGCCGGGTGCGCAGTTCGCCCAGTTCCTCGTCGGAAGCGCCGGCGTGTACCGCGTCGATGTAGCGGCCCATGCGCTCGCTGTATTTCTTCAGCGCGTGCACGTTGCCGAGCACGAAACTGATCGGGTTGTTCAGTTCGTGCGCAACGCCAGCCACCAGGCGGCCGAGCGAGGCCATCTTTTCCGAATGCAGCAGTTGTTGCTGCGCCAGTTTCAGCGCCTCGTGCGCCTCGCGCAGCTCGTGGTAGGCACGCTTCAGTTCGGCGGTCGGGCGACCGACGAACACGGTGCCGGCGCGCTTGCCGTTGCGCGCGAAACGCGGCGTCAGGTTGGTGTCGACCGGCACCGGCCGGCCGTCGGCGTCGCGCAGATTCAGTTCCACCGCCTGGCCGCGGCGCGACGGATTGGCGTCGTCGAGCACGCTGCGCATGCGGGCGCGGCTGTCGTCGTCGGCGAGCAGCGCGAACACCGGCGTGCCGCGCAGCGCGTCGTCGCTGCAGCCGACCAGTTCGCACAGCGCCGCATTGGTTTCCTCGATCTCGCCGCGCTCGTTGCACACCAGCAGCACGTCCGACATCGCCGACATGACGCTGAAGATGAACTGCTGCGACTGTTCCAGTTCGACGTTCTTCTGCTCCAGCGCGATTTCGTCGCTGACCAGCTGCGAGTACACCTCGTCCATGCGCTGGATCACGTCCAGCCAGGTGGCCTCATCCACGCCTTCGATGTGGGCGCGGGCGAGCGACGGGTCGGCTGCGGGGGGCGTTCGAGGCGGGCTATGCATGATCTGCCCGGACCCGGTTGAAATCGTGCACGTGGCGGGCCGGCTCGGCGGCGTGGCAGCGGGTATCGATACTGGGGTTGGCGACGTGCATGGTGGGGTGTCCCGGCGCAGCGACAGCCGCCGGCAGATCCGAAATCAGCTCCGTCGGCACAGTAGCACGCCGGCGAGCGTGAGCGCGAACCCCGCCATCTGCACCGCATCGAGCCGTTCGCCGAACAGCAGCGCGGCCTGCACTGCAGCCAGCGGCGGCGCCAGCAACACGAGCACGGTGACGCGCGCGGCCGAACCGCGGCGCACCATCCAGACCAGCAGCGTGCTGCCCACGGCCGACAGGCCGAATACCGCCCAGGCCAGTGCGCCCCACAGCGCACTGCCGGGCACCCACAGCGATTCGCCCAGCAGCAGGGCGGCGCACCCGCACACGAGCGCGCCGCCGGCATTCTGGATCGACGATGCAGCGAACAGATCGCTGGCCGCGAGCGAGGTTTTCTGCACCAGTGTGCCGGCCGTGATGGCGGCCACCGACAGCAGCGCCACACCCACCGCCCATGGCGACAGCGCATCCGGCCCGACGGCGGACAGGCGCGGCGCCAGCACCAGCGCCACGCCGATGGCACCGGCGAGCGCGCCGGGCCAGAAGCGGCGCGACACCGATTCGCCGAACAGCCGGCGCGCGATCAGCGCCGTGACCACAGGCTGCAGCGTCGCCAGCAACGCCATCGCGGCCGGCGACAGCCCGTGCGCCACCGCCCAGTAACCGCCGCCCATGTACACCCCTTGCAACAGTCCGCCCGCCACAAGGTGCAGCGGCCATTGCGCACGCGCCGGCCACGCGGCGCCGGTGGCGCGGGCGATCAGGGCGAACAGCACGGTGGTCGATACGAAACGCGCGAACAGGAAGAGGTTGGGATCGGCCACACCGTCGATGGCCCGCGCGACGACGAAGCCGGTGGACCAGACGAGCACGAACAGGGCAGGTGCGATGAAGGCAGGCACGACGGTGGGCAATGACAAGGACGGTGCGCAGTGTGCATGGACTGGCGCCACGGCGTCTTGTCGAAAGCTGCAGTCGGGACACCGGCCCGGCGGGCAGCCGGCTGCTGCGCTATATCATCCTGAAAACCTCGGTCGACCGCTCGCCATGAAGCTGAAGGCCCTGCCCATCAAGGAGACTTGTCAGTCTGCGTTGCTCACCCTCCGGGTAAGACCGCTTCGACGTCGCGTGCACGGCTGGCGGTGCGCCCGGCCGCGTTGCTCGTCCTTGCAAGAAAACGCCGGGCCGTCCCAAGTTTTCTTGCCCCCCTGGGGGGCGGGCCGGGGAAAGCCCGGCCCCGGGGGTACCGGGCGAGCCATCCTGCCGCGTCCTCGCGCCTTGCCGTACACCCCGCCAACCGCACCCCTTGCTTGCCCATGAGCGCCGATCAACTGAGGTTTTCAGGATCATCCGGCCAGGCCGGAACGCCCCGAAAGCAGACAGAGGACCGCATGAAACCTTCGATGCTCCATGCCCTGGCGCTGTGCGCCGCACTCCAGCCGACCCTGGCGCCGGCGACCGATACCCGCTCGCCCAGGGAGATCGCGGTGGCCTTCTTCGATCTGGCTTTCGTACAGCGCAAGCCGGTGGAGGCGGCGCACAAGTACATTTCGCCGGAGCGCTACATCCAGCACAGCCCGGGCGCCGGCGACGGGCGCGAGGAATTCATCGAGGGCGTGGCGCACTACATTTCGATTTCGAAGTACCGCTGCGACATCAAGCGGACGATCGCGGAAGGCGATCTGGTGGTCATCCACAGCCATTGCCGCAACGACCCGGACGATCCGGCGGATCGGGGTTCGGCGCTGGTCGATATCTTCCGCGTG
This sequence comes from Methyloversatilis sp., assembly GCA_034004945.1. GTDB lineage: Bacteria > Pseudomonadota > Gammaproteobacteria > Burkholderiales > Rhodocyclaceae > Methyloversatilis. The sequence continues at coordinate 126,775 of JAVEVQ010000002.1, read as the reverse complement.
GAGAACGGCTGGCTGGTCGAGCACTGGGACGTGGATCAGCCGGTGCCGGCGAAGTCGCACAACGACAACACGATGTTCTGACCGGCGGCTCAGGTGTGCCGTCGGACGGGGCGCCCGATGGTGCCCCGTCCCGTCCCGCCTACAGGCTACCGCCGGAGAACAGCGCCTTCCTGATCACCGCATGCACGCCCCAGTTGCCATCGACCACCTGGGTGACCGCGAAGTCGACGCCGACCGACAGCAGCGAAATCGCTTCGTCTTCGGTCAGGCCCTGGGTGTCCATCAGGAAGGCGCGGCTCTTGCGGAAGGCGTCGCGTAGCGCGAGGTCGACCGAGGACTTGGCGTAGATGTCGCTCTGCGCCTTGTCGCCCAGTTCGGCCAGATAGTTGGCGAAGCTGAAGCCGTGGATCACCCACTCGTCCTGCGTTTCCAGCAGTGGGTATTCGAGCTTGGCGAGCGAGGTGCCGGCGAGGTCGGCCTTCTTGTGCAGGATGAACTGGAAGGTGCCGGTGAGCGAACATTCGATCGCGGTGCCGCACAGTTCGGAGTCACCCTGGCCGGCGTGCGGATCGCCGACCGAGAACAGCGCGCCCTTGACCGCCACCGGGTAGTACATGGTGGCGCCCTTGCCGATGCGCCAGTTGTCGATGTTGCCGCCCGTATAGCTGGGCGGGATGGAATCGACCATGTCCGCCTCCTTCGGCGCCACGCCGGCGACACCGAAGTGCGGCCGCACCGGCACGCGGATGTTCTTCAGCACGCCGTGGTTCTCCTTCACCGTCGAGTGATCGACGATGACGCCCGGGTAGTCGATGGTCTTGTGCACGACGCCGAAGGGGTCGGTCTGCGGTGTCCATTGGAAGTTGTACACCGCCTGTGCCCAGTTGCGGTCCAGCCCGGCGTCGATTTCGTAGATGGTGATCACTTCGCGGTTCTTCGGCTCGGTGATCAGGTCCTTGTAGTGGAAGCCCCACCAGGCCGCCGCATTGACGCCGAAGCTCTTGCCCTTGTAGTTCGGGTTGGCGCTCGGCCGGGGTGCGACGTCGACGATGCGCACTTCGAGCACGTCGCCCTCTTCGGCACCCTTCACGTACACCGGGCCGGTGCATATATGTACACCGAGGCCTTCGCCAGCGCCACGCCCGAACAGGCTGGCGTCCATCGGACCGGCGCCGCGGCGGACGACGCCCTTCCGCTTCTTGTCCCAGTAGAAGACGCTTTCGGCGCCCGGGTCGCCCTTGATCATGCGCTCGTAGTCGTCGCCGGCGTGGTGGGTGAGCGTTTCGATGGTGACGAAGTCGCCCGGGTTGATCTCCACCTGCGGCTTCAGCGATTTCGAGAAATAGCCCCAGTGCACGGTGTCGGCGCTCGCGGGGATGTAATAGTGGTTGCGCGTCTTCATCGAGCCATCGGCCTCGCGCGCCATCGACTGGCCGACCCAGCCGGCGCCCAGCGTGCCGAGCCCCGCCGCCAGCGAACCCTTGAGCAAGCCGCGCCGCGCCGGATCGGGTGGCGCGGGTGTGCGCAGCTCTGGCTCGCCGTTTCCGTCCACCTTCACCGTCAGACGGCCGTTCGGATCGCAGAAACTGCAGTGCTGATGTGCGGGATGGGTGCAGGCGGACATGGGGCGTTCTCCTTCTGGTCAGTGGGGATGTGAAACACCGCGTGCCGCAGTGCATCAATCGTGCCGGATGGAAAAGCCTTGAAAATCAATGTGTCCCGTTCGGTTAAGCGCACGGAAGGGGTGCGTTGCGCACTGCAACGGGGCCGCGCTGCGATCTGACCGGGGTTTGCGCAAACCGGTAGGGGCGCGAATGTGACGTGTAATAAACTTCGCGCTCCCCGGAATCCGCCCGCGCCGGCAACCGCCGCGAGGGCCTCCGGATCTGGCGGTCAGACCGCCCCGAAAGCGCATGGAACTCGAAAACTATTCCGATATTGAAAAGGCTGCGCTGCGCGGCCGCCGCGAAATCCTCCGGCTGGGCATCGGCCTGCTGTTCGTCGTCGGCACCATGATCTACGCCGCGCTGGGCGTGGGCCTGCAGGGCCCGGGCGGCATCATGCTGGTGGTGGCAGCGATGATAGGCGGCTACATGGCGATGAACATCGGCGCCAACGACGTGGCCAACAACGTCGGCCCGGCGGTGGGTTCGCGCGCACTGAGCATGACCGGCGCCATCATCATCGCCGCCATCTTCGAAGTGGCCGGTGCGCTGATCGCCGGCGGCGACGTCACCTCGACCATACGCGGCGGCATCATCGATCCGGCGGTGATTGCCGACAGCAACCGCTTCGTCTGGATGATGACGGCCGCGCTGCTGGCCGGTGCGCTGTGGCTCAACATCGCCACCGCGGTCGGCGCGCCGGTGTCGACCACGCACTCCATCGTCGGCGCAGTGCTCGGCGCCGGCGTCGCCGCCGGCGGCCTGGCGGCCGGCAAATGGGACATGGTGGGTGGCATCGTCGCCAGCTGGGTGGTGTCGCCGGTGCTGGGCGGCCTGGTGGCGGCCGGCTTCCTTTACTGGATCAAGCGCGCCATCACCTACCGCAGCGACATGGTCGCCGCCGCGCAACGCACGGTGCCGGTGCTGATGGGCATCATGGCGGCGTCTTTCTCCACCTATCTCATCCTGAAGGGGCTGAACAAGGTGTGGAAGGTCGACTTCGCCACCGCCTGTGCGATCGGCGCCGGCCTCGGCATCGTCACCTGGCTGCTGGTGCGCGCCCATCTGCAGCGCACCGCGCACCGGCTGACCAACAGCAAGGCGAGCATCAATTCGCTGTTCGGCCTGCCGCTGGTGTTCGCCGCCGCGCTGCTGAGCTTCGCCCACGGCGCCAACGACGTCGCGAACGCCATCGGCCCGCTCGCCGCGATCACCGACACCGTGCTGCACGGCGCCGTGTCAGCCAAGGCCAGCGTGCCGCTGTGGGTGATGATGATCGGCGCCATCGGCATCGCCATCGGTCTGGCGCTGTACGGCCCCAAGCTGATCCGCACCGTCGGCCACGAAATCACCGAACTCGACCCGATGCGCGCTTTCAGCATCGCGATGGCGGCCGCGCTCACCGTCATCATCGCCTCGCAACTGGGCCTGCCGGTCAGCTCGACCCACATCGCGCTGGGCGGCGTGTTCGGCGTCGGCTTCCTGCGCGAGTACATCAAGACCAGCTACGCGCAGACCCTTGCCGAGATCAAGAGCCACCACCAGGGCGCCGACAAGGAAGTCGTCGAAGCCTTCCTGAACGACTTCGAGAAAGCCGACAAGAAGGGCAAGCGCGCCATGCTCGACGCGCTGAAGGCGCACACCGCGCAGGCGCAGCTGTCCAAGCACGAACGCAAGGCGATCAAGCGCACGCACCGGCACGAACTGGTGAAGCGCTCAGCCCTGTTCAAGATCGCCGCCGCCTGGATCGTCACGGTGCCCGCCTCGGCGCTGATGGCGGCGATGATCTACTACATGATCTTCGGGATCGTGCATGCGTGAGGGTGGGGGCGCGGTCGGTTGAACCGCGCTCACTGCGCGTACAGCGGCACGATGTTGCGGCAGCGCTGTTCTGTTCCGCTCAACACAGGCACCGTGCCCAGACAGACCATTTTCGTGGCGCCACGAAAATGGTCTGAAACGGCGTGCTCGGCCGCTTCGCAGGAATCCGTCGCCCGCTGGATCCGTCTGCGGCCGGTCGCCCGGTTTCAGTCATGGCTTCGCGCGTTTCTTCAGGGCGTTCTCCAGCGCCTTCAACTCGGCATCGTCCTGCGCGTCGGCCTGACGTGCGTCCTCCTGTCGGCGGCGCAGGTCGTAGTCGTCGTACAGCGCGCTCGTGCTGCGCTCCATCTGTGCGTGGCTCACCGTGCCCGCATGCGTGAGCACCGGGAAGCCGTTGCTCGCGATGATCTGATCCACGTTCTGGCGCCAGAAGCTCATGCGGATTTCCTCGCGGCGCTTGGTGCGCAGTTCGGCCGTTTCCAGAAAGATCACCACCAGGCGGTTCAGGATGTCGATCTCGTCTTCGGTCAGGTAGTTCTTGGCGACCAGGATGTCCTGCTTGCGCACCCGGGCGCCCTGCCAGTTCAGCAGGCCGAAGTGCGGATCGTCCGGGTTGGCGCGCGCCGTGATCAGCTCGGCTGCGGTCTGTTGCGTCACGGCGTACAGCAACAGGTTCTGCACGGTGGCGAAGAAGGTCTGCGTCGCCTGGTCGGTCTTGTCGTAGTCGCTGCTCAGGGCAAACAGGTCGCGCACCTTCTGGTAGAAACGCTTCTCCGAGGCACGGATGTCCCGGATGCGCGCCAGCATTTCATCGAAGTGGTCCGGCCGGCCATCCGGATTCTTCAGACGCTCGTCATCCAGCACGAAGCCCTTGAGCAGGTATTCCTTGAGCACCGTGGACGCCCAGCGGCGGAACTGCACGCCGCGCGGTGAGCGCACCCGGTAGCCGACGGCGAGGATAGCGTCGAGGTTGTAGAGCGCGACCGGACGCTTCACCTCGCGCGAACCTTCGATCTGAACTACCGAGGAATCCTCGGTAGTTGCCTCGCGACTCAACTCCCCATCTTCATAGATGTTCTTCAGATGCAGGCCGACGTTGTCGGTCGTCACGTCGAACAGCTCCGCCATTTCCCGCTGTGTGAGCCAGACGGTCTGATCCTTGGCGCGCAACCTGATCTGGCTGCGTCCGTCTTCGGTGGTGTAGAGAATCAGTTCGCTCATGATGTTGGTTGGAGTGCAGGTTCGGCGGCAGTCACGATGGGGGTTCGGAGGCGCGCCTTCGACGCGATTGAAGCTGTTGCGTAGGCACAGCCAAGCTCAGGCATGCGTTGCTCGACGCTCAGGATGCACCGAAACCTGTCGAGCAAATCCACACATCCGGAAATCGTGTTTAAAAATCCGTCGAAAATCGACACGTTTTCCGGACATGTCGATCACGTCGACGCGTTCCGCGCTCAACTGGCCAGTTCGTTGAACAGGGCTTCGTTGATGTAGTACTTCTCGCGGCCATGCTTCTGTTCGCGCAGGACGCCCAGCCCGGCAAGCGTCTGCAGGTAGGTCGAAGCGGTCTGCCGCTTGGCGATGCCTGCGTCGACGACGAACTGGATCTTGGTGTACGGGTGCCGGAAGATGACCTCGATCAGATCCTTGCTGTAGATCGCCGGCGCTTCGGTCTGCACCCGTGCGCGCACACTTTCCATCAGGGCACGGATCCGCTGCACTTGGTCATGGGTCTGCTGCGCCGTCGATTCGATGGCGCGCAGCATGAACAGAATCCAGTTTTCCCAATCCTGCGACTCCGTAACCCGGCGCAAGCCTTCGTAGTAGGCAGCGCGGTTGGCGATGATGTAGCGCGACAGGAACAGGACCGGGATGTCGAGCAGCCCCTTTTCGACCAGATAGAGCAGATTGATGATGCGCCCGGTACGGCCATTGCCATCCCGAAACGGGTGGATGGCCTCGAACTGGTAATGCATCACCGCCATCTTCACCAGCGGGTCGATGCCGTCCTCGGCATGGATGAACTGTTCGAGATTGCCCAGCTTGTCGCGGATGACGGCCTCGCCGACCGGTGGGGTATAGACCACCTGGCCCACTTCGTTCTTCAGCGCAGTACCCGGAATCGCCCGGATGCCCAGTTCGGTCTGCTTGATCAGGCGGACGATCTCGATAAACAGATTGGTCGTCAGCGGTCGCGCCTTCAGCGCCTGAAAGCCGTGATAGAGCGCTTCGCGGTAGCGCAGCACTTCTTTCGTATGCGGATCGCTCTTGCCTTCGGGATCGGCATCGGCCCGATACAGCTCATCGTTGGTGGTGACGATGTTCTCAATCTCGGACGACAGCCGGGCTTCCTGCAGCGCGATGCTGCTGATCAGCATGCCCTGGTTCGGGATCTGTGCAGCCAGCCCGCGCAGGTTGGCCAGCACACGATTTGCGCTGATCGCCTGCTTCAGTACGGCCTTGGTTTCGAGTTCGACCGGCGGGGGAAGCGAGGGCAGGTCGTTGTAGGGCTGCGCGCGATCGAACGGCATTCAGCGACCTTTGAATGAGGACGTGTCGAAAAATAGCTAACTTCTAGACATATTGCGAGCGATCTGTATAGAAATCGACGTTATCTACACAGATCCATAGCAGCAACTGACATGTCAGATTTCTTCCGTTTAACCCGGCGGCGTACGGGAAAATCGGAGCGGTACCATTAGCCAAAAAGGCAAATAAAAACTCACAGAAACTGTTATCGGTTAAGGCTAGGCTACTTGTGGCGCTTCCGATTGCGGTGGTGCAATAAGTCTCCGACTAAAGAACATAACCTCAGATCCTGTGTACCTACGCTGGGCAGTGTAATGCAAGCCATAACTCATGGAACGAGCATATGCATACATGTCCTTAATTTCCTCAGCGGCGTCATAAGACACAATCCATGGTCTACGGAAGCGAGTGCTACCGAGGAGACGGGCAATCTTCAAATGGTCTTGATGTTGATAGAAATTACGATATAAACCTTCGCCTTTAACGTAGTACGGTGGGTCTAAATAAGTCAGGGATCTCTGCGGCAAAAACCGGTGGCAACGAAGTAGCAGCTCGTATGCATCCTCCTCGTAGATATTTATAGAAGCTGAGTGTTGCCCAATACGTTCTAGACGTATGCATAACTCATCTCTCATAAATCTCTCATCTACCTTATAGGTTCCTGCCTGAGATTTACCGCCAATAACTCCACCCTTTAGAATACCGGAGCGATTAGTACGGTTCATAAATAGTGTAGCAAACCCCCGCTCAAGCTCACTCCCATTTTTTTCTCCTAGCATTACTGCTCGCCAATGATGCCATGCGTCTATAGTAACCGGCTCGTTAGCGACTAAGTCAATCAACTCTCTGGTGCTACGTGTAGCTACCCTCCAAAATACCGCTACAGCGGGATCGGCATCATTGATATGGACATGCTCAACCATTCCATCAAACAGTAGAACTAAAGCTACACCAGCTCCTCCCGCATACGGCTCCAAATAGTGACCGCCCTCCAGCCCGTTGCGTTGGATAATCTCAGCTATCAAAGGGGCGAATCGAGACTTCCCACCTGGATAACGTAATGGTGTAAATAGTTTATTTGAATACATTATTCCCCACTTTTAGTCATGGCGATTTAGCTGGCTAGCCTAATTTTTTAGCCGCTTGGCCACTACCTCTACAGCTGCCTCAAATTCCGCACGAAACTTTTCGACTTCGGTGAGTCTGTCAGCGACCCAAGACTCCAACAATTTCCAGTCCTTGATGTGAGCGAGTTTACTTTTCCACCACTTCTTTGTTTTTTCTCGATCAGCCAAGACGGCTATTCCTGTCTCCAAGAGGTGTTCTGAAATGTGTGTCGTTGTAATCGGAAGGCGATTAAGGGCAGCCTCATGGCTATCTGGATAACTCACTATATCTTTTAGATACTGAAGTAATGTACGCTCAGGCGCAAGCGGTCGCTTTATTAGATCCTTGTTTTCGGCTCCCGTCTTTATCCCCGTATACATATCGCCGGGAAGGCGCGCAGTATGTTTGTATTTGTCGTTCGTCCGGCTCGCAGTGGCATCTGCATCCAAGACCATAACTACATTTTTAAAGTACGGATCATGGTCCCCTAATGCAGCCAAATTCTCGCAGCCGACCCCAAGAGGCATACAGTCCAACTTCACACCGTGCTTTACACCGAGCTTACGTAGGTATGTCGTTCCTGCGATGGCCTTAAATACTGCTGCCGCCTCATCGTCTTCAAAGTATACTTTTAGCTTCGGTAGCTTCGCTTTCGCTGCCTTTTTTGGAGGCAGCAATTCCATATCCTCTGCGATAGTCTGAAGTGAGGGACTATCCAGTACCTTCGGCCGGCCAGGGTCTCGTAAATAGACGACACCATCTAGGTGTTTAGCACTTAATGGTTCTGATTCCGGATGCACTGCCTCAATCAATCTCAGCGAGTGCGTAGTTGCAATAACCTGTAAGTCAAGTTTTTTAGCGTGGGATTTCAGCGCCTTGACCAACTTTCCTATTGCATGTGGATGAAACCCTGCGTCTAGCTCATCGATGATAAGCAAGCCTCCTGGATAATCCTCCCACTCTCGTTTCAGTTTTTGGAACGACGCAAGAGCTAAGGCGATGCTGCCCAAGCTATCTTGTCCGAGTGAGACGCACTTTGGATCAAACTCATAGACGGGCTGCCCTGAAAGCTTTCCTGTATTCTTGATGCGATGAGCAGTAATTTTTGAGGATGTTGCTTCGCTACCGGAGATAACGCTATTAAAAAAACTAGCTATCAAAGCTGCATCGGATGGGTCCATTGTCTTGGTACTACTAGCGACAGTCCCTTTCTCAGCCTCTCCTAGGGGCAATACTCGAGTCATTCCAAGATATATCGTTGGCAGAGGTACCTTTCCCGCCGGGCCAACTACAACTTTTCCACTCTGACTAACAAACGTACTTGTAGAGGGTTCTACTGAGCGGGAAACAACTCTAACCTCATTGAAACCGGAGTCGTCGCTACGAGGCTCCACTCGACACGCTTTCCCAACGACCTCTTTCTCATCGATCAAAAAGTGAATTAGTGGCTCCCCTAAAGTAGGGGGCGGCCCCAGCTTTGACTCGTAATCGCCAACATAATCAAGATGAATAATTTCACCAAAATTCGCTTGATATGTTTTATCGAAATAGGAAGTATTATGCGCGCGGGTATATCCCAGCTCGTGTCCCTTAACAGCGCGGTTTGTCAGCCCAGACTGATGCGCGATTAAGCCAAGGATCGTCGACTTCCCGATCCCGTTGTGGCCCGCAATAACCGTAATCCGCTCTGCTATTGGAATTTTCAGACTCTTGAGGCGGCGAAACTTGTTTTCATCAAAGGTCAGTGAGGTAACCCTAATGCGCGGCATTTTCGTCCCAATATCGAGAAATTAAACGAATAAATATAAAGAATTATTTTAAATATTCATATTTATACCTTTCGCGGGAACGAGAACTCCCCCTCGAGTCGAAAGCTGCCATAAATTCTCCTACGCGAAGTGACCGCTTAGAAGAAGAAGCACTAAGTTAGGTTTCAAGCCTGCTGGCTCGCTCAAAATACGGCCCTTGAGGCAGCCTAAGTACGAACGTCTTGTTTGGCCGGGAGCAACTGTTCGCGGGATTGATGATCTGCTATTGAATTTAATTGCAAGAAGAAGGATTTCTTAGCACCAAGGACCTGACCGACGTTATCACTCAGGCCGACTGACCGTTATGGACGAATAGCAGAAATCAAAAAGCCGGTCATAAGACCGGCTTTTTTCCAACTAAACCCAGACTTAAACTGGATCCTACACGATCACACATCAATATTCCGCGCATTCAACGCATTGCTCTCGATGAAAGCCCTGCGCGGTTCGACGTTGTCGCCCATCAGCGTGGTGAAGATTTCGTCGGCGGCGATGGCGTCGTCGATCTGCACTTTGAGCAGGCGGCGCACGGTGGGGTCCATCGTGGTTTCCCACAGCTGCTCGGGGTTCATTTCGCCCAGGCCTTTGTAGCGCTGCTTGCCAAGGTTGCGTTCGACTTCGTTCAGCAGCCAGCGGGCGGCTTCGGAGAAGGACTTCACTTCCTGTGACTTCTCGCCGCGCTTGACGGTGGCGCCTTCGCCGATCAGGCCGGCCACCAGTTCGGCGGCGTGGCGGATGCGCTGGTAGTCGCCGGACAGCAGGAATTCGACGTCGACGTGGCCGACCTTGCGGTTGCCGTGGTGCATGCGCTCGACGCGCAGTTGCCAGCTTTCGGTCTTGTCGTTGTACTCGGCGGCCAGCGTGACGTTGGGCGGCAGCGACTGCGTGAGACGGGCGGCGCTGGCGCGGGCGGCGGCTTCGTCGGCCAGGTCGAGCGCGATGTTGTGCTCGAGCAGGGTGCGCAGCAGTTCGCCGTCGGCGTATTCGGCCAGGCGTTCGACGATGGCTTCGGCGGTGAGGTATTCGCGCGCCATCTCTTCGAAGGCGCTGCCGGACAGCGGCTCGGCGCCGGCGCTCGGCAGCAGGCTGGCGTCGTCGAAGGCGAGCTTGAGCAGGTACTGGTTCAGCTCGTGGTCGTCCTTCACGTACAGCTCGGTGCGGCCGTGCTTGATCTTGTAGAGCGGCGGCTGGGCGATGTAGATGTGGCCGCCTTCGACCAGCTCGGGCATCTGGCGGTAGAAGAAGGTGAGCAGCAGGGTGCGGATGTGGGCGCCGTCAACGTCGGCGTCGGTCATGATGATGATGCGGTGGTAGCGCAGCTTTTCCGGCTTGTACTCGTCCTTGCCGATGCCGGTGCCCAGCGTCTGGATCAGCGTGACGATTTCCTGGCTGGAAATGAGCTTGTCGAAGCGCGCCTTCTCGACGTTCAGGATCTTGCCCTTGAGCGGCAGGATGGCCTGGAACTTCCGGTCGCGGCCCTGCTTGGCGGAGCCGCCGGCGGAATCACCCTCGACCAGGTAGAGCTCGGCCTTGGCCGGGTCCTTCTCCTGGCAGTCGGCGAGCTTGCCCGACAGGCCGAAGGAGTCGAGCACGCCCTTGCGCCGGGTCATGTCGCGCGCCTTGCGCGCGGCGTCGCGCGCACGCGCGGCTTCGACGATCTTGCCGCAGATGGTCTTGGCGTCGTTCGGGCGCTCGAGCAGGAAGTCGGCGAGCTTCTGCGCCACCACTTCTTCGACCGCCGGACGCGCTTCCGACGACACCAGCTTCATCTTGGTCTGCGATGCGAACTTCGGGTCGGGCATCTTCACCGAAAGCACGCAGGCCAAGCCTTCGCGCATGTCGTCGCCGGTGATGTCGACCTTGGCCTTCTTCGCGATCTCGTTTTCTTCGATGTACTTGTTGATGATGCGGGTCATCGCCGCACGCAGGCCGGTCAGGTGGGTGCCACCGTCGGACTGCGGAATGTTGTTGGTGAAGCACAGCACCTGTTCGGCGTAGCTGTCGTTCCACTGCATCGCCACTTCGACGTCGATCTGCACGCCGTTCAGCACCGACGAGCCGGCGCTGTAGAACACGTTCGGGTGCAGCACCGTCTTGTTGCGGTTGATGTAATCGACGAAGCCCTTCACGCCGCCGGCGAAGGCGAAATCCTCTTCCTTGGCGTTGCGCTGGTCGATCAGCTTGATCTTGACGCCGTTGTTCAGGAAGGACAGTTCGCGCAGGCGCTTGGCCAGGATGTCGTAGTGGAACTCGATGTTCTCGAAAATCGTCTCGTCGGCGAGGAAGTGCACCTCGGTGCCGCGCTTCTCGGTGCTGCCGATGATTTTCAGCGGAGACACTTCGACGCCGTTCTGCACTTCGATCTGGCGGTCGAGCGGCACGCCGCGTTCGAATTCGATGAGGTGCTTCTGGCCGTCGCGGCGCACGGTGAGGCGCAGCCACTTCGACAGCGCGTTCACGCAGCTCACGCCTACGCCGTGCAGACCGCCCGACACCTTGTACGAGTTCTGGTTGAACTTGCCGCCGGCGTGCAGTTCGGTCAGCGCGATTTCGGCGGCCGAACGCTTGGGCTCGTGCTTGTCGTCGAACTTGATGCCGGTCGGGATGCCGCGGCCGTTGTCGGTGACCGAAATCGAGTTGTCGGTGTGGATGGTGATGACGATGTCGTCGCAGTGGCCGGCCAGCGCCTCGTCGATCGAGTTGTCGACCACTTCGAACACCAGGTGGTGCAGACCGGTGCCGTCCGAGGTGTCGCCGATGTACATGCCCGGCCGCTTGCGGACGGCCTCCAGACCTTCGAGGATCTGGATGCTGCCTTCGCCGTAAGCGTCAGGGTTGGGTGTATTCGGGCTCTGTGCTTCGTCAGACATGGCGTATTCCGGTGCTGCGCACGCTGTGCGCGGGGTCCATCAAAAAAGCATAAAGCCCGGCGCGCAGGCCGGGCGGTCGTGCGGGCGACGCGGCTTACACGCGCATCGGCATCACGACGTACTTGAAGGCGTCGGTGCCGGGCAGGGTGATCAGCGCGCTGCTGTTGCCGTCGTTGAGCCTGAGGCTCAGCGTGTCGCCGCCGACGTTGTTCAGCACGTCGAGCAGGTAGCTCACGTTGAAACCGATGTCGAGGCCGTCGCCGTCGTAATCGACTTCGAGCTCTTCCACCGCCTCTTCCTGCTCGGCGTTGCTGGAGATGAGCTTCAACGTGCCGGCTGACAGCACGACGCGCACGCCCTTGAACTTCTCGTTGGTCAGGATGGCGGCACGCTGCAGTGCGGGCAGGAAGGTCGCGCGCTGCAGCATCAGTTCCTTCGGGTGGTCCTTCGGGATGACGCGCTCGTAGTCGGGGAACTTGCCGTCGATCAGCTTGGTGATCAGCTCGACCGCGCCGAAGCGCAGGCGGGCCTGGTTGGAACCGAGTTCGATATCGACCGGATCGTCGATGTCGGCCAGCTGACGGGCCAGCTCGAGCACGGTCTTGCGCGGCAGGATGACGTCGAGCTTGTCGCTCACGCCGGGCATGGCTTCCGACACGTAGGCCAGACGGTGACCGTCGGTGGCGACCAGGCGCAGTTCCTCGTTGCCGACCGACAGCAGCAGGCCGTTCAGGTAGTAGCGGATGTCCTGCTGGGCCATCGAGTACTGCACCAGCGACAGCAGACGCTTCAGCTTTTTCTGCGACAGGCTGAGCTTGATCGTTTCGCCGTCGGCCAGCTGCATGCGCGGGTAGTCCTGCGCCGGCAGGGTCTGCAGCGTGAAACGGCTCTTGCCGGCACGCACGGTGAGCTTGCGGTCGTCGGCGTCGAGGCTGACTTCCTGGCCTTCGGGCAGCGCACGCAGGATGTCCTGCAGCTTGCGGGCGGCGACGGTCAGGGCCGCCGGCTGGGCGCCGCTGATGCTGCCGGTCGAACGGGTGCGGATCTGGATCTCGATGTCGGTGGCGAGCAGCGTGAGCGCATCGCCCTCGGTTTCGATCAGGACGTTGGACAGGATGGGCAGGGTGTGACGCTTCTCGACGATGCCGCTGACCGACTGCAGCGGTCGCAGCAGCTGTTCGCGTTCTATCTTCATTAAGAGCATTTTATAAACCTCTGTAAACCGTTAACGTCGACCGATTTCTGTGGAGAACATCAAAAAAACAAAGTACTTCAATGACCTGCAGTATGTATCGTTGTCTGTATAAGGGCCGGGTCAGCGCATGAACAAATGTGGGTGAAAGTCGACCAGGTGGAAAAAGCCCTGGTTATCCACAGCGTTCATACAGGTTTGCCGGCCTGTTTATCCATACAGCGTCAACAGCTTGTGCACCGATGCCTGATCACTTGCGCAGCGTCTGCGTCAGCACGTGCAGGTCGTGGTTCAGCACTTCGTCCTTCAGGCGCAGGTCGGCGATCGTGCGACAGGCGTGCAGCACGGTCGTATGGTCGCGGCCGCCGAAGGATTCGCCGATGGCCGGATAGCTCTCCGGCGTCAGTTCCTTGGCCAGCCACATCGCCACCTGCCGCGGCCGCGCGATCGCGCGCGTCCGCTTCTTCGAATACATCTCCGACACCTTTATCTTGTAGTAGTCGGATACGGTCTTCTGGATGAATTCCAGCGTGATCTGCCGGTTGTGCGCACCGAGCAGATCCTTCAGCGCCTCGCGCGCCACTTCGAGCGAGATCGGCAGCGTGTGGAAGTGGGCGAAGGCGATCACCTTCTTCAGCGCCCCTTCGAGCTCGCGCACGTTGCTGCGGATGTTCTTGGCGATCAGGAAGGCGACGTCCTCGCCCACCTTCACCCGTTCCATCTCGGCCTTCTTCTTCAGGATGGCCACCCGCATTTCCAGCTCGGGCGGCTCGATCTGCACCGTCAGGCCCCAGCCAAAGCGCGTCGTCAGGCGTTCCTCGACGCCCTGGATGTTCTTCGGATAGGTGTCACAGGTGATGACGATCTGCTTCTTCGCATCGGTCAGCGCATTGAAGGCGTAGAAGAACTCCTCCTGCGTGCGCGTCTTGTTGTTGAAGAACTGGATGTCGTCGATCAGCAGCACGTCGAGCGAGCGGTAGTAGCGCTTGAAGGCGTCGAAGCTCTTCTGCTGGTAGGCGCGCACCACGTCGGCGTAGTAGTCGTCGGCGTGCACGTAGCGGATGACTGCATCCGGGTTGTGCTTCATCACCTCGTTGCCGAGCGCATGCACCAGGTGGGTCTTGCCCAGGCCCACACCGCCGTAGATGAAGATGGGGTTGTAGGACATGCCCGGGTTCTGCGCGACCTGTATCGCGGCGGCGCGAGCCAGTTCGTTGGCGCGGCCGGTGACCAGGTTATCGAAGGTGAAGCCGGGGTTCAGGCGCGAACGGTCGCGTTCGCTACCGTTGTTGCCGGCAGACGTACGGACGATGAGCGCGGGCGCGGCAACGCGCGTGCTGTCGGGCTCGCCGACGGCGCGCAGCGCGGCACGCGCCGGGCGCGCGCCGTCGTTGTCGGCGGGCGTGTCGGTGCGGGCGTCGGCCACCGGCGTGTCGACGGCGGCTGCGGCCTTCGTTGCCGGGTCGGGCAGGCTGAGCCTGACCGACAGCGGCTGGGAGAAATACTCCAGCCCCAGAGCTTCGATGCGCGCCAGATAGCGCTCGCGGACCCACTGCAGTACGAACCGGTTCGGCGCGACCAGCGCCAGCGAATCGTCGTCGCTCTGGCCGATGCGCAGACCCTTGATCCAGGTCTGATACTGCTGTGCGGGGAGTTCCTGTTCGAAGCGGCTGAGGCAGACTTCCCAAAACTGTTGCATCATGGTCTGCGTGGTCGCCGGGTCGATGTCGTGAGGTTGCGGGACAGCGTAGCGGGATGCGTCCTGACCCAGGAGTTGACGCGCGTGGTCCGATGCGTGATCGGGGAGCGCCGGGTCGGAGCAGCTTTATGTGCTGTTTTTAGGGACTCGATTCTAGCGACTTCAGGCCCTCTTATCCACCGCCGAGGCGGTGACGCATACCCGCAGGGCAAGCCGGCTTGGCGCTCGTTTCGCGCTGTGATCACGTATTCACGCCAGCGAAATATTTTTTCGGCGCGCTGTCTGGACATCCGCGCGAGGCCGGGCGGCGATTGACAGGCAGGCCCTTTTGCGCTGTAATCGCGCGTTTTCGCCAATACACAGTGAGCAGGCCATGAAGCGTACTTATCAGCCGTCGAAGATCCGCCGCGCCCGCACCCACGGTTTCCTCGAGCGCATGCGCACCCGTGGTGGTCGTGCAGTCATCCGCGCCCGTCGTGCCAAGGGCCGTGCCCGTCTGGCCGTCTGACGCAGACAGCAGTTTTCCGGCCGGTTGGCAGGGGAGCCCCCGAAGGTGAACCCCCAGACACGGCCCGGAATGCAGGTTGCCGCGGAATCCGCCGGTCGCTTTGCTTTCCGACCTGAATACAGGCTCAGAAAAACGGATGAGTTCTCATCCGTTTTTGCTTTGCGGCGTACCCAGCGCAGTCGACATTTCGTGATTCATCACGGTCCGTCGGGCTGCGATGGCGCTCGTCTGGGCGTCGTGATCGCGAAGCGCTTCCTGAAGCGGGCCAACACCCGCAACCTGGTCAAGCGCCTGGCGCGCGAGGCCTTCCGCCACATGCGTCCGGAACTCAAGCCGCTCGACATCATCCTGCGCCTGAACGTCCGGCCGGCCGTGCTCGACCGCCGCCTGTTGCGCGAAGAGATCGACGCACTGCTCGGCCGCGTGCGACGCGCCGCAGCGCCTGCCGCGGAGACCGGACGATGAAATCCCTGCTGCTCGGACTGATTGCGGTCTACCGTTACGCCATCAGCCCGATGCTCGGTCGCAACTGTCGTTTCATGCCGAGCTGTTCCGAATACGCCAGCGAGGCCATTCACCGCCACGGCAGCGTGCGCGGCGGCTGGCTCGCGCTGCGCCGCGTGCTGCGCTGTCATCCATGGAATCCGGGCGGTTACGACCCGGTGCCTTAACAGCACGATTCCGACGCACCCCTACTCTCTTTAAGACGATTCCGACGATGGATACCCAACGCTCCGCCCTGTTGATCGTTTTCCTGTTTTCGCTGTTCATGTTGTGGGACGGCTGGCAGCGCTTCAACCAGCCGCCGGCCGCACTGGCCGTGGCTACCGACGCGACGGCTGCGCAGTCGGCCGGCGCCCAGGCGCCGGTGCCGACCGTGAGCAGCGCCGCCGCACCGTCCGACGTACCGCAGACGACGGCCGTCAAGCAGACAGCCGCTGCGCGCGTCTTGACCGATCTGTTCATCGCCGACGTGTCGGCCGAGGGCGGTTCCATCATCCGCCTCGAACTGTTGAAGCATTACGCCGGCCCGGAGTCCGAAGGCAATTTCGTGCTGCTCGACAACGGCGGCGCCAATCTTTACCACGCGCAGAGCGGCCTGATCGGCGAAGGCATGCCGACGCACAAGACGGTGTATCAACTCCCCGAGGGCGAGCTGAAGCTGGCCGACGGGCAGGACAAGGTCGAACTGCGCATGAGCGCCGCCGGTCCGGACGGCGTGACGGTGACCAAGGTGCTCACCTTCACCCGCGGCAGCTACCGCATCGACACCCGCTTCGAAATCGCCAACAACGGCAGCGCGCCGGTTGCGGCACACGCCTACTTCCAGCTGCTGCGTGACGGCAAGGCGGTGTCGGCCGGCACCAGCATGCTGAGCACCTTCACCGGTCCGGCCTTCTATACCGAAGCGGGCAAGTACCAGAAGGTCGATTTCAGCGACATCGACAAGGGCAAAGCCAAGTTCGTCACCAAGGCGTCGGACGGCTGGGTGGCGCTGGTGCAGCACTATTTCGTCAGCACCTTCGTACCGGCTGCAGGCGTCGAGCGCGAGTTCTTCGCGAAGAAGGTCGGTGACAATCTGTACACGGCCGGCGTCATCGTGCCCGTTCCGGCGGCGGCGGCCGGTGCGACGTCCACCATCGAGGTGCCGCTGTACGCCGGCCCGCAGATCCAGTCCAACCTCGACGCGATGGCGCCGGGCCTGGATCACGTGGTCGATTACGGCTGGCTGAAGATCATCGCTTCGCCGATGCACTGGGTGCTGGAGAAGCTGTACGCGCTGGTCGGCAACTGGGGCTGGGCCATCATCCTGCTGACCATCCTGATCAAGGCCATCTTCTTCCCGCTGTCGGCGGCGAGCTACAAGTCGATGGCCAAGCTGCGCCTGGTCACGCCGCGCATGCAGCAGATCAAGGAACGCCACGGCAATGACCGCGTGCGCATGCAGCAGGAAATGATGGAGCTGTACAAGACCGAGAAGATCAACCCGCTCGGCGGCTGCCTGCCCATCCTGATCCAGATTCCGGTGTTCATCGCGCTGTACTGGGTGCTGCTGGGCAGCGTCGAGATGCGCAACGCGCCGTGGATAGGCTGGATCACCGACCTGTCGATCAAGGATCCGTACTTCGTGCTGCCCATCATCATGGGTGTGACGATGTTCGTGCAGACCAAGCTGAACCCGACGCCGCCGGACCCGATCCAGGCCAAGGTGATGCTGTTCCTGCCGGTCATCTTCACCGGCATGTTCCTGTTCTTCCCGGCCGGTCTGGTGCTCTACTGGACGGTGAACAACATCCTGTCGATCGCGCAGCAGTGGCAGATCACGCGCATGATCGAGAGCGGGAAGGCGCCCAAGGACTGACCGTCGCCTGACCGACTGACTGCTGTACTGCGGCGAGGGCGCCGCTCCTGCGGAATCCGGGCGATGATGCTCCGGATCGCTGCGGGGGCGGCGCCCTCGCCACGACAGCGCCCTGAAAACCGACCGGACTTTTCGCCATGACCGCTCGACCGACCGACACCATCGCCGCCATCGCCACAGCGCCCGGTCGTGGCGGCATCGGCGTGGTCAGGGTGTCGGGTCCGCATGCGGGCGCGGTGGCCGCAGGCATCGTCGGTCGCGTACCTGCGGCGCGGCATGCGCAGTTCTCCAGATTCCACGCGGCCGACGGCAGCGTGATCGATCATGGCATCGCGCTGTGGTTCGAGGCGCCGGCGTCCTATACCGGCGAGCATGTGCTCGAACTGCACGGTCACGGCGGAACAGCGGTGCTGCAGGCGGTGCTCTCCCGCTGTTTCGAGCTGGGGGCGCGACCGGCGCGGCCGGGCGAATTCACCGAACGCGCATTCCTCAACGATCGCATCGATCTCGCGCAAGCCGAGGCGGTGGCCGATCTGATCGAGGCGACGACGACGTCGGCGGCACGTTCGGCGATGCGCTCGCTGGATGGTGAGTTCTCCCGGCACGTGCACGCGCTCGGCGATGCGCTGGTCAATCTTCGCATGTTCGTCGAGGCGACGCTCGATTTTCCGGAAGAGGATGTCGAGTTCCTCGAACAGGCCGGCGCACGCAACAAGCTGGCCGAGGTCGTGTCGGCGCTCACGGCCTTGCGCGAGCGCGCCCGCTGCGGCGCGGTGTTGCGCGAAGGGCTGACGGTCGTACTGGCCGGTGCGCCCAATGTGGGCAAGTCCAGCCTGCTGAATGCGCTGGCCGGTGAGGATCGCGCCATCGTCACCGACATCGCGGGCACCACCCGGGACACCTTGCGCGAGCTGGTCGCCATCGATGGCGTGCCTGTGCATGTGATCGATACGGCGGGCCTGCGGGAGACCGACGACCCGGTGGAGCAGGCGGGCATTGCCCGCACCCGGCGCGAGCTCGAACGTGCACACGCGGTGGTGCATCTGGTCGATGCGCGCAGCGGCTTCGATGCCGAAGCCCAGGCCATCGATGCTGCGCTGCCTGCGGGTCTTCCCCGCATCCGCGTGTTCAACAAGATCGATCTGACCGGCGAGCAGGCGAGGGCGGAGGAGCAGGCGGGCGTGCTGACGGTCTGGCTGTCGGTTCGCGTCGGTGAAGGTCTCGATCTGCTGCGGCGCGCGTTGCTCGATCGCGTGGCCTGGCACGGTGGCGCCGAGGACGCGCTGGCCGCACGCACCCGGCACCTGCACGCGCTCGATCGGGCGGTCGAACATCTGGATATGGCGGCGCGCTGCATTGGCGGCGAGGTGCTCCAGCTCGATCTGTTCGCCGAGGAACTGAGGCTGGCGCATCGTGCACTCGGGGACATTACCGGTGAGTTCACGCCGGATGATCTGCTCGGCGAAATCTTCTCGCGCTTCTGCATCGGCAAGTGATGCGGATGTTTCACGTGAAACATTGCAAGGAAGCGTCGTGCTGACCGAGCTGGCCATCCTCTGTGCCGGCGCCTTCTTCGCCGGGCTCGTCGATGCCATGGTCGGCGGCGGTGGCCTGGTGCAGGTGCCGCTGCTGTTCAACGTCTTTCCGGGGACAGCGCCGGCAACCCTGTTCGGTACCAACAAGGCGGTCAGCATCGTCGGGACGACTTTCGCCGCGCGCCGTTATCTGGGCCGGGTGGAGATGGACTGGAAGGTGTTGTGGCGCGCAGCGCTTGCCGCCTTTGTCGCATCGTTCGCCGGTGCGGCGGCGGTCGGCATGTTCCCGCCGCAGATGTTGAGGCCGGTCGTGATCGTGCTGCTGGTTGCGGTACTTGCCTACACGCTGAAGAAGAAGGATTTCGGGGTGCTTCGTGCCGAGGCGGCGGCGCATCGCCCGAAGCCCATACTCGCGCTGGTGCTCGGCGCGCTCATCGGTTTCTACGATGGCTTCTTCGGGCCGGGCACCGGCAGCTTCCTGATCTTCCTGTTCGTGCGCTGTTACGCCTGGGATTTCCTGCGTGCATCGGCGGCGGCGAAGGTCGTTAACGTCAGCACCAACCTTGCAGCGTTGGCCTGGTTCGTACCGGTCGGCGCCATCATGGTGAAGGTGGCTGCGGCGATGGCGCTTGCCAACCTCGCGGGCGCTTGGGTCGGTGCCCACCTCGCAATAAAGAACGGCGCATCTTTCGTGCGCCGTGTGTTCATCGTCGTCGTGTCGGTTCTGATCGCGCGACTGATGTGGGACACCTTCGCGGGCTGAACATCGTGATGTTCCACGTGGAACATCACGACCCTCAGAAGCCGATGCGCACCGGTGGCAGGATGATGGTCACGCCATCGTGGTGACGGTAGTGAGGGCGTGGCGCGTAACCGTAATAGGGTGCGGGCGCATAGACCGGCGCCGGGTAGTAGCCATAGCGCACGCTCGGGCCATGGTAGTGATGGTGGTGATGGTGTCGATCGCGGTGCTTCCAGTGACCACCATGCTTGTGGTGATGACCACCGTGATAGCCGTGGCGTCGGTGGTCGTCGCGATCTGCCATCGCGTTGCCGCTGAAGGCCAGCGTCAGTGCAGCCAGTGCAGTGCCAAGCGCTTTCATGATCATTCTCGTGTGGGGAACACGCTGCAAGGCTAGATTGCGGAAACACTTTGCGCCGTAAGCAACTGTAAGTCAGTGAAAAGGTGTCAACCTTTCTGCCTTTATGTTGCGCGCCCAAGGTCGTATCATTCAGCCCCTTCGCCTTCTTTTGCATTGCAGCGAACATGGATTTCCCGACCCGTTACGACGTGATCGTCATCGGTGGCGGCCACGCCGGCACCGAAGCCGCGCTCGCTGCCGCACGGGTGGGTGCGCGCACGCTGCTGCTGACGCACAACATCGAAACGCTGGGCCAGATGTCCTGCAATCCGTCGATCGGCGGCATCGGCAAGGGCCATCTGGTGAAGGAGGTCGATGCACTGGGCGGCGCGATGGCGCTGGCCACCGACGAGGGCGGCATCCAGTTCCGCATCCTGAATGCGAGCAAGGGGCCGGCGGTGCGTGCGACCCGCGCCCAGGCCGACCGCATTCTTTATAAGGCAGCGATCCGCAGCCGCCTCGAAAACCAGCCCAATCTCGACCTGTTCCAGCAGGCCGCTGCCGATCTGATCATGGACGGCGATCGCGTTGCCGGCGTGGTCACCGAGATCGGCATCCGCTTCCATGCGAAGGCGGTGGTGCTGACCGCCGGTACTTTCCTGAATGGGCGCGTGCACGTCGGCCTGCAGAATCATTCGGCGGGTCGGGCAGGGGATCCGCCGGCCATCCGTCTGGCGGAGAAGCTGAAGGAACTGGCGCTGCCTCAGGGCCGGCTCAAGACCGGCACGCCGCCGCGCATCGACGGTCGCACGATCGACTATTCGGTGATGCAGGCGCAGCCGGGCGACGATCCGGTGCCGGTGTTCAGCTTCATCGGCTCGCGCGACATGCACCCGCGCCAGCTGCCGTGCTGGATGACCCACACGACGCTGCGCACGCACGACATCATCCGTGGCGGCCTCGACCGCTCGCCGATGTATACCGGCGTGATCGAAGGTGTCGGTCCGCGCTACTGCCCGAGCATCGAGGACAAGATCCATCGCTTCGCCGACCGCGACAGCCACAACATTTTCCTCGAGCCGGAAGGGCTGACCACGCACGAGGTGTACCCGAACGGGATTTCGACCTCGCTGCCTTTCGACGTGCAGGTCGATCTGGTGCGCAGCATCCCCGGTCTGGAGAACGCGCACATCCTGCGCCCGGGCTATGCGATCGAGTACGACTACTACGATCCGCGCGGCCTGAAGTCCTCGCTCGAAACCAAGGCCATTCACGGCCTGTTCTTCGCGGGCCAGATCAACGGCACCACCGGTTACGAAGAGGCGGCGGCCCAGGGCCTGCTCGCCGGGCTCAATGCCGCGCGGCAGACGCGCGAGCTCGAGGCGTGGTGCCCGCGCCGCGACGAAGCCTATCTTGGCGTGCTGGTCGATGACCTGATCACCCGCGGTGTGTCCGAGCCCTACCGCATGTTCACCTCGCGCGCCGAATACCGCCTGAGCCTGCGTGAGGACAATGCCGACCTGCGCCTGACCGACGTCGCGCGCACCATGGGCCTGATCGACGACGCCCGCTGGGACGCCTACAACCGCAAGCGTGACGCCATTGCCGCCGAGGAGCAGCGACTGCGTTCCACGTGGATCCGTCCGGACGCGCTGCCGGCCGAGGACGCGCAGCGCGTGCTGGGCAAGGCGATCGAACGTGAGTACACGCTGTTCGACCTGCTGCGCCGGCCCGACGTGAACTATGCCTCGCTGATGACGCTGCCCGGCGCGCCAACGCCGATTGATCACGCGCAGGCGATCGAGCAGCTGGACATCCTGGCCAAGTACCAGGGCTATATCGACCGCCAGCAGAACGAGGTCGACAAGCTGCGCGCGACCGAAGACACGCGCCTGCCGGACGACATCGACTACGCTGCGGTCGGCGGCCTGTCGCGCGAAGTTCAACAGAAGCTGAGCACGCACCGCCCGGAAACGCTGGGCCAGGCCTCGCGCATCCAGGGCATCACGCCGGCGGCAATTTCGTTGCTGCTGGTGTACCTGAAGAAGCGCGCCGCCGTGCGCAGCGCCGCCTGAACACCCCGGCCGCCAGGCCGGACAGATTCGAAGCACCCGGAAACCATCCGCCCATGACCTTGCAAACCGAACTCGACGCCGGCCTTGCCGCACTTGACCTGCCGCTCACCGCGACAGCTCGTACCCGTCTGCTGCGCTACATCGCACTGATGGCCAAGTGGAACGCGGTCTACAACCTGACCGCGATACGCGAGGAATCGCGCATGCTCACCCACCACCTGCTCGACGCGCTGTCGGTCGAACGCTTCCTGCCGGAAGGCGCGACGCTGGCCGACATCGGTTCGGGCGGCGGGGTGCCCGGCATTCCGCTGGCGATCGCGCGCGGCGATCTCGACGTCGTGTCGATCGAACCGAATTCGAAGAAGGCCTCGTTCCAGCAGCAGGTACGGATCGACCTCGGGCTGGAGAACTTCGACGTGCAGACCGCGCGCGCCGAAGCGGTGTCCCTGCCCGAAGGTCGCGATTTCATCATTTCGCGCGCCTTTGGTGATCTGGCCGACTTCATCAAGGTGGCCGGTCATCTGCTGAAGCCGGACGGCCGCATGCTGGCGATGAAGGGCGTCTATCCGGACGAGGAAGTGCGCGCCATTCCCGCCGGCTGGACGCTGGTGCGCTCGGAAGAACTGCAGGTACCGGGTGTCGAGGGTGCCCGCCATCTGCTGTGGCTGGCGCGTGACGCCGCCCCGGCCGCCGCCTGAGCGCCCGCATGCCGTACATCTTCGCAGTCGCCAACCAGAAGGGCGGGGTGGGCAAGACCACCACCAGCGTGAACCTCGCCGCGGCGCTCGGCCAGGCCGGGCAGCGCACGCTGCTGGTCGATCTCGATCCGCAGGGCAATGCCACGATGGGCGCCGGTGTCGACAAGCGCACGCTCAAGTCCAGCGTCTATCAGGTGCTGGTCGGCCTGTCTTCGCTGGCCGATGCGCGGGTCAGCAGCCCGCACGCCGGGCTGGATGTGCTGCCGGCCAACCGCGATCTGGCCGGCGCCGAAGTCGAACTGGTCGGCCTGGAGAATCGGGAAAATCGATTGAAAAAGGCGATTGCCGAGCACGCAGCCGATTACGATTTCGTGCTGATCGACTGTCCGCCCAGCCTCAGCCTGCTCACGCTGAACGGCCTGTGCGCGGCGCACGGCGTCATCATTCCGATGCAGTGCGAGTACTACGCGCTGGAAGGCCTGTCCGACCTGGTGAATACGATCAAGAAGGTGCACGCCAACCTGAACCGCGACCTGAAGATCATCGGCCTGCTGCGCGTCATGTTCGACCCGCGCAGCACGCTGTCGCAGCAGGTGTCGGGCCAGCTCGAATCGCATTTCGGCGACAAGGTGTTCCGCACCCTGGTGCCGCGCAATGTGCGGCTGGCCGAAGCGCCCAGCTACGGCATTCCCGGCGTGCTGTTCGACAAGAATGCCAAGGGTGCGCAGGCCTACAGCGCCTTCGCCCAGGAAATGATCGAGCGCGTGAAGAGCTTCTGATCGACCCACGACAACAATACCGAACGCCATGACTCCTCCCAAACTCAAGGGCCTCGGCCGCGGCCTCGATGCGCTGCTGGCCGGCAACACCGGTGAATCCGGCAATTCGGGCGAACTGCGCACGCTGGAGGTCGGGCTGCTGCAGCCGGGCAAGTACCAGCCGCGCACCCGCATGGATCCCGGCTCGCTCGAAGAGCTGGCAGAGTCGATCAAGTCGCAGGGCATCATGCAGCCCATCATCGTGCGCAGCATCGGCGGCGGACGATTCGAAATCATCGCCGGCGAGCGCCGCTGGCGCGCGGCGCAGCTGGCAGGGCTGAGCGAAGTGCCGACGCTGGTGCGCGACATCCCGGACGACGCCGCGCTGGCGATGAGCCTGATCGAGAACATCCAGCGCGAGGATCTGAATCCGCTGGAAGAGGCGGCCGGCGTGCAGCGCCTGATCGACGAGTTCGGCATGACGCACGAACAGGCAGCCAACGCCATCGGCCGTTCGCGCTCGGCCACCACCAATCTGCTGCGCCTGCTGCAGCTGGCCGAACCGGTGCAGGAACAGCTGGTGACCGGCGACCTCGACATGGGCCACGCGCGCGCGCTGCTGAGCCTGCCCAAGGCCGATCAGATCGCCCTCGCCAACCGCGTCGTCGCCCAGGGCCTGACTGTGCGCGACACCGAAAAGCTGGTGGCGCGTGGCGGTCTGGCCGAGCAGGGCGGCAAGGCGAAAGCCGAACCGTCGCGCGATCTGGCGCGGCTGGAAGAGGAACTGTCGGACATCGTCGGCGCGCCGGTATCGATCAGTGCCAACGCGCGTGGCGCCGGCAAGCTGGCCATCCGCTTCAACGACCTCGATCAGCTGGACGGTCTGATCGCCCGTCTGCGCGGCTGAAGCGAGCGTCCGCGACACCCGGCCTCAGGCTTCGATTCAGGCGGCTATCGCGAGCAAGCTCGCTCCCGCAGAAAACCAAGCTCCGGCGACGGATCGGGAGTGCTTTTCGTGGGAGCGACCTCCGGTCGCGATGCGGCGATTGCGGGCCGCCGGCTTCGATTCAGGCCGTGATCGCGAGCAGGCTCGCCCACAAGAAACCGGCTCCGGCCGTGAATCGGGCGCCCGCTCCTGTGGGAGCGGCCTTGGCCGCGACGCGGCGGTGATGGTCCGCTGGCTTTGATGCCGGCTGCAGTCGGGGTCAGAAGACCCCTCCCACAGAACAGCGCTCTTGCTCCGGCCGTGGATCGGGCGCACCTGTTGTGGGCCGCGACAGGGCTACGACGGGCCGCACGCTTCGTTGCAGGCTGCTCGCGTGAGCAAGGCCACCACCCCCAAGCTGAACCGCCGTCAGATCCGCGCGCACAGCGCGACATATACCGCCAGTTCCGCCAGTTGCTGTACCGCGCCCAGACAGTCGCCGGTGTAGCCACCGATGCGGCGCCGGAAGTGACGGGCTGCAAGGACGGTGACGAGCAGCGCCATCCCGAGCACGCAGCCGATCTGTACCGGTGCGAGCAGCACCAGCGGTGCCAGGCCGCACAGTGAGGCCCACAGCATGCCGTTGCCCGACAGCTTGACCGCCAGCGGCTTGGCGCGCGACACGCCGTCCGGGTCCTCGTCGCGCGCGTAGGCCATGGTGTAGATCAGCGCGGTCGCGCACAGCCGCGACAGCGGGTGGGCCACCAGCAGCGCGATCGCTGCCTCCGCCAGCGGCAGCGATGACAGCGCGGCGAACTTGGCCGCCAGCATGAGCACGATGCCGATCGCACCGTAGGCGCCGATGCGCGAGTCCTTCATGATGGTCAGGATCTGTTCGCGCGACCAGCCACCGCCGAAGCCGTCGCAGACGTCGCCCCAGCCGTCCTCGTGGAAGGCGCCGGTCAGCCGTATCGTCGCTGCGGTCGACAGCACCGCGGCGAGCGCGGCCGGCAGCAGCTGTCCGGTCGTCCACAGCACGGCGGCGCCGACCGCGCCGACCAGCCAGCCCACGGCCGGAAACCAGCGCGCGCTGGCGTTCATCAGGTCTGTAGACCAGCCCACCCAGGCCGGCACCGGCAGCCGCGTGAAGAAGCGCAGCGCGTTGAAGAACAGTTCGAGTTCGCGGCGGATCATCGCTGCGTCACCGCTGTCCGCCGCTCACGCCTTCGACACGCCGGCCGATTCGAAACTGGCCATGTCGCGCAGGATGGCCGCCGCCGCGCGCACCAGCGGCCAGGCCAGCGCGGCACCGGTGCCTTCGCCGAGGCGCAGGTCGAGATCGAGCAGCGGCAGCGCCTGCATGTGTTCGAGCTGGATGGCGTGGCCGCGCTCCTGCGAGCGGTGCGAGAACACGCAGTAGTGGCGCAGCGCCGGCGCGTGCGCCTGTGCGACCAGCGCGGCGGCCGAGCTGATGAAGCCGTCGATCAGCAGCAGCATGCGCGACTGTGCGGCGCCCAGCATGGCACCAGCCATGGTCGCGATCTCGAAGCCGCCGAAGGCCGCCAGCACCGAAAACGCGTCGCGCGGGCCGTCGTAGCCGGCGGCCAGGCCGGCCAGCACGCGTTTCTTGTCGGCCAGCGCGGCGTCGCCCAGACCGGTGCCGCGGCCGACGCAGTCGTCCATTGCGGCACCGGTGATCAGGTGGGTGATCAGCGAGGCCGACGCCGTATTGCCGATGCCCATCTCGCCAAAGCCGAGCACGCGGGCGCCGCCGGCCGCGATGTCGCGGGCGATGCGCGCGCCGTTCTCGAGCGCCTGCGCGCACTGCGCCGGCGTCATCGCCGGCCCGTCGAACCAGCTGGCGGTGCCGTGTGCCACCTTGGCGGCGATCAGGCCGTTGCGCGGACCGAAGTCGTGCGCCACGCCACAGTCGGCGATGTGCAGCGCCATGCCGCCCTCGCGCGCCAGCACATTGATGGCGGCACCGCCGGCGAGGAAGTTCTCGACCATCTGCCAGGTCACGTCGGCCGGGTAGGCCGACAGGCCGCGGCCACGCGCGTCGCGCAGCGTGCCGTGGTCGCCGGCACACACCAGCAGGTGAGCTTGCCCTGGCTCGGGTGCGGTCGAGCCCAGCACCCGGCCGACCTGCAGCGCCAGCGCTTCCAGCCGGCCGAGCGCACCCAGCGGCTTGGTCTTGTTGTCGAGGCAGGCCTGCAGCACGGCGGACAGGTCGGGGGCGGGCGGTGCGAGGTCGAAGCGGGGCGTCATGATGTTCCGGCGGCGGCAGATGCAGGCCGGCAGTTTAGCCGGCTGGCGGGCCGGACGCCGGCCGGCGACAATGGCGGCTCGCTTCGACCTCGCCCCGCCGTGCGTACCCGTGTCGAATTCCTGCTGCTGGCGCTGATCTGGGGCGCGTCCTTCGCGCTCTACCGCGTCGCCATCCCCGAGCTGGGGCTGCCGCTGACCGTCGGCCTGCGCCTCGCGCTGGCGTCGATGGCGCTGCTCGCGGTGTTCGGCTGGCCGCTGCGAGGGGTCGCCCCGGCCGAACGCGGTCGCGTGCTGTTCTGGCTGCTGCTGGCCGGCGCCGGCAGCACCGCCTTGCCGTTCGCGCTGTTCGCGGAAACCGTCATGCGCTCCAGCGCAGGGTTTGCCGCGGTATTGAACGCGACCTCGCCGCTGTTTTCGGCGCTGCTCGGCGTATGGGTATGGCGCGAGGCGGTATCGCGCTCGAAGCAGCTCGGTCTGCTGCTCGGATTTGCCGGCGTGGCGGTGCTGGCCACGCTGCGTGAGGTGGGCACGCTGCGGGTGGGCATGGACGCGGTTGCGCTGGGACTGACCGGCGCGGCGTCCTACGGTCTGTGTGTGCAGTGGGTGAAGCGCCGCCTGCACGATGTCGAGGCATCGGCGGTGGCGACCGGATTTTCGCTGGTCGGAGCGCTGTTGCTGCTGC
Organism: Methyloversatilis sp.; assembly: GCA_034004945.1. Classification (GTDB taxonomy): domain Bacteria; phylum Pseudomonadota; class Gammaproteobacteria; order Burkholderiales; family Rhodocyclaceae; genus Methyloversatilis. The sequence goes on along the minus strand of JAVEVQ010000002.1, from coordinate 99,192 downwards.
CCTGGGCGCTGACTTCGCTGCCGGATCATCTGCCGTCCGGCCGCGCGCTGCTGGCGGTCGCCGTGCTCGGTCTGGTGTCCACCGCGCTGGCCAATGCGCTGTATTTCCGTCTGGTCGGCCGCATGGGGGCGACCCAGGCGCTCAGCGTGACCTTCCTGATCCCGCCTTTCGCCATGCTGTGGGGCCATCTGCTGTTCGACGAGCGGCCGACGCTGGCCATGCTGGGGAGCACGGTCATCATCCTGGTCGGTACGGCGCTCAGCCTCGGCTGGCGGAGAACGTCCGGGCGCTGATCCGGGTCAACGTGCGGCGGCTCGCCATCGTTGTATCCGGGGCAGGCTGCACGGTGCGCTCTTGTTTACCTGCTGTCGGCTGGCTTAGACTTGCGGGCCGCGCCGCCGAGCCTGCGCCGGATCTGCCCGGCCCCGCGACCCACCGAACGTTGGATCAACCACTCCGTCGAGGAACACCATGAAAACCCTGATTTCCGCCGTCGTCTGCGCCGCTGCGCTCGTGAGCGCGCCGGCTTTCGCCAGCAAGGATCTGGCCACCGCCAAGGGCTGCCTGGCCTGTCATTCGCAGGGCGCCGACATGAAGATCGGCCCCGGCTACCAGGCAGTCGCGAAGAAGTACGCCGGCCAGAAGGACGCCGAAGCCAAGGTCGCCGCCTTCATCAAGGCCGGCACGCCGGCCGGCACCAAGCCGTCCTGGGGTGGCCCGATGCCGATGCCGGCCCAGCCCGGTCTGTCGGACGCCGATGCCAAGACGCTGGCAGCCTGGGTACTCGCCGGCGCCAAGTAAGCACGTCTGTCAGGCACGGAAGGAGCCGGCCGCATGGCCGGCTTTTTTCGTTCACCGGTCGAATTGAGGGCAAGCGCCGGCCGTATTCGGCGCATCGGCCGCAATACCCCGCCGCTAGACTCGCGCCCGGCATCCCTTTTCCCGGAGAAGGTCGAGCATGAGCGCAGCAGCGTCCCGCACGCAGTACGGCAAGCAGGTTACCGAGTCGATCAACCAGACACGGGTGCGCTATGTCGTCCTGTTCGCGGCTGCGATCGCCACGCCCTTCGTCTATCCGCCCACCTGGCCGCTGCTGTGGCTGGCGCTGGCGAGCTACGCGTTGCGCATGTTCGGTGTCGAGGGCATCTACCACCGCTATTTCTCGCACCGCGCCTTCAAGTGCTCGCGCCCGGTGCAGTTCATCCTCGCGGTGATCGCGTCGCAGTGCGGCCAGCACGGCCCGCTGTGGTGGGCGTCGGTGCATCGCCATCACCACCAGAAGGTCGAAACGCCGGACGATCCGATCTCGCCGCGACAGCATGGCCTGTTCCACTCGCACGTCGGCTGGGTCTGGTGCGAGCGCTACAAGGACACCGATCTCGACCTCGTGCCCGACTTCGCGCGCTACCCGGAAATCCTCTGGGTGAACAAGCACTACACGCTGCTCATGCTGTCCGGCGCCTTCCTCATCTGGCTGCTGGCCCAGGCCGGCGCCTTCGGCCCGACCGTCAGCGGTGGTGCGGCGCTGATGTGGGGCTTCTTCCTGCCCACGGCGCTCGGCGTGCAGACGGTATCGATGGTCAATTCGGTCGGTCATTTCCGCTTCATGCCGGGTGGCTACCGCCGCTACGACACCGACGACGATTCGGTGAACCGCCCCCTGCTGGCGCTGCTCACCTTCGGCGGCGGCTGGCACAACAACCACCACCGCTACGGCGCCAGCGCGCGTGCCGGTTTCGCCTGGTACGAGATCGACGTCACCTTCTACATCCTGAAGGCGATGGCCGCACTCGGCATCATCAGCGACCTGCGTGAACGCCTGCCGGACGACGTGCGCGAAGAGGGCGGGCTGGGCCCGCTGCCGGCCGCCGACAAGGTGGGAAGCTGAATCGGCGCGCCATGCGTCGGCCGTGACCCGTGTCACGCATCGCCTGGCGTGGCACGACGCCGTTTGCAGACAGGGCCGGAGCGCCTGTGCTAGGCGTTTGCGGACAGCGGTGTCGGCCCGCCTTACACCGCTGAAACGGCGCGTGCTCGGGGTATTCCGTAGGCGGCTGATCAAAAAGGACTAATACAAAAGTCATATGCGTTGGCACATGACTTGCTGACGCCCGGGCGAACATTACCGGAGCGTTACAGATGAAATTCCGCACCCTTCTCCTGCCCGCGCTGATCGCCACCCTGTCCGGTGGCGCGCAGGCTGTTTCGATGCTCAACTTCGGCGTGGGCGACCGCGGCTACGGTTCGCAGTTCCTGTCCGCCAACGACGACGGCTCGACCAACCAGCTGCCGCTGCCGTTCGACATCGATTTCTTCGGTCAGACCTTCAGCAATTTCTTCGTCAACAACAACGGCAACATCAGTTTCCTGTCGACGATCGGCACCTACACGCCGGATCCCTTCCCGATCACCCGCCAGCCGATGATCGCGCCCTTCTGGGGTGACGTCGATACGCGTGGCACCGGCAACGTATGGATCCATTCGCCGAACGCGAACACGCTGGCCGTTACCTGGGACGCGGTCGGCTACTACAGCGCCGCCACCGACAAGACCAACAGTTTCCAGCTGGTGCTGCGCAACCAGGGCGACGGCAATTTCGATGTCGACTTCCGCTACGAGCGCCTCGAATGGACTACCGGTGACGCCAGCGACGGTGCCAACGGCCTCGGCGGCATTCCGGCGCAGGCCGGCTACGATGCCGGCGACGGCGTCAATTTCCTGACGCTGCCCGGTTCGCGTACCGGCGACGTGCTGAACCTGCAGAACACCACCAATGTGGCGGGCGGCGAAGCCGGCCTGTGGTCGTTCGCGATCCGCAATGGCCAGCTGCCCGGTTCGTCCGCCTCCAACCCGCTGATGCCGGTGGCCAGCGACGAGGGCTGGAATTTCGACTTCAACGTCGTTGCCGGTACGCCGGTGTTCATCGATCCGGACATCGCCATCGGCTACGACTACATCGTTAACAGCGGACCGTCGATCACCTCGGTGCTGCTGCCGACCTTCGGCGACGGCCTGTACGACCTGTGGCTGTGGAACGGCGAAGCCTGGGAGGCCAGTGGCGACGTGCTGACCGGCGGCGTCACCTTCACCTTCGCCGAGGCGGTCAGCCGCTTCCGCATCCTCGGCATCGAGGAGGGCGCGGCGCTCGATCCGCTGAATCCGACCGCCTTCGTGACCGGCCTCACCTTCGACGCCACCGGCCCGGTGTCGATGGCGCAGAACCCCATCGTCGTGACGGTGCCGGTTCCGGAGCCTGAAACCTACGCGATGTTCCTCGCCGGCCTCGGCCTGATCGCCGCGGCGCGCCGCCGCCGGATGCGCTGAACGCGTCATTCCGACGCGACCTCGCGACGCCGGCCTGCTTCAGCACGCCGGCGTCGTCATTTCGGCCCCGCCAAAATTGACGCTCCGCGCGGTCGCCCGCAAAATCCGGTGCTGACAACCTTTTCAGTCCCTCGCGGAGATTCCACATGACCCTGATCACCCCGTCGCGCCCGCTGTCCGCACTCGTGGCCCTGTCGGCCTGCCTGCTCGCCGCCTGCGGTCCGAAGGAAGAGGCCGCTGCGCCGGCTGCGACCGCCGATGCCGGCGAGGCGACGATCACCATCCGCCTCGGTCATGTGGCACCGCTGACCGGCCCGCAGGCCCACCTCGGCAAGGACAACGAGAACGGCGCGCGGCTGGCCATCGACGACCTGAACGCCGAGAAGATCCTGATCGGCGGCAAGGTGGCGAAGTTCGAACTGCTGGGCGAGGACGACCAGGCCGATCCGCGCCAGGGCACGACGGTGGCGCAGAAGCTGGCCGATGCCCGCGTGCATGCGGTGATCGGTCACCTGAACAGCGGTACCACCATCCCGGCCTCGCGCATCTACCACGACGCCGGCATCGTCCAGGTGTCGCCGTCGGCGACCAACCCGACCTATACGCGTCAGGGTTACAAGACAGCCTTCCGCGTGTTCGCCGACGACGTGCAGCAGGGCAGCGTGCTCGGCAGCTTCGCCGTGGGCAAGCTGGGCGCGAAGAAGATCGCCATCATCGATGACCGCACTGCCTACGGTCAGGGCCTGGCCGACGAATTCGAGAAGGCGGCCAAGGCGGCCGGTGCCGAGGTGGTCACCCGTGAATACACGACCGACAAGGAAACGGACTTCGCCGCCATCCTGACAAAGGTGAAGTCGACCCGGCCCGACCTCGTGTTCTACGGCGGCATGGACACCCAGGCCGGTCCGATGGCGCGCCAGCTGAAGACCCTCGGCATCACCGCGCCGATGCTGTTCGGCGATGGCGGCTGCACGGTGGAGTTCCACAAGCTGGCGGGCGAGGGCGCAGAGGGTCACTACTGCTCACTGCCAGGCGTGCCGCTGGACCAGATGGCGGGCGGCACCGCCTTCCGCGACCGCTACAAGGCGAAGTACAACACCGACATCCAGCTCTACGCGCCCTATGCCTACGACGCGGTGCGCGTGGTCGCCGAGGCGATGAAGCAGGTCGGCTCGACCGAGACGGCGAAATTCCTGCCGGCGCTGGCGGCGCTGAACTACCCCGGTCTGAGCGCGCAGATCCAGTTCGACGAGAAGGGCGACATCAAGGACGGCGCGGTCACGCTGTACCAGGCCAAGGGTGGCGCCTGGTCGGCGCTCGAAACCATGGGCGGCAAGCCGAGCAACTGAGCGGCACAATGCAGTCCTGCGCGTCCGCAGCGGCCCCGGGCCGGGCGGCGCGCACCGCCGGCGCCTGATCGGCGCCTCCATCCTCTCCCGGCCTCCCTCGACACCACGTGGACATCTTCATCCAGCAGATCATCAACGGTCTGGTGCTCGGCAGCATCTACGCGCTGGTCGCGCTCGGCTACACGATGGTCTATGGCATTCTCGGCCTGATCAATTTCGCCCACGGCGAGGTGGTCATGATCGGTGCGCTGACCGCGTTGACCGCCATCGGCCTGCTGGTGCCCAGCGGCCTGCCCGGCCCGGCGGTCGTGCTCGGTGGCCTGCTGATCGCGATTCCGGTCTGCATGGCGGTCGGCTTCACGATAGAGCGCGTCGCCTACCGGCCGCTGCGCAACGCGCCGCGGCTGGCGCCGCTGATCACCGCCATCGGCGTGTCCATCGTGCTGCAGCAGCTGGCGATGATAGGCTGGGGCCGCAACTACCATACCTTCCCGCCGCTGCTGCCGGCAGCACCGCACCAGTTCCTCGGTGCCGCCATCACCGATCTGCAGGTCATCATCATCGCCACCGCGGCGACGCTGATGGCGGCACTGGTGTGGCTGATCAACCGCACCCGGCTCGGCCGCGCGATGCGCGCCACCGCCGAGAACCCGGCGGTGGCGCGGTTGATGGGCGTCGATGTCGACCGCGTCATCTCCTTCACCTTCGTGCTCGGCTCGGCGCTGGCGGCGGTGGCCGGCGTCATGGTGGCGGCCAACTACTCGATCGCGCACTACGCGATGGGCTTCATGCTCGGGCTGAAGGCCTTCACCGCGGCGGTGCTGGGCGGCATCGGCAATCTGGGCGGTGCCATGCTGGGCGGCCTGCTGCTGGGCATCATCGAAAGCCTGGCCGCCGGCTACATCGGCGATCTGACCGGCGGCTTCCTCGGCAGCCACTACAAGGACGTATTCGCCTTCTTCGTGCTCATCCTGGTGCTGGTGTTCCGGCCGTCCGGCCTGATGGGCGAAAAAGTGGCGGAGCGCGCATGAGCGTCGATCCGAAACTGAAGGCGAGACTGGGCATCGTGCTCATCGGCGTGGCGCTGGCCGTGCTGCCCTTCGTCGTCGGTGCCGGCTTCGGCAATTCCTGGGTGCGCATCATCGATTTCGCGCTGCTCTACATCATGCTGGCGCTGGGGCTGAACATCGTGGTCGGCTTCGCCGGCCTGCTCGACCTCGGCTACATCGCCTTCTACGCGGTCGGTGCCTATCTGTACGCACTGCTGTCCAGCCCGCATCTGGCGACCGCCTTTCCGCAGGTTTTCGCTGCCGCGCCCGGCTGGCCGGTGTGGGCCGTGCTGCCGCTGGGCGCGCTGGTGGCCGGGCTGTTCGGCGTCATGCTCGGCGCGCCGACGCTGAAGCTGCGCGGCGACTACCTCGCCATCGTGACGCTGGGCTTCGGCGAAATCATCCGCATCTTCCTGAACAACCTGAACGCGCCGGCCAACATCACCAACGGCCCGCAGGGCATCAACAACATCGCCGCCGCGCAGATCGGCGGCCACGCGCTGAACCGGCCGCTGGAACTGTTCGGTGTCACCGTGCCCGGCGTGCATCTGCACTACTACTTCTTCCTCGCGCTGACCCTGCTGGTCATCTTCGTCTGCGTGCGGCTGCAGGATTCGCGGCTTGGCCGCGCCTGGGTCGCCATCCGCGAGGACGAGGTGGCGGCGCGCGCCTGCGGCATCAATACGCGCAACGTGAAACTGCTCGCCTTCGGCCTCGGCGCCACCTTCGGCGGCGTGGCCGGCGGGCTGTTCGCCGGTTTCCAGGGCTTCGTCAGCCCGGAGTCCTTCGGCCTGCTCGAATCCATCATGGTGCTGTGCATGGTGGTGCTCGGCGGCATGGGCAATATCGCCGGCGTCATCCTCGGCGCAGTGCTGCTGGCGCTGCTGCCGGAGGCGCTGCGCTGGGGGGCGGTGCCGCTGCAGCAGACGCTGTTCGGCAAGGTGCTGATCGACCCCGAATCGCTGCGTCTGCTGCTGTTCGGCATCGCGCTGGTCCTGGTGATGCGCTGGCGGCCGGCCGGGCTGTGGCCGTCGGCACTGCGCAAGCGCGAACTGGCGGCGCACGGGGAGGCGGCATGAGCACACCCCTGCTCGAGGCGAGCGGCATCAGCAAGCGCTTCGGCGGCGTGCAGGCGCTGCGCGACGTGTCGCTGTCCATACGCGCCGGCGAGGTGTATGGCCTGATCGGCCCCAACGGCGCCGGCAAGACCAGCTTCTTCAACGTGCTGACCGGGCTGTACAGCGCCGACCAGGGCGAGGTGCGCTTCAATGGCCAGCCGCTGCCGCTGGGCGTGCCGCACCGCATCGCCGGCGTCGGCATCGCCCGCACCTTCCAGAACATCCGGCTGTTCGGCGCGATGAGCGCGCTGGAGAACGTGATGGTGGGGCGCCACATCCGGCTGCGCACCGGCGTGCTCGGCGCCATCCTGCGCACGCCGGCGGCGCGGCGCGAGGAGGCCGACACCGAGGCGCGCGCGCATGCCCTGCTGCGCTATGTCGGCATCGACCGGCTGGCCAACCAGCAGGCCACGCATCTGAGCTATGGCGACCAGCGCCGGCTGGAGATCGCCCGCGCGCTGGCCACCGAACCGAAGCTGCTGGCGCTGGACGAACCGGCCGCCGGCATGAACGCGACCGAAACCGCCGGCCTGCGTGCATTGATCGAGAAATTGCGCGGCGACGGCCTGACCGTGCTGCTGATCGAGCACGACGTGAAACTGGTGATGGGCCTGTGCGACCGCGTCGCCGTGCTCGACTACGGCGAGAAGATCGCCGAGGACGTGCCGGACGTGGTGCGGCGCGATCCGCGCGTGATCGCCGCCTACCTCGGCACGGAGGCCGCCTGATGCTGGAAGTGCGCGGTCTCGAGGTTCACTACGGCGGCATTTGCGCGGTGCGCGGTGTCGATCTGGATGTCGCCGCCGGCGAGAAGGTGGCGCTGATCGGTGCCAACGGCGCCGGCAAGACCAGCACGCTGAAGGCCATCGCCCGCATGCTGCCGGCGCGCGGCAGCGTCAAGCTCGGCGGCGAGCCGATCGAGCACGCGCCGCCGCACCTGCTGGTGCGCAAGGGTCTGGCGCTGGTGCCGGAAGGGCGCGGCGTGTTCGCCCGGCTGTCGGTGCTGGAAAACCTCGAAATGGGCGCCTACGTGCGCGACGACAAGGCGGCCATCGAAGCCGATATCGAGCGCGTTTTCGGCCTGCTGCCGCGCTTGAAGGAGCGCGCCGGACAGACCGCCGGCACGCTGTCCGGCGGCGAACAGCAGATGGTGGCCATCGGCCGCGCGCTGATGAGCCGGCCGCGCATCCTGCTGCTGGACGAGCCGTCGATGGGCTTGTCGCCCATCATGGTCGACACCGTGTTCGAGGTGATCCGCGAGGTCGCGCGCGAGGGTGTCACGCTGCTGCTGGTCGAACAGAACGCGCGGCTCGCGCTGTCGCTGTGCGACCGCGGCTGCGTGATGGACGGCGGCGAAATCACGCTGAGTGCACCGGCGGCCGAGCTGCTGGACAACCCGGCCGTGCGCGCCGCCTATCTCGGGGAGTAAGCCGGGGCCAGAACCCGGTGGGAGCGAGCTTGCTCGCGATGCGGCCTCTCCTGGCCGCATCCTCCGATCGACCGCACTTTCGCGAGCAAGCTCGCTCCACAGGATACGGCGCTGGTCCTCGGCCAAGCAGTCTTTCGTGGGCGGGTGATCGACGGGTGCCACGACAGCGCACACCCATTCCGCATTGCCAATGTCATTTTCTGCGATGATGCCGCGCTCGCCCCGATGGAGTGCCGGCCATGCGCATATGGCTTTGTGGTCTTTGCCTGTTGCTGTCCTCATGGGTACTCGCCGACCCGCTGCCGCCGATGCTGGCGCAGCGCGCGCCGGCCGATGTCGACCCCGCCGCCTACTGGGTGAGCGAGAAGCTCGACGGCGTACGCGCCCGCTGGGACGGGCAGGCGCTGCGCCTGCGCAACGGCGCCGCCATCGCCGCGCCGGCGTGGTTCATCGCGCCGCTGCCCGGACATGCCCTCGACGGCGAACTGTGGCTGGGGCGAGGCCGTTTCGACGAACTGTCAGGCGTCGTTCGCCGTGAGCGCCCGGCCGATGCCGACTGGCGCGCGGTGCGCTACATGCTGTTCGACCTGCCGGGTGCCGACGGCGATTTCTCGCAGCGGCTGGCGCGCATGCAGCACCTGGTCGAGGCGATCGGTGCCGACTGGATACGCGTCGTGCCGCAGCAGCGGCTGGCCGACCGCGCCGCGCTGCAGGCGCTGTTCGAAGCGGTCGTCGCCGGCGGTGGCGAAGGGCTGATGCTGCATCGGGCCGACGCACCGTGGACGGCCGGACGCAGTGACGCACTGCTCAAGCTCACGCCCTTTGTCGATGCCGAGGCGACCGTGCTCGCCCACCTGCCGGGCAAGGGTCGTCATCGTGGCCGGCTGGGCGCACTCGAAGTGATCGATGCGGCGGGTCGGCGCTTCCGCATCGGCAGCGGCTTCACCGACGCCGAGCGCGCTGCGCCGCCGGCCGTCGGTGCCGTCGTCACCTACCGCTATCGCGAACTGACGCCGCGCGGCCAGCCGCGCTTTCCGGTTTTCGTGCGCGAACGTCTGCTGCCCTGACCGCGACGGGGGAATTCATCCCGTCGACGCGGGTGCTGGCGGATGCCGTGACGGGGACGCACCCCCGATCGTGCGGGGCGCTTGTCCTCATCGTGTGATGACGGCTGCAGCGGCGGCCGCGTGCTGTCTACGCTGCGATGCCGAACACGGAGGCACTTACATGATCATCAGACACGCAGCATTCGCGATCAGCCTCGCGCTGGTCGCCGCCAACGCGCAGGCGCAGGTGCTGGACCGGTCGACGCTGGCCGACCGGTTGGCCGCCTGCTCCGCCATCTACGGCGACATCGCGGCGGCGCATCCGCAGGCCAGCCGCACCGTGCGTGTGCAGTACGCCGCGAAGAACCATCTGTCGCTGGCCATGCGTCTGGGTGAACGCCCGCAGGTCGTCAGCGTGCTCGAACGCGAGCGCAAGGCGCTGGCCGAGCGCCGCGCCGATCCGGCACAGGCGCAGGCACTCGACGACGCTTTCGCGCAGCGCGATGACGAATGCAATCGCCTGCTCGAACACAATATGGCGCTGATCGACAGCCTGCGCGACGGGCGCTGACACCCGCCGCGCCGCCGGCATCACTGCAGCTTCTCGTCCGCCACCACGTCCTTGCGATAGGTTTCATAGACGACGACCGGAATGCCCAGCGGCGTCAGATGCTGCTCGATCAGCGGCTTCACCTCGGCCCAGTCCAGACCGCCGACGCCGGTGGCCAGCCGCGGCAGTGCCACGCTGGTGGCGCCGATCTCCTGCAGACGCCGGGCCAGCGCCTTCAGCGCGTGATGCACGTGCTCGACCGTCGCCTTGCCCGGCTTGGCGGCCGGCCCTTCGCCCACCATGTCCTGGGTGAGCATGTTCACGATGTTGCGCGTGCTGCCGTCGTTATCGACGCCGGCCCACGACCACACCTCGCCCGGCACCATGTGGCGGCCGTGCTGTGCGTGCCGGTAGTCGCGTGCCATCGACGGCCAGCGCTCGCGCAGCGCCAGCGCCAGACCATGGTCGAAACGTTCGCGCACGGCGATGCCGTGCGCGATGACCTGGGCGCGCGTGAAAAGAATGTCTCCGGTGACTTCGCGGATCATGCGGTTCTCCTTGTACCGTCCGGTCTGCGGCACCGTGCCGCAGCCTCCGATTCCACGGTACGCCGCCGTGCTGCTTGACCGTTGATCCGAATCAACTGTTCAGGCGGTCGCGCTCACCTGGGCGTGCGTCACCTGCGCCAGATCCTGCCGCGTCAGGCCGTGCGAGGGCAATGCCGGCAGCAGTTCGACCCGGGCCACGGTGCGCGGTGCGCGCGCCAGCATGCAGACCGACTGCCAGAAGCTCACGTCGTCGATGTAGGCGGCGGCGTCCGAGTGCTCGCCGCGGTGATCGATGTAGCGCAGGCGCACCGGCTTGACAGCGCGGCCGGCATCGATCGCCGCCTGGAACAGCGCGGCACGGAAAGGCAGCACGCCGCGGCCGTCGCTGGTCGTGCCTTCCGGAAACACCATCACGCTGCGTCCGCAGCTGAGCGAACCGACCAGCCGGTCGCGCACCTCGGCCGCCGAACTGCGGCTGGCGCGGCGGATGAACACCGTGTGGTTGCGCGCCACCAGCCAGCCGAGCAGCGGCCAGCTGCGCACCTCGTCCTTGCAGACGAAGGACAGCGGCGAGATGGCGTTGATCACGAACACATCCACCCACGAGATGTGATTGCTCACCAGCAGCTGGCCGGGGCGCGGCAGCGGGCCCTGCGCCTGCAGTTCGACGCCGAGCACGCCGAGCAGCTGGCGCGACCAGCGGGCGCGCATCTTGCGCTGCGTGCGCTCGCCGACCAGCGGATAGAGCAGGGCGACGCGCGAGCAGCCGGCGGCCAGATGCAGGGCCAGCCGCGCGATGCGCCAGGTCATGCGCGCCTGCGCGCGCAGGCCCGACACGTGATGCGTGGCGGCGGCGGCGCCTGGCGCTGCGGGGTGATGCGGATGAGGATGCGACAAGGGAAGATCGAGGTCGGCAAACAGACTGATGACAGACATCTTACGTCCTCCCCGGTTCTCGCTTCAGGCGGCGCGCTGCACGAAGTGGCGGGCGTAGCGCGCGTCCAGCCTGGTCATGGTGAGCAGCAGCGGCAGGTCGGCGGTGTTGAAGTCCGGGTCCCAGGCCGGCTCGCCGCACACTTCGGCGCCGGCGCGGATATAGCCCTTGACCAGCGGCGGCACCACACCGGCGGCGTTCGGCGTCAGGCGTTCCAGCGGCAGCCGCACCTTCGGGAACACGCGGTACTCGGCCGGCGCCATGTGTGCGCCCAGACCGGTCCAGATGGCCGCCGCATTGTGGCCGCCGTCGGCCAGGCCGATGCTGGCACAGCCGATCAGGTACTGGTGGCCGTTGCCCAGCATGTAGCGCGCGAGACCGGACCACAGCAGCGCGATCACCGCCGCATTGTTGCGGTAGTCGGCGTCGATGCAGGAGCGGCCGATCTCCACCATCTGCGGCCGCAGGTGGTCGAGCCGGCCGAGGTCGAATTCGGTTTCCGAGTAGTAGCCGCCGGTGCGTCGCGCCGCGTCCGGCGGCAGGATGCGGTAGCAGCCGACGATGCGGCCGTTGTCGTCGTCGCGCACGATCAGGTGTTCGCAGTGGGCGTCGAAACGGTCGATGTCGGCGCCGTGCACCGGGCTGTCGAGCCGCGCGCCGAGCTCGTCGGCGAATACCCGCCAGCGCAGCTGCTGCGCGGCCAGTACCTCGGATTCGCAGGCCGCCAGCGTGACGCTGAGGTTGCGCTGGGCAGGCCGCTCGCGTGCCGAATCGATCTGAAGCATTCCCGTCTCCGTGAAGGGTCCTGCTCCAAGATATGCAGCGCGTGTTCAGCACATGTGACGTCGCGGCGACAGCGCGGTTACAGCAGCCCTCGCCACGCCGGCCAAAAGGGCGGTATAAGCATTCCGCTCGATCGAGCCCTACACAACCCACGAGGATGTACTGATGAACCACCGTATCGGCGCGCTTGCCGCCGCCCTGATGATGAGTGTTGCCACCTCCGCCCTGGCCGAGACCAAGGCGCCGGCGGCCGGTGCCGCGCTGACCAAGGTCAATGGCGTGGCCGTGCCGGCCGCGCTGGCGGATCTGCTGGTGCGTGAGCAGATCGCCCAGGGGGCGCCGGACAACGACGACCTGCGCACCCGTGTGCGCGAGCACCTGGTGCGCCGCGAGGTGCTGCTGCAGGCGGCACGCAAGGCGGGTACCGACAAGGTCCCTGAGGTGCAGCAGCGCATCGCCTATTCCAGTGGCGAACTGCTGGTCAATGCCTACCTCGAGCGCTGGGTCGAGAAGAACCCGGTGACCGAAGCCGCCGCCCGTGCCGAGTACGAGCGCGTGGTCGCGCAGGGCGGTCCGAACGAGTACCAGTCGCGCCACATCCTGGTCGATACCGAAGAGGCCGCGCGCGACATCATCGCCAAGCTGCAGGCCGGTACGCCGTTCGCCGAACTGACTTCGGTGTCCAACGATCCGGGCAGCAAGGAGCGCGGTGGCGAGCTGGGCTGGTCGCGCCCGGGTTCCTTCGTGCCCGAGTTCGACGCCGCGCTGCAGAAACTGGAGAAGGGCCAGTTCACCACCGAGCCGGTCAAGACGACCTACGGCTTCCACGTGATCCAGCTCGACGACATCCGCGCGGCCGAGGCGCCGAAGTTCGACGAGGTGAAGGACCGCGTGATCCAGTCGATGCAGCAGCAGGCGGTGCAGACCCACGTCGAATCGCTGGTGTCGAAAGCCAAGGTGCAGTAAGCGCCACGGACGCGCGCCGCATGCGCTCCGGCGCATGCGGCGCTCGGGCCGCGGGCTAGGCGTGGCCGATGTAGCGCAGCGCCAGCAGCGTCACGTCGTCCGCCGGCGCCTGGCCTTCGCAGAACAGGCGCATCGCGTCACGTACCGCCTCGATGGCGCCGGCAGCACCTGCACGCAGGCCGCTCAGCGTCGCCAGCAGCCGCGTCTCGCCGAACAGTTCGCCGCGCGTGTTCAGCGCCTCGGTCACGCCGTCGGTGTAGAGCAGCAGCTGGTCGCCGGTACCGAGCCGGGTTTCGCCGAGCGCGTAATCGATGGTCGGGTCGATGCCGGCGATCGGGTTGCGCGGCACCTTGAGCAGCACCGGCGCCTCGCCACGGCGCAGCAGCACCGGCCGCAGGTGGCCGGCGTTGGCGTAGCGGAAGCTGCCGTCGCGGGTGTCCAGCAGGCCGATGAACAGGCTGGCGAACAGCAGGCGCTCGTTGTTCAGCGCCAGCTTGCGGTTGGTGCGCTCCATCACCCTTTCCAGATGCCCCTTCTGACCTTGCTTGCGCGCCGCTTCGGCGCGCAGCGTGGTGAGCGTGCGCATCATCAGCAGCGCCGCCGGCATGCCCTTGCCGCAGACGTCGCCGATGGCGACGAACAGGCGGTTCTCGTCGATGAAGAAGGCGTCGAAGAAGTCGCCGCCGATCTCGCGCGCCTGCTGGATGCTGGCTTCGCACTCGATCTCCGGGTGTTCGGCGAACATCGGTGAGCGCAGCGGCAGCATGCCGGACTGGATTTCCTGCGCGGTGCGCAGTTCGGACTGCAGGCGCTCCAGCACCAGCGAGCGACGCACCTGTTCGACCACCTGATGATTGGCCTGGCGCATGCGCGCGGCCATCAGGCGCAGCAGGTTGCGGGCGACCTGCGGCAGCGGCAGCAGTTCGGAAAAGAAGGTGTGGGCATCGATCAGCAGCAGCCGCGTGCCGGGTTCGGCCAGCACCCAGGCGGAAGCGGGCTCGCCGTCGATGATCGACAGCTCGCCGGCGCATTCGCCGCAGCCGATTACCGTGTAGCCGCTCTGGCTCTCGCCGGCCGGATCATCGAGGTGTACGCGCAGCCGGCCGGCCAGCACCAGGGCCACGTGGTCGTGCTGCATGCCCGGCGCCAGCACCACGTATTCATCCGGGTAGTCGCGCTGGGCGCAGTGGGCGAGCAGACCTTCGATCAGTGCGTAAGGCACGTCGCGGAACAGATCCAGCCGCGAAATGAAACCGAGTGCGCGGCGCTCACCCCCGATGCGGGCGTCGTGACCGACGGGGCTGCCGTCGGCGCGGATCAGCGGGAACACGGCAGCCTGGCGGCGCCGGCGCTCGACGCCACGGCGCACCGGGGTGCGGCTGCCGCTCGGGCTGCTGCGGCCGGGCCGGGTCCAGGCGAGCGTGAGCTGATTGCGGCCGCTGGCGCGCTCGTAACTGACCTGATCGGCGAACTGGCGCACCAGATGCACGCCCAGTCCGCCGACGCTGGCTTCTTCCAGCGTGGCCGGGGTCACTGGCTCCGGCAGTTCCAGCGGATCGAATTCGCGGCCGTCGTCGGCCACCACCAGCTTGACCGACTGCGGCTCCAGGATCAGGTCGAGCGCGATGGTGTGCGGCGCTTCGTCGTCGAAGGCGTAGCTGACGATGTTGGCGACCAGCTCCGACGCGCACAGGTCGAGCCGGAATACCAGTTCGCTGCCCAGATCGAAGCTGTCGCCGAGCGTGCGCAACCAGGCGCTCGCGGCGGAAATGGCGCCGCTGTCGTTGATCAGGCGCAGGCTGCGGCGTGCGTGTGCGCTATGCACCGCGCACCCCGTGGAGGTCTGCTCCGGCGTTCAGTCGGCCAGCGCCTTGCGCGCGGCGTCCAAATCGTCGCACAGCGTCAGCAGCTGGTCCACGCCGGCCGTCTGCAGCACGCGCCTCACCATCGGCTGCGCGCCGAACATGACCAGCTTGCCGCCACGCGAAGCCTGGCCGCGTGCCGCCGACAGCAGCGTACGGATGCCGATCGAGGCGAGAAAGCTCACTTCCGAAAGATCGACCGCAATCCGGGCCGGGTGCGTGCTGGTGGCGTAGGTGAGCGGCTGGTCCAGCGTTTCCGCGCCTTCGATGTCGAGGCGACCGTCGAGCCGGATCAGGGTGATGCCGCCGTCCAGCGGCTGGCTGTCCATCTTCATGTGCGTGCTCCCGAGGTGCCCGGTCGCCTGCGGCGGCACGACCGGAAAGCCCTTCAGCTTGTTTCATCTGCATGTCAGCCGTGTGACAGCGTCAGTCGGTATCGCGCGACTCGCCCCAGCGCGGCAGCAGCGTGTGTGGCACGCGCAGCTGGTCGAGGATGCGGGCGACCACGAAATCGACCAGGTCGCCGATCTCGCGCGGCTGCTGGTAGAAGCCGGGCGAGGGCGGCAGGATGACCACGCCGTTGCGCGACAGGCTCAGCATGTTTTCCAGGTGCAGCGTCGAGAAAGGCGTTTCGCGCGGCACCAGGATGAGGGTGCGGCGCTCCTTCATGACCACGTCGGCGGCACGTTCGATCAGGTTGGACGCCAGACCGTGCGCGATCGACGCCAGCGTGCCCATCGAACACGGGCAGACCACCATCGCATCGGGCGGATTCGAACCGGAGGCTGGCGGGCAGTTCCAGTCCTCACGGCCGAACACTTCGAGCTGGCCCGGTGCGGCGTTGAAGCGCGCCGACAGCTCACGCGCCGCCTGCTGAGGATTGGGCGGCAGCACGACATCCATTTCCTGTCGGGCAACGATCTGCGCCACCTGCGAGTACACCAGCCAGACGCGGCAACCTGCGGCCAGCAGCATTTCGGTCAGGCGCAGGCCGTAGGGCATGCCGGAGGCGCCGGTCAGCGCGACGAGTATGGTGGGCGGTCGGGGCGTCGAGGTCATGCCGCATTGTCCCGCAACAGCCGGTCGGCGACCACGCCATTGACGATGCCGAACACCAGCGCCGCGGCGAAGAACACCGGCGCCAGATTGAACAGGCCGTCGTGCGGCACCAGCCACAGCCTGGCCAGCACCAGTTGCCCGCCGATGTGGGCGAAGGCGGCCGCGACCGAGCGGCCGACCGGTCCCAGCCAGCGCCAGGGCAGTGCCTGCAGTGCACCGAGTACGGCCAGGCTGGCCAGTGCGCCGATGGCGGCGAGAAAGAAGCCGGGCGCGAGGAACTGCCCGACCAGCAGGCTGCCGGCGATCACCCGCAGCACGCTGACCCAGGCGGCGTCGCGCCAGCCATGGCGGGCCAGCACGATGAGGATGACGATGTTGGCCAGCCCCGGCTTCACGCCGGGCAGCGGGCTCGGAATGGCCGCCTCGACCAGCGACGCGGCGATCGCTGCGGCGGCATAGCGCGCCAGGCGGCGGTCGCGTGCGCTGGGCTGAATCTCGACCGCGGCGCTCATCAGAACGCGACCGTGTCCTGCGCGCTGTCCGGTCCGGCCAGTTGCAGCGAGATGTGGCTGGGCGCGCAGACGGCGACCGCGCCGGCGCGGGTGAGCCAGCCCTGCTGCACGCAGTACTGGCGCGGGCCGGGGTCGGCGGCGACGCGCGCACGACCCGGCTCGACCTCGATCACGGTATGCCCTTGTGCGGCCAATGCACCGGCGATCTCGACACGATGCGTGCCGTTCAGCGGTATTTCGGCGACGATGCGACCATCGAGACGCACCTGTGCCTGTGTCGGTGCGGTCCGGCCCCACTGTGCGGCGGCGGTGGCGACGGTCGCGGCCAGGCCGGCTGCGATCATCAGCCAGTCACCCGGCCGCAGGCGCGTCATTTGCCGCTCGAAGCCAGCGAACGGTGGCGCAGCAGCACGCGCGCCTCGTTGCGGAAACGCTCGGCCAGCCATTGCGTCATGTAGACCGAGCGGTGCTGACCGCCGGTGCAGCCGATGGCCACCGTCAGGTAGCTGCGGCTATCCTTGATGTAGCAGGGCAGCCAGTCACGCACGAAGCGCGCGATGTCGTCGCGCATGCGCAGCACTTCGGGGCTGCGTTCGAGGAAATCGATCACCGGCTGATCGCAGCCGGTCTGCGGCCGCAGCGCGCTTTCGTAATACGGATTGGGCAGGCAGCGCACGTCGAACACCAGGTCGGCGTCGAGCGGGATGCCGTGCTTGAAGCCGAAGGATTCGAACATCAGCGTCAGGCCCGAGGTCTGGTCGATCTGCACCAGATCGCGCACCCACTTGCGCAGCACCGCCGACGGCAGATCGCTTGTGTCGATGCGGTGGCCGAGCGCGACGATGGGTTCCAGCAGGTCGCGTTCGCGGCGTATGGCTTCGGCCAGCGAGGTCTGGTCGTCGCCCAGCGGATGGCGGCGGCGCGTCTCGGAAAAGCGGGCGATCAGCGCGTCGTCGCGCGCGTCGAGAAACAGCGTCTGCAGTTCGGTGCCGTTGCGCAGCACGCCCATCATCGGCGGCAGAGCGCTCATGCTCTTGCCCGAGCGCACGTCGACTGCCACCGCGACGCGGCTGTAGCCGGCGTCACGCAGATGGCCGACCAGTTGCGGCAGCAGGGGGGCCGGCAAATTGTCGACACAAAAAAATCCGGCGTCCTCCAGCACGTTGAGCGCAACGCTCTTGCCCGAGCCGGACATGCCGCTGATCAGTACCAGGCGCATTGCGCCGCGTCGCGTTTCATTCACGTGGCTTACCTGCGAAAAAGCGTGTTCATGCAAACAACATGGTTGACACCGGGTCTGTGGAAACTACGCTGAATGAGTGCGGTCCGACGGCACGCAGCACCCGAATGCTGCCTCATGTGCTGCCCGACTGCATCCGATTCAGGATGTGGCGTGTAGCAGGGCAATACGACCGGAGGTGTTCATCATGCGATATCTCAGACTCCAGCGCAGCCAGGCCAACCGTCGCCGTGCCGAGCGCGAAGCCGAGCGAGCCGCACTCCAGTCGCGCTCCCAGCCGGCCCAGGGGGCTCCGGGTTCACGCGATGCGCCGGCGCCCGATGGCAGTACCAGCGAGCCGCGGCGGCGACGCGAAAACTGATAGCCGCTGCCCTCACTCTGCTGCCGGCGCCACGCGCCGGTGGCCCTGCGCTTCGCGTTCGAGGATGCGCTCGAGTATCTGCAGCCGCACTTCATCAGTGGTCGAGCCCCAGCAGGCGATTTCGTCGCGCGTGCGCAGGCAGCCGACACAGATGCCGAGTTGTCGGTCGAGTGTGCACACGCCGGTGCAAGGTGAAGCAACCATCTATTCCGTCCTGTAGGCGCGCGCAACGCGCGACGCCACCTGTCTGTCCAGCCGGGCGCTGACCCAGCGCGCAGCGCCGACCAGCTTCCCGAGATCCACGCCGGTGTCGACACCGGCACCTTCCAGCATATACACCACGTCTTCGGTCGCCACGTTACCGCTCGCACCGGGCGCGAACGGGCAACCGCCCAGTCCGCCGACCGACGCGTCGAATACCGCCACGCCGGATTGCAGCGCGGCGTAAACATTTGCCACGCCCATGCCCCAGGTGTCGTGAAAGTGACCCGCGAGCAGATGCACCGGCACCCGCGCCGACACCGCGTCGATCAGTCGCCGGATCTGCTCCGGTGTGCCGATGCCGGTGGTGTCGCCCAGACTGACCTCGTGACAGCCCATGTCGATCAGCTGCAGCGCCATGTCGGCAACGATGCCGGCGGCGACCGGCCCTTCGTACGGACAGCCGATTACGCAGGACAGGTAGCCGCGCACCCGCACATCGCTGTCCAGCGCGCGCCGGGCTACCGCACGCAGGCGCGCCATCGATTCGGCGATGCTGCAGGCGGTATTGCGCTGCGAAAACGTTTCCGACACCGCGGCGAAGACGGCGATGTCGCGGCAGCCGGCTTCGAGCGCGGCGTCCAGCCCGGTGTCGTTCGGCACCAGGCAGGGGTAGCTCACGCCACTGCTGCGCGGCAGACGCTTCATCAGTTCGCCGCTGCCTGCCATGTTCGGCACGCGCTTGGGCGACACGAAGGCGCCGGCTTCGATATCGACCAGGCCGGCGTCGGCCAGTTTCGCGATCAGTGTCAGCCGGTCGTTGATGGACAGTGCGACGCGCTCGTTCTGCAGACCGTCGCGCGGTCCGACCTCGACGATGCGTACGCGGGCGGGCAGCGCGCCCATCACGCGGGTCCGGCCGGCACCCAGCCGGGACGGCGGCGTGCGAACAGCGCGTCCAGCCCCTCCTGCGCCTCGGCGCCGGTATCGATACGGTTTTCCATCTCGACGGCGTGATCGAGCGTCTTTTCGTCGGCGCGCGGCCGGCCGAGTGCGCGCACCAGCAGCTTGATCTGCTGCTGCGCACGCGGGCCGCCGAGCAGCAGCGCGTCGACCACCTCGCCGACGGCGTCGTCGAGGTGTTCGGCCGAGGCGACGATTTCCGACAGCAGGCCGATACGGTAGGCCTCGGACGCGGAAAAGCGCTCGCCGGTCAGGAAGTAGCGGCGTGCCCGCGCCGGGCCGATGGCCGCCATCACATAGGGCGCGATCACCGCCGGCACCTGGCCGGTGCGCACCTCGTCGAAGGCGAAGTGGGCGTCGAAACTGGCGATGGCGACGTCGCAGGCGGCGATCAGACCGGCCCCGAGTCCGATTGCCGGGCCCTGCACGCGGGCCACCACCGGGCGTATGCACTCGCTGAGCGTGCGCATCAGCCGCGCCGCCAGCGCCGGCTCGACCGCCATCAGACCGCTGCGTTCGAGTTCCATCGGGTCGGCGCCGATGCTGAAGCTGTCGCCCAGTGCCGACAGCACCAGCAGGCGCACGTCGGCATGCGCGACCATGTCGTCGATGGCCGCGATCAGCGATTCGGCAAGCGACGCATCGAGCAGGTTGTGGTGGTCCGGCCGGTTCAGCGTAATGATGCCGATGCCGTCGACGATTTCGGTCAGCACCAGCGCATTCGGGTCCCGCATCAAGGCGCCGCCCCCTGCACCAGATGGCCGCCGAGCGCGCGCAGCGGCGCACCCAGTTCGAAGCCCGGCATGACCACCTCGTCGTCGACCGCGTACAGCTGGCAAGGCAGACCCTGTGCCTCGCAGGCGGCGATCGCTTCGCTGGCCGCGTCATCGCCGGCGTTCCACGCCCAGTCGCCATTCATGTTCAGCGCAAACGCGCGCGGGCGCAGCGTGACCTGCAGGAAGCGACCGTAACCGGCACGCCCGCCTTCGTTGAGCAACGGTACCGCCTCGATCAGGTCGACCGGCCGCAACCAGGCGGTCGGCTCTGCAGCATGGACGGTGCACGGCAGCAGCGCGGCGATGCAGGTCAGCAGCGGGCGGTTCCAGTCAGACTTCATGCGGCTTCACTCCCGGTCGTCACGCCGGCCGCCAGCCGGTCGAGCAGGCGGATCGGATCTTCGTCTGAAATGATCAGCTGCCGGTGCGGCGCGCTGAGAAAGCCCTCGCGGGTCGCCTGGTCGAACATGGCGAGCAGCGGATCGAAATAGCCGGCCACATTGAGCAGTCCACAGGGTTTGTGGTGCAGCCCGAGCTGCGCCCAGGTGAGAATTTCGCACAGTTCGTCCAGAGTGCCAAAGCCGCCGGGTGCGGCAATGAACAGATCGGACAGATCGGCCATCAACGCCTTGCGTGTATGCATGCTGTCGACGACGTGCAATTGCGTCAGGTTGGCGTGCGCCACCTCGCGTTCGAGCAGATGCTGCGGGATGACGCCGATCACCTCGCCGCCGGCGTCGAGTGCGGCGTCGGCGATCAGACCCATCAGGCCGATGTTGCCGCCGCCATAGACCAGGCCATGGCCACGCACGGCGAGCAGCGTGCCGAGGATGTGCGCCGTTTCTGCGTAGATCGGGGAATCACCGCTGCGTGAACCGCAGAAGACACAGACACGCATGTGTGCAACCGGAAGTCGGAAATCGGGAGAGCGAAGTATGCACGCGCGGCGCGCGTACGGGCAGGGTCGATTGCCGCTTCGCTCGATGACTCAGTCCATGAACTTCGCCTTCACGACGCGCCATTCCTGCGGGCCGTCCAGCGTGCGCGAACAGCCCAGCGGCACCGGTTCGGCACCCGGCTTCATTTCGGTCTTGGAGCGGTCGCCGGTGCCCACGCCCATGTGGTAGCGGTCCAGCCACACCATCACGGTGCGACTCGGGTGGCTGTTGCCGACCAGCAATTGCACCGAATTGCGCGACACGCAGCTGGCGGCGAAATCCTGGCTGAAGGTGACGAACTTGGTCGGATCCTCGTCCTCTGCCCGCACAGGCAGGGTCATCAGCAAGGCCAGCAGGGTGATCGCAGCGCGCATGGGTCTCCTCCGTTATCGGCTCATGGGTCTGTGATGCGGTAACGCACCGGGCGTTCCGCCGCCGACGCGCGAGTGTAGCAACAGGCTGACGTCGCACTTGATATTGCACTGCACAATGGCCCGCGTTTCGGGTTACCATTCAAGGACTTCAGCATCCTGGCCCAGACCGACCGCCGTGTCCGCCCACGATCCCGTTCTCGAACCGCATCCCGCAACCGCGCCGCAACCCGGCCGGCTCGCGCCGGTGGTGCGCGGCGTGCACTGGCTGCGCATGCCGGTCGCCTTCGCGCCCGGTCATGTAAATGTCTGGGCGATCGAGGACCAGGACGGGCACGGCCCGTGCTGGACCCTGGTCGATGCCGGCTTCCCCGACGACGCCACGCGCGCAAACTGGCTGCAGGCGCTGTCCGGCGATCTGGCCGGTCGCCCGGTGCGGCGCATCCTGATCACCCATTGCCATCCGGACCACTTCGGCCTCGGTGACTGGCTTGCCGGACAGACCGGCGCCCGCATCTGGATGTCGCTCGGCGAGTACCTGACGGCGCAGGCCTGGTTCGGTGACACACCGGCCTCGGCGATGGATCTGATGGCCGCCTTCTTCCGTGAGCACGGCCTGCCGCCGGCGCAGACCGAGGCGATGCAGCGCGAAGGCAGCCGCTACCGCCGCACGGTCGGTTCGGTGCCGACCGCGATGCGCCGCATCCTGCCGGGCGAGGTGATCACCATCGGCGACGACGCCTGGGAGGCGCTGGTCGGCCACGGGCATTCGCCCGAGCACCTGTCCTTCTACCGCGCGCACGACCCGGTGCTGATTGCCGGCGACATGCTGCTGCCCACCATTTCACCGAACACGCCGACGCTGCCGTTCGAACCCGAAACCGACGCCGTCGGTCAGTACCTCGATTCGATCGAGCGTTTCCGCTCGCTCGCCGCGGCCACTGTCGTGCTGCCGGCGCACGGCGACCCCTATCGCGGCGTGGTTGCCCGGGTCGATGCGCTGCGCCTGCACCACGACAAGCGCCTCGCCCAGATCGCCGCGCTGTGCGCCGAGCCGCGACACGCCTTCGAATTGCTGCCGCGCCTCTTCAAGCGCGAACTCGACAGTTTCCAGACCCGGTTTGCCATGGGGGAGGTGATCGCTCACCTGAACCATCTGTGGCAGTCCGGCCAACTGCGCCGCCTGCCCGGGCAGGACGGCGTGATCCGCTTTACCCAGCCTTGAACCAGCCCAGGGGGAGACCATGAACAAGCCAGCCGCCAAAGACGCCAAGCCCGCAGAACCCGCCACCCTGCCGGATCCCGCCGAAGTCGCGAAAACCTACGCCGAAGTGGCCGAGCGCGCGAGCAAGCTGCTCGGCGAACACGTGCAGCGGCAGCTGAAGCGCGGCGTGACACCGCCGGCCGACGAACTGGGCATCGCCCAGGCCTTCATGGACATGACCTCGCGCCTGCTGTCCAACCCCTACAAGCTGGCGCAGGCGCAGATGGGCCTGGTGTGGGACTACTACACGCTGTGGCAGCAGTCGATGCTGCGTTTCATGGGCGTCGACGCCGCACCGGTGGTCACCCCGGTCAAGGGCGACAACCGCTTCCGCGGCGAGGAGTGGGAGAGCCACTTCCTGTTCGACTTCTTCAAGCAGAGCTACCTGATCGCCGCCCGCCACATCCACGACGTGGTCAGCAACGTCGAAGGCATGGACGAGCACACGCTGCAGAAGGTCAATTTCTTCACCCGGCAGACGATCAACGCCTTCAGCCCGAGCAACTTCGCGCTGACCAACCCGGAAGTGCTGCGCGAAACCGTGCGCAGCCACGGCCAGAACCTGCTGCGCGGCTTCAACAACCTGCTGCGTGACATCGAGGACGGTGACGGCCAGCTGCGCGTGCGCATGACCGACACCTCGGCCTTCGAACTGGGTCGCAACGTCGCCACGACGCCGGGCAAGGTGGTGGCCGAGAACGCGCTGATGCAGCTGCTGCAGTTCAACCCGACCACCGACACGCAGTTCAAGCGGCCGCTGCTCATCGTGCCGCCGTGGATCAACAAGTACTACATCCTCGACCTGCGCGAATCGAACAGCTACATCAAGTGGGCCACCGACCAGGGCCACACCGTGTTCGTCATTTCCTGGGTGAACCCGGACGAGAAGCTGGCCCAGCTCACCTTCGAGGACTACGTGCACCAGGGCCCGCTGGCCGCGCTCGACATGATCGAGAAGCACACCGGCGAAACCGAGGTGAACGCCGCCGGCTACTGCCTCGGCGGCACGCTGCTGGCGACCACGCTGGCCTATCTGGCCGGCAAGAAGCAGAAGCGCATCGCCAGCGCCACCTTCTTCACCACGCTGATCGACTTTTCCGAGCCGGGCGAACTGGGTGTGTTCATCGACGAGAAGGCGGTCGAGGGGCTGGAAAAGAAGATGTTCGAACGCGGCTACCTCGAAGGGTCGGAAATGGCCGGTACCTTCAACATGCTGCGCTCGAACGACCTCATCTGGTCCTTCGTCGTCAATAATTACCTGATGGGCCGCGAACCCTTCCCGTTCGACCTGCTGTACTGGAATTCGGATTCGACCCGGATGCCGGCCTGCATGCACAGCTTCTATCTGCGCCAGATGTACATCCAGAACAAGCTGCGCGAGCCGGGCGGCATCACTGTGCTCGGCGAGCCGATCGACATCCGCAAGATCAAGGTGCCGGTGTACTTCATTTCGGCGATCGAGGATCACATCGCGCCGTGGAAGAGCACCTATCTCGGCGCACGTCTGGTGTCGGGCCCGGTGCGCTTCGTGCTCGGCGGCTCCGGCCACATCGCCGGCATCGTCAATCCGCCGGCCGCCAACAAGTACGGCTACTGGACCAACCCGGGCGTCAAGCTGCCGGACGAAGCCGACGAGTGGTTCAACGGCTGCACCCAGCACCCGGGTTCGTGGTGGACCGACTGGCAGGACTGGGTGACCGCCCAGGACGCCGACCGCGTGCCGGCGCGCGACCCCGCCAAGGGCAAGCTGAAGCCGATCGAGGACGCACCCGGCCGTTACGCCAAGCTGCGCCTGGACACGATGAAGAAGTGATCGGGCCGCGGCGCGCCTGCAGGAAAGGGGCCGGGCTCAGACGCTGTCGGCTGTGATGGCCGCCTCCCACAGTCCTCGCTCCGGCTTGGGGCGGAGACTGTGGGAGCGAGCTTGCTCGCGATTGCGGCCTTGATCGAAGCCGGCGGCCCGCGACAGCCGCGTCGCGGCCAAGGCCGCTCCAACAGGCATCGCGCCGGTCAGACCGTCTCCGGCGGCGGGGCGTAGCCGTTGATCAGCGCCAGCAGTTCGGTCTCGTTGTAGGGCTTGCCGAGGTAGTGGTTCACACCGATCTCGCGCGCATAGGTCTTGTGCTTCTCCGCCGTGCGCGAGGTGATCATGATGATGGGGATCGCCTTCGTGCGTGCGTCGGCGCGCACGTTGCGCGTCAGGTCGAAGCCGTCCATGCGCGGCATTTCGATATCCACCAGCATTACCGCCGGCACCGTGTCGATCAGCTTTTCCAGCGCATCGACGCCGTCCTTCGCCGTCACCACGCGATAGCCTTCGCGCTCCAGCAGACGGCTGGTCACCTTGCGTACCGTCAGCGAGTCATCGACCACCATGATCAGCGGCGCTTCGACCGCCAGTGCCACCGGTGCCATCGTGCGCACCGGCTCGTCGGCCGACGTCGCGCGCAGCAGTTCGCTGCGGTTGCGCGCGGCGATCGCCACCGGGTTGATGATCAGCGTCACCTCGCCATCGGGCAGCACGGTGGCACCGGAAATGCCGACCAGCTTGGACAGCTGCGGCCCGACCGGCTTCACCACCACCTCCTGATTGCCGCGCAGCGCGTCGACTTCCAGTGCCATGAATTCGTGGCCGCTGTTGATCAGCAGCGCCCAGCTGCCCGGCACCGGCTGGCTGTGCCCGTCGCCGAGCAGGCGCGGCAGGTACTGGTAGCGGTAGTGCGTGCCCAGCCATTCCTGGCCGCCCGCCTCGCGCAGCGCCTCGCCGGCATCGCCCTTCAGTTCGCGCGCGTGCTGCACCATCGACGACGGAATCGCGTAGGTCTTGCCGGCGCTGCTCACCAGCACCGACTGCGTCACCGCCAGCGTCATCGGCAGCGACAGCCGGAAGCGCGTGCCCTGGCCGGACTCGCTGGTGGTTTCGATACGGCCGCCGAGCGCGGTGGTCGCATTCTTCACCACGTCCATGCCGACGCCGCGGCCGGCCAGCTCGGACACCGCCGCCGCGGTCGAGAAGCCCGGTTCGAAGATCAGACCGGTCAGGCGACGCTCGTCGACCACCTCGTCCGGCGCGACCAGGCCGCGTTCGACGGCGCGTGCGCGGATGCGGTCGAAGGCGAGGCCAGCGCCGTCGTCGGCCAGTTCGATCACCACTTCGTTGGTCTGCTGGGTCAGCGTGATCACGATCTCGCCGGTTTCCGACTTGCCGGCGGCGGCGCGCGCTTCGCGCGCCTCGATGCCGTGCGCCACCGCGTTGCGCAGCAGGTGCTCGAGCGGGCCGGTCATCTGCTCCAGCACTTCGCGGTCCAGCTCGATCTGCGTGTTGCGCAGTTCGAGGTTCACCTTCTTGCCGAGCTCCTTGGCCGATTGTCGGGCGACCCGGTAGAGCCGGTCTTCAAGCGTCGAGAAGGGCACCATGCGCACCGACATCAGCGCCTGCGACAGTTCGCGGTTCAGGCGCGCCTGCGACTGTATCGCGGTGTCGGCGGCGTCGAGGTTGCGCACCAGGTTGTACTGCACGGTGGTGACGTCGGACAGGCTTTCGGTCATCAGCCGTGACAGTTCCTGCAGGCGCGTGAAGCGGTCCATCTCCAGCGGGTCGAACTGTTCGTGGTGCGCCTCGGCCGCTGCCATGCGTGACTGCATCTGGCTTTCGGCGTGGATCTCGATCTCGCGCAGCTGGCCGCGCAGGCGCTGCACGTTCTCCGTCAGGTCGTTCAGCGAGCCGCGCAGCGCGCGCAGTTCACCCTCGATACGGGTGCGCGCGATGCTCATCTCGCCGGCTTCGTTCACGAAGCGGTCGACCATGTCGGAACGCACGCGCACGGTCGGTCGCTCGCGCACGGTGCCGGCATCTTCGTCAGCGCCCGCGGGTGCAGCCTGGGTGGCGCCGTCGCCCGCTGCCGCGGCGTCCTGCGGCTCGCCGGTCTCGCCGCGTTCCAGCCTGGCGACCAGTTCTTCGCAGCGGTCGTAAGCCATTTCGAGCTCGTCGAGCACGGCCGCCCGGTCGTCGGCACCGCAGGGCGCTTCGATCACGCCCTCCATGCTGTGCACCAGGTCACCGAAGCGCATGACGCCGGCCATGCGCGCGCTGCCCTTCAGCGTGTGCAGCTGGCGGCGCATTACATCGGAGGCCGACAGCTGCTCCGGCTCTTCACGCCATGCGCGCAGTTCGTGACCGATGTCGCGAAGCAGGTCGTGCGCTTCCTCGATGAAGATGGGCAGCAGCTGCGGATCGATGTCGTCAGCGACGCGCGGCGTGTCCGCGGCTTCGGTGGTGCTTCGCGGTGCTGCGTTGCGCAGGATATCGACCGGCGTCGCCAGGTCGCTGATCTGCGGCAGCACGTATTCGTCCGGCAGGGCCACCTTCTCGAAGCGCATGTCGTCGTCCGCCAGCGCTTCGCCAGGCTCGGTCCCGTCGTCCGCGACCGTCACGTCCTCTGCCACCGTCAGCGCCTCCTCTGCCGGCCGGTCATCGGGGGACAGTTCGAGCGCTGGCTCCTCAAGCAGCGGGGCGTCGACCGTTGGCAGCTCGCTGTCGGGCTCTGTCGTGCCGTCGTCGCCGGTCGCGTCGACGGCCGGTTCGGGCTCCGGCTGGGTATTGCCGTCGGCGTCGAGGCCGCAGCGGAAGCCGTCGCGGTCGCTGAGTACCGAGCGGGTGCCGATTTCGGCCGGGGCGATGCCGGCTGCGCCCATCTCGTCGATGGCCGGGGTGCCGACGTCCAGGTCCGGCGCTGCGGCGATGTCGTGGCTGCCGGCCGGCATCTCCAGCACCTGCAACTCGACGGCCGGGTGGGTATGGAAGAACAGCGCGTCGAGCTGCTCGACCAGGTCCGGCGCCGCGTGCGCCTGACCACCGTCGGCGATCGCGCCGACCTGGCTTTCGAGCGTGCTGGCGGCGGTGTTCAGCAGCGCCGATTCGTGGTCGGCCGGCGGCTCGCCGTGCGCTTCGCAGCGGCTCAGTGCGTGCTCGAGCGCCTTTGCCAGCGCGCTGATGTCGGGCTGACCGACGGTCAGCGAAATGCCGCCCAGCGTGTGCGCGGCGATCAGGCTGTCCTGCGTCGGCAGCAGCGACGGGTTTACGTGCAGGCGGGCAAGTTCGCGCCGCAGCGTGGCCAGATGGCCGCGCGCCTCGGCGACGAACAGGTCGAACAGCGTGCGGTCGGTGCCGGCGTCCAGTGCGAGATCTTCGGCGTCGATGTCGGCCGTGATGTCGATCGCTTCCGGGCTGTCGATGACGGCCTCGGCTTCGCCGGCGACGGGCAGGCCGAGGTCCAGATCGAGATCGAAGTCGGGGGCCGTCGCCTCGACCACCTGCGGTGCGTCGCCCAGTTCGATGACGCCGGCCGGCGTGTCGTCTTCGTCGAGGTTGAAATCGAGGTCCATGTCGAGCTCGATGTCGAGCGCGTTCTCGTCCGGCGCAGCGGCCGCCTCGATGGTGACCGGCGCGGCCGGGGCCGCTTCGCCGTCGTCCGGCTCGCCGCCGAACATCGCCGCGCAGGCGGACGGCAGCCAGTCGTGTTCCGGCGTGACGGTGTTGCCGTCCGCCAGCTGTTCGACCCAGCCGGCGAACAGGTCGCGCGCGCGGTCGAGCAGATCGAACAGTTCGGGCGTGCCGTCACGTTCGCTGGACAGCCAGCGGTTCATCACCTGCTCGATCGCGTAGGCGCTTTCGCCGAGGTCGCGCAGACCGACCATACGGCCGCTGCCCTTCAGCGTGTGGAAGCCGCGGCGCAGTGCGGTCAGCAGTTCCTGGCTGTGCGGCGCCTGACGCGCGGCGGCGGTGCCGGCGGCGATGCTGTCAAGGACTTCGCGCGCCTCCTCGATGAATATTTCGAGCAGTTCGGCGTCGAACTCCTCCTGGCTGGCTTCGGCCAGACGCACCGTGTCGGCCGACGGCGCCAGTGACTCGACCGGGGCTTCGGCCAGTGCCTGCACCGCACCCGCTACCGCTGCGTCGCCCGCCTTCAGTGCCGCCAGTGCTTCGGTCACCCGCTTTTCCAGCTTTTCGTCGGCCAGCAGCTTGGCGTCCTGGCGGATGGATTCGAGCGACTGCCGCAACTCGTCGCGCGTGCGTTCGTCGGCGTCACCGTGCGCCAGCCGGTCGAGCAGCTGGGTCGCCGCGTTGCGCCGCGCCGCCAGTTCCGACTCGACGCTGGCTGCGTCCGTTTCGGCTGGCGCGTCGCCGGCCTTCGGCACGCTGCCGCGCGGGTTCAGGATGACGTCGAGATCGGCCGGGCCGTACTGCAGCTTGTCCACGAAGAAGCCGAGGCCGGACAGCTGGTGCGCCAGCGCCTCGAATTCGCCGTCGGCGGCGACGTGGTCGGGCTGCGCCATGCGGGCGATCTGCTGCGCGCAGCGCCGCACCAGCGACACCGCGGCGTCCTGGCCCAGCATGTTCAGCGCGCCTTCGACCTGCTTCAGCGGCGCGGCCAGCGCAGCCAGTTCGGCCGCCTTGGCGGGATTGCGGAAATAGGCATCGAGCTGCTGTTCGACCTCGGTCAGGCTGGCCAGGATTTCGCGCGCCACCTGGCCCATGAACAGCCGTTCCTGGGCCTTGCGCGACATTTCGTCGAACAGCGGAATCTGCATCGCCGGCAGTGTTTCGCCGCGCCGGGCGCGCGCCAGGCGGTCGATCAGCGTATCGACCTGGGCCGGCAGGTCATCGACCTGGGCGCGGCTGAACTGCTCGACCAGTGCGTCCATCACCAGCAGTGCGGTGGCGACTTCCATCGCCAGGTTTTCCTGGTGCTGCAGCGGATCGCGCCGCAGCCACTGGCCGAGGTCGAGCAGCGCCGCGGCGAGCCGCGCGAGGTCGGGCTGACCGACGCGCGCCGCCGATGCCACCATGGATTCGCATTGTGCGTGAAACTGCGGCAGCGCCACCGCGGCGCCGGACGAGAAGCGCGTCCACGCCTCCTTGGCTTGGCTGAGTGACTCGCGCAGCGCGGCCAGCGCCGGGCGCAGCGCGGCGATGTCGTCGCGTGCCTCGGCGTCGCTGGCCAACAGGGTGTCCAGCCGGTAGGTGTCGCGTACCGCGCGCAGTGCCGGCGTCGGGTGCTCGGCAGTGGCGATGAAGTACAGCGAGTCGCGCATCAGCCGCTCGGCCACGCCGCGCGAACCCTCGAGCAGACGGCGCATCTGCACGTCGATGCGCGCGCACAGCCGCTTGATGAAGAAGTCGCTCTGGATGGCGCCCTGCGCCATGCCGTCGAACAGTGCGCCGGCCACCCACCAGAAGGCGCGCGTAGCCGGTGCGGTCTGCGTCTGTTCGATCGCGCCGACGGCCTGGCGCATCTGCAGCAGGCCGTCGCGGTCGTCGCGCAGGAAGCGCAGCAAGCCGCGTTCGAACTGGCTGCGCGCGCTGCGCAATGCACGCGCGCGGTCCAGCGGCGACAGTGCGGCGGCGCCCGAAGGTGCCGGCGGCGGGCGCAGCGTCAGATCGGGGAAGAACAGTTCCGACGGCGCCACCACGGCTTCGCCACGCAGTGCCATCAGATCGCGGTAGAGCGACATCAGCCGCATCGGCTGGTCGCTGCCGCCGGCCACCAGCTCGTCCAGGTGGGTGCGTATCGCGGCGATCGCGCGCTGCGCGACTGCGCCCGCGGTGCCGGTGTCCGCCAGCCGGCCGGCGTGCCAGTCGGCCAGCGTCTGTTCGAGCGCGTCGCAGAAATGGGTCAGGCCGTCGAGGCCGACGATGGCCAGTGCGCCGCGCGCCTGGTGCAGATGCGTCTGGGCGAATTTGAGTGCCTCGGCGCCGCTGCCGTGCTGACCGTCGCCGAGCGCTTCGGCGGCGCGCACCAGGGCGAGGTCGATCTCGCCGCGGACCCAGATCAGCGGGCCCAGATCATGTTCGCTGGTGGAGGTGCTCATACCTTGAAGCCCGCGACCGAGCCCTTGAGTTCAGCGGCGAGGTCCGCCAGCTGGCCGATGGATACCGCGGTCTGCTTGGTGCCGACCGTGGTCTGCTCCGTGATGCGCAGGATGCCCTGCATGCCCTGCGCCACGCGTGTGGCCTGTTCCGCCTGTACCTGGGCGGACGACGAAATGCGTTCGATCAGCTGCGCCAGTTCCGACGACACGGTGGAAATTTCGCCCAGTGCCTGACCGGCGGCGTCGGACAGTCGCGCGCCCTCGACCACGCCGCGGGTGGAATTTTCCATCGCCGCCACGGCGTCCTGGGTGTCGGTCTGGATGGTGCGGACGATGGCTGCGATCTGCTTGGTCGCCTCGGCCGAGCGTTCGGCCAGCCGCTGCACTTCTTCCGCCACCACAGTGAAGCCGCGACCGGCTTCGCCGGCGCTCGCCGCCTGGATGGCGGCGTTCAGCGCCAGCACGTTGGTCTGTTCGGTAATGTCGGAAATGAGCTCGACGATCTCGCCGATCTCCTGCGACGACTCGCCCAGCCGCTTGATGCGCTTCGATGTTTCCTGGATCTGCTCGCGGATGTCGTTCATGCCGCGGATCGAGTTCGACACCGCGGTCGAGCCGTTCTGCGCGGCGGCCAGTGACTGGCGCGCCACCTGCGCCGAGCGGGTCGCCTCCTGCGACACCATGTTCATCGACTGCGCCATCGCCAGTACCGACTGGCCGGATTCGGTCACTTCGCGCGACTGCTTCTCCGCCGCCGTCAGCAACTGCGTCGAAATGCGCTGTGCGGTTTCCGATGCCTCGGTCACGCGGCCGGCGGCGTCGTTGATCCGCTTCACCAGCACCGACAGTTCCTCGATCGTGTAATTGACCGAGTCGGCGATGGCGCCGGTGATGTCTTCCGACACCGTGGCGCGCACCGTCAGGTCGCCGTCGGCGAGGTCGCCCATCTCGTTCATCAACCGCAGGATGGCCTGCTGCGTCATGTCCTTCTCGCGCTTCGCCTCTTCGCGCGAACCTTCGGCCTGCAGCCGCTGTTCGTTCTGGTCCTCGTTGTAGGCGCGCACCATCAGGAACACGCTGACCAGGGCCAGCAGCACGCACAGTGCGCCGGCACCGGCCAGCGCCAGCCGCCCTTCGCGTTCGGCGACATAGCCGGCGCCCAGTTCGTCGGTCAGTTTCGATAGCGTGGCCGCCTCGGCGAGCACGGCGGCGCCGGCCTTGCGCGCGCCGGCGAGCGCTTCGGGTTTGTCGAGCTCACCGGCCAGCACGCTGAGCGGGCCGTCGATGACGGCGCGTGCGCTGCTGAAGGTGTCACGCTCCGCGCCCTCGGCCAGCGGTTCGATCTGCTGCACCGCCTCGCGCAGCGCCGGCACACTGCGCGCCAGCGTCGCCGGCGCGTCGGCTGTCGTGGCATGCGCGCCGGCCTGTACCTGACTGAGTGCGGTGGCGAAGCCGTGGAACAGGTTGCCGTCCTTGCCGGCCCGCACGACGGCGGTCTGCGCCGCCGCCGCCGCCAGCGCCGGCGCCTGCTGGTCGAGTGCGCGGGCGGCGTCGCCCAGCGCGCGCAGCGCCTTTTCCTGCGCCAGCACGGCCGACACGTTCTGATCGAAACCGGACCACGCTGCGCCCAACTGCTGCAGCGAACCCTGCACCGCGCCGGAGCTGGCCGGCACGTCGACACCGTCGATCTCGCCGCCCTGGGTCACACGGTCGAGCAGCCGGGAGAAGGCGTCACGCGACGCGGCCAGTTCGGCGAAGGCGGCCGCTTCGCCGGCCAGCGCCTGGTGCGCCGACTTGGCCATGCCCTGGCTCAGCGTGCGCATCTGGCCGGCGGCCGACACATAGCTCGCGTTGTAGCGGGTGATGCGCAAGTCCTGCCAGACCAGGAAGGCGGCGATCACGATGAAGAACAGGAACAGCGTACCGAGTACGCGCACCTGCTGTTCGAGTGGCAGGTGACCGATCAGCGGCAGGCGCCCGCGCAGGAAACCGAGGGTGCCGCGTGCCGCGGTGGGTGCGCTGCTGCCGTCGGCGGGACGGGCGGATTTCAGTCCTGGGATGTTCAATGCCATCGGAGCTATTCCTGGAGGGCTGTTCGGTTCTTGGGGGACGGTGCGCTGTCAGCCTCTGCTGCAATCAGGCGGCGACGTCGAGGAAGCGCGCGTCGGTGTAGAGCTTGCGCGGATCGAAGCGGCGCCACAGCCGGCCCTGGGTGTCGGAAAATTGTGCCGAAATCCAGGGTCGCGGATCCGGCGCCGCGTCGGCGGGTTCGAAATCGTCGAGTGCGCGCAGGCCGAGCACGCGCGACACCAGCAGTGCGCTGTTGCAGCCGAACTTGGCGTGCGGCAGCAGCAGCCGGGCGTCACCGTTCAGCGTGGTCGGCGCATTGCCCTGGAAGGCGGAAAAATCGCTGACCGCGTACAGCACGCCGCGCACGTTGGCGACGCCGCGCAGCCAGCCGGTGGCCAGCGGCACCGGCGTCAGTGCCGGCACCGGCAGGATTTCGCCGGATTCGGCCAGATCGATCAGCCACAGTTCGGCGCCGGCCTGCAGGCCGAGCAGTGCCCGCGTGCCGGTGGTGCCGGAAGTGTCCGACAGCTTGCGGGCCAGTTCTTCCTGAAACTCGCGCAGCGAAAGCTTAGCCATCGTTGTTCGCCGCGCCGAGCTGGGTGATGCGGCCAAGCAGTTCTTCCAGATTGACCGGCTTGACCATGTAGTCGAGTGCGCCCTGACGCATGCCCCAGATGCGGTCGGTCGGCAGATCCTTGCTGGTACACATGATCACCGGGATGTCGCGCGTGCTGTCGTCGCGGGTGATCGTGCGCGTGGCCTGGTAGCCGTTGATGCCCGGCATCACCACGTCCATCAGTATGAGGTCGGGCTTTTCGGCCTTGGCCTTCTCGATGGCCTGTTCGCCGTTCTCGGCGATGATGACCTCGAAGCCCTTGCGGGTCAGGAAGTCGTTCAGAACATGGCGTTCGGTGGGCGAATCGTCCACCACCATGATGCGCTTGATCGCCATCGTCGGCTCCGCGTTCGGTGAATACGGTGCAGGGCGTCTCAGTCAGCGCCGTTGCGCGCGTGACGCGACACCGCCTGCAGCAGGCTGTCCTTCGTGAAGGGCTTGGTGAGGTATTCGTCCGAGCCGACCATGCGGCCGCGCGCGCGGTCGAACAGACCATCGCGAGACGAAAGCATCACGACGGGAGTAGCGGCAAAACGGGGGTTTTTCTTGATGAGCGCGCAGGTCTGGTAGCCGTCGAGGCGCGGCATCATGATGTCGCAGAAGATGACCTGGGGGTGGTGGTCGCTGATTTTCGACAGGGCGTCGAAGCCGTCCTCTGCGAGAACCACCTGGTACCCGGCCTGGACCAGGAAGATTTCGGCACTGCGGCGTATGGTGTTGCTGTCGTCGATCACCATCACCTTGACGCCGGTATTGCCACCCGATTCAGCCAAGATGTTCTCCCCTGTTGTCCGCACGCCGATCCGCCGCAGGACTGCGCGGCGACGGCATCCGGTTGGTCTTCATGAGGCGGATGCACCGGCCCGACAGGTCCGCGACCGATGCGTGTTTCAGATCTGGACCATCTCGAAATCGTCCTTGCGTGCGCTGCACTCGGGACAGGTCCAGTTGGGCGGAACGTCCGCCCAGCGCGTGCCGGGGGGGATGCCCTCTTCCGGCAGACCGGCGGCTTCGTCGTAGATGAAGCCGCAGATGAGACACATGTAAGTCTGGAATTCGGCCGTGACAGTGGAACTCATGGCAGGTTGGTTTGTTAGAATCCGGTCGATATTACCGTAATTAACCATCTGTAACGACAATCCGGGCGCGCGCTTTATGGTCAATTCTGATGTGCGGGCGCATCCTCCGCTTGTCATGTGTTTTTCGGCGACCGACCCCACTGGCGGGGCCGGCATGCAGGCCGATCTGATGACGCTGTCGGCTCTTGGCTGTCATCCGCTGACGGTCGTGACGGCCGTCACGGTCCAGGACAGCGCCGGCGTCGAGGAGGTCGTGCCGATGGACGACGACCTGCTGGTCGATCAGGCGCGCGTGCTGCTCGCCGACATGCCGGTCGCGGCGTTCAAGATCGGCGTGATGGGCAGCATCGAGAACATCGCGGCGATCGCCGAAATCATTTCCGACTACCCCGACGTGCCGGTGGTGCTCGATCCGGTGCTGTCCTCCGGCCGTGGCGACGAACTGGCCGACGAGGACATGGTGATCGCGCTGCAGGAACTGCTGCTGCCGCTGACCACCGTGCTCACGCCGAACAGTCTCGAAGCCCGTCGTCTGGCGCAGGCCGACGACGACGAGGACGACGGCGATGATTTCGCCGACGAGGACGACGGAGAGCAGGATGACGGCGATGGCGACGCGGGGCACACGGCCTCGCCGACGCTGGAACAGTGCGCGCGCCAGCTCATCGCCGCCGGTTGCGGTCACGTGCTGCTGACCGGCACGCACGAATCGACCACCCGCGTCGCCAACGTACTGTACGGGCGCAGCGGGGTCATCCGCCGTGACGAGTGGGACCGCCTGCCCGGCAGCTACCACGGCTCCGGCTGCACGCTGGCGTCGGCGCTCGCTGCCTGGCTGGCGCACGGCCTCGACGTCGGCGAAGCGGCGCATGCCGCGCAGGAGTACACATGGCGCACGCTGCAGGCCGGTTTCCGGCCCGGCATGGGCCAGCACCTGCCGGACCGCTTCTTCTTCCTGCGTGAACACAATGCGGCGACCGCCGACCGGGAGTCCGACGATGAGGCGTAAGCCGCTGCGCGGCCTGTACGCGGTGACGCCGGAAGCGCTGAGCGGCGGCGCGCTCTACCGCGCCGCCGAGGCCGCCTGCGGCAACGGCGCGGTCGTGCTGCAGTACCGCAACAAATCCACCGACACCGTGCAACGGCGCGCCGACGCCGACGCGCTGCGCGCCATCACCACCGTGTGCGGCACGCTGTTCGTCATCAACGACGACATCGAACTGGCCAAGGCCTGTGGCGCCGACGGCGTGCATGTCGGACGCGACGACGGCGGCCCGGTGCAGGCGCGCAGCGCGCTCGGCGCCGACGCGCTGATCGGCGTGTCCTGCTACGACGACCCGGCGCTGGCCCGGGCCGCCGCGCGCGACGGCGCCGACTACGTCGCCTTCGGCTCGATGTACGCATCCAGCACCAAGCCCGCTGCACCGCCGGCCTCGATCGCCCGCTTCGCCGAAGTGGCCGACCTCGGCCTGCCGCGCTGCGCCATCGGCGGCATCACGCTGGCGCGTGCGCCGGAACTGATCGCCGCCGGCGCCGATCTGCTGGCCGTGGTGTCCGACCTGTTCGACGCGCCCGACATTGCGGCGCGCGCCCGTGCCTACGCCAGGCTTTTCTGAAGGAATCCCCCATGAGCACCCGCAACGAACAACTTTTCGAACGCGCCCAGCGCAGCATTCCGGGCGGCGTCAATTCGCCGGTGCGCGCCTTCCGCTCGGTCGGCGGCACGCCGCGCTTCTTCACCCGCGGCCAGGGCAGCCGTCTGTGGGACGCCGATGGCGCCGAATACATCGACTATGTCGGCTCCTGGGGCCCGGCCATCGTCGGCCACGCGCACCCGGAGGTGATCCGCGCGGTGCAGGAGGCGGCGGTCGGTGGCCTCTCATTCGGTGCGCCGACCGAAGCGGAGATCGTGATGGCGGAAACGCTGTGCGCCCGCGTGCCGTCGATCGAGCAGGTGCGCCTGGTCAGTTCCGGCACCGAAGCGACGATGAGCGCCATCCGGCTGGCGCGCGGCTTCACCGGCCGCGACGCCATCGTGAAATTCGAGGGCTGCTACCACGGCCACGCCGACAGCCTGCTGGTGAAAGCCGGCTCCGGCGCGCTCACCTTCGGCAACCCCAGTTCGGGCGGCGTGCCGGACGATTTCGCCAAGCACACGCTGGTGCTCGACTACAACGACGTGCAGCAGCTCGAAGACTGCTTCCGCAACCACGGCGACCGCATCGCCTGCGTCATCGTCGAGCCGGTGGTCGGCAACATGAACCTCATCGTGCCCAGCCGCGAATTCATCGACGCCATGCGCGCGCTGTGCACGAAGCACGGCGCCGTGCTCATTTTCGACGAAGTGATGACCGGCTTCCGGGTCGGCCCGGTCGGCGCCCAGGGCCTGTTCGGCATCACGCCCGACCTCACCACGCTGGGCAAGGTGATCGGCGGCGGCATGCCGGTCGGCGCCTTCGGCGGCCGGCGCGACATCATATCGGCCATCGCGCCGCTGGGCGCGGTCTATCAGGCCGGCACGCTGTCCGGCAATCCGGTCGCCGTTGCCGCCGGCCTGAAAACGCTGGAACTGATCAACGCCCCCGGCTTCCACGACCGCCTCGCCGCCCGCACCAAGCAGTTCTGCGACGGCCTGGTCGCCGCCGCGAAAGACGCCGGCGTCACGTTCTCCGCCCAGTCGGTCGGTGGCATGTTCGGCCTCTATTTCCGCGACGGCTGCCCGGCCAGCTACGCCGAAGTGATGCAGTCCGACCGCGAACGCTTCAACCGTTTCTTCCACGCCATGCTGGACGCCGGCGTCTACCTCGCGCCATCGGCCTTCGAAGCCGGCTTCGTGTCGGCCGCGCACAGCGAGGACGACGTGGCGCAGACCGTGGCGCGGGCGAAGGCGGCGTTTGCGAAAGTGGCGTGACGGGTCGCCTTGCGAAAGGGTGGGGGTGGCGCGCTGGGCGACGCCGCACGCCTTCATCCCATCGCCATGTTGCGATAGCGTGCGGAATTCTGTAGAAGCCGTCCGCTGGAGGCAGCTGTCATGACCCTGTCCGCCGGTGACGTCATACCCCTGTTCCGTGCGTGCGGGCCGGGTTGCGAACGGGATCGAGTGGCCGGCGAACCGTCGTCAGCGACAGCGGGTGTCTGATGTCCATTCACAGTGGTTGGCGGGAGCTTGATGACGATGACGGGCACACCCGGCGCAGGTCAGACCAACTTCGCCTTTCTGGCGGATCACTCACCACTGCTGGCGGAACTGGGCGCCACCGCTGAAAGGCTCTTTCCGTTCGACCCGGCCAGCTGCGTACTCAAGCTTCGGCTTCTCGCGGAGTCGCTGATGCAGGACGTCGCGTCCCGCATCGGCCTGCGCCTGCAGCAGCCCACCCAGGCTGAACTGCTGCGCGCGGTTGATCAGCGTCTGGGTCTCGACCCCCAGGTGCGGCAGATGTTTCACCTGCTGCGCTTGCGCGGCAACGAGGCCGCGCATCAGGCGGACCACGGCATACGCCATCGCGAAGGACTTGAGGCGCTCAAGGTGGCGCGAGAAGTGGCGCTGTGGTTCCACCGTAGCTTCGGTCCTCAGCCTGACTACAAGCCCGGCCCTTTCATTCTTCCGGACGACCCCAGTCAGCGACTGCTTGAACTGCAGCAGCAGATCACCGCGCTGAAGCAGGATCTGCAGCAGGCGCAGACCGAACAGGCGGCCAAGGCCGAACTGGCGGCCTTGCTGAGCGAACAGGCCACGCAGGAGCGCGCGCTGGCCGAGCGCGCCAGCGAAGAGCGGGACATCTACGAAAGCCTCGCCGATGAAGCCAGCGCCCGTTACGCCGCCCTGAAGGCGGAATTCGACGCGCGACTGCAGGCCGCCAGCGCCCAGCCGGCAACGCCCAGCGCTCAGGACATCCAGCGCTTTTCGCAGCGCGCCGCGCAGGCCGCGCAGCAGGTGACGATGGATGAAGCCGCCACCCGCCTGCTCATCGACCAGATGCTCAAGGACGCCGGCTGGGAGGCTGACACCCCCGGCCTCTCCCACGCCAGCGGTGCGCGCCCCGAGCGCCATCGCAACCTTGCCATCGCCGAGTGGCCGACCGAGGGCAAGCAGAGCGCGGACTACCTGCTGTTTGCCGGTCTGACGCCGCTGGCAGCAGTGGAAGCTAAGCGCCTGAACGTCAACGTCGCCGGCAAGATCGCGCAGGCCGAGCGCTATGCGCGCGGATTCCGCGCCGGTGACGACCACGATGCTGCATGGGTTGTCGAGGGCCGTCAGACGCCCTGGCCCGACGGTCAGGGCGGGCATTTCAATCTGCCCTTCGCCTACTCCTGCAACGGCCGCCCGCTCATCCGGCAAAGCCCGGAAGCCAGCGGCACCTGGTTCCGCGACCTGCGCCACCCGGCCAACCTCGCCCGGCCACTGCAGGGCTTCCATACGCCCGACGGCCTGCTGGACCTGCTCCGGCGCAGCAAGGCCGAAGCGGAAGCGCGACTGCAGCAGGAGGGCTTCGCCTACCTCGGTCTGCGCGACTACCAGCAGAAGGCCATCGGCGCGGTCGAATCCGCGCTTGCGGCGGGGCAGGGCAGCTGTCTGCTCGCGATGGCCACCGGTACCGGCAAGACGCGCACCATCATCGGGCTCATCTACCGACTGCTGAAGGCGGAGCGTTTCCGCCGCATCCTGTTCCTGGTCGATCGCACCGCGCTGGGTGATCAGGCGCTCGACGTGTTCAATGAGGCGCCGCTCGAACAGAGCCAGCCGCTGTCGAAGATCTACAACATCGCCGAGCTGGGCGACATGGCCGCTGAAGCCGAAACCCGCGTGCAGGTCGCCACGGTGCAGGCCATGGTCAAGCGCATCTTCGCCAGCGACCACCCGCCCGCCGTGGATGCCTTCGACTGCCTCATCGTCGATGAAGCCCACCGCGGTTACACGCTGGACCAGGACATGACCGACGGCGAGCTGGCGCTGCGCGATCAGGCCCAGTATCTGTCCACCTACCGCCGCGTGCTGGATTACTTCGACGCCTTCAAGGTCGGTCTCACCGCCACGCCCGCGCGGCACACCACCGAAATATTCGGGCGCCCGGTGTTCACCTACTCGTACCGCGAGGCGGTCGCCGACGACTGGCTGATCGACCACGAACCGCCGGTCCGCTATCACACCTTGCTCAGCCAGCACGGCATCCATTTCGACAGCGGCCAGCAGGTCGAGGCCATCAATCTGGGCACTGGCGAGATCGAGACCGCCGAACTGGACGACGAACTGCACTTCGAACTTGAAAGCTTCAACCGGCGCGTCATCAAC
The DNA here is from genome assembly GCA_034004945.1 of Methyloversatilis sp. Classification (GTDB taxonomy): domain Bacteria; phylum Pseudomonadota; class Gammaproteobacteria; order Burkholderiales; family Rhodocyclaceae; genus Methyloversatilis. The sequence goes on along the minus strand of JAVEVQ010000002.1, from coordinate 59,622 downwards.
GAAGACTTCAATCGCGTCATCTGCGAACAGCTCGCGCAGGAGCTGGACCCGATGGGCGAAGAGAAGACGCTCATCTTCTGCGCTTCCGACGCGCACGCCGACATGGTGAAGCGCCTGCTGGGCGAAGCCTTCAAGGCCATGCACGGCGACCAGTACAACCAGGCCGCGGTCGAGAAGATCACCGGCGCCTCGGACAAGGTCGACCAGCTCATCCGCCGCTACAAGAACGAGCGCTTTCCCACGGTCGCGATCACGGTCGATCTGCTCACCACCGGCATCGACGTGCCCGCCATCTGCCATCTGGTATTCATGCGCCGGGTGAAGTCGCGCATCCTGTACGAACAGATGATCGGTCGCGCCACCCGCCGCTGCGACGACATCGGCAAGACCGTGTTCCGCATCTACGACCCGGTGGACCTGTACGCCTCGCTGCAGGCGGTCAACACCATGCAGCCGCTGGTGAAAGACCCCAAGGTCACGCTGGAGCAGCTGCTCGACGAGCTGAACAACCCGGCGTCTTACCAGGCGCCCGGTACCGCACCCGAACGCAGCCACGCGCATGAGGTGCTCGACCAGCTCAACCAGAAGCTCATGCGCGTGCTGCGTGACGCCGCCCACAAGGCGGAGAAGAAGCCCGCGCTGAAGGAAAAGCTCGACCAGCTCGAACAGCAATGGGGCGTCGCGCCGCAGAACCTGCACCGCCACCTGCACCAGCTCGGGCAGGAGAGCGGCCCCGCGGCCGCGGCCGACTTCCTGCGCCACAACACCCGCCTGCTGCTGCAGCTCGCCGAGGTTCAGCAGCTGCTGGGCACCGCCTACATGCCGCTCATTTCACAGCACGCGGACAAGCTGATGGAGCGCACCCAGAGCTGGGGCGTGTATGCCCGGCCGGAAGACTACCTCGACAGCTTCGCCCGCTTCGTGCGCGAGCAGGTGAACCAGTCGCTGGCCATGGCCACCGTGGTGAACCGCCCGCGCGATCTCACCCGCGAACAGCTCAAGGAAGTGCGCCTGCTGCTCGACGGCGCCGGCTATTCCGAAGCCCGCCTCAAGGCGGCCTGGCGCAATCACAGCAATCAGGACATCGCGGCGGGCGTCATCGCCTACATCCGCCAGGCCGCGCTGGGCGAAGCCCTGCTGCCTTTCGACCAGCGCGTGGCCCAGGCCATGCAGAAAATCCATGCACGGCACGCGTGGACGCCGGTGCAGCGCAAGTGGCTGGACCGCCTCGCCAGGCAGCTCACCCACGAACTGGTCATCGACCACGCTTTCGTCAACACCGCCTTCGCCAACGACGGCGGTGCGAAGCAGCTCGACAAGCTGCTCGGCGGCCAGCTCGAACAGGTGATGACCGCGCTGGCCGACGGGCTGTGGCCCCAGGCCGCCGCCTGAGCCTCGCCCCGGCCTTCGCGATTTTCCGAACACCCTACACAAGCCCGATAACGATCACCCATGACCACCCAGGACATCGTCCAGAAGCTCTGGAACCTCTGCGACGTGCTGCGCGACGACGGCATCAACTACAGCGACTACGTGACCGAACTGGTGCTGCTGCTGTTCATCAAGATGGAGTACGAAAACACCGAAAGCGGCATCCTGCAGCGCCACCGGCTGCCCGACTACGCCCGCTGGCCGCAGCTGCGCGACAAGAGCGGCGTGAACCTGCTGCGCCACTACCGCGAAACCCTGCTCAATCTTTCCGCCAGCGACGACCGGCTGATCGCCGCCATCTATGCCGACGCGCAGACCAGCCTGAAGGAGCCGCGCCACCTCGAACAGCTGGTCAAGGCGCTGGACGGCATCGACTGGTTCAGCGCCCGGCAGGACGGGCTGGGCGATCTGTACGAAGGCCTGCTGGAAAAGAACGCCGCCGAAACCAAGAGCGGCGCCGGCCAGTACTTCACGCCACGCCCGCTGATCGACGCCATCGTGAAGGTGATCCAGCCCCGGCCCGGTGAAACCGTGCAGGACCCGGCCGCCGGCACCGCCGGCTTCCTGATCGCCGCCGACCGCTACATCAAGGACCACACCAACGACCTGTATGACCTGAACGAAAAGCAGATCCGCTTCCAGCGCAACCAGGCCTTCCTCGGCATGGAGCTGGTGCCCGGCACCCGCCGCCTCGCGCTGATGAACTGCCTGCTGCACGGCATGGAAGGCGACGACGAGGGCGTGGTGCATGTCGGCAACACGCTGGGCGAGGGCGGCAAGGGCCTGCCCCGGAGCCACGTCATCCTGAGCAACCCGCCCTTCGGCACCGCCAAAGGCGGTGGCGGCCCCACCCGCGACGACCTGACCTTCGCCACCAGCAACAAGCAGCTCGCCTTCCTGCAGCACATCGTGCGCCACCTGCGCGACGGCGGCCGCGCCGCCGTGGTGCTGCCGGACAACGTGCTGTTCGAAGCCGGCGTCGGCGCCGACATCCGCCGCGACCTGATGCACAAGTGCCGTCTGCACACCATTCTTCGCCTGCCCACCGGCATCTTCTACGCCCAGGGCGTGAAGACCAATGTGCTGTTCTTCGAGAAGGTGAGCCAGGCCGCCACCGGCAGCACGCAGGAAGTGTGGGTGTACGACATGCGCGCCAACGCACCGAAGTTCGGCAAGCGCACCCCGCTGACCGACGCCCACTTCGCCGACTTCGTGGCCGCCTATGGCGACGAACCGAATGGAAAAGCCGAGCGGACTGACCAGGGCGCGCAGGGCCGTTTCCGCCGCTTCAGCCGCGAATGGATCGCCACGGAAAAGGGCGACAGCCTGGACATCGCCTGGCTCAAGGACAACAGCAATGAGGACGCCGCAGACCTGCCGGAGCCGGCGGTGCTGGCGCGTGAGGCGGTGGAGGAACTGAACGGGGCGCTGGCGGAGCTGGAGGGGATTTTGGCGGAGCTGGAGGCATCGGAATGAAAGCCGCGCCCCATGGATGGTTTGCGACGGCCATATCCGAAGTTGCTCAAGTGATAGGAGGTGGAACACCGCCGTCAAAGGATGAAGCGTGCTTTGCTTCACCCGGTCAAGGTATCCCATGGCTGACCCCCGCGGATTTGAGCGGTTACAAGCGCCAAGTCATCGCTAGGGGAAGCCGCGATCTCACACCTGCAGGTCTTGCTGCATGTTCGGCGAAGGTGATGCCAGCAGGAGCCGTGCTGTTCTCCAGTAGAGCTCCTGTCGGCTACGTAGCCATCGCCAGTAATCCAGTTGCTACCAATCAGGGATTCAAGAGCTTTGTCTTTGCACAGGACATTGACAGTCGTTTTGCGTATTACCAGTTAAAGCACATCAAGCCGATTGCAGAGGCCTTGGCAACCGGGACTACGTTCAAAGAACTTTCGGGAAGTGCGGCGGAAAAGCTTCCCTTTCTGGTCGCGCCAGCGGCAGAGCAGAAACGAATCGCCGACAAGCTCGACACCGTCCTCACCCGCGTGGACGCCGTCAGCGCCCGCCTGGCCCGCGTCGCCCCCCTGCTCAAACGCTTCCGCCAGTCCGTCCTCGCCGCTGCCACTTCTGGTCGCTTGACGGACGATTGGCGAAAAAATCTTGGGCGACTATCCGCAACTGAAGGTCTGCCACCGCAGTGGCAAGCAGCCTCGATCGCAACAGCGGCAATCAACCAAGACAACCTGCGTCGGCCGATCTCTGAAGTCGAAAGGCGGGAGCGACAGGGGACCTTCAACTACTACGGGGCGTCAGGCGTAATTGACACCATTGATGGCTTCACTCACGAAGGCGATTTTCTTCTGATCGGGGAGGACGGCGCCAATCTCTTAACCAGAAGCAAGCCGATTGCTTTCAGAGCGTCAGGGAGAATTTGGGTCAACAACCATGCGCACGTATTGACGCACCCGAGCATTGCGCGTCTCACATACCTGTCGTTTGCGATAAATGCGATCGACTTGAGTCCTTGGGTCACTGGTTCAGCACAGCCAAAGCTGACTCGTAAGGCAATGGACTTGATTCCAGTACCTCTACCTCCTGAGGACGAACAAACCGAAATCGTCCGCCGCGTCGACATCCTGTTCGCTTTCGCCGACCGTCTCGAAGCCCGGCTGAAAGCCGCCCAGGCTGCCGCCGGGCGCCTGACCCCAGCGCTGCTGGCCAAGGCCTTCCGCGGCGAACTGGTGCCGCAGGACCCTGACGACGAGCCGGCCAGCGAACTGCTGCGCCGGCTGCAGGCGGCATCCGATCAACGGGCACCGGCCCGCGCAGCGGGGCGCGGCAGAAAGCGGTCGATCTGAGTGCTTCGCTGCGCTACGACCCGTCTTCCGGCCACTGCCTGCGCGCGTGCAGCAGTCGCAGTACGCGCACGCAATCGGCGGTGAGGTCATAGACCACGACGTAGTTCGGATGAATCACCAGCTCCCGCGTTCCGGCAACGCGGCCTTCCCGGCCGAGGGTGGGGTGGGCGGTCAGGCGGGCGGTGCTGTCAGCGATCGACAGGTCGAGCGCCAGCGCAGCGGCCGGGTTGTGTCGTGCGATATGGGTGCGGATGTCGCGGCGGTCCTGCGCGGCAAGCCGCGTCCACAACAGTTTCAAGATCCGTCGGCAGCCTGGGTGCGCGTTCCGGCACGCCATGCGGTGGCTTCGGCCTCGACGTCTTCCGCGGGCAGCAGTTCGCCGGCGTTCGCGGCGTCCTGTCCGGCCTGCACCTGGCGGCGGAACCAGGCGTCGTGTTCGGCGGAGTCCTGCTGCTGCCGGACGTAATCGCGCATGAAATCCCTCAGCAACTGCGCACTGGTCCGGTCACGGGACTTCGCGGCTGCGGTGAAGTCATTCTTCAAGGATTCTTCGACCCGGAAGGTAAAGGTGGCATCGCTCATGGCGCCGTCTCACGTGTTACATCGTCAGTACAGCGTAGCACGTGTGCGAGCACCGGGCAGCCTTGCGGATCAGCGGCTCCCGGATCCCGCGTGTCGTAAACCGGGTGAGCGGGGCAGGGCTCACCGCTGCCGCGTGCGGACGAATTCGACCGCCGCGCCCCGCTTGCGCCATCATGATCGCCCGCTCGCTGAAACCCTTCCATGATTGCCAACGTTCTCACCATCGCCGGCACCGATCCGACCGGCGGCGCCGGCATACAGGCCGACCTGAAAACCTTTTCCGCGCTCGGCACCTACGGCATGAGCGCGATCACCGCGGTGGTGGCGCAGAACACCCTCGGTGTGCGCAGTTTCGTGGCGCTGGAGCCGGATTTCGTCGGTGAGCAGATCGACGCGGTGTTCGACGATGTGCGGGTCGATGCGGTGAAGGTGGGCATGATCGCCAACGCGGCGATCGCCCGCGTGGTGGCGGACCGGCTGCGCCGGCATGCGCGCTGCCCGGTGGTGGTCGATCCGGTCATGGTGGCCAAGAGCGGCGACCACCTGCTGCTGCCGGACGCGGTGGCCGCGCTGCGCGACGAACTGCTGCCGCTGGCGACGCTGATCACGCCCAATCTGCCGGAAGCGGCGGTGCTGCTCGACCGCACGCCGCCGCAGACGCTGGACGACATGCGCGACATGCTGGCCGCGCTGCGCGGACTGTGTCCATCGGGGCCGCAGTGGGTGCTGCTGAAGGGCGGACATCTGCGTGCGCCGCACAGTACCGATCTGCTGGGCGGTCCGGATGGCGTGCTCGAACTGCCGGCGCAGCGCATCACCACCACCCGTGATCACGGCACCGGCTGCACGCTGGCTGCCGCGGCGGCAGCGTTGTTGGCGGAAAACGACGTGGTGAGCGCGGTGCGTCGGGCGAAGGATTATCTCAATGCGGCACTGGCGGCCGCCGGTGAGCTGAACGTCGGTGCCGGACGCGGGCCGGTTCATCACTTTCACGCGCTGTGGAAATAACCGGCCGACGCTTCGCCCCGGCAGCAACGCCGTTCCCTTGAATCCTGCAGTCTGAATCCTGAGTCAGCCCTACAGCGTGCCGCGCGGCTTGCGCCCCGACTTCGCCGCCAGCGCGTCATACACCGCATTGGGCAGCAGCCGCATCACCTTGGCGACGATGCCCATCTGCCACGGGATGACGGCATAGCTGCGCGGGCCGTCGATGAAGCGGCCGAAGCGTTCGGCGGCGTCGGCGGCTTCGAGCATGAAGGGCATCGGGTAGGGGTTTTTCTCGGTCATCGGCGTGTCGATGTAGCCGGGACACAGTGTCTTCACCCGCACGCCGCTGCCGCGCAGCTCGACACGCAGGCTTTCCAGGTAGCTGATCGCCGCCGCCTTCGACGCGCTGTAGGCGCCGGCACCGGGCAGGCCGCGGATGCCGGCGACCGAGGCGACGCCGACCAGCGTGCCCGAGCCGCGCGCCTGCATCGGCTTCACGAAGGGCGCGAAGGTGCGCACCAGCCCCAGCACATTGATGTCGAATACCGCTTCGAAGGCCGGCAGGTCTTCCTGTTCGCCGGTCAGCGTGCCGACCGAGACGCCGGCGTTGCCGATGACGATGTCGGGCACGCCGACGCGGGCGATGAAATCCTCCGCGGCGGTGCGCAGCGCGTCGGTGTCGCGCACGTCGGCGGCGTAATGGATGTGCTGGCCCGGCAGGCTGGCCGTGACCTTCTCGAGCAGCGTGGCGCGGCGCGCGACCAGACCGAGTGTTGCGCCCTGTGCCGCGTAGTGGCGCGCCAGCGCCTCACCGATGCCGGTCGATCCACCAGTCAAAAAAACAACGGGTGCCGCGCGGGCACCCGTCGTCATCGTCGAAACGTCCAGTTTCACTTCTTGCCGGCAGCCGCGCGCTCTGCGCGGGCGCGCTCGATCAGCGCGTCGAGGTTGGCGAGCATGCCGTCGAAGGTGTTGCCCTGGGCGATGTACTTGCCGTCCACCACCAGCGCCGGCACGCCGGTGAGCTGGTAGGCGGCGCTCATCTGCTGTGCGCGCTGCACCTTGCCAGACACGGCGAAGGACTTGGCGGTGTCTTCGAACTTCTTGCCGTCGATGCCGTTCTTGCCCATCCAGGTCGCAATGGTGCCGATGTCATTGAAGGCCTGACGTTCGACGTGGATGGCGTCGAACACCTTGCCGTGCATGCGATCGAGCTCGCCCATGGTTTCCAGCGTGTAGTAGGTCTGCGCACCGGCCACCCAGGACTGGCGGAAGATCGCCGGTACGCGCTTGAAGGTGACGTCGGCCGGCAGCTTGGCCAGCCACTTCTTCAGCGTCGGTTCGAGGTCGAAGCAGTGCGGGCAGCCGTACCAGAAGAACTCGATCACTTCGACCTTGTTGCCCGGCTCGGTGGACTGCGCCGGCTTGATTTCACGGTAGTCCTTGTCGGTCAGCGGCGCGGCGGTGGCGGTGCCGATGGACATGAAGCCGGCGACGGCCAGCGCGGCAAGGGCTTTGAATCCGAATTTCATGCTGTCTCCTTATTCTGAATTGACGTCATCGGACAATCGACGCGTCGATTCCGTTCTGTGCAAGGTCAGCGCGTACGCGCTGCATGTCTTCTGCGTTGGCGAAGGGGCCCAGGCGCACCCGGTACAGCGTGCCCTTGCCGGGCACCGTACCTTTCTGCACCGAAGATTCCAGACCGATCAACGCAAGACGGGCGCGCAGGTTGTCCGCTTCTTCTTCCGACGAGAAAGCGCCCGCCTGCAGCAGCAGCGACGCCGGCGGCTGTGCGGCTGCCGGTGGCTCCGCGGCAGGAGCCGGTTTCGCTTCCGGCGCGGCGGCCGGTGCCGGCGTGTTGCCGGGCAGGGTTTCGTAGAAGTCGAAGCGCGGCTTGGCGGGTGCCTTGTCGCCCGGCTTGCCCGGCAGTGCGGCCGGCTCGGCCGGTGGCTGTGCCGGCGGCGGTGCGCTGCCGCGGACCTGCAGCGGCAGCGACGAGCCGTTGATGTACCACATGACACCGGCGCTCAGCACCACACCGAGCACCAGGCCGATGAAGATGCCGACCACGGTACCGCCGCGGCTCTTGCGTGCAGACGATTTCTTCGCAGGGGCCTTGGCCATTTACATCGTTTCCGGGGCGGACACGCCGAGCAGGGCGAGGCCGTTGGCGATGACCTGCCGGGTGGCCGCTGCCAGTGCGAGGCGGGCTTCGCGCACGGCCAGATCGTCGACCAGCATGCGCGAGGCGTTGTAGAAGGCGTGGAAGTCGGATGCCACGTCGCGCAGGTAGAAGGCGACCGAGTGCGGCGCGCGGTCGGCCACCGCCGCCGTGATCACGTCCGGGAATTCGGCCAGGCGCTGTGCCAGCAGCAGTTCCTTCTCGCCGGACAGGCTGTCCACCGGCACGCCCTGCAGCAGCGACAGGTCGAGCGCATGGTTGGCCACCGCCTCGCGGATGACCGAACAGATGCGCGCGTGCGCGTACTGGATGTAATAGACCGGGTTGTCGTTCGATTCCGACTTGGCCAGATCGAGGTCGAAATCCAGGTGCTGGTCGCTCTTGCGCAGCACGTAGAAGAAGCGGGCGGCGTCGTTGCCCACCTCGGCGCGCAGATCGCGCAGCGTGACGAAGTCGCCCGAGCGCTTGCCCATGGCCGCCTTCTCGCCGCCGCGGTAGAGCACGGCGAACTGCACCAGTGCGATTTCGAGCTTGTCCGGGTTCTCGCCGAGTGCGGCGAGCGCACCCTTCACGCGCGGGATGTAGCCGTGGTGATCGGCGCCCCAGACGTCGATCACCAGATCGAAGCCGCGCGCGAATTTCTCGGCGTGGTAGGCGATGTCGGACGCGAAATACGTATACGCGCCGTTGTCGCGGCGGACCACGCGGTCCTTTTCGTCACCGAAATGGGTGGAGCGAAACCACAGCGCGCCGTCCTGTTCGTAAATGTGGCCGGCGTCCTGCAGGCGTTTCACCGCGCGATCGACTGCGCCATTCGTGTGCAGGGACTGTTCCGAGTACCACACGTCGTAGTGCACGCGGAATTCGCCGAGGTCGTTGCGCTGGTCGGCCAGCATCGCGTCGAGCGCGAAGCGGTGCACCGTCCACCAGTCGTCGCCGAGCGATTTCTTGGCGGCGGCGATCAGCGCGTCAAGCATGGCGTCGGCGGTGTCGCCCGGCTGCGAAGCGTCGGGCAGGTCGCCGGTGTGGCGGTTGAGTCGTGTGCCCTGCTGGATGAACAGTTCGGCGCCGATGTCGCGCACGTAGTCGCCGCGGTAGCCGTCGGCCGGGAACTTGACCGCGGTGCCCTGCGTTTCGAGGTAGCGCAGCCATACCGACACGGCCAGGATGTCCATCTGGCGGCCGGCGTCGTTTACATAGAACTCGCGCGTCACCGCGTAGCCGGCGGCTTCCAGCAGATTGGACAGCGCCGAGCCATAGGCCGCGCCGCGGCCGTGACCGACGTGCAGCGGGCCGGTCGGATTGGCCGACACGAATTCGATCTGCACCTTCCGCCCGGCGCCGCTGTCCGAGCGGCCGTAGCGTTCGCGTTCGGCGAGGATGCGGCCGACGATGGCCTGCTTCACCGATGCGCTGAAGAAGAAGTTGATGAAGCCCGCGCCTGCCACCTCGGCACGCTCGATCACGGTGGATGGCGGCAGTTCGCGCACGATGCGTTCGGCGATCACGCGCGGGTTCTGCTTCAGCGCCTTGGCCAGCTGCAGCGCGACGTTGCAGGCGAGGTCGCCATGCGCGGCCTGCTTCGGGCGATCAAGGATGATGTCGGGCGCGGCGAGGTCAGGTGCCACGCTGGCGAGCGAGGCATGCAGCAGACGGGTCAGTTCCTGGCGCAGTTCGGGGGTCATGAATGGAACGAGGGCGCGAAGCGCAGAAGCATTTGAAGACCGCGAAGTATAACGCGAGCCCGTGGAGGCCCGCCGCGCGCGGCTTCCGGGGCGGCAGGCCTTCTTGTACAGTGCGCGCTCCCGCGCCGCTGCCGAATTTAGCAACATGACGTTTCACGCCGCCCGTCCGACCCCTGCCGATCCGCTGCCCGCGGTGAAGGGCTGAACCGATGCGCTGGTTGCGACTGCTCAAGATCGTCACCGTCAGCCTGCGTTTCGGGCTCGACCAGATGCTGATCGACGCCGGCAGCAAGCTGCGCTTCGCCGGTCTGCTGCGCGTCACCCGGCTGGGCCGCCGCTTCGACGCGCCGCGCGCGGTGCGTCTGCGTCAGGCGCTGGAGGCGCTCGGCCCCATCTTCGTCAAGTTCGGCCAGATGCTGTCGACGCGGCGCGACCTGCTGCCGCCCGATCTGGCCGACGAACTGGCCAAGCTGCAGGACCGCGTGCCGCCCTTTCCGTCGGAACAGGCGATCGCCCGCCTCGTAGCCTTCTACGGCAAGCCGCTGGCGCAGGTCTTCCGCAGCTTCGAAACGCAGCCGGTGGCGTCGGCCTCGGTCGCCCAGGTGCATTTCGCAGTGCTGCCGACCGGTGAGGAAGTGGCGGTCAAGGTGCTGCGGCCGGGCATCGAGCACGTCATCGCCAACGACATCGCGCTGATGGAAACCGCCGCCACGCTGCTCGAACGCGTGTGGTCGGAAGGCCGCCGGCTGAAGGCGCGCGAGGTGGTGGCGGAGTTTTCCAAGCATCTCGGCGACGAGCTGGACCTGATGCGCGAGGCGTCGAACTGTTCGCAGCTGCGCCGCAACTTCCGCGATTCGCCGCTGCTCGCCGTGCCAGAGGTGTACTGGGACTACTGCGGTCCGGGCGCGATGGTGATGCAGCGCATGCACGGTCTGCCGATCTCGCAGGTCGACGCATTGCGCGCCCAGGGCGTAGACATGGCCGCGCTGTCGCGCGCCGGCGTCGAAATCTTTTTCACCCAGGTGTTCCGCGACGGCTTTTTTCACGCCGACATGCATCCGGGCAACATTTTCGTCGCACCGGACGGCCAGTACATCGCGCTCGACTTCGGCATCATGGGCACGCTGACCGACGTCGACAAGAACTACCTGGCGCAGAACTTCCTCGCCTTCTTCCAGCGCGACTACAAGCGCGTCGCGCAGGCCCACGTCGACGCCGGCTGGGTGCCGCGCGGTACCCGGGTCGACGAATTCGAGGCGTCGATCCGCGCCGTCTGCGAACCCATCTTCGACAAGCCGCTGAAGGAGATCGAGTTCGGCCGCACGCTGCTGCGCCTGTTCCAGGTGTCGCGCCGCTTCAACGTCGAAATCCAGCCGCAGCTGGTGATGCTGCAGAAGACCCTGCTCAACATCGAAGGCCTGGGCCGGCAGCTCGACCCGGAGCTGGATCTGTGGAAGACGGCCAAGCCCTTCCTCGAACGCTGGATGAGCGAACAGATGGGCTGGCGCGCGCTGCGCCGCAAGCTGTTCGAGGAGGCGCCGGGCTGGGCCTTGACCATGCCCGAGCTGCCCCGTCTGGCGCACCGCGTGCTGAGCCAGGCCGCCGCGCACGACGCGCTGCACGACCCCGTCATCATCGAGCGGCGCAGCCGCCGTCAGCTGCGCTGGCTGCGCATACTGAGCGCGCTGGTCGCCGTGCTGATCGGACTGGAGATCTGGCGCATCGTCGCCGGCCTGTAGGACGCATCGGCCGCAGTTTCGCCAAGGCCGGGAAGAACGCCCGAAGCGGCGCCCTCAAGTCGGCGTTCCCACCGTCGTTAGTGATCCTTCATGCCGCGAGATCACAACGATGAAAACGACCACGGTAGATACGCATCGAGGCTGTACGCCGTCCTGCCGGGAGGACACGCGATGACGCCGACGCACCCCACACGCCTCGGCGCGCTGGCCGGGTCGATGACCCGTTCGGTACGCGGCGCGGCGCTGACCTTTTCGCAGATCGTGTCCGAACGCGTCGGCATGTCGGTTTCGCATGTCGCGCTGGCCGACCGCGAGTCGCTGCAGCGCAGCCTGTGCGCGCTCGACGAATTCAGCGGCGGCCGCCTGTGCGTGGTCGCGCAGCGCATGCGCACCGCCGACGGTCAGGCGGCCGAAGCGCTGCTGGCGCTGCCGGAGGAGGGCGCGCTGCTGATCGTGCGCCGCATGCTCGGTCTGGCCGATGTCTCCGACGAACTGACCGAACTCGAACAGGACGCGCTGGCCGAAGCCGGCAGCATCGTCATCGATGCCTGCAGCGGCGGCCTCGCCGGCGCCTTCGGCTGGAAGGTCGAAGCGACGCAGCCGCGGGTTGCGCTGTCGTCGCGCGATTGCGCCTTCGGCGTCGAGGAATCGCTGCAGAACGCGCTGGTCACCCACCTGCATATCCACCTGTCCGGCCTGCGGGTCGAGGGGCGCGTGGTGCTCGAAATGGTGGCCGACACGGCGCTGCCGGCCACCTCGCACTATCCACTTTCGGCCTGATCGAAAAACTGCGGCTTTCCTTTGCCCATCAGCGTTTGCGCGCCGCTATCATTGCGCGGCGCGGCGTCGTGCCGCGCCGCGCAATGTTCCACCGGGGCGTTCATGCTGATCTGGTTCGTAGTGCTCTATCTGATGGTGTCGGTCGGCATCGGCCTGTACGCGTCGAAGAACGTTCATAACGCGAAGGACTTCGCCGTCGCCGGGCGCAGCCTGCCGCTGCCGGTGGTCACCGCCACCGTGTTCGCCACCTGGTTCGGTGCCGAGGCGGTGTTCGGCGTGTCGGCGCAGTTCGTCACCGAAGGCCTGGGTGGCGTGGTGGCCGACCCCTTCGGTTCGTCGATGTGTCTCATCATCGCCGGCTTCTTCTTCGCCTCGAAGCTGTACAAACTCAACATCCTGACCGTCGGCGACTACTACCGCATGCGCTACAACCGCACGGTGGAGGCGATCACCTCGATGTGCATCGTCGTGTCCTACCTCGGCTGGGTGGCGGCGCAGATCAAGGCCATGGGCCTCATCTTCTTCATGGTGACCAACGGCGCCGTGAGCCAGGAGGCGGGCATGGTGCTGGGCGCGGTCATCGTGCTCACCTACACCACCTTCGGCGGCATGTTCTCGGTGGCCATCCTCGACTTCGTGCAGATGGCGGTGTCGATGGGCGGCCTGCTCTACATCGCCTACATCATCAGCGGCCTGACCGGCGGCGTGGCGCCGGTGATCGAGCACGCGTCGGCAGCCGGCAAGCTCGATTTCTTCCCGCCGGCCGACCCCTGGCTGTGGATCACCTTCATCGGCGCCTGGCTCACCATGATGCTGGGTTCGATTCCGCAGCAGGACGTGTTCCAGCGCGTCACCTCGGCGAAGTCGGCCAAGGTGGCCGTCGGTGGTTCGGTGCTCGGCGCGACCATCTACTTCTGCTTCTGCTTCGTGCCGATGTTCATCGCCTACTCGGCGACGCTGATCGATCCGGCCACCTTCGGCGCGCTGATCGAGGAGGATTCGCAGCGCGTGCTGCCGACGCTGGTGATGCAGCACACGCCGCTGATCGCGCAGATCCTGTTCTTCGGCGCCGTGCTGTCGGCCATCATGAGCTGCTCGTCGGCGACGCTGCTGGCGCCCTCGGTCACCTTTGCCGAGAACATCGTGAAGGGCTTCTACCCGCGCATGAGCGACCGTCAGCTGCTGTTCGTGATGCGCGGCGCCATCGTCGGCTTTGCCAGCGTCGTGCTGCTGGTCGCGCTCAATTCGGAAACCAGCATCTTCGGCATGGTCGAGAACGCCTACAAGGTGACGCTGGCCGGCGCCTTCGTGCCGCTGTTCTTCGGTGCCTTCTGGAAACGCGCGACGACCCAGGGCGCGCTGGCGGCCATCATCGGCGGGCTGATGTCATGGCTGCTGATCGAGATCCTGGTTGGTGAAGCGAGCCTGGTACCGCCGCAGCTGATCGGTCTGGTCGTCAGCATGGTCGGCATGGTGGGTGGGTCACTGCTGCCGCAGTGGGTCGGTCACCGGCTGCCGCACGAACCGGATCACGCCGCGCTGCATCACCATGCTGCGTCCGGTACGCACCACGCCGCGCCTGGCGGTCACCACACGCCGAACTGATCAGGGCTTCGCGCCCGTCTCGGTGGTTTCCTTGGCGTCCTTGGTGGCTTCCTTCGCTGCCGCCTCGGCCTCGCGGCGGGCGCGCTCCTCTTCGCGGCGCTGTACGCGCTCGTCGATCTTCGCCGCCTTGCGCCGTTGGTCGGCGGCGCGCTCGGCGGCACGCGCGTCCTCGCGCTTGCGCTTGGCCGTCTGTGCGGCGTCGCGCTCTGCCTGAGCGCGTTCGCGCGCCTCGGCCTGGGCCGCCATTTCGGCGTCCTTGTCGGCGCGGGCGGCTGCATCCTGCGCCCGCTGCGCCTCCTGTTCGCGCGTCTTGACGCTCATTTCGATCGACTTGTCCCGGCGCGCTTCGGCCGCACGCTGCTTTTCCGCGCGGCGAACTTCGGCGGCGCGGGTGCGCATGTCGCGTTCGATGTCGCTGGCCTGGATTTCCAGCTTGCGCGCCTCACCCACGCTGCGGCGATAGGCTTCGTCGGTGTCCTCGATGCAGGACGACACCAGCGTGCGCTGCCAGCAGGCGGCATAGCCCTCGTCGCGCGCAATGCGGGCTGCTTCCTGTTGCGTGCGTGCCTGCTGCTTCAGCGCAGCGGCCTGGTCGCGCAGCCGTGCGCGCTCTTCCGCGGGGAAGCTGTCCTCCTGCGCAGCGGCGAAGGTGCTCGCGCTCAGGGCAATCAGCGCAGCCATGCTGCGCAGGGCAAAGGTGTTCACGTGCGGTGTCCTCGTTCAATCCGGGGCGCCTCGGCGGGCGCCCTCGTTGCCGTCCCCCGCGGCGCTGAGGGCAGCAGGGGCCATGATGCTAACCCGCAACAGCGGGTCGGGTACGAGATCGATCAACGCGCATGCCTCGCTGGCGACGGACAGCACGCGCCGGCCTGGGCCTCGCTGACACCGTGCACGCACAAAAAAAACGGGCGCCCGAAGGCGCCCGAACCATTGCTGGAGGAGTGTTCGTATCAGAGGCGGTAGGCGGTTTCGCCGTGGGCGGTCACGTCCAGACCTTCGCGCTCTTCGTCTTCCGGCACACGCAGGCCGATGAAGATGTCGACCAGCTTGTAGGCGATGAAGGACACGACGCCCGACCACACGATGGTGATCACCACGCTCATCGCCTGGATGCCGACCTGGGCACCCATCGCGAAGTCTTCGGCACCGGTACCGCCGAGCGACGGGGCGGTGAACACGCCGGTCAGGATGGCGCCGACGATGCCGCCGACACCATGCACGCCGAACACGTCGAGCGAGTCATCGGCACCGAGCATGTGCTTCAGGCCATTCACGCCCCACAGGCAGATCACGCCAGCCAGCAGACCGATCACCAGCGCACCCATCGGGCCGACGGTACCGCAGGCCGGGGTGATCGCGACCAGACCGGCGATCGAGCCGGAAGCGGCACCCAGCATCGACGGCTTGCCCTTGAAGATGGCTTCGGCGGCGATCCAGGCGATGGTTGCGGCGGCGGCAGCGACCATCGTGTTGATGGCGGCCAGCGCGGTATTGGCGTTGGCTTCGAGGTTGGAGCCGGCGTTGAAGCCGAACCAGCCCACCCACAGCATCGACGCACCGACCATGGTCAGCACCAGCGAGTGCGGCGCCATCGATTCCTTGCCGTAACCGATGCGCTTGCCGACCATGTAGGCGCCCACCAGACCGGCGACACCGGCGTTGATGTGCACCACCGTGCCACCGGCGAAGTCGAGCGCGCCGTGACCGAGCAGGTAGCCGCCGGCACCCCACACCATGTGAGCGATCGGGATGTAGGAGAAGGTGAACCACAGCACCGAGAACAGCAGCACCGCCGAGAACTTGGCACGTTCCGCGAACGAACCGACGATCAGCGCGGCGGTGATGCCGGCGAAGGTCAGCTGGAACACGATGAACATGTACTCGGGCAGTTTCACGGTCTCGGTGAAGGTGTCGGCCAGCGAGTCCACCGTGACGCCGCTCAGGAAGAGCTTGTCCAGCGAACCGATGAAGGGCGTGCCCTCGGTGAAGGCGAGCGAGTAGCCATAGACCACCCACAGCACGCCGATCAGCGAGAACACCACCATCACCTGCATCAGCACCGACAGCATGTTCTTGGCGCGCACCATGCCGCCATAGAACAGCGCCAGGCCGGGCAGGGCCATGAACAGCACGATGATGGTGGAGACCATCATCCAGGCCACGTCGCCCTTGTGCACTTCGGCCTTCACTTCTTCGGCCGGAGCCGCTTCAGCCGGCGCGGCTTCGGCGGCCACCGGTGCCGCTTCGGGCGCCGCCGGGGCGTCGGCGGCCGGTGCGGCCGCTTCTGCCGCGACCGGCGCTGCCGGGGGGTCTTCTGCCATGACAGGCGCTGCCGGGGGGTCTTCTGCCATGACAGGCGCTGCCAGGCCAATGGCCAGCGTTGCGCACAGGATGCTCAAAAAGCGCTTCATCTCCCGTTCTCCCTTAAAGCGCATCGACGCCGGTTTCACCGGTGCGGATGCGGACGACTTGTTCGAGATCGAATACGAAAATCTTGCCGTCGCCGATCTTGCCGGTGCTGGCGGATTTTTCGATGGCTTCGACGACGCTGTCGACCAGCTCGTCGCTGATCGCCGCTTCGATCTTCACCTTCGGCAGGAAATCGACGACGTACTCGGCACCGCGATACAGCTCGGTGTGGCCTTTCTGACGACCGAAACCCTTGACCTCGGTGACGGTGATGCCCTGCACGCCGATGGCGGACAGCGCCTCACGCACTTCGTCAAGCTTGAACGGCTTGATGATGGCAGTGACTAGTTTCATGACATTCCCCTGGCAGATGCCGCGAAGCGTTTGTGTGGATCAGAAGGTCTTGGAAAGGAAGACGACTGTTTGTCCGTCGCCCAGATACTTGCCGGACAGGTTCGTGTAGAAGGCCTTTTCGTCACGGTTCATGCTGGTGTCGGTGTAGACGCGCCCACGGTGAAGCCCTGCTGCAGCGCATAGGACAGGCCGATCTTCCAGTCTTCATACGACGCGCAAGAATCGTTCTTGGTCGAGCCGGTGATGCCGACGCAGGCGGTGCTGCGACCGCTGAATTCCTGCATACCGTAGTGCAGGTTGAGGGTCAGCGCTTCGGTGATCGGGTAGTTCGCCGAAAGGTCCAGATACCAAGTGCCCGAGGCATCATCCACGCCGAAGGTGTCGGTCAGGCTGTACGAAAGCTTGGCCGACAGCCACTGCCAACCCACCGCACCGTAGATCTCGGTGGTGTTCGGGCTGACCGCGCCAGCGACCTTGTCGCCGGGGTAGTAATACTGCAGCAGACCGACGTCAAAGCTGACCGCATCGGTGATGCTGCCGCGGAAGCCGCCGTACAGATCGACTTCGAGACTCGAACTGTCATAGGCGCCGGCATCCTTGAGCCAGCTGATGTTCGATGCCCAGGTGCCGACGTAGAAGCCGCTGGCGTGCGAGTAGTCGAAGCCGCCCTGCAGTGCCATGTCTTCGTTGGTCTGGCTGATGCCGCGGAACACGTACTGGCTGAACAGACCGACGTTGCCGGTGAAGGTGTGCGGGCTGGCGGGCTCTTCGGCGTGGGCGGAGAAGGCGGGCACGGCCAGCGCGCTGGCGAGGGCGGCGGCGATCAGAGTCTTTTGCATGAGTGTTCACTCCTTGATGTTAGGGAAAACTGCTCAGGCTCTATTGCACGGACCGTGCCAGCAAGCAAATATCAATTATTTCAATGGCTTGTGATCGTGTCCCACAGCGATGCCGTGATCCATGCAACGGCCTTGCCCCAAGTTCACGCGCGACAAATCCGACTCGCACCAAGTCGGTGCGTGAATACATGGTCTTACATTCCGTGCGCGAATTCGGTGCCCGCATGCCCGGAAATGCACCGCGATGTCATGAATGACGCCGCCGCGATGGTCGCGCCGGCTGCTGCTTGCCGGCACAATGCGCGGCGAACGTTCGTCGCGTCGGCGTCCCGCCGGGGTGACGCGTTGAATCCCTAACTGCAGGAGGTCGCCATGCTCAATCCCAAGATGCTCGAGGAGCTGTCCAGCCGTTTTTCCGAACTGATTGCCGCCAGCCCGGCCCGCGATCTGGAAAAGAACGCCAAGGCGATGGCCAGCGCCATGTTTTCCCGCCTCGATCTGGTTACGCGCGAGGAATTCGACGTGCAGAAAGAGGTGCTGGCCCGCACCCGCGCCCAGCTCGAAGCGCTGGAAGCGCGCGTTGCCGAGCTCGAAAGCAGGATGGCTCAGCGCGAAGGCTGACTGCCGCCGCGGAATTTTTCCCGTCATCGCGCATCAACAACGGTGTGCGACTTATATGGAGAGCTCATGACCTTCCCGAATTTCACGGCCGTGTGCCGGTCGACCGTGATCGCTGCGGGTCTGGCGCTGGCTTTGCCGGCGCTGGCGGCCGGCACCTACAGCCGCGTGCTGCCCGAGAAAAGTTCACTGGCCTTCGTGTCGCAGCAGATGGGGGTGTCGGTCGACGGCACCTTCCGCAAGTTTGCTGCCACGCTGGACTTCGACCCGACCAAACCCGAGGCCGGCAAGGCGACGCTGGACATCGAACTGGCATCGATCGACGCTGGCGGCCCGGAAGCTAACGACGAGGTGAAGGGCAAGAACTGGTTCGACGTGAAGCAGTTTCCGACCGCGCGCTTCGTGTCTACCTCGGTCAAGCCGCTGGGTAACAACAAGTACGAAGTGCGTGGCCAGATGAGCATCAAGGGCAAGACGCGTGAGGTGGCGGCCCCCTTCACGCTGAAACCGGAAGGCGCCGGTGCGGTGCTCGAAGGCAGTTTCCCGCTCAAGCGCCTCGACTACGGAGTCGGCGCCGGCGCCTGGGGTGACACCTCGGTGGTCGCCGACGAGGTGCAGATCCGCTTCCGGCTGGCCGTCGCCGGCAAGTAATCCCCCGGGCCCGCCCGCCCACGGCGCGCCGGTACATCAATAAGAAGGAGTTCCTGCATGAAGAAGATCGCTGTTGCCCTGTTCGGCGCATTCGCCGGCCTGTCCATGACCGCCGGCGCGATGGCCGCCGACAGCTTCACCATCGACAGCCGCCACACCTTTCCGGTGTTCGAGGTGAACCACCTCGGTTTCTCGACCCAGCGCGGCCGCTTCAACAACGTGACCGGCAAGATCATGCTGGTGCCGGCGCAGAAGAGCGGCAGCATCGAAGTCACCATCGACAGCGCTTCGGTCGACATGGGCCTCGAAGCCTGGGACAAGCACATGCGCGGCGAGGATTTCTTCAACGTCGATAAGTTTCCGAACATGACCTTCAAGTCGACCAAGCTGATATACGAAGGTGACAAGCTGGTCGGCGCGGAAGGCGATTTCACGCTGCTTGGCGTGACCCAGCCGGTGCGCCTCGACGTCAAGGGCTTCGCCTGCGGCACCCACCCGATCAACAAGAAGGCGCTGTGCGGTGCAGACATTTCGACCACCATCAAGCGTTCGGACTTCGGCATGACCAAGTACCTGCCGGGCATCGGCGACACGGTGGTGATCAATATCCCGGTCGAGGCGTTCAAGGACTGAGGTGGCGCAAGAGCGCAGCTGCCGTGTCGCGGCCAAGGCCGCTCCCACGGCGCGTGCGCTCGAGCCGCTAGCCGAACCTGTGGGAGGGGTCTTCTGACCCCGACAGCGGCCGTCGATCAGCTACGGCCGCATGCGCCTCATGTGTTAACCGAATACCACCCGGAGCCCTTCCGTCCGTAGCACGTTAGCGACCTGCGCGCGTCGCGCGCTTCTCGCGAGGAGGACGGACATGAAGGCGAAGAAAATCCTGTTGCTGGCCGGCGATTTCGTAGAGGACTACGAAATCATGGTGCCTTTCCAGGCGCTGCTGGCCGTGGGTCACACCGTGCACGCGGTGTGTCCGGACAAGAAGGCGGGCGACCAGATCGCCACCGCCATTCACGATTTCGAAGGTCAGCAGACCTATTCCGAAAAGCGCGGCCACAACTTCACGCTGAACGCCACGTTCGACACCGTGAAGGCAGAGGACTACGACGCGCTGGTCATTCCGGGCGGTCGTGCGCCTGAATACCTGCGCATGGACGACAAGGTGCTGGCCATCGTCCGTCACTTCGCGCTGGCCGACAAGCCGATCGCCGCGATCTGCCACGGTGCCCAACTGCTGGCCGGCGCCAAGGTGCTCGAAGGCCGCCTGTGCTCGGCCTACCCAGCCTGCCGCGCCGAGGTCGAACTGGCGGGTGGCCGCTACGCCGACATCGCCATCGACGGCGCGGTGACCGATCGCAACCTCGTCACCGCACCGGCCTGGCCGGCGCACCCGGCGTGGATTTCTCAGTTCCTCGCAGTGCTCGGCACACGCATCGAGTAAGCGAACAGCGCAGCGGGGCGCGTGCGTTCCGCTGCGCTGTCTACAATAGGCGCAGGAGGTGTCACCCATGTGCCAGATCTTCATCCGCGCCGACCCTGAACTTTATGTGATGCGCAGCCGTTCGCTGAGGCTGCGCGGCGTCGCCACCAGCATCCGGCTGGAAAACCAGTTCTGGGACGTGCTGGAGGAGATCGGCGCGCGCGACGGGCTGACGCTGCCGCGCCTCATTTCCAAGCTGTACGACGAACTGGCCGAGGCGGGCGGCGGTGACGGCGCCCACCTGCTGCCGGCCAACTTCACCTCATTCCTGCGCGTGTGCTGCGGCCGTTACATGGCGCTGCAACTGGCAGGCGCGATACCGGCCGACACCCGCATCGCCATTTCGTCGCTCGACGCCGAGCGCGTGCTGGCGGCCGAACGCCGGCGTACCGCGGCCAACCAGGTCGCCTGATGACGACGCTGAAGTACCTGTCGGCCTATCCGGCCCATATCCAGGACCAGGTGCGCACGCTGATCGAGCAGGACAGGCTGGCCGAAACCCTGCGCGTGCGCTACCCCGAGCGTCACGACATCCGCAGCGATTCCGCGCTGTACGACTACGTGCTCGAACTGAAGAACCGCCACCTGCGCACCGCACCGCCGGTCGCCAAGGTGGCGTACGACAGCGGCCTTGGACTGGTGGCGAAGGCGCTCGGCACGCAGACCACGATTTCGCGCGTGCAGGGTGCAAAGCTCAAGAGCAAGCGGGAAATCCGCGTCGCCACGCTGTTCCGCGACTGCGCGCCGGAGTTTCTGAAGATGATCGTCGTGCATGAGCTGGCCCACCTGAAGGTGCGCGATCACGACAAGAGTTTCTATGCGCTGTGCGAGCACATGGAACCGCGCTATCACCAGTACGAGTTCGACCTGCGGCTGCACCTGACCTGTCTCGATCTCGCAGGGAAGTCTGCGTAGCCGGTGACCCGCGCGGCGCTACACTGCGGCCGATGAGCGAACTGAAGAAAACCGTATCCCTCGTGCTCGGTTCCGGTGGCGCCCGCGGCCTCGCGCACATCGGCGTCATCCGCGAACTGCTGGCGCGCGGCTACGACATCCGCGCGATCTCCGGTTCGTCGATGGGCGCCGTGGTGGGCGGCATTCACGCTGCCGGCGGGCTCGACGCCTACGAACAGTGGGTGACCGGCCTCGCCCAGTCCGACGTGTTCCGCCTGCTCGACTGGACCTTCTCCGGCGGCGGCCTGATCCGCGGCACGCTGCTGATGACGCGGCTGCGCGATCTGATCGGCGACTGCGACATCGAAACCCTGCCGCTGGACTTCACCGCGGTCGCGGTCGACATCGAGCGCGGGCGCGAGGTGTGGTTCACCGACGGTCCGCTGTTCGAAGCGATGCGCGCCTCGATGGCGGTGCCGTCCATCTTCACACCGCACGCCTACCGCGGCCGCATGCTGGTCGATGGCGGCCTGCTCAATCCGGTGCCGGTGGCGCCGACCCAGCGCACGCTGACCGACCTCACCGTCGTGGTTGACCTGAATGGCGAATCGGTCGAGCCGCCACCGCTGCAGAAGCTGCCCGCCGAGGTATCCCCCGGATTGCTGGCGCGCCTGCGCGGCTATTTGCCGGGGGGCAATGGCGACGCCAAGCCGGTCGAGACCGGTCTGGCGATGTCCGACGTGCTCATGCGTTCGCTCGAAACCATGCAGGCAGCGATCACCCGCCAGCACCTCGCGGTGTTCTGGCCGGATGTCGTCATCAGCGTGCCGAAGAACACCTGCCAGTTCCATGAATTCCATCTGGCGGCGTCGCTGATCGACTACGGCCGCCAGCTGGCGGCCGCCGCACTCGATGCGGCTGAGAAAGAGCGCGCGCGGCACGACGGTCATACGCCGCTGCGTACCGATCAAGCGCAGCAATGAGACGCGCGCCGATGCGTACTTCGATGATCGCGCTGACCGCCGCCGTGCTGAGTGGCGTCGTCGTGGCACAGGTCCAGCCGCAGCCGTTGTTGCCGGAGCAGGCCAGCTGGTTCAGCCCGCCGGCGGTTCCGGCGCTGAAGGCCGCCTGGCTGGTCGGTTCCGAACAGGCGGCCGGCCCTTACCTGCTGCGCGTGCGTCTGGCGGCGGGCGGTCGCTTTCCGCCGCATACCCATCCCGACACCCGCTACACGACCGTGCTCAGCGGCACGCTGTACGTCGGTTTCGGCGAGCGCGTCGATGAAACCGCCGTGGTGGCGGTGCCGACGGGCGCCCTCTACGAAGCGCCGGCCGGCGTGCCGCACTGGGTATGGGCGAGAGACGGCGACGTCGAATACCAGGAGTCCGGCGTCGCACCGACCGCAACCCGTCTCCTCCGCTGAATGCGTGGACAAAAAAACGCCCGGTTCCGCGGGCGGACCGGGCGAGCGCAAGGAGGAGTGAAACGGAGCAGCTACTTCAACAGCATCAACAGCAGGACTACATCTTTTGCTGGACGTCGCGGGCGGTGTCCTGAACCTTCTCGCCACCGGCTTCGATGTCCTTGCCGGCGCCAGCGATCGTGTTGCAGCCCGCCAGCGCGAGCCCGGCGCACATCAGCATCAGGGTGATCAATCTGTTCATGGTCGTCTCCTGTCGTTCTGTGTGGGGTTCAGGTGCGGTTGCGCAGCTGTGCAACCGTCGGCTGGAAGTCGCCCTTTTCATCGACGTCCAGCGTCAGCATCAAGCCGTCCTCGACCGGCTGCAGCCGGTAGTCCGGTACCGCCAGGCGCAGCCCGGCGTCACTGCCGCGCGCAATGCGCACCATCGCGTACCGGGCGGAGCGCTCGCCGTGGCGTGCCGATATGGTCTGTTCCACCACGCCGACGGTGGCGCCCTCGGTGTCGAACACCTCGCGGCCATCCAGCGCCGACAGCGCGACGGCGGTGCCCGCGGGCGGCGCCTCGACACGGCCGCTGCGTCCCAGTTCGTAGGCGGCAAGCAGCGCGATCACAGCCAGTGCGCCGGCCAGTGCCGACATCAGCATGCGTCCAGTCATGATGGGTATCTCCGTCTGCATGACACGGGCCCAGTATGGGCAGCGACCGTGCGTGCGCCTGTCATCCGCCGCGGTGCGCGCGTGTAGGACAAATCCCGCAGGCGCTTCGGTTACCCTCGCGTCTGGTCGAGGAGGACGGACATGATCTTGTTGATTGCGGGACTGCTGCTGGTGATCGGCGTGCACTCGCTGCGGCTGGTTTCACCCGGCCTGCGCGAGCGGGTGATTGCGCGGCACGGCGCGATGCGCTGGCGCCTGCTGCATTCGGGCGCGTCACTCGTCGGCCTGGTGCTGCTGATCTGGGGCTACGGCGAGGCGCGGGCGGAGCCGCTGTGGCTGTGGATACCGCCGGTGTGGTCGCGTCACGCCGCCGCGCTGCTGATGCTGCCTTCATTCGTGCTGCTGGCGGCTTCGCTGCTGCCGGGCTCGCGCCTCGCCGCCCGGCTGCGCCAGCCGCTGGCCGCGTCGGTGAAGATATGGGCGTTCGCCCACCTGCTGGCCAATGGCACGCTGGCCGACCTGCTCATGTTCGGCAGTTTCCTCGCGTGGGCGGTGCTGTCCTTCACGCTGCTGCGTCGGCGCGAGGCGCATCTGCCGGTGCCGCCGGGCTCGGCGGCCGGCGATCTGAAGGTGGTGCTGGCCGGCGTCGCCGGCTGGGCCGTGTTCGCGTTCTGGCTGCACGGCCTGCTGATCGGCGTGCGGCCCTTCGGCTGAGGAGAGCGGCAATGATGACCGTACATATCGAGCGCCTGCGCCCGGGCGACGACCTGCGGCGCAGCCTCGAAACCTGGGCGCAGCGGCAGGACCTTGGTGCCGCCTTCGTGCTGTCGGCGGTCGGCAGCCTGTCGCCGGCCATGTTGCGGCTGGCCGGGCGCGACACCCCGACGGTGATCGACGGCGACAGCGAACTGCTGACCTTGTCCGGGACGATCAGTGCGCAGGGCGTGCATCTGCACCTGTCGGTGGCCGACGCGCACGGCCAGGTGACCGGTGGTCATCTGCTCGCCGGCAGCATCGTGCGCACGACGATGGAACTGGTGCTCGGCATCGCCAGCGGCTGGGAGATCCGGCGCGAGGTCGACCCGCTCACCGGCTACGAGGAAATGGTGGCCGAGAACCACGACGAACTGCTCGGCGCGCGCGGCCCGGATTGATATCCACGCAGTGCGCGAAAAACTATTTCGTCACCGCTGCCTAAAAAACAGGCAACACCGTTGACACCGGCCCCGGCCGGGCGATTGCGGCGTCTATACATCTTTCGCTCACACCTTTGTCCACAGATGCTGTGGATGACGCAACGCAGCGAGCCTCGATCCATGTCGTGGTCATCGGTACGCGCCGCGGACGGAGGTGAATCCCCCGGCTTCGGCGCACCTGCCCAAAAATGAGGCAACCCTATTGACACCCTCAGCCGGCGCGGCTGTCGTGACGACGCGATGCATCTTGTCCACAGATGTTGTGGATAAGAACGGCGCGCCGGCCGTGTAAGCTCGCGGCTTTCCGATCCAGGATCCTGCAGTGGCGAAAGTCATTCCCGACGGCTGGCGAGAACTCGCGGCGGGCGAGGCCGGCGGCGCGGCCGAGCGCGAACTGGCGACGCTGGCGCTGCTCGAGCGCGGCCTGCCGGCCGCCTATACCGTCTATCACGGCGTGCACTGGACGCGGCTCGACGAGGGCGGCTTCTCGATCTACGGCGACATCGACTTCGTCGTGGTGAATGCCGCCGGCGAACTGCTGGCCATCGAACAGCGCAGCGGTTTCCTCGAAGAGGGGCCGCACGGCCTCAGTTCGCGCCGGCGTGGTCGCGACCGCAATGTCGCGGTCGGCATCGCGCGCTCGCGCACCGCGCTGCAGGCCCGGCTGGCCGCGCGGCTCGGCGGGCCGGCACCGCGCATCGAGTACCTGCTGTACTGCCCGGACTACTTCGTGCGTCAGGCGCATACCGCCGGCATCGAGCCTGAGCGCATCGTCGACGCCGCGGTGCGCGACCAGCTGATACCGCGCATCCGCGCCATCCTGCCGCCGGGCGAGCACAGCGGGCACGCGCCCGAGGTGCACCGCTTTCTGCGCGACGAGATCAAGCTGGAGCCGGACGTCGCCGCGCGGCTGGGCATCGCGCGCGAGCGCATCACGCGCGTCGCCGGCGGCCTGTCGCAGTGGGCGCGCGCGCTCGACTTCGACCCCTACCGGCTGCGCGTGGTCGGCACCGCCGGTTCCGGCAAGACCCAGCTCGCGCTGGCCGAGTACAGCGCCGCCATCGCGGCCGGCCGCCGCCCGCTCTACGTCTGCTTCAACCGCCCGCTCGCCGACCACCTCGCGCACATCGCGCCGGAAGGCGGCATGGCCTGCACCTTCCACCACCTGTGCGAACGCGTGCTCGCCGCGCACGGCGAGCGGCCGGACTACGCCAAGCCGGACGCCTTCGACGCGCTCATTGCGCGCGCCGGCGAGCTTGAGGTGCCGGACGACCTGCGTTTCGATTCCATCATCGTCGACGAGGGGCAGGACTTTTCCGCCGACTGGGCGCAGCAGCTGTGGCGCCACGCCGACGACGACGCGCGCCGCATGTGGCTGGAGGATCCGATGCAGAACCTGTACGCGCGCCCGCCGATCGAACTGCCGGGCTGGGTCACGCTGCGCGCGCACAGCAATTTCCGCAGCCCGCGGCCGGTGGTGCGCATGCTGCAGGCGCTGCTGCCGGCCGCCGAGCACATCGAGGCGGCGTCGCCGTTCGAGGCGGACGAGGTCGAACTGCTGGCCTACGACGCGGCCCATCCGCTGACCACGCGGGTCAAGGAAGCGATACGGCTGTGCTTCGCCGCCGGCTTCCATGCGCAGGACGTTGCCATCATCAGCTGGCGCGGCCGCGAACAGTCGGAACTGCTGCGCCACGACCGGCTCGGCGCCAACGCACTGCGCAGCTTCACCGGTCAGTACGACCTGCTCGGCCAGCCGGAGTATTCCGGCGGTGAGGTGCTGATCGAATCGGTGTACCGCTTCAAGGGACAGTCGGCGCCGGCGGTCATCCTCGCCGAAATCGATTTCGAAACGCTGGACGAACGCACGCTGCGCAAGCTCTTCGTCGGCGCCACGCGCGCCATGATGAAGCTGGTGCTGGTGGCAAGCGAACGCGCTGCCGCTCAGCTGCGCGACAAGCTGGCGGCGCATCCGTGAGCGCGATGACAGCGAACGCGCTGATGATCCAGGGCACCACGTCGGACGCCGGCAAGAGCACGGTCGCCGCCGGCCTGTGCCGCAGCCTGCACCGGCGCGGCGTGCGCGTGGCGCCGTTCAAGCCGCAGAACATGGCGCTGAACAGCGCGGTCACCGCCGACGGCGGCGAGATCGGCCGCGCCCAGGCGCTGCAGGCGCACGCCTGCGGGCTGGCGCCGCACACCGACATGAACCCGGTGCTGCTCAAGCCCAATTCCGACACTGGCGCGCAGGTCATCGTGCATGGCCGTGCGCTGGCGAACATGGAAGCGCGCGCCTACCACGACTACAAGCGGGTCGCGATGGACGCGGTGATGCAGTCCTGGCGGCGGCTCACCGCGCAGTACGACTTCGTCGTCGTCGAAGGCGCCGGCAGCCCGGCGGAAATCAATCTGCGCGACCGTGACATCGCCAACATGGGCTTCGCGCTGCCCAACCGCTGCCCTGTCGTCATCGTCGCCGACATCGACCGCGGTGGCGTGTTCGCCCATCTGGTCGGCACGCTGGACTGCCTGTCCGATGACGAACGCGCGCTGGTACGCGGCTTCGTCATCAACCGCTTCCGCGGCGACCGCGCGCTGCTGCGTTCGGGCGAAGAGTGGCTTGAGCGGCGCACTGGCCTGCCGGTGTTCGGCGTGCTGCCGATGCTGAAAGGTCTGCACCTCGACGCCGAGGACGCAATTCAGACGCAGCAGACCGCTGCGGGTGAGGCCGCGCGGCTGCGCGTGGCGGTGCCGGTGTTTCCGCGCATCAGCAATCACACGGACTTCGACGCGCTGCGTGCCCATCCCCAGGTCGACCTGATGTTCGTGCCGCTCGATCGGCCGCTGCCGGCTTGCGACCTCGTCATCCTGCCCGGCAGCAAGAGCGTGCAGGGCGACCTGGCGGCACTGCGCGCGCACGGCTGGGACGCGCAGATCGCCCGTCACCTGCGTTACGGCGGTCGCCTGCTCGGCATCTGCGGCGGCATGCAGATGATGGGCCGTGCACTGCACGATCCGCAGGGCCTGGAGGGCGCGCCGGGCAGCGTGGCCGGCCTCGGCCTGTTCGACTACGACACCACGCTGGAAGCGGAAAAGCAGCTGCGGGTGGTCGCCGGCCGCCTGCAGCCGGGCGGCGAGGCGGTGCGCGGATACGAAATCCATATGGGCGTCAGCAGCGGCCCGGCGCTGGCGCGTCCGGCAGTCGAACTGGAGCATGGCCCGGACGGCGCGCGCTCGGCGGACGGGCAGCTGATGGCGACCTATCTGCACGGCCTGTTCGACGCGCCCCAGGCCTGTGCCGCACTGCTCGCCTGGGCCGGCCTCGAAGCGGCGCAGCCGCTCGACCTGCACGCGCTGCGTGAAGCCAGCCTCGACCGGCTGGCCGACTGCATCGAAGCGGAGATCGACATCGACCGGATGTGCGGTTTCCGCTGACCACTGCGAAGGTCGGAAAACCCTCTCCTCAGTTGTGGCGCGCGGGACTCTTGTGGGAGCGAGCTTGCTCGCGATCGGGCGGCTGCCCAGCGCTGCAGGATTTTTCGCGCCGCATCGCGAGCAAGCTCGCTCCCACTGAACCCGCGTCGTCCCGTGGGAGCGACCACTGGTCGCGATCTCAGCCGCTGCACCGACAGGACTTCGGCGATGGTCGGATCGCGAGAATCCTCGCTCCGACGTCCCCGGGTCGTGGAGGAAACCCGCGGCGGACCTCGGCGCGAGGCACCCACCCGGCCCGCCGGTTTGGGCCTTCCGCCGCCCGGTGGTATCGTGCGCGCCGGTGCCGCTGTGGCGGTGCCGCATTCGAGGTGCCCTGTGCCGCGGCACAGGGTTAAACGGGAAGCAGGTGAGCGAGCTCTGCTCGCAAGGCCTGCGCTGCCCCCGCAACGGTAAGCAGATTCGATGCACGTTCATGCCACTGGGCCCTGTGCCTGGGAAGGCCGTGCATCGCGACACGCGGCACACCGCCCGTCGTCGCAGCTGCGAGCCCGGATACCGGCCCCGGATGCACGAGCGGTCATGCCCGGGGTGCGGCATCGCGACGGATGCGGCCTGCTGCCGGCTGCCTGCGTTGTTGTCCCCTGTGCCATGACTTCATGAGACTGCCGTCGTTCGGGGACGGGCGACGGCTGCAGGGAGCACATAACAATGCACAGCCTTACCTCGGTCGCCGCGCTGCTTGCCGGCGCCGGCCTTCTTTCCTCTCCGCTTTACGCCCAGACGCATGTGCTGGAGCCTGTCGTCGTCACCGCTACCCGCGTCGAGCAGCGCGTGTCGGACACCTTGTCCGACGTCAGTGTCATCGATCGTGAACAGATCGAGGCGGCCGGCCAGTCGACGCTGACCGAACTGCTGGCGCGCCAGCCGGGTGTGCAGATGAGCGGCAATGGTGGCGCTGGCGCCAGCGTCGATTACTTCATCCGCGGCAGCGACTCGCGGCAGACCGTGGTGCTGATCGACGGCGTGCGCGTCGGTTCGGGTTCCAGCGGCACCGCCGCGCTGCAATACCTGCCGCTGTCGCAGATCGAGCGCATCGAAGTGCTGCGCGGTCCGGCCTCCGCCGTATTCGGCGCCGACGCGATCGGCGGCGTGATCCAGATCTTCACCCGCCGTGGCGACTATGGACTGCAGGGCGAGGCGTTCGCCGGCGGCGGCAGCTACGGCACCTCCGAGGGCAGCGCCAGCCTGCGCGGCGGCGATGGCCGCTGGCGCTTCGCACTGGGCGCCGGCGTGACCAGCAGCCGCGGCTTCAGTTCGACCAGCCCACGCATCAATGAAGGCGTGTCGGTGGCGCGGCGCGCCCACAACCCGGATCACGACGGCTACCTGAACCAGAACTTCAGCGGCAGCCTGAGCTTCACGCCGCACGCAGGTACCGAGATCGGCGTCAGCGCGCTGGCCAGCAAGGGCTACAACGAGTTCGACTCCGGTCTGAGCTTCCCGAACACGCGCAATGATTTCGACAACGACAGTGCGACCATCTATCTGACCCACGCGTGGAACGACGCCCTGTCGACCACGTTGCGCAGCGGCCGCTCGGTCGAGGACTTCATCAGCTACGCCCGCACCTCACCGCTGGGCAACCATTTCCGCACCGAGCAGTACAACCACGCGCTGGAGGCACGCGTGAAGCTGCCTCTGGGCACGCTGTTCGGCAGCGTCGAGCGGCTGGAGCAGGACGTGCTGTCGACCACGCCGACCGCGGTGAACATCGACACCGAACGCAAGATCGACTCGCTGCAGCTCGGCTGGTCCGGCGCCATCGACCGCCACAGCCTGCAGCTGAATACCCGCCACGACCGCTACAGCACCAGCTCGCAGCACAAGACCACCGGCAACGTCGCCTACGGCTATCGGCTGACCGATGAATGGCGGCTGCATGGCGGTTACGGTACCGCCTTCCGTCTGCCCACTTTCAACCAGCTGTTCTTCCCCGGTTTCGGCAATCCGGATCTGGCGCCGGAGTCGTCGCGCAACAAGGAGGCCGGCGTGGTGTGGCAGCGCAAGGGCTCGCGCGCTGCGCTTACCGCCTACGACAACAAGGTGCGCAACCTGATCAACACGGTCACCGTGTCGCCCGGCGTGTCGGAGGCGCGCAACGTCGGCGAGGCGCGTCTGCGCGGCCTGACCTTCGACGGCTCGACCTATCTGTTCGGCCACACCGAGCTGCAGGGTTCGGTCGACCTGCTCGACGCGACCGACCAGGACAGCGGCGACCGCCTGCAGCGGCGCGCCGTGCAGACCGGTCAGCTGCGCGTCATCCAGCACATGACGCGTGGCCGCGTCGGCATCGAGATCCAGAGCACCGGCGACCGCTACTCGAACGCCGACGAGACGCGCCGGCTCGGCGGCTACACGCTGCTGAACCTGTTTGCCGTCTGGAAGCTGTCACCCGAGGTGGCACTTGAAGCACGCGTGAACAACGTGACCGACAAGGACTACACCACCGTGTTCGGCTACAACATGGCCGGCAGCAGCGTGTTCGCCGGCCTGCGCTACACGCCGCAGTTCTGAACGCGGCCGAGCTGACCGGTAAACTCACGCGATGAGCAGCCACCCGCCCGCCACCACCCTGCCGTCGCCGGTCGCACTGCGCGCGCAGCGGCGCCGCGTATGGGTGCTGCCGGCGCTGCTGCTGGCGCTGGGCGCGGCCTTCGCGCTGGCGCTGGCGGTGGGCAGCGTGGCGGTCAGTGCAGCCGAGCTGTGGCAGATCGCGACCGGCGGCGACGCCGGCATGGCGGGCGACATCGTGCGCTCGCTGCGTCTGCCGCGCGCTTTGGCGGCGGCGGCCTGCGGTGGCCTGCTGGCGCTGGCCGGCGCGCTGATGCAGGTGCTGCTGCGCAATCCGCTGGCCGATCCCTATGTGCTGGGCATTTCCGGGGGCGCCGCGGTCGGCGCCTTGCTGGCCATGCTGGTCGGTGCGGCCGGCCTGCTGCTGGAGCTTTCGGCCTTCGCCGGTGCGCTGGCCGCGATGGCGCTGGTATTCGGGCTGGCGCACGGAGAGGGCAGTCGCACGCCGACGCGCCTGCTGCTGACCGGCGTCATCGTGTCGGCGGGCTGCGGCGCGGCGGTGTCCTTCATCCTCGCGGTGGCGAGCGAACAGTCGCTGCGCGGCATGCTGTTCTGGCTGATGGGCGACGCCAGCACGGCCAGCCGTCCGGGTGTGGCGGTGGCGGTGCTGGGCGCCGGGCTGATCGCCTGCGCGCCACTGGCGCGCGACCTCAACCTGCTGGCGCGCGGCGATGGCACGGCCCAGGTGCTGGGCGTACCGGTGGTTCGCCTGCGTCTGGTCGTCTATCTGCTGGCGTCGGCATTGACCGCGATCGCGGTCACCACCGTCGGGTCGGTCGGCTTCGTCGGCCTGGTCGTGCCGCATCTGATCCGGCTCGCCTTCGGCAACGACCAGCGCCTGCTGCTGCCGGCCAGCGCACTGGCAGGTGCCACGCTGCTGCTGCTGGCCGACACCGCTGCGCGTACCGTCATCGCGCCGGCCCAGCTGCCGGTCGGCGTGCTGACCGCGCTGCTCGGCGTGCCGGTGTTCCTGTTCCTGCTGAACCGTCACCGATGAGCGCCGTCCCGACCCTGCTCGCACGCGGCCTCGACGTGTCGGTCGCGGCGCGCGCGCTGTGCACCGGCCTCGACCTCGACCTGCGGCCGGGCGAACTGCTGGCCATCGTTGGCCGCAATGGCATCGGCAAATCCACGCTGCTCACCACGCTGGCCGGGCTGCGCCCGCCGGCTGCCGGCACGCTGACACTGGAAGGCCGCGCGCTCGCCGACTGGCCGGCACGCGATCTGGCGAAACGACGGGCACTGCTGGCGCAGTCGCAGGAGGACCACTTCGCCTCCACCGTGCTCGACACCGTGCTGGTCGGTCGCCATCCGCACATCGGCCGCTGGGCCGACGAGAGCGACGCCGATGTCGACATCGCGCTGGCCGCGCTGGCGGCCGTATCGCTGCGCGGCTTCGAACTGCGCGAGGTGCGCACGCTGTCCGGTGGCGAGCGGCAGCGGGTCGCGATCGCCGCGCTGCTGGCACAGCAGGCGCCGCTCTGCCTGCTCGACGAGCCGGTCACCCACCTCGACCTCGATTACCAGATCGAGACGCTGGAGCTGTTCGCGCGCCTTGCTCGCGACGAAGGCCGGGCAGTCGTGGCGGTGCTGCACGATCTCAATCAGGTGCTGCGCTTCGCCGATCGCGCGCTGCTGCTGACCGGCGGCGGCGAGTGGGTATGCGGGCCGGTCGACGAGGTGCTGCAGGCGGAGGTGCTGTCGCGTGCCTTCTGCCATCCGCTGAAGGAATTGCGCGACGACGGCCGGCGCTATTTCGTGCCGGCGTGAGGACAGAATGAGTGGAGGATGTGATGAGCGATCTTGACGAACGCCATGAAGCGCGCATGAAGCGCAAGAAGGATGTGGTGGACCAGGCCATCGCCGCGGCGCAGGTCGAGCGCGGCGTGCTGGTGGTCAATACCGGCACCGGCAAGGGCAAGTCCAGTGCCGCCTTCGGCGTGGTCGCGCGCGCGCTCGGCCACGGCATGAAGGTGGGCGTGGTGCAGTTCATCAAGGGGCGTTCCGACACCGGCGAGGAAGCCTTCTATCGTCGCCAGCCGGACGTGCAGTGGCACGTGTCGGGTGAGGGCTTCACCTGGGAAACGCAGAACCGCGCGCGCGACGTCGCCACCGCCGAAGCGGCCTGGGAACAGGCGCGCGCCTTCCTGCGCGATCCGGCCATCGGCCTGGTCGTGCTGGACGAACTGAATATCGCGCTGAAGTACCACTACCTCGACGTCGCCACCGTCATCGCCGACCTGCAGGCGCGGCCCGCCATGCAGCACGTCATCGTGACCGGCCGCGCGGCGCCGCCGGAACTGGTCGAGGCTGCCGACACGGTGACCGACATGACCATGGTGAAGCACGCTTTCAAGGCCGGCGTGAAGGCGATGCCGGGGCTGGAGTGGTGAGCGTGCCGTCCGCAGTCCGGCACTGCCCGGCACTGATGGTGGCCGCGCCCGCATCAGGCCAGGGCAAGACCACGGTGGTCGCCGCACTGGCGCGGCTGCACCGTTCGCGTGGCCGCCGCGTGCGTGTGTTCAAGTGCGGGCCAGACTTCCTCGACCCGCAGATCCACGCGCTGGCCAGTGGCGCGCCGGTGTGCAATGTCGACCTTTGGATGACCGGCGAAGCCGACATCGCCGCGCGGCTGTATGACGCGGCGGGCGAAGCCGACCTGATCCTGGTCGAATCGGTCATGGGTCTGCACGACGGCAGCCCGTCCAGTGCCGACATCGCGCGCCGCTTCAATCTGCCAGTGCTCGCAGTGATCGACGCGCGCGCGATGGCGCAGACCTTCGGCGCGCTGGCGTACGGCCTGAAGCACTACCGCGACGGCGTGAACCTGACGGCGGTGATCGCCAACCGGGTTGGCTCGGCTCGCCACATCGACATGCTGCGCGACAGCCTGCCGGCCGATATCGCCTGGTATGGCGGTCTGCCGCGCGACGAGCGCATCGCGCTGCCGGAGCGACACCTCGGCCTGCTGCCTGCGGCGGAGATCGAAGGGCTGGACGCCCAGCTCGACATCGCCGCACAACTGCTCGGCGCCTCGACCTCGGCCGACCTGCCGCCGGCGGTCGCGTTCGCACCGGTCGAACGCGCGGCGCCGCCACGCCTGCTCGACGGCGTGCGCGTCGCGCTGGCGCGCGACGACGCCTTCTGCTTCATCTACCCGGCCAACCTCGACTGCCTGCGCGCGCTCGGCGCCGAACTGGTCGAGTTCTCACCGCTCAATGATGCCGCGCTGCCCGCCTGCGACGCCGTGTGGCTGCCCGGCGGCTACCCGGAGCTGCACGCCGCACGCTGGGCCGCCAACACCGCGATGCACGCCGCGCTGCGCGCCCACGTCGACGCTGGCCGGCCGCTGCTGGCCGAATGCGGCGGCATGATGAGCCTGTTCGATACGCTGACCGACAAGGCCGGCGTCAGCCACGCGGGCGCCAGCCTGCTGCCGGGCGCGGTGCGCATGCAGACGCGGCTGGCCGCGCTCGGCCTGCAGCAGGTCGACCTGCCCGAAGGCCGGCTGCGTGGCCACACCTTCCACTACTCGACCGCCGATACGTCGCTGTCGCCGCTGGCGCGTGCACGTACGCCGGACGACCGCGAGGGCGAGGCGGTGTATCGTCGGGGCCGGCTCACCGCGAGCTATCTGCACCTCTATTTCCCGTCCGCTCCGGCCGCGGTCGCCGCGCTGTTCGGACACTGAACCATGACTGCAACGAACGACGCCCACCGTTACCCCGACGACGCCCGCGACGCGCTCTACCGCGCCATCGCGGAGCGGCGCGACATGCGCCATTTCCGGCCCGACCCGGTCGATCCGGCGGTGCTGCGTCGCCTGCTGTGGGCGGCCCATCACGCGCCCAGCGTCGGCTACATGCAGCCCTGGCGCTTCGTGCGCGTCACCGACCCGGCGCTGCGCCGCTCCATTCACGGGCTGGTCGAGGAGGAGCGGCTGGCCACCGCGCGCGCGCTTGGCGAGCGCGAGGACGAATTCATGCGGCTCAAGGTCGAAGGCGTGCTCGACAGCGGCGAACTGCTGGTGGTCGCGCTGTGCGGCGGACGCGAGCAGCACGTGTTCGGCCGTCGCACGATGCCCGACATGGACGTCGCTTCCTGCGCCTGCGCGATTCAGAACATGTGGCTGGCGGCGCGTGCCGAAGGGCTGGGCATGGGCTGGGTGTCCATCTTCGATCCGCTGAAGCTGGCGGCACTGCTGCAGATGCCCGACGGCGCGCGACCGCTGGCCGTACTGTGCATCGGCCACGTCGATGCGTTCTACGAAGCGCCGATGCTCGAACTCGAAGGCTGGGCCAGCCGGTTGCCCGAAGATCTGCTGATCGGCGACAACGTGTGGCCGGAGCGCGCGCCGTGAATACGCTTCACCCCTTCGTCGTGCTGGCGCTGTGCGCCTGCGCCGGCGTCATGCTCGACCGCCGTTTCGGCGAACTGCGTCGCCTGCATCCGCTGGTCGGCTTCGGTCACCTTGCCGGCTGGCTGCAGGCGCGCATGAATGTGATCGCACGTCAGGGCCATCCGTTGACCCGGCTGACCGGCCTGCTCGCGTGGGCGCTGGCGGTGCTGCCGCCGCTGTCGCTGGCGCTGTGGCTGCGCGGCCTGGGCCTGCCCTGGCAGGTGGCGACCGACCTGCTGCTGCTCTACCTCGCGCTCGGCGCGCGCAGCCTGGGCGAGCATGCGCACGCGGTGTCGCGTCCGCTGGCCGCTGGCGATCTGGTCGAGGCACGGCGCCGGGTCGGCTGGATGGTGAGCCGCGACACCTCGCAGCTGGACGAAGCCGGCGTTGCGCGCGCCGCCACCGAATCGGTGCTGGAGAACGGCAACGACGCGGTGTTCGGTGCGCTGTTCTGGTTCCTGCTGCTGGGCGGGCCGGGTGCGCTGCTGTTCCGCCTGGCCAACACGCTGGACGCGATGTGGGGCTACCGCACGCCGCGCCTGCGCTATTTCGGCTGGGCGGCGGCGCGCATCGACGACGTGCTCAATTTCGTACCGGCGCGGCTGACTGCGCTGTGCTATGCGCTGTGCGGCGCGACGCGCAGCGCGCTCGCCTGCTGGCGCGCACAGGCGCCGGCCTGGGACAGTCCGAACGCCGGCCCGGTCATGGCCGCTGGCGCCGGCGCACTGCATCTGTCGCTGGGCGGCGCGGCGATCTATCACGGCGTGCTCGAGCAGCGTCCGCCGCTCGGCGAGGGCGCGGCGCCGGGCGCCACCGACATCGACCGCGCTGTCACGCTGGTAGCTTCCGCGTTGCGCCTGTGGCTCACCGTCGCGCTGCTGCTCGCGCTCGGAGTGCATCTGTCATGACCCCTGCCCGCCCGCTGCATGGTGGTCGCCTGCTGGTTGCTGCCGATCGTTACGGCATCGCACCGCAGGACTGGATGGACCTGTCCACCGGCATCAATCCGCAACCCTGGCCGGTGCCGCCGGTGCCGCAATCGGTGTGGCAGCGGCTGCCGGAGGAGGGCGACGGGCTGGAGGACGCCGCGGCGGCCTATTTCGGTTGCGACGCGCTGCTGCCGCTGGCTGGCTCGCAGGCGGCGATACAGCTGCTGCCGGCGCTGTTCCCGCACCGCCGGGTGGCGATACTTTCACCGACCTATAACGAGCACCCGCACGGCTGGACCCAGGCCGGGCACAGCGTGCGTGCGGTCGCACTGGCCGAGGTCGAGGCGGCGGTGGGCGATGCCGACGTGCTGCTACTGGTGCAGCCGAACAACCCCTGCGGCACGCTGTTCCCGCCGGCGCAGGTGATGGACTGGCAGGCGCGGCTGGCGGCGCGCGGCGGCACGCTCATCGTGGACGAAGCCTTCATCGACGCCACGCCCGAAGCCAGCGTGGTGGCGCATGCCGGTCGGCCCGGCCTGATCGTGCTGCGCTCGCTTGGCAAGTTCTTCGGCCTGGCGGGCGCACGCGTCGGCTTCATGTTCGCCGAACAATCGCTGCGTGATGCGCTGGCGGCGCGGCTCGGGCCGTGGCCGGTGGCCGGCCCGTCGCGCTGGGTGGCGCAGCGCGCGCTGGCTGACCGCGACTGGCAGGCGCAGCAGCGCGTGCGGCTGGCGGCCGAAAGCCTACGGCTCGAAGCGCTGCTGCGCACCACCGGCTGGGGCGAAGTGAGCGGCTGCGCGCTGTTCCAGCGCGTGCTGACCGCCGACGCCGCGGCGCTGAACGACGCCTTCTGCCGGCGCGGCATCCTGCTCCGTCATTTCGACACCCCGGCCGCGCTGCGCTTCGGCCTGCCGGCGGACGAGGCGCAGTGGCAGCGGCTGGAACAGGCGATCGACGAAATACGGAGAGCCGTCCAGTAAGCGTGGTCTTCCGACCGCTCCTGTGCGGTAGATGAGGAATCAAGGAATGAAGAAGGCATTGTTTCTGCTTTTCGCCGCGCTGGCGCTGCCCGCGGCAGCCGAACTGCGGCTGACCGACGACGCCGGCCGCAGCGTGGTGCTGGCCGCGCCGGCGCAGCGCATCGTCAGTCTGGCGCCGCACGTGACCGAACTGCTGTTCGCCGCCGGCGCTGGCGGCAAGGTGGTCGGCGCGACCCAATACAGCGACTACCCGGACGCGGCGAAGGCGATTCCGCGCGTCGGCGGCTACACCTCGGTGGACATGGAAGCGGTGGTGGCGCTGAAGCCGGATCTGGTCATCGTCTGGAAGAGCGGCAACCGCAACCAGCAATACGACAGGCTGGAAAAGCTGGGCATACCGGTGTTCGTGAACGAGCCGCGCAGTCTGGACGACGTGGCGCGCGCGATCGAAGCTTTCGGCCGCATCGCTGCCACGCCGCGCGAGGCCGACGAGGCGGCGCGCGCCTTCCGCGCACGGCGCGACGCGCTGGCGAAGCAGTACGCGGCACGGCCGCCGGTCGCGGTGTTCTACCAGATCTGGAACAAGCCGCTGATGACCATCAACGGTCAGCACCTGATTTCCGACGTGATGGCGCTGTGCGGCGGCCGCAACGTGTTCGCCGGCCTGCCTATCCTGGCGCCGACGGTGACCGAGGAGGCGGTGCTGGCGGCAGCACCCGAGGTCATCGTCGCCAGCGGTATGGGCGAGTCGCGGCCGGAGTGGCTGGACGCCTGGCGGCGCTGGTCCGCGCTGCCGGCGGTGAAGGGCAACAACCTCTATTTCATTCCGCCGGAAATCCTGCAGCGGCACACGCCGCGCATCCTCGACGGCGCGCAGAAGCTGTGCGAGCAGCTGGAACAGGCGCGCCAGAAAGCAGGCCGTAAATGAGCGCAGGTGGGCTGTATCCCGAACGCATCGCCTGCCTGTGCACGGAGGCGGTCGAGGTGCTGTACGCGCTCGGCGAGGCCGACCGCATCGCCGGCATTTCCGGTTTCACCGTGCGGCCACCCGAAGCGCGCCGCGACAAGCCGAAGATCAGCGGCTTCTCGTCCGGCAAGCTGGAACGCATCCTCGCGGTAGAGCCGGATCTTGTGCTGGCTTTCTCCGACCTGCAGGCCGACATGTGCCGCGACCTGGTGCGCGCCGGCGTCGAGGTGCACGTGTTCAACCAGCGTTCGATAGACGGCATCCTGCGCATGATCGTCACCACCGGTGCGCTGGTCGGCCGCACCGCCGAGGCGCAGGCGCTGGTAGCCGGTCTGCGGCGTGGGCTCGATGACGCGCGTGTTCGCGGCGAAGCGCGCATCGCCCGTCACGGCCGGCGGCTGCGCGTCTATTTCGAGGAGTGGGACGAACCGCTCATTTCCGGCATCCGCTGGGTGTCGGAACTGATCGAACTGGCTGGCGGCGAGGACGTGTTCGCCGATTTCGCCAGCCGCCACAGCGCGAAGGAGCGGCGCATCGAAGACCCGATGACCGTGGTGCGGCGTGCGCCCGGAATCATCATCGGCTCGTGGTGCGGCAAGAAATTCCAGCCCGATCACCTGCGTGCGCGACCGGGCTGGGCCGACGTGCCGGCCGTCGCGCACGACCGGCTGTACGAGATCAAGTCGCCATTGATCCTGGCGCCGGGCATCGCCGCGCTGACCGATGGCCTGGCCGCGCTGGAGGCCTGCCTCGACGCGGCCGGCGCCGATCAGAAGCGATAGCCCAGACCGACCGACAGCAGCAGCGGGTCGATATCCAGCTTGGTGACCGGAATGCCGGCGCCCTTGACCGCTATGTCGGTGTCTATCTTCACGTACTTGGCGTCGAGGTTGAGGAACCACTGCGGCGCGAGCTGGATGTCGACGCCGATCTGCGCTGCCCAGCCGACGCTGCTGCGGTCCACCTTCAGCGGCACGCTGCCGCCGAGCACCGTGCCGGCGTCCAGCTTCACGCTGGAGAAGCGTGTGTAGTTCAGGCCGATGCCGGCGTAGGGGCGGATCGTGCCGGCCGGATTGAAGTGGTACTGCAGGGTCAGCGTCGGCGGCAGGTGCTTGACCGAGCCGATGTCCACGCCGCCCAGTTCGACGTCGTGCTTCTGCGGCACCGTCAGGATCAGTTCGGCGGCGATGTTGGGCGTGAAGAAGTAGCTGATGTCGACTTCCGGGAACAGCTTGTCCTCGGCCTTCACCTCGCCCAGCGCCGGTACCACCGCCGTGGTCGAGTTGTCGTTCGACGGGTCCATGTGCAGCGCGCGCACGCGCACCAGCCAGTCGCCTTCGGCCGCCTGCACGCTGCCGGCGAACATGAATGTCGATGCGGCCACCGCCGCGATGCCTGCCCAACTCTTTGTTGTCATGTCGATCTCCCCCGGTTTCGGCATCCGCGGACACGGATGCTGAATCACTCTAGGAAAGCGACCGGACGACTTGAAATTTGATTTTTTGCGCCGTGCATTGCGTTCGGCTTATGCCGGATGTGCTGCGGAGCGGCGGCGTGCAGCCGCTCAGCACCGCTTCAGCCGGGCGAGAAAGCCGTCCAGTGCGGCGGCGAAGCTGCGGCTGTCCGAGTTCGAGAATGCGGCCGGCCCGCCGCTCATGACGCCGCTGTCGCGCAGATCGTTCATCAGCGCGCGCATCTGCAGCCGTTCGTGGATGGTGCCCGGGGCGAACCACTCGCCGCGCGGTTCCAGCGCGTGTGCGCCGCGCGCCAGCACCGCTGCCGCCAGCGGAATGTCGGCGGTGATCACCAGGTCGCCGGCGCCCACCGCCTCTTCGATGTAGCGGTCGGCCGCGTCGAAGCCGTGCGCCACCTGCACCGCGCGGATGTGCGGTGACGGCGGCACGCGCAGCAGCTTGTTGGCGACCAGCGTCAGCTGCAGGCCGGTGCGCGTCGCAGCGCG
Organism: Methyloversatilis sp.; assembly: GCA_034004945.1. Classification (GTDB taxonomy): domain Bacteria; phylum Pseudomonadota; class Gammaproteobacteria; order Burkholderiales; family Rhodocyclaceae; genus Methyloversatilis. The sequence continues at coordinate 20,003 of JAVEVQ010000002.1, read as the reverse complement.
GAACAGGATGTCCTTGACCGGCGCGGGGCAGGCGTCGGCATCGACCCAGATGGCCGGCGCCATGCTCACAGCAGCCACCACAGCAGCAGCGCCAGCGTGACGAAGAAGCCGAACAGCGCCACCGCCTCCTCGCTGTGCGGCTCGCCGCGCGGCGGCGGATAGCGCCCCAACGTCAGCACGCGCAGTGTGAGCCAGCCAGGCAGGTAGAACAGCCCGACCGTCACCAGATTGAGGACGAAGATGGCGCGCAGCACGGCCGCGTCAGTCGAGCGCCTTGCGCAGCAGCTCGTCCACCAGATCGTTCAGCGACACCTGGCGCTCGGTCGCCAGGTCGCGCAGGCGCGCCGCCAGTTCGGCCGGAATCTTCACGGCGAAGGGCACCAGACCGCGTTCGGCGTCGAGCCGGCGCTGTTCCTTGCGGTCCACGGCGGGGGCTGCGCCCAGTGCGCTTTTTGCCCCGGCGGCGTGCTTCATCTGCGCCACCACCTTCAGTCTTTCATTCTTGTACAGATCGGTTTTCTTCACGTCGGTATCCTGTGCGGTCTTTCGAATCGCGCACATTGTCGGCCATGGCTCTGAAATCCACCATCTACAAGATCAAATTGAACGTGTCCGACATGGACCGGCCGCACTACGGCGAGTACGCGCTGACCGTCGCCCGCCACCCGTCGGAGAGCGACGAACGCATGATGGTGCGCGTGCTGGCCTTCGCGCTGCACGCCGACGAAGACCTGCGCTTCGGCCGCGGCCTCAGCACCGAGGACGAAGCCGACCTGTACGCCCAGGACCTCACCGGCGCCATCCGGCTGTGGATAGACGTCGGCCTGCCGGACGAGCGCCTGGTGCGCAAGGCCGCCGCCCGCGCCGACCAGGTGGTCGTGCTGAACTACGGCCGTACAGCCGGCCAGTGGTGGGAGCAGTCGAAGGGCACGCTGGCCAAGCTGGCCAATCTCACCGTGTATCGCCTGTCCACCGCCGACAGCCAGGCCCTGGCCGGCCTCGCCCAGCGGGGCGCCGACCTGCAGTGCATCGTGCAGGAAGGGCAGATTTGGCTGGGCGACGAGGGCGGCATGCTGCAGCCGGTGCTGGAGACGGTGTTCGGCCGGGCGGAATAGGCCGCATTCCGGACGCCAGGGAGGTCATGCACTTAGAATGTGAATATGCCCGGGGCGTATACTGAACAGACGAACAATCGTCTCGGTATGAAGATGGCACGCAAGCGCAGAGGGCGGAAGCATCGTTCGCTGGCCGAAGCCCTGATCGAATCGGACTGGCGTGTGAGCCTCGTGCTGGCGCTGGCCATATGGCTGAGCGTCCGCTTTCTGTTGCCATCGATGGCAGGCGACAGCCCTCTGCTGCGCACCATGGTGATCGCACTGCAGGGCAATGTCTGGATTCCGGTCAGCGTGCTGAGTCTGATCGCCTGCCTGTCCTTACTGCGTGCGGCGCGCAATGCGCCGGGCAGAGTATCCCTGCCGGAGATCAGAGCGAGCCGGACACCGAAGGCGGATCTGCCGGGCGTTGCGGCGATGGACTCCAAAGTGAGCGCCGGTCGCGATCCGGTTGCGCCGCGCACTGAACCGACCGTGTCCGATCCGCCCCCGCCCGCCGTGCCATCGTCGGGCCCAGCAGAGTGGTCGCTTGAACTGATCCAGAACATTGAATGGAAGCGCTTCGAGGACGTGTGCCAGCGCTACTACGCGCTGAAGGGCATGCGGAGCAGCACCACCCCGCTGGGTGCGGACGGCGGCATCGATATCCGGCTGTTCCAGGAGGACGGGTCGGACCGCGTGACCACGGTCGTCCAGTGCAAGGCCTGGGGCGACCGTCTGGTGGGTGTGAAGCCGGTGCGCGAGCTGCTGGGCGTCAAGGTGCACGAAAAGGCGGACAAGGCCTTCTTCATGACCAGTGGCGGCTATACCGAAGAGGCGCGGGCGTTTGCGTCGGCAAACGGCATCACGCTGATGGGCGGTGACATGCTGCTGATGATGTTCCGTCGTCTGCCCGCGGATCTGTGTTCCGCGCTGCTGGCGTTCGCGACGGCCGGCGACTACCGCACGCCGACCTGTCCGTCCTGCGGCGTCCGGATGACCGCTCGCAAGGGCAAGGGGGAGGGGCGCGCCTTCTGGGGCTGCGTGCGCTACCCGCGGTGCCGGCAGACGCTGCCGATGCGCAGTGCCTGACCGAGCATCCGTCCTCAGTCCTTCTTCGCCGCCCTGCGCCGCGCCGGCCTCGCCTGTGCGCGCTGCATCCGCATCAGCCGCTGGCGCACGCCATCTGAATCCATCCACACGTCGCTGCCCTTCAGGATGCGGCTGATTTCGCTGTCGCTGAGGAAGGGCGAACAGAGCCGGGTCATCATCTTCTCGAACCAGCTGCTGACGGCGGCCACCTGGGCCTGCTGTTCGCTGCCGCGGCCGTCCAGGCTGCCTGAATAGGTGTGGAACATGAGCTGGCAGTTGTCATGCACCACCAGTTCGTCGCCGCTGAGGAAGATGAAGGCGGCCATCGAGAAGGCGCGCGCTTCGAGCACGGTGACCACGTGCGCCTCCGAGGCGCGGATGTTGTTGATGATCTGCAGCCCGGTATCGAATTCGCCGCCCGGCGAATTCAGGTGCAGATAGATCAGATCGGTCTCGGCCGCGGTACGCAGCGTGTAGAACAGATCGGTGTAATGGTGCGGTTCGCGGATCTCGCCGCACAGATAGTAGGAAATCTGGTGGATGGGCATCTGCCGTTCGTAGCGGGCGAGGCCGCGGAAAGGTTCGGCGTCCGTCATTCCGTTCTCGTCGTCGTCCGGCAGTGCGGGGTGGCGCGGCATCGTTGAGTCCTCCGTGTGCGCCCGCATTATCGGGCGTCCGCCATGCCGTCACCAAGCTGCGCTGCGGCACGGCGGGCGCTCGACGCGGCTACGGCGGGTATTGCGCACCGACGCGGAAGAACTCCTTGATCAGGAAATCCTCCAGTTCCTTCTGGTGTTCCGGCCGTGCCGACAGCACGACGGTGCGGCCCAGGCGCAGCGATTCCCAGTTGAAGTTGCCGCTGTAGTAGCGGCGTATCAGTTCGATCATGCGCTGCACGACGGCGCGCTCGATGTCGCCGTTCAGGCCGGCGTCGACCTCGATGAACTCGCGTCGCGCGTTGCCGGCGTCGGTGGTCCAGCCGCGGAACACGAAGGCGGCGGTGCGCACGCTCTTGCGGGTGATCTGGAACACGCCGTTGGTGCCCGGCTGCTGCAGGTTGCGCTTGATGTTGGCGGCTGCGATATCGTCGGCCGACGGGCCCTGTTCGCGGGCGCGTGCGGCGGCGTTCTCACCGGCGGCGGCCTCTTCGGCCAGACGGCGCTTTTCGCGCTGGGCGGCGACGAAGGACGCCATGTCGGTCGGCGCGTCCGGTGCCGCTGCCGGTTTGGGCGGCGGCGGTGCGGGGGCGGGTTCGGGTACCGGTACGCGGGCGACCGGCGGTTCGGTCGGCGCCGGTGGTGCCTGGCGGGGCTTTTCGCGCTTCTTCTGCGGCGGCTGCTTCTTCGGCCGTGGCGCAGGCGGCGTCGGCGCGGCGGCGGGGGGCGGCGCCGACGCCGCCTTGCGCGGTTCCTCCGGCGTGATCATGCGCACGCTGATCGGCTGGTTGGCGCCGAGCGGCTGTTCCGGTTCCGCCTTCGGCCGCATCACCCACCACAGCGCCAGAGCGTGGATGAGCAGCGCGAGCACGAGGGCGATCAGGCCGCTCGGGCGCACGCGGAAATGCAGGCTGGTGTCGCCGAGCGGACTGGTCTCGACGCTCAGCGAGAACGGTGCGAGGCTGTCGGCCCGGCGGCGGTTGCGCGGGTGTTCGGGGTGTGCGGCGTGCATGGGCTGTTCAGGCGGCTGCGGACGGGCGGTCTGTCCGGTCGCGTCCGCCGGTGGCGTCCGCAGCAGTGAGTCCTTCATTCCTGTTCAGCGTTGGTTCAGCAATCGGGTGAAGCGTCGGGTCGGGCAGTCGGCGGGTCAGCGGGCGGTCGGCTTGACCGCGCCGCAGTCGGCGGCGATCCAGCGCGCATCGGTGTCAGCCTGCATGGACCCTTCGGCGGACTGCATGTTCATTTTCGACGTGAAATGGGTCGGGCTGTCGATCACCGCCTCGAAGTCGCCGCTGGCTTTCGGATTGGTGCAGCTGATCCTGCCCTTGACCGATTTCGCGGTGTTGGTGACGTTGCTGTAGGTGCAGCTGCCGTCATTCTTGCCGGAGTAGATGTCGCTGCGCCTGGCGTCTTCAGGCGTGATGCAGACGCGGATCGCACCGCCGCTGCCCATGGCCACGCCCTGCGCTGCCATCTGCTGTTCCATCATCTTGCGCGCTTCCGGCGGCATCTTCTTCATTTCCTCCTGCATGCGCGCCATCTGCGCCGACATGTCGGGCATGCCCGGCATGCTCATCGCCGACTTGAATTCCCACAGGCCGGGCTTGATGTCGGCGGCGTGTGCCGGGCCCAGCGCAGTGAACGCGAGCACGGCGGGAGCGAGCAGTCTTTTCATCAGGTGTCCTCTTGGTCTGGAAGCGTGCCGGGCGGCACCGGTGCGACGTAGCTGGCGATCAGGATGAGCGCGCCGATGCCCAGCAACGAGCCGGTCCATTCGACCGTGCCGGCGCCGGCCAGGTCGATCACCAGCATCTTGGCGCCGACGGCGGCGAGCAGGGCGAAGCCGGCGAACCACAGCGTGCGCGCGCCGTTGCGTGTCGCGGACACCATCAGCGCCAGCGCGGTCAGTGCCCAGGTCAGCGACAGCGTCGCCTGCAGAAGCGTGGATTGGAACATGGCGGCGGCCGACCACGCCACCCCGGCGAGATGGTGCACGCCGCGTGCCGCCAGTGCCGACACCCACAGCAGACCGGCCGCGCCGACCAGCGGCTGCGGCAGCAGGCCGCTGCGCGCCAGCCACAGCAGCGCGGCGGCGCTGGCGAGGTCGAGCGCCGACGCCAGAGGCAGATAGGGCAGGGCGGAGCCGCCGTCGTGGCCGAACTGCAGCGCGACGACCGTCAGCAGCAGCAGACCGGCGACCGGCCACAGCACGGCGCGCGCGTAGGCCTCGGGGGCGGCGGCCCAGGGCCAGGCGTGACTGTTCTCGCCGTCAGCGGACAGCGCCGACTGCAGCGTTCGGCCGGCCGCGAGCCAGACGGCGATCCACACCAGCCAGCCCCACAGGTCCTGTCCGGGCAGCCAGTCGGCCAGCCAGCCGCCGGCTTCGATGCCGACCGACAGCAGCAGCGTCCACGCGGTGGCGATGTGGCGCGGCGTGTTCAGCAGCGCTGCGCCGTCCTCGTCCTGCCGGCGCAGCACCCACAGATGGGTCGCCCAGGCCAGCGGCAACGCGAGCGCCATCGCGCCGTACAGCAGATGGTCGTGCTGGTCCCAGGCCAGCAGGCTGCCGGCCCACAGCACCGGCAAGGTCAGCGCGGCCAGCGCGCGGGCGGTGACGAAGTCGCGCGTGCGTCCCTGCTGTTCGGCGAAGGCGGCGCTGGCCACCCCGAACAGCAGCGCGATCGCCGGCTGCAGGTCGTAAGGCACGAAATCGTCGATGTCGGCCAGACCGCCGAACAGCCACCAGCCGGCCAGCCACAGCGTGAGCGCATTAGGCAGCCAGTCGGCGCCAGCGCCGGTCTGCCGCAGCACGCGTACCGAGGACAGCGCCGCGCCGGCCAGCAACAGGCAGCCCAGGGTGCGGCCGTTGAGCAGCGGCCAGGCGACAGTCAGCGTATCGAGCGAGGCGGCCAGCCAGAAGCCGGCGGCGATCTGCAGCGCGGCACCAGCCCACAGCGTCAGGCGGGAGGCGCGGGCGCAGCCGTACCACAGCGCCGCCGCGCCCTCGACCGCATAGATGGCGGCGGTCATCTGCAGATCGAAGGCGAGCGGCACGGCCAGCGTCAGCAGCGCGGCGCCGATGCCGGCGTGGGCGCGGAAGGTGAGCACTTCGTCGGGCGCGCGGCTGCGCAGCAGGCTGGCCAGCCCGAGGTAGTAGACGCCGGCCAGCGCGGCGCTGAGCGCCGCACCGTATTCATAGGGCTGGACCAGCGCCGCCTGCAGCACGCCGGCCGCCAGCGGCGGGCCGAACAGCAGGCTGCCGGACTGCCAGCCGGCCGCGCCCGGCGCGCGCAGCACGGTCTGCGCGACGTGGGTGGCGGTGAACAGCACGAAGAAGGCGATCAGGAAGGCCTGCACCACGAGGTAGTCGTCCGCCACATAACTGCGCAGGCCCCAGCCGGCGCCGACCGCGAAGGTGAACAGGAAGCCGGCGAAGATGAGTGCGCGCCAGGCGCGCCGCCAGCTCAGCGCGATGATGAAGGCGTCCAGCAGCAGGTAGTAGCTGAACAGCACGACGTACTGGCCCTGCCCGCTGGACGCCAGCATCGGTGCGACGAAGGCGCCGGACAGGCCGAGCAGCGCCAGCACCTGCGAGCTCTGCCGCGCGGCGCAGACCGCGCAGGCGACGCCGAGCGCGGCGAACAGCAGGAAGGCGGGGGCCGGCCCGATGAAGCCGTAGCGCGCCAGCGCGAAATAGACCGCCAGATAGAGCAGCGCGAAGCCGCCGCCCTGTACCGCCAGCGCGAACATGCGGCGCGGCCCGTCGCCCGGCAGGCGCAGGCCGAAGCCGATCATCGCCGCACCGGTGGCGACGGCCGCCGCCAGCCGCAGCCCGGGCGGCAGCCAGCCGGCCTGGGCGGCCAGTCGCAGCGCCGACGCGACGCCGAAGAACAGCACGATGACGCCGATGCGCGCCAGCGGATTGCTGCCCATCAGGCGCGACCACAGTGCGGCGAGCGGTCGGGTGATGTCGTCGCGCTCGGCCGCCGACGGCTGCGGTCGAGCGGCGACGCGTGTGCCCTCGGCGTGCAGCGCGTCGAGCGGCGCGGCCTGTGTGCTGACCGCGGGCGGTTCGGTCAGCGTGACGTCGGCCGGCGGCGGTTCCGTCGCGCACGGCGTTGTGTCCGTCTTGGCGGTTGCAGGCGTGACATCGGCGCTGGCCGGTGCTGTCGGCCGGCTCTTCAGCGCCTCGTAAAGCCAGCGTGTCTTGTCGTCGAGTTCGCGCAACCGTTCCTGCACTGCGCGTTCGCGCGCGGCGGTGCGCGCCGACACCCACAGGCCCGCAGCCAGACCGGCAAGGGCGCCGAAGAAGGCTTCAATTTCGCCGTGCGCGGCGCCCGCGATCAGACCGAGAACACAGAGGATGGCGGTCAGCATTGGCGCGCTCCGTCGTGGCCGGGGGCGTTCATCGCCGGTCGCCGCGCAGGCCGGCGACGATGGCCTGCAGTGCGTCCGGTGTCGCCGTCTCTGGCGCCACTGCCGGCGCGCCGACCAGTTCGATGCGGTTGAACAGGCCACGGCGCAGCGGCTTGGTCATCGCCGGACCATCCTTGCGCGAGAAGAAGCTGCCCCACAGGCCGCGCAGCGCCAGCGGCACCACCGGTACCGGCGTGCGCGCGACGATGCGCGTGATGCCGGGTTTGAAGGGATGGATGTCGCCGGTGTCGGTGATCAGTCCTTCCGGGAAGATGCCTACGAGTTCGCCCGCTTCCAGCGCGGCCGCGATGTCGTCGTAGGCGCGCTCCAGCAGCTTCGTGTCTTCCTTGGCCGACGCAATCGGGATGCAGCGATTGGTGCGGAACACGAAGCGCAGCACCGGCAGACGGAAGATGGCGTGGTGCATGACGAAACGTATCGGCCGCGGGCAGGCGGCGGTGATCACCAGCGCGTCGACGAAGCTCACGTGGTTGCACACGATGACCGCCGGGCCGTCGGCCGGAATGTTGTCCAGACCTTTCGTGTCGAGCCGGTACACCGTGTGCACCAGCAACCACACGATGAAGCGCATCAGGAACTCCGGCACCAGCGTGTAGATGAACACCGCCACCGCGGCGTTGAACAGCGCGGCCACCAGGAAAAGTTGCGGAATGTTCAGCCCGGCCTCGAACAGCAGCAGGCTCACGCCGGCGGAGGCGACCATGAAGCCCGCGTTCAGGATGTTGTTGGCGGCGATCACGCGTGCCGCGTGGCTTCTTTCGCAGCGGGTCTGGATCAGCGCGTACAGCGGCACGATGTAGAGGCCACCGGCGGCGCCGAGCAGCGCGATGTCGATCAGCATGCGCCAGTGCTCCGCGTGCTGCAGGAAGGCGCTCACGCTGCCGTCGCCCGGCAGCGGCGAGGCCGGTGTGGCGACGAACAGATCGACGCCGAACAGCGTGAGACCGATGGCGCCGAAGGGCACGAGACCGATCTCGATGCGCCCGCCGGACAGCTTCTCGCACAGCAGCGAGCCGGTGCCGACGCCGACCGAGAACACCGCCAGCAGCAGGATGAACACGTGCTCGCCGCCGCCCAGCACGTCGGATGCGTAGACCGGGAACTGCGCCAGCAGCGTCGCGCCGTAGAACCAGAACCACGATATGCCGAGCAGCGACAGCCACACCGTGCGGTTGCCGACGGCGAAGCGCAGATTGTCACGGGTCGAGCGGGCGGGATTCCAGTCGATGCGCATGGCTGGCTCCGGTGCCGGCGAGCGCGGAATGCCGCGGCTGGTCCACCAGCCGGCGAGCGCCAGCAGCAGCACGGCGGCCGACAGGCCCCAGGCGTCGGTCACGCCGACCAGCCAGGCGCCGCCGATCTGTCCGAGCAGGATGGCGACGAAGGTGGCCGATTCGACCAGGCCGTTGCCGCCGACCAGTTCGCCGTCGTGCAGGTGCTGCGGCAGGTAGGCGTACTTGACCGGTCCGAACAGCGTCGATTGCGTGCCCATCAGGAAGAGGGCCAGCACCAGCGCCGGCAGGCTGGCGGCGACGAAGCCGATGGCGCCCAGGCCCATCACCGCGATCTCGATCACCTTGGACAGCCGCGCCAGCATCGCGCGGTCGTACTTGTCGGCGATCTGGCCGCAGGTGGCGGAGAACAGGAAGAAGGGCAGGATGAACACGCCGGGCAGCACGGTGGCCAGCAGTGCCGGCGATACGTCGGTGATGCTGCCGGCGCGGAAGGTGAGCAGCGTGATCAGCGCGGTCTTGAACACGTTGTCGTTCAGCGCGCCCAGCAGCTGGGTCAGGAAAAAAGGGCGGAAGCGCGTTTCCTTCAGCAGATGGAATTGCGAGCTCATGACGTTCTCCGCAGCAGCCGGAACACGACGAAGGCGATCACCGCGGCGGCGCCGACCAGCCACACGATCAGCGCGCGACGCGACGCCGGCAGCGGCTCCTTCGGTGCCTGCGGGTCGCGCAGTTCGTCCGGGAAGGGGCGTGGCGGCGCGGGTCGCACCACCCACTGGCTGCGGTCGGCCGGCACGCGCGCCATGTATTCCTCGTAGCTGGCGACCGGCGCACTGCCGAAGGCGCGCGAGGACGGAATCTGCGGCGCGCGCACGAACAGGAGGGCCTCGACGTCGTCGGCCAGCAGGCGTTCCAGCCCCTGGTCCATCACCTTGCCCTGCGTCAGCCGGCCGAGCAGGTCGCTGCCGGCGACGTTGAAGGCGACGAAAGGAAACAGGCCGCTGCGCTCGGCCATCATGTAGTCGAAGGCCTGCAGGCCGCTGCTCACGCTCATGTCCTTGATCGCCATCCAGGGCAGGCCGAGCCAGGCCTTCGCCTTCGAGGTCGGGCCCAGCGTCGGGATGCTCCAGCCGAGCGAGCGCAGCGTGTCCAGGCTGATGCCGGCGCAGTTCGCGCTGGCGTGGCGGTAGCTGAAATCGTGCCGGTAGAAGTGGTTGAACACGCGCGCGATGCCCTGGTCGTACAGTCGAGCCGCGCGGTCCTCGCGCAGCACCGCGACCAGCATGTAGGACGGGCGATACCAGCTCTGGCCGCCGTTGAGGTCGGTCAGGTAGGCGTCCATCGTCAGCATCGAGGCGACGATGCCCTTCTCGCTGTGCGCGTCGAGGTTGTAGAAGTTGGCGACCAGCCAGTCGTTCCATTCGCCGCGTGTGCCCATGACGCCGGTGGCGATCGCGAAGTGGCCGCCGTGCGCCTCGTCGTCGTCGCCCTGCGCGCCGTTGAGCATGATGGCGAACACCGGCTTGCCGGCGGCCGTGCGCCCTGCACCCGGCGTGCGCTCCCACAGCAGGCGTGCCGAGGCGGGCGCGCGTGCGCCACCGTCGTCGGCGCGCACCAGTGTGGCCAGCGTTTCGCCGTCCTGCAGCGGCGCGGGCGTCAGCGCGCTCAGGTCGATATCGAAGGACGATGGCCAGATCGTGCGCGCGGTGAGGGTGCCGGCAGACTGCGTGCCGCGCACCGTCACCGTCTGTCCCTGCAGCCAGGCGGTGCTGTCGGCGCTGAACCAGGACACATTGGACGGCAACTGCGGCACCAGCGTGAAGCGGGCGCGCGTGCCGTCGGCGAAGCTGAGCGTGCGGCCGTCGGCGTCGAGTCGGGCGTCGTGGGCGACGAGTGGTGAGCCAAGCCAGATCAGCGCGGGCTTCTGCGCGTCTGGTTGCCATTCGTTCGCGTACGCCCACTGTCGCACGTCGTCCTGCGCCGGCAGCGTGGCGACGAAGCCTGCGGCGTCGGTCAGCGGCACGGCGATGGTGTCGTCGGTGAAGTACCACAGCGCCTGCGCTGGCGCCGGGCAGTCGTTGCAGCGTCCGGTCGTGAGACGGAAGTCGCTGCCGGCGTACAGGCCGACGCGGCTGTCGGCCAGCGCGTCGCGCGGTGCAGCGTGCGTGGGAAGGGCACTCGTCATGAGTGCCAGTGTAAGGAGGGCGGCGGGAATGCGCATGCGTTGTGGAGTCGGTCGGGACAGTGGATCAGATGGTGGGGAAGGCGCGCGCGGCTTCGAACACGCTGTGCGCGAAGCGATGGCGGCCGTCGCGCAGCAGGCGCTTGAGCATGAAGTCGAACAGCAGCGGATTGTGGTCGCGCACCTGCTCGAGCACCGGTGCCGTGGTCGCATCGAGCAGGCCGTCGCGCGCCAGCGAGGCCGGCGACATCAGCGGCAGGATGCCCGGTAGCGGATAGTCGGAGCCGTAGAGCAGGCGGTCGTGCCAGTCTTCGCGGCGCAGTAGCGCGCGGACGACCTCGACCTCGCGATTGCGCAGCGTGATCGCCGAAATGTCGCCGTACAGGCGGCCGGTGCGGCGCTCGCCCATCAGCCGCGCGAACAGGTCGAAGCTGCTGCGCATCGGTCCGTTCCGCCCGGCGTCGAGGTCGACGTCGCGACCCATCGTTGCGCAGTGGGCGACGATCACGGTGACGCCATGCTCGAGTGCGCGGCGCAGCCGCAGCGGATTGCCCAGTTCCTGACCACCTGCGCCATGCACCGCCTTCTCTTCGCCGGCGTGGCTGATCAGCGGCAGGCCGAGCCGGAGCGCTGCGGCGTAGAAACGATCGCAGCGCTTCGAGGCCGGGTCGATGCCCATCGCCGGCGGCAGCCACTTGATGGCGCGCGCACCGTCGCGCGCTGCCGCTTCCAGCGCCTCGACCGCGTCTTCGCGGTAGGGATGGACCGAGCACACCCACTCGAAATGGTCCGGGTTGCCGCGGGCGACGTCACGCGCGTAGGCGTCCGGCACATGGAAGGCGGTGTGCTCGGGCAGGTGGCGTCCGGCTTCGTCGTAGGCGCGCTCGAAGGCGAACAGCATCAGCTTGAAGCCGGCCGGCAGCGCTTCGACCAGGTTGTGCAGGCGGTCGACATAGCTGGCGTCGACGCGGCCCGGGTCTTCGTGCGCGCAGCCGGCGTTCAGGTAGAACAGGCGCTGCACGTACTCGGCCGGGTGCAGCGGGCTCAGCATGCGCGGCGTCATTTCGATGCCGCGGCCGGAGTCGCCGGTGCCGGCGAGGTGCACGTGGACGTCGCGCAGCAACGTCGGGTCCAGCCCGTCGAAAGTCTGCGCGATCAGTTCGTGGCCGGCCAGTTCCGGCGGCAGCGCGGCGAGGCAGGGGTTCATCAGCTGGCTGCGCGCGACCGTGCTCAGCGCCCAGCCGCCGGCCGCGGCACTGCCGAGCACGAGGCCGGTCTTCAGCAGGCGACGGCGACGGGCATCCATGGTCAGGCGGACTCCGCCATCCGCTTCAACGTCACGTAGTCGGTCTTGCCGGTACCGAGCAGCGGCAACGCGTCGACGACGACGATCCTGCGCGGCACCGCGATTTCCGGCGCGCCGCGCTCGCGGGCGGCCGCCTGCAGCGCGTCACGGCCGAGCGCAGCGTCGGTGGTGAACAGCACGATGGTTTCGCCGCGCGCCGGATCGGGCTGTGTCGACGCCGCGTGCTGCGCCGCCGGGCTGGCGGCGGTGGCGAGCTTTTCCACCGTTTCCAGCGAGATCATTTCGCCGGCCACCTTGGCGAAGCGCTTGACGCGGCCGACGATGCGCACGAAGCCGTCGTCGTCGAATTCGACTACGTCGCCGGTGTCGTACCAGCCCTCGCCGGCTTCCGACGACGGCGCCTGCAGCACGCCGGGCCTGTCCCACTTCAGGTAGCCGCTCATCAGGTTGGGGCCGCTCACGTGCAGCACGCCGCCGCGGTCGATGCCGGCCACCGGCATCAGCTTGGCGTGCAGGCCCGGCAGCAGCTGGCCGACGGTACCGCTGCGATAGGCCATCGGCGTATTCACCGCCAGCACCGGTGCGGTTTCGGTCGCCCCGTAGCCTTCGAAGATGCGCAGACCGAACTTCTCGAACCACGCCGCGCGCACCGATTCCGACAGCTTCTCGGCGCCGGCGATGACGTAGCGCAGACGGTAGAAGTCGTAGGGGTGGGCGAACTTCGCATAGTTGCCGAGGAAGGTGCTGGTGCCGAGCAGCACGGTGCAGTTGCGGTCGTAAGCCAGTTCCGGAATGACGCGGTAGTGCAGCGGCGACGGATAGAGGAACACGTTGGCGCCGGTCAGCAGCGGCAGAAGGCCGCCCGCGGTCAGGCCGAAGGAGTGGAACAGCGGCAGCGCGTTCAGGATCTTGTCGTCGACCGAAAAGTCGATCACCGCGCGGATCTGCGCGATGTTGGCGAGCAGCGCGCGGTGCGACAGCACGACGCCCTTGGGCTTGCCTTCCGAGCCCGAGGTGAACAGCACCACCGCCGGCGCTTCCGGCGACAGCTTTTCGGCCGCCAGCCGCGGCGCGCGCATCGCCCACAGCATGAGCCACAGCTTGTCGGCCGGCGTGATGCGTTCGCGCAGGTCTTCCAGGTAGTGCAGTTCGACGCCCTGCAGCGCGGCCAGCTTGTCGCCGAGTCTGGCCTGTTCGACGAAGGCGCGCGAGGTGACGATGACGCGCAGTTCGGCAGCGGTGCAGGCGGCCTGCATGCCGTCGATGCCGGCGGTGTAGTTGAGCATGGCCGGCACCCGGCGGTGCGCGTTCAGGCCGAACACCAGCCCCAGCGTCGGCGCGAGATTGGGCAGCAGCACGCCGACGCGTTCGTCCGGCCGCGTGATGCGCGCGACGATGCGGCCGAGCGCCAGCGCCATCTTCAGCAGGTCGCCATATGAATACTCGATCTGTTTCATGTCCTCGACCAGCCGGCGATTGCGGCCGTGGATCTCGGCGGCGTCGCACAGCGCGTCGAACAGCGTCTGCTGCGGGCGCGAGGCGAAGATCATCTCCTGCATCAGCCGGCGCATCGCTTCGCCGGCGCGCCGTCGGCGCTCCTTCGCGCTGCCTGCTTCAGGCATGGTGATCTGCGTGGTGGGCAGCACGGTGATGGCGATGCGCGGGAACAGCGATTTCGGGTAGCGGCCGGATACGCGCGAGAAGTAGCTGCGCGAGGCGCCGTCGAGCCGCACTGGCAGCACGGTGGCGCCGGTCTTCGCGGCAACGAAGGCGGGGCCGTCATACACCTTCATCAGGCTGCCGGTGGTGGTGATGCGGCCCTCCGGGAAGATGACGACCGGGCGACCGGATTCCAGCAGGCGGATCACCTTTTTCATCGCCATCGGGCTGGTCGGATCGACCGCGAGGTAGTCGACCAGCGACAGCATCAGCCGGAAGAAGGGGTTGCGTGCGACACCGGTGTGCACGACGAACACCGGATCCATCGGCAGGAAGAGGCCGAGCAGCAGGCCATCGAGGAAGGATTCGTGATTGGCGACGACCAGCAGACGGTCCTGCGGCCCAGGCAGCGACGCCGGTGGGCTGATGCGGAACAGCAGTCGGCAGACGAAGGTGAGCAGGGCACGGACAAGGCTACGCAGCATGAATGCTCCGCGAGGTCAGAAAAGGAGTTCGGCCGGATGCGGATGGCCGAGGAAATCGAGCGGACTGGCGCTGGCGCCATAGGCGCCGGAGCGATGGACGACCAGCAGATCGCCGGGCTGTGCGCGCGGCAGGTCGATGTCGCGCGCCAGCACGTCGAAGGGCGCGCACAGCGGGCCGGCGATGCTGACCCGTTCGACCTCGCGGGTCGGCGCCTGCGGGTGCAGCGTCATCGGAAAGTTGGCGGGCTGCAGGCGGTCGGGTTGCAGCGTTGCATGCAGATGCTGGTGCGCCCCGCCGTCGACGATGAGCCAGGTACGACCGCGCACCGTCTTGCGTTCGATCACGCTGCAGACATAGATGCCCGCCTCGGCCACCAGGTAGCGCCCCGGCTCGAGGGCAAGCCGGGCCTCTGGATCGCGCGCCCGCAGCTTTTCGTCGAGTGCGTGCAGGTGGGCCGCCACCGGCGCGAAGTCGAGAGGCTGTTCGTCGTCGGCGATGGCGATGCCGAAGCCGCCGCCCAGATTCAGCCAGGGCAGGGCCACGTCGGCCGCGTCGGCGATCTGCAGCGCTTCGGCAAGGCAGTGCGCATGCAGGCCGACGATCTCGGCCGCATCCAGCATGCGCGAGGCACAGTAATAGTGCAGGCCGCCGAATTCGAGGCCATGCCCACGCACGGCCTCGATGGCCTCGCCCAGTTGTGCGCTGTCGATGCCGAAGAAGCTGTCGCCACTCATGCGCACGCGCGAGCCGGTGATCGTGAAGTCCGGATTGGCGCGCAGCGCAACGCGTGCCTGATGCCCCTGCTGATCGGCGATGCGTGCGATGCGTGTGATCTCGCCGATCGATTCGGCACAGATGCGCACGCCGGTGTCGATCGCCGCCGCCAGTTCGGCGTCACGCTTGCCCGGACCGGTGAAGCCGATGCGTGCGGCCGGAAAGCCGGCATCGAGCGCGCGTGTCAGTTCGCCGCCCGAACTGACGTCGGCGCCGTCGAGCCACCCGCTGATGCACTGCAGCAGCGCCGGCAGGGGGTTGGCCTTGATCGCGTAGCACAGCTGCAGCGTGGCCGGCAGTGCGGCGCGCAGGGCGTCGATACGAGCGCGCACGGCAGCGCTGTCGATGGCGTAGAAAGGTGTGCGACCGGCGCGTTGGGTCAGGGCACGCAGCGTCTCCGCTCCGAGCAGGGGTGAGGGCGCGCTCACCGGTGTGCGTCCAGATAGTCGATGACGGTCTGCAGTCGCTGGATCAGCGTGTCGGCCTTCAGCCTGACGTGGATCTCGCGGCCATGCCGCGTCCGCTCCAGCACACCGGCCTCGCACAAGATCTTCAGGTGATGCGATACGGTCGGCCGGCTGAGTGAGGAGGCGCGGGTCAGTTCGGTCACGTTGAGGCTTTCGCCCGGCTCGAAGGTGAGCAGGATGCGCTGCCGCTCCGGGTCACCGAGCGCGGCGAACAGACGGGAGTAATCCTGCCAGTCCGCGGGAATGGTCTGGGCGTAGTCGTTTCTCATGTCGAAAAATATCGACCATTTCTGGAGCGAGGTCAAGCGGCACCGGAAACCGGAGCGTGCGAAATGCTTTTCTTTCCGCCGGATTCGACGCGGGTGCACCGTTCCCGGTCAAAATCCGGGAACTTCTTGACGGCGGCTGTAAGCGTATGTATCGTCAAGGGCTTTGCGCGCGAAGCTGTGCGGTTTCGGCTCGTCGCAGTGCGAACACTTGTGTCTTATAGAAGATTCGAGGTTCGCGGACTTTGGGTGGTGCGGATGCGTGGAAGGCTTGCTGCATGTTGAAAGCGATCATGCTGCAGCTTTCGCTGGTGCTCGTAGTAACCGGCATCGCGCTGTTCGTCGGGGGCTGGATGGCTGGACTGTCCGCCCTGCTCGGTGGCCTGAGCTATACGGTGCCGAGTCTACTGTTCGCGATACGTCTCGGTCGTCTGGTGCGCCCGCGGGCGCAGGCCGCAGTGTCGTACCCGTTTGAATTCTTCCTCGGCGAGGCGATCAAGGTCGTCTCGACGATTGGGCTGCTGTTGCTGTGCCACTACCTCGTGCCCGGATTGTCGTGGGGCTGGTTCTTGGGGGGTCTGGCCGCGGCACTGCAGGCAGGTTTTTTTGCTTTCTTGTTCAAACACTGACATGGCATCTGGAACCGAACTGGCCCACGGCCCGACTCCCGGCGAGTACATCGCCCACCACCTCACCTTCCTGAACAACTCGGGTGAGCCTCAAGCCCAGCTGGTCAACTGGGGGCTGGTGAACCTCGACAGTCTTTTCTACTCCGTCATCCTCGGCATGCTCACGCTGTTCGTGCTGTACCGCGCAGCCGCCAAGGCGACGTCGGGTGTGCCCGGTCGCTTCCAGGCCGCGGTGGAAATCCTGGTAGAAATGGTCGCCGATCAGGCCAAGGGCCTGATCCACAGCGAACAGTCGCGCCGCTACGTTGCACCGCTCGCACTGACCGTCTTCCTGTGGATCCTGCTGATGAACGCGATGGATCTGCTGCCGGTCGATCTGCTGCCGCGCATCTGGGAAGGCATCTACGCCTCCGCCGGTCACGATCCGCATCACGCCTACATGCGTGTCGTGCCGACCGCCGACATCAACGTCACGATGGGTATGTCCATCGCGGTGCTGCTGGTCTGCCTGTTCTACAACGTCAAGATCAAGGGCGCCGGCGGCTGGGCGCACGAACTGATCTCGGCGCCCTTCGGCGACAAGCTCATTCTGGCCCCGTTCAACTTCCTGATGAACATCATCGAATTCCTCGCGAAGACCGTGTCGCACGGCATGCGACTGTTCGGCAACATGTTCGCGGGCGAACTGATCTTCATGCTGATCGCGCTGATGGGCGCCGCATGGACGGGCGTCAATGCGCCGAGCATCCTGCTCGCATTCGGTCATGTCGTTGCTGGCTTTGCATGGGCGGTGTTCCACATTCTGGTCATCACGCTCCAGGCCTTCATCTTCATGATGTTGACGCTCGTGTACGTGGGTCAGGCCCACGAAAGCCACTGAGTTTGCAGTTGCAGTCCGGTTTGTTGTTTTCGTTTTTCTTTTAAATCTAAGGAGCTGTTATGGAACAAGTGTTCGGTCTCGTCGCCCTCGCCTGCGGTCTGATCATCGGTCTGGGTGCAATTGGTGCTTGTATCGGTATCGCGCTGATGGGCGGTAAGTACCTCGAAGCCTCGGCTCGCCAGCCGGAGCTGATGAACGCGCTGCAGGTCAAGATGTTCCTGCTGGCCGGCCTGATCGACGCCGCCTTCATTATCGGTACCGGTATCGCCCTCTGGTTCGCCACTTCGACCTTCCTGAAGTAAGAACGGCATCCGCCCCAACACCGATTTATTGAAGGGAAAGTTGCCGTGAATCTGAACGCAACGCTCATCATCCAGATCGTCGTGTTCCTGATGTTCGTGTGGTTCACGAAGAGCTTCGTGTGGCCGCCGATCGTCAAGGCTCTCGACGAACGCGCGAAGAAGATCGCTGACGGGCTGGCGGCTGCGGACAAGGCAAAGGCAGATCTGGCCAACGCGGAGAAGAAGTCGATCGAGGAACTGCGCGCAGCGCGTGAGTCCGCGGCCGAGCTCCGTTCGGGTGCAGAGAAGCAGGCGGCCAAGCTGGTCGAGGATGCGCGCGCGGAAGCGAATCGCATCATCGCGGCGGCCCGCGAAGCAGCGACCACCGAAGCTGCGGCTGCAGCGCAGAAGGCGAAGGACGCCCTGCGCGACCAGGTCGCCACGCTGGCGGTCGCGGGTGCGGAACGCATCCTGCGTCGCGAGATCAACGCCCAAGTCCACGCCGATCTGCTCACCAACCTGAAGCAGGAACTGAGCTGACACCATGGCAGAGAACGTCACCATCGCGCGACCCTACGCCGAAGCCGCGTTCCAGCTGGCCAAGGAAGGCAACTCGCTGGCGGCTTGGGCCGATGCTCTCGGCCTGATGGCCGCCGCTGCCGCCGAGCCGCAGGTCAAGCAGCTGCTGGCCGATCCGACCCGCACCTCGACCGACCGTGGTTTCCTCTTCCTCACCGCAGTGCCCGGCGAACTTGCCGACGCGCATCGCAGCTTCGCACGCGTGCTGGCGCAGAACGGCCGTCTGGCCCTGTTGCCCGAGATCGCGCAGCTCTTCACCGAGCTGAAGAACGAGCACGAACGCAGCGCCGTCGCCCACATCAGTTCCGCCTTCCCGATGGACGACGCCACCGTGTCGCGCCTGCTGGCCGACCTCGAGCCGCGTTTCGGCCGTCGTCTGGAAGCCCGGGTCACGCTCGATCCCGAACTGATCGGCGGTGTGAAGGTTGCGGTCGGTGACGAAGTGATCGATGCCTCGGTCCGCGGCAAGCTTGCCGCCATGGCCACTGCGCTACAGAACTAGGAGTTTTTTGATGAACCTCAATCCGTCTGAAATCAGCGACCTGATCAAGAGCCGGATCCAGAACCTGCATCTGTCGTCGCAGGCGCGCACCGAGGGCACCGTGGTTTCGGTGACCGACGGCATCGTGCGCGTGCACGGCCTGGACGACGTCCAGCAGGGCGAAATGCTGGAATTCGAAGGCAACACGTTCGGTCTGGCGCTGAACCTCGAGCGCGACTCCGTCGGCGCCGTGGTTCTGGGTGACTACGAACACATTTCCGAAGGCCAGACCGTCAAGTGCACGGGCCGCATTCTCGAAGTGCCGGTCGGCCCCGAGCTGATCGGTCGCGTCGTGAACTCGCTCGGCCAGCCGATCGACGGCAAGGGCCCGATCAACGCCAAGCTGACCGACAAGGTTGAAAAGGTCGCCCCGGGCGTGATCGCGCGTCAGTCGGTTTCGCAGCCGGTGCAGACCGGCCTGAAGTCGATCGACTCGATGGTTCCGGTCGGCCGTGGCCAGCGCGAGCTGATCATCGGTGACCGTCAGACCGGCAAGACCGCGGTCGCCGTCGACGCCATCATCAACCAGAAGGGTCAGAACATGACCTGCATCTACGTTGCGGTGGGCCAGAAGGCCTCGACCATCGCCAACGTGGTGCGCAAGCTGGAAGAGTACGGCGCGATGGAATACACCATCGTCGTCGCCGCCACCGCTTCCGACTCGGCCGCCATGCAGTTCCTGGCCCCGTACGCCGGCTGCACGATGGGCGAATACTTCCGCGACCGCGGCGAAGACGCGCTGATCGTCTATGACGATCTGTCGAAGCAGGCCGTTGCCTACCGCCAGATTTCGCTGCTGCTGCGCCGTCCGCCGGGCCGCGAAGCCTACCCGGGCGACGTGTTCTACCTGCACAGCCGTCTGCTCGAGCGCGCCGCTCGCGTGAATCCCGACTACGTCGAGAAGTTCACCAACGGTGAAATCAAGGGCAAGACCGGTTCGCTGACCGCACTCCCGATCATCGAAACGCAGGCCGGCGACGTGTCCGCCTTCGTTCCGACCAACGTGATCTCGATTACCGACGGTCAGATCTTCCTGGAAACCGACCTGTTCAACGCAGGCATCCGCCCGGCCATCAACGCCGGTGTGTCGGTGTCCCGCGTCGGCGGTGCGGCCCAGACCAAGGTGATCAAGAAGCTGGGCGGCGGTGTCCGTCTGGCGCTGGCCCAGTACCGTGAGCTGGCTGCGTTCGCGCAGTTCGCCTCCGACCTGGACGAAGCGACCCGCAAGCAGCTCGAGCGTGGCCGCCGCGTGACCGAACTGATGAAGCAGCCGCAATACTCGCCGCTGTCGGTCGCCCAGATGGGTGTTTCCCTGTATGCCGCCAACAACGGCTACTTCGACGACGTCGAAGTGTCCCGCGTGCTCGCTTTTGAATCGGCCCTGCACCAGTTCCTGCAGCAGAAGTATTCCGATCTGATGAACAAGATCGAGTCCTCCAAGGACC
>JAVEVQ010000027.1:0-42664 GCA_034004945.1 Methyloversatilis sp. | reverse complement strand
TCAGTTCCGCCAGCTGGCGGGCGAGGCTGCGGCCGAACAGCGGCGTCAGCTCCGGCGCGGTGACGAAATCGCCGTCGTGGCCGAACTTTTGCAGCGCGCCGCTGTAATAGCCGAGCCCCGGCGCGTACAGCGCGCACTCCATGTAGCGGCTGAACGGCATCCAGCCGGTGCGGGCGATCTCGTCGCGGATCTGTCCGAGCAGGCGCTGGCTGTGCTCGACGGCGTCTGAATCGGGCTGGGGCAGTGACATGGCACGGGTGTCCGGTCGCGGGGTCCGCGATAATGCGACATCGCGTCGCGACAGACAAACAGGTGGACAGGAAAGCGATGGAAAACGGCAAGGTTGCACTGATCACCGGCGCGGCGCGGCGCCTTGGCGCGCAGATGGCGCGCACGCTGCACGACGCCGGCTGGCGGGTGGCCATCCACTACCGGCAGTCGGCGGAAGAGGCACTGCTACTGCTCGACGAGTTCAATGCGCGCCGCGCGAAAAGCGCCTGCTGCCTGTCGGCCGACCTGCTCGATACCGCCCGTCTGCCCGAACTGGTCGACAAGACGCTGGCGAAATTCGGGCGCCTGGACGCGCTGATCAACAACGCCTCGTCCTTCTACCCGACGCCGATCGGCACCATCATGCAGCGCGACTGGGACGACCTGACCGGCAGCAACTTCCGCGCGCCGCTCTTCCTGTCGCAGGCGGCCGCGCCAGCGCTGCGCGACAGCGGCGGCTGCATCGTCAATATTGCCGACATCCACGCCGAACGACCGCTGCCGGGCTATGCGCTGTACAGCGCCTCGAAGGGCGCACTGGCGACGCTGACGCGAGCGCTGGCCATCGATCTGGCGCCGCGGGTGCGCGTCAATGGCGTGGCGCCGGGGCCCATCCAGTGGCCGGAGAACGACCTGTTCGACCCGGAAGAACGCGCCCGCATCGTGCGGCATACCCTGTTGCAGCGAGAAGGCGACCCACAGGACATCGCACGTACGGTACGCTTCCTGATCGAGGACGCGCCCTACATCACCGGTCAGATCATCGCCGTCGATGGCGGGCGCAGCGTGCACCTGTGACGCATCCGTCAGACCTTCGTCGGATTGCCGGCGCGGCGTCGCACGTATATCGTCGGTAATTGTAAAATGACGTAAATGCCTGACGTTGCAGCACTGACCTCGGGCCCTGACGTTGAAGCCCTATGCCACCCGGCCTGCCATGAGTTCCCAACCTAAATCTGTGTGCGTGCTGTTCGCCGACGTCTCCGGCAGCACCCGGCTCTACGAGAAGCTGGGTGACGCCGAAGCGCTGCGCGCCGTGGAACGCTGCCTCAATCGCATGCGGCGCGTGGTCGACGGGCATGGCGGCAAGGTGATCAAGACCATAGGCGACGAGGTGATGACCACCTTCCCCAATGCCGACGCGGGCATCCAGGCCGCCTGCGAGATGCAGCATCGGGTGACCGATCTGCCGCCGGTGTCGGGCGTCAAGCTGGCGATCCGCGTCGGTTTCCACTTCGGACCGGCGATCGAGGAGAACGACGACGTGTTCGGCGACACCGTCAACACGGCGGCGCGCATGGCGGGCCTGGCCAAGGCCGGGCAGATCATCACCACCGCCGAAACGCTGGCTGCGGTGACGCTGTCTATGGGCCCCGAGGTGCGCGAAATCGACGCGCTGACGGTGAAGGGCAAGGCCGAGGACGTGCGCGTCTGCGAGGTGCTGTGGCAGGAGGGCGCCGACCTGACGATGAAGGCGTCGAGCATCGTCGCCAGCTATCACGTGGCGCGGCTGCTGGTGCGCTACCGCGACACCGAACTGACGGTGGACAACGCGCACGGCCCGCTCACGCTGGGCCGCGACATGAGCAACGAGGTGGTGATCAAGGACCAGCGCGCATCGCGCAATCACGCGCGCATCGAGCGTCGGCGCGACAAGTTCGTACTGGTCGACCAGAGCACCAACGGCACCTTCCTGCGCATCGAAGGCGAGAACGAGGTGGTGCTCAAGCGCGAGGAAATCATCCTGCGCGGTCAGGGCACCATCGGCTTCGGCCACAGCGCGCTGGAGCAGGGCATAGACCTGATGAGCTTCGAAGTGCTGGAGTGAGCCGGGCGGACGCACAGGTCGTTGGTTGCTCCCTGATCTCTGATTCAACCACGATTGGAACGCTTATTCCTGACTGATTTCGACCCGACGGTTGAGCCTGTGATCATCTTCGTTGGTGCCGGTATACAGTAGTTCTCGTTTGCCGCGCCCTTCGGCCTGCAGCCGCGAAGCCCACGATGCGTTCATGCCCACGAGTGCCTGACGCACGGCCTCTGCCCGCCTCTCTGAAAGCTTCTGGTTGTATACAGGGTCGCCGCGCGCATCCGTATGGCCGATCAGCCTCAAACGACTGCTTGCCGGGAGGGTGTTCATCAGCTTGCCAAGTTCTGCCACCTGCGCTTGACCTTGGGCATCCAGAGCATCCCTGTCGTACTCGAATCCTATCCTCAGATCGATCTTTGGCCGGACGCCATACGAGCGACTGCTGCCCAGTGCACTGGCCATGTCCGCAGCACTGATTTTTTCCCGACCGGGGTGGGTGTCGATCCTGCGCGCGACGTCCTGCGCCCAGGGCGGCAAGCCGCCGGCCTGTGCAGCGTCCTGCCGCGCGGCGTTCAGGGCGGCGAGTGCTTCGGGCAATCGCTCTGCTTCAAGATATGCCTCGGCCAGACGCGCGGCGGCCGCCATCCGTGCCTTGCCGTCGGCGGCGCTGCTGCGCGCAGCAGCGAACTGCGAAATCGCCCCGCTGCCGTCGCCCGCCGCAAGAAACGCACGACCCGCGTTGTAGTGGGTGTTGAATTGCGGACAGCGGCTCACGATGTCCTTGTAGGCGCGTGCGCGCTCGGCAGGCGACGCGAGCGCGGCCGCGCGTGCCTGTTCTTCGGCGACTCCTTCGCATGCGGCAGCAGCGAAGCGCGGCAGGACAAGCAGCACGACCGGTACGGCGACTGCGACGAAAAGGCGGGCGATGAGTATCACTGCTGTCCTCCGTCAAAGGCCTGGCGTGGGAGCGTGCGCAACTGGAGATGCGCGAAGGCATAGCGTCCGCGCATCTGTTCGAGCGTGTCGGCAAGAAGGGTGGCAAGACGGTCGGAGGTCGGCAGACCCTGCAACTGCATCAGCCGCTCAAGCTGTGGGGGGGCTGCGTCGAACACGAAGGCGAACACATGATCGGTGCCATAGGGCGGCTGTACCCGTATCGAGGTGCCGTCGGCCGGCAGGGTCGCTGCGGCACCGGCTGCGAGCGGGCTCGTCTCCGCTGCATTCGCCGGATACAGGGTGGTGACGTTCCCGGCGCCATCGACATTCACGATCAGGGCGACCCCGCCTTTGTCGGGACGCAGCACGAGGCGCAGCGCCTCGCCCTCCGCGAACGTACCGCCACGGGTGCCGGGGTCGGCCTCGAAACCCGGTACCGAGCGCTTGCCGGCATCGGCGATCCGCTGCAGCCGCTGTGCCCACACGCGGGCTTCGATGGCGCGTCCGAGCTGGTCGGTGGCGGCCTTCATGTCGCCT
This sequence comes from Methyloversatilis sp., assembly GCA_034004945.1. GTDB lineage: Bacteria > Pseudomonadota > Gammaproteobacteria > Burkholderiales > Rhodocyclaceae > Methyloversatilis. The sequence continues at coordinate 39,111 of JAVEVQ010000027.1, read as the reverse complement.
GCCGGAACGATGGACAGCAGATCGCCGGCGCGCGACAGCACACGCAACTCCGAACCCGCCTGCTGCACGTTCAGATCGGCAGAACCGGCAGGTGCTGCCTTGATGCCGGGGATGCGCCCGAGCTGCTGTGCGAGCTGGCTGCTGCCACCGAAATTGTGGACGGCAAGCGTCAGCGTGGCGGCCGCTCCAGGTGTAGCCGCCGGTGCCGATGCAGCCTGCGGCACCGTGCCAGCGAACAAGGCCCGTCGGCCCACGCCTCGCGCATCCTCCGCCACGGTAGGCAGTCGCTGCGGTGTGTGGCCGTAACTGCGCTGGTGCATGAAGTCGCCTACCGCAGCATGCAGTTCCACGAAGTCCAGTTTGCCGTCCCGGTTGCTGTCGGCCTTGATGTCGCCCGACAGCACGCGCAGCAGCGTGTCGGTCAACGCACCGTGAGCCTTTCCGTCGATCGATGGATAACGCTTCAGTTCATCGCCGGCAAGGTCGCGTGCGGTTTCGCCGTCGCTGGCGGCGGACAGGAAAAGCAGGTCGCGATACGGAAAAGGATCGGCCTTGGGTCGGACGCCTGCATCGAAATTGCTGGAGAATTCGTCCTCGGCCGTGGCGGCCGGTGCTCCTCGCCAATGCCTGAAGCGCGCGCCATCGCTTGCCGGGGCGAACACGCTGCGCGCCTGTTGCCCCGAGTAGCACGAATCCGAAACGAAAAGCACGTTGCGTCCGCCCTTGTCGAGCCGGTCGAAGCGTGGCCGCAGATCGCGCGCACCAACCACCAGCGTGTCGACGAAGCGCGCCACGCCCTTGCTGGCGTCGCTGTCGTAGGCGACGAAAGCGCCCGAGGTGTGGGGCAGGGGCAGTCCCGACCCGTCCTTCGCACTGACTCCGTGCCCACTGAAATAGATGAACACTTCGTCACCCTGGGCCGAACGGCTCATCAGCGCATCGATCTCTTCGAGGATGCGGGCGCGGGTGGCATCCTTGTCCACCAGCGTCCGGATGTCTCCCGGCTGGAATCCCCACTTCCGGGTGAGCACTGCCTGCAGACTGGCGATATCGTTCTTCGGCCCTTCCAGCCGGTTTTCGGGTTGTGGATAGGCGCTCACGCCCACCAGCAGAGCAAGGTTCCTTGCCTCCGAAGTCGATGCGAATGTCGCCAGCGAAACGGCCAGCAAGCAGGCCTCAAGGGTTCGGCGCATCGTTGCCTCCTGCGCCCATCGGCACGAAGCGGGGCGGTTCCGCCGAATAGCCCGGCTGAGTCGCCACCTTGCCTGCGTCGATACGGCTCCGCCATTCGCTGTCGGTGAGCCGCTGCTGCAGGCCGTCGCGGAATTCGTAATGGCTGAACAGGCCGCCGCGCGCCGCGCCGCGCGTTACGACGCGCGGGCGACCGAGCGCCTCGTAGAGCGCCTGGCCGTCCTCGCCGTTCGTATGGACGTCGATCACGATGGGCTGGTCGCGCGTGCCGCCGGTCAGTGCCAGCAGCGTGCGGTCGATGTCGTTCAGGTAGGCATCGTCGTCCGCGTCGAGCGGCTGGCCGAGTCGGGTGCGCAGTGCCAGCGCGGACAGCCGGTCGAGAACCTGGGCGAAACCGGTCCATGTGTTCTGCGCACCGTAGCGTGCATGTTCGATCGCCAGCGCACGCAGTCCGTCGAAAAACGCCGGGCTGGGTGCGATGCTGGCACCGCTGCGCGCCCTGTCCAGCGAAAACGATTTCGGTCGCGGCGTGCTGCTCTGTTTCGCGTACAGCACGCCGGCGTGGCGCTGCCAGGTCCAGAAACCCAGCAGCACATTGCTGCGCGCCGTCGCCGATTCTCCGCCGCCCAGCACGCGCTGCGTGAAGCGCCACTGTGCGGCGTTCAGGCCGCTGCCGCGGGTGAGCGCATCGCCCGCCTTGCCCCGGGCATCCGCATAGGCGGCGAAATCGGTCATGCACGTCTGGCGCATCCAGCTTGCGGCGGGCATGTCGCCGAGCAGCGCCAGCGTTTCGTACAGGCTGGGATAGCCCTTGGTCTTCTGTCCGCGGGCGGTCGACACGGTCAGCGGCAAGGTCGCGCACTGCCCGGTGTAAGCGCCGATCTTCTGCTCCACCAGCCGTTGGAACGCAGCCGATTCCGCCGTGGCCCGCGCCGGCAGCAATCGCCAGGCGGTTGAGGCGGAATAGGGCGTTTCGCCCTCGCCCAGGCGGTCCGTTTCCAGCACGACGTCCACGATCCGGGGCAGCGGCGCACGATCCGCAATCGCCGCGGCAATCGTCCATCCGCCCTTGTCGCTGCGACCACCCGGTTGCGCGATGGCGGCTTCGATCTCCAGCAACGCCCCCGGTGTCAGATCGTCGGCCTCGCCGTACTCCCAGGTCAGCGGCCCGTCGAACGCGGCATAGGCGGCGCGCACCACCGGTGTGTCCATCATGGCGTGCGCCAGATGCAGTGCCGTTCGCGCATTCAGGTCGGCGCGCTCCGCACTGACACCGGTGGCGCGGCTCGGGCGCAGCAGCAGCGGTACGCCGGCGGCGTAGCGCATGGCGCGGAAGTAGCGCTCCATCGCCGCGTCGCCTTCATAGCGTCCGCGCGGACGGAACTGCCCGTAATCCAGTCGCACGCCCCACATGTCCGACATCTGTATGCCTTCGGCCTTGCGCACGCGCTCGACCTCGGCTGCAGCCGTGCCATCCGCCGGCATGCTGTCGTCCAGCAGCGCGGCGATCACCGCCACATGCCGGCGCGCAAGCCGGGCGTGGTCCCCGTCACCCTTCTCAAGCACCTTGCCCAGACGTTCGGTCAGCGTGTGCAGCCGCGGCGTCAATACCGTGCGCTCCATCTCCGCCGCCGTGTGCTCGCGCAGCACACCGTAGGCCGCCACCAGCAGGTCTTCGGTCACATGGTTGGCGACACCTTCGCTGCGGTTGCGCGCATACAGCCCGAGCAGGCCGGCTTCGTCGGAGACCTCCGCGGGCAGCTTTTCGTAAAGTGCAATGGGCGTCGCCATGCCGGCGTTCGCCGGCGCGATGCCGACCAGCGCGAGTGCAAGAGCGACGACCAGCGGTTTGAGCAGGGGCATGCAATGTCTCCGGTTTCGTATCGGGTCAGACCTTGCGCCGGCGGGCGGCGGCGCCGATCAGGCACAGGCCGGCCGCGAACAGGGCAAGGGTATCCGGTTCCGGCACCGCGGTGACCCGGAAGCGCACGGCATCGTCATCGTAGAGGGTTTCGACGGTCCAGCCGGTAGGGGCGATCACGCGGTCGAACTCGCCCTGGATTTCATCGAGGGCCCACATCGCGGTGTACCAGGCGCCGATTTCCGGCGGCGTGTCGAACACCAGTTCGGCCGTACCGTCGAGTGTCGCGTCATACACGCGCATGATGCCGTACTCGCTCGGCACGGTGTCGTCGAAGTTGAAGACGAGCCGGCCGGCTGCGGTCTGCGAAAAGCTGCCGCGGGTCGTGCTGCCAATATAGAGGCCCCAGGCGCTGTCCGAATCCTTGACTTCGACGACGCCCTCATTCACCGCACTTTCGGCGTTTATCGTCAGGCCTTCGCTGCCCGTGCCGGCGATGATCCGCCCGTGGTTGACGAAGTTCTCCGACGTGATTCCACCATAGCCCTCAAGCGTCGTACCTTGCACCAGCGTGAGCGTGTAGCTGTCCCCCAATGTCTGGCCAATCCGTCCGCCGACGAGGTGGTACGTGCCGCCGCCCGCGAGTTCGAAGTTGTTTCCGAACTGCAGGGCCGGATAGCCTCCCGCATGGTAAATGGTCAGGGAATCCTCGACCGTCAGTCGATCAAGCATGTAGGTATCCCGGCCCTTGTACAGTGCCCAGTCGCCGGAGAATCGGGCATCCGCCAGCGTGCTACCCGAAAAGCTTGCCGTGCCGCCGGAGGCGACGAAATGCTGGCCGGAGACGACTTCATCGCTGTCCAGTTTGAGCGCACCGCCGGACTCCACCTCGATCACATTGCCGCCGCTGGCGATGCTGCCGACGCTGAGCCAAAGCTCAGTACCCGACGACACGACAAGTCGGCCACGCTGCTGCAGTTGGCCAAACACGGAGAGCGTTGCACCTTCAGAGCCAGATGCCCGATAGGTGCCACGCAAGTCCAGGTTGTCGAATCGAGTGGTGTCGAAGTTGTCGAGGGTCAGGGCAGTATCGAGCGTGATGGAGTAGCCGCGAAAGCTGCTGCTCCTGTTCGTGACGATCCCGCTGCCGGTGAGAAGTGTTGCCGAAGGGCGCAGGGATGTTCCGGCGTTGTTGATGTAGTGACCATTGACGGTCAGGTCACTCCAGACATTCAGGAATACGCCTCCCACCGTTTCTGCGGTGTCTCCGTGGTCGATCACGAGCGATGCAACGCTCAGGGAATTGTCGCTGTTCTTTGACGCGATGGTGACGTATGAGGCCGTATCGTCCTTGCCGCCGTCGATCAAGGCCACATCGAGGTCGTCATCGGGAAAGGTTGATGAGCTCCAGTTCGCGTCGCGCCAATAACCCGCGCCTCCGCTCCAGGTGAATGTCTCTGCCGCGGCGTGACCGGACGTGAGGGCGAGCGCGATCAGGGCGGCGAGCGGGGCAAGGCGGCGACCGGACGGGGCGGGCATGGCGAAGGACTCCAGTGATGGTTTCCGTGAGTAAACGCCGCCACCCCCGGCGCGGGGTTAATGAGGGGCGTGATTTTGCCGCGCGCCCGGCGCATGCTGCAAAACATTTCACGGCGCACGGGGAGGGCAGACAGATGGCGGGAACGGACATTCAGGACGGCATGCTGTGGCAGGTTCGTCTGCCGGCATCGGTACCGGTGGAGCTTTTCGAAAGCCGCCTGCACGCGGCGTTGCCCGGCGTACGGGGCGCCGTGCTCACGGCTGCCGGCGACGGCTGGCATGCGCTGGCCGAAGAGGCGTCCGACGCGCTGGGGGGCGACCGTTCGCAGGTGAATCGTCAGCTTCGCGCATTCGGTGCCGATCGCGTGTCGACGGTGCGCGTACAGACCATGGTCAGCCTGCACCGCGTCCGCCGCTCGGCCGATCCGGACAGCGTGCGTCCATCGCGCGCTGGCGAGGCCGACCCGACGGCCCCCGGTCGCTACCGCGAGGGCGATGTCGCGCTCGACTGGTTCCTCGACCAGTGCGGCCTGCCCGCAGCCTGGGCGATGTTTGCCGGCCCGCAGGACTGGGCCGGCGTGCGGGTCGGCCACATCGACACCGGCTACACAGCACATCCCGCGCTGGGGTTCGGGGCCACGCCCTGGGTGCATCCGGATCTCGGACTGAACACCTTCCGTCGGCGACAGGGGCCGCCGGAAGAGGGCGGCATGTATTTCGACGACTTCATGGACGAATACGCCGGCCCGCGCGACAACCTGACCGGGCCCAATGCCGGTCACGGCACGCGCACCGCGAGCCTGATTGCCGGCCTGCACGTGCCGCCGCGCGCGGGCGCCGGCAGTCGCCCCTTCTTCGGCGCGGCGCCGGGCGCTTTCATCGTGCCCTACCGCGTCACCGATTCGGTGGTGGTCGATCACGTCAAGGACGACATCGCACAGGCCATCCGCCACGCCGTCGATGTGCGTGGCTGCCGCGTCATCGGCATCGGCCTGGGCGCGCTGACCGGCGCGCCCAGGCTTGCGCGCGCGCTCGACCATGCCTACGAGTGCGGCGCCATCGTGTGCGCCGCCGCCGGCAATGTGGTGCGTGAGGTGATTTACCCCGGCCGCTACAACCGCGTGGTGACCGTCGGCGGCGTCACGCCGGTGGAACAGGGCGACCGGCGGGTCATGCAGCCGTGGTCCGGCTCGGCGCGCGGCGAATATGTCGATATCTGCGGCCCGGCCGACCGTATCCGGCGCGCCTCCACCGACCGGCGCGGCAGCCGCGAAGCGATGACCCTGGCCGGCAACGGCAATGGCACCTCCTACGCAACCGCACTGTGCGCCGGCATCGCGGTGCTGTGGCTGGCCCGGCACGCGGCGGCACTCGATGCGCTCTATGCCGGTGCGCCCTGGGCGCGGGTGGCGGCGTTCAAGAGCCTGCTGACGGCGCCGGGCATTTGCGATACCCCTCCGGGCTGGGACACGACCCGCTTCGGCGCCGGCATCTACCGCGCCGATCGCCTGCTCGCCGCGCCGCTGCCGCCGCTGGCCGGGCTGAAAAAGGAGGCGCCGGCCGCGGCCCCGATCGGCTGAGCCGGGTCAGCGTGCCGGCACCGGCACGCGGATGGTCGCGGCTTCGCTCGCCTTCTCCGCAGAAGGCACTTTCAGGCGGGTCCATTCGATCATGCGGTCCGCCGCATTCCAGCGCGGGCGGGCGCTGGCGTCGATGGCGGCGAACGCCGGGTCGGCCGCCACCCGCGCGGCCAGGTCGGCATCCGGCGGCGCGGTCATCAGGCGCTGTTGCAAGTGCAGCAGCGCCCGAACTGCGGCAAGGTCGTTGATCGCGCGCTGATAGTGGCCGTAGTCCATGTAGAGAAGGCTGTCAGAGAGCGCGATCCGTGCGGCCAGATTCTTTGGAGAATTGTCGCTGCTGTAGCGTTTGGCCTCGGCAGCCCGCTCCCGCAGCGCGTCCGGGCGTTGAGCGAGCGGCAAGGTCTGTGCCCGGCTCAGCGATTGCAGCGTTTCGGCGATGTGGTTGCGGGTGGCCTCCGGCTTGTACGTGGGCGCCACGAGCGTCCAGAACAGCGCGGGACCAATGCCGTCCAGGTTGCCAAAGAAGGCCGACGGTTGCGACGACTGGAGGACGTGGTCCAGCATCGCAAGGTCGTACCGGATGGCCCCGCCCAGATCCATCTCCGCCTCGCTCAAGGCTTCCGTCGTGCCGTCCTCGCTCAGCGGGAAAGGGTCCGGCCAGCGCGCCCGCCACTCGGCCATCACCAGCCAGTGTTCCTCAAGCATGGACGCGGCGGTCATCCTGGCGACGAGACTTGCAGCCGGCTCGGCCAGCACCCGGCGCAGGAAGTGCACCTGCTTGGCCCATTGCGTGCGCGCAGCTTCGGCGCTGGCCGGGTCCGCGGCCAGATCGACCGTGGCAAGCGCGAGGTTCAGTCTGAGCCCGTTCACCAAGGGCGAGAAAAGGGGCAGCGGTTCGTCCGGCTCTGCGAACACCGGCGGCTGCAGCCGCGGCATGCCGAGCAGTACCTCCAGCCGCTCGCGCAGCTGCGCGTAGCGGGCAGCAGCCGCGCGTACCTTCGCCTCGTCCGCAAGCCAGGCATCCATGCAGCGGCCGGCGTGATCGGCGCAGCGTGCCGGCAGGGCAGTCGCGTCGATGGCCAGCGCGCCGTCAGGCATCGACGGCGCAGCGTACTCGCCGCGCTCCGCCCGCGGCCGGCTGAAGTGCGCGATGCGATGCGCCAGCCGTTCGCGCCCGAGCGCCAGCGGGTCGGCGCCCGGCGGCGCCAGCATGCCCTCCAGCCAGGCAGCACCATTGCCGTCCTCGCGGTAGTCCACCCGCCAGTCCACCAGCGCCTGTGCCTGCGGGCTCCGCGCCTCGTCCGGGCTCAGTACCGCGAACAGCCAGACCAGCAGCACCAGTACCAGCGGCAGAACGGCCAGAAATGCGAGCGAAATGAAGGCGCCGCGCAGCAGACGGCGCCAAAGCGGACGCTGGGGTGAGTTCATGGTGTGGGCCCGGCCGATGGATGACGAATCAGTTTTGAACGACTCACCCGCGGCATCGGGGTTCCGATCTGCAAATTTCCCGCATGACGATTGCGCAGGCGCGCACGCTTGCGGCATGCTCGCGCCCTGATTCCTGATCCATCGGTCTTCGTCATGCCTCTGCCCGTACATCGCATCGGCGGCCTTGCTGCCCGGATCTACCCCGAAGCGGTGCAAGACCCGCCGGGCGGCGGTCGCTGGGATCTCCGTCTGATCGATGGTGACGGACAGGATGTGCTGCTGCGCATCGACGCGGTGCAGCCCGGCAGCCCGTCCGCCATCGACCGCGAAGCTTTCATGATCGACCGTTTCGACCACCCGGCCATCGTGCGGCTGGTCGATCTGAATCGCGACGCCGACTGCGCCTGGGCGCGCTATGCGCCGGGCGGCCCGTCTCTGCTGCACGTGCTGCGTCAGGCCGATCCGCAGGGTAGCGGGCTCGCACCCGGCATGGCGCTGTCGCTGCTGCGCCCGCTGGCGGCGGCGGTCGATCACATCCATGCCCACGGCTGCGTGCTGCGGCAGCTCGATGCCCGTTCGGTTGTCGTCGGTGCGCACGGCCCCTGCATCGCCGACTTCAGCGCCTGCCTTGAAGTCGGCAGTTCGCTGGCCGGTGACCCGGTGCTGGGCCCGGGTCTGGGTCAGGTGGCGCCCGAAGTGTTGCGTGGCGGGCCGCTCACCCCGGCCAGCGACATCCACGCACTGGCCGCACTGTGTCTGCACATGCTCGGCGGCGAGCCGCCCTTCGTTTCCTTCCATGCGCATCTGCAGGGCCTGGTCGGCAACGCCGCGCTGCGCCGGCTCGACACCTTGTCCGGCCGCCTGCCGCAGGCCATGACGGATACGCTGCGTGCCGCGCTGGCCGACGACCCCATGCAGCGGCCGGCCAGCGGGCGCGCACTGGTCGAGGCGCTGGAAAACGGCGCCTGCCATGACGACAGCCCGGTTCCGGTCGACCTGCCTGCACCGGCCGTGACACACGCGTGGCTCGACGCTGGCGAGTCGCCGCTGCCGGCCTTCGAAAGCCGGGTCGTATCGGCCGACGGCACCCTGCACGGTCTGTTGTGCCGTGCGCCGCTGGATGACGCGGCCGCGGTGTCGAGCTTGCGCCATCGGATTGCCTGTGCGCACGCCCTGCAGCACCCGGGCTTTGCGCGCCTGCTCGATTTCGGCGAACGGGACGCTGCGCTGTTTGCCGTGTTCGAATGCCCGCCCGACCTGCGCGCACCGACTCGGCATGTACACGGCACCGACGCCGCCAAAGCCGCCGGGCTGGAGGCCGAAATCGAGCGGCTGCTGAGCTTCGCTCTTGCGCTGGACCACGCCTGGTCGCGCGGCGTGCGCTGCTTCGCCATCGAGGAAGCCTTCCTTGCGCTGGATGCCGGGCACTACCGCCTGATGGATTACGCGCAATGCCGGCGTTACCCGCCGCTCGGGCGCCTTTCGGCGACGCAGGCCGAGCTGAGGCGTTTCGACAACCAGCTCATCGAGCCGATGCGCCGCGATGTCATGGCCCTGTCGGCTTTCGCCGCGCAGCGCCTGTCTGCGCTGTGTCCGCCGGCGCTGACAGAACGGGTCAATCACGTTCTGGCAAATCCGCACCCCGAATTCGCGGGTGCCGTGTCCGGCCGGGATTTCGGTGCCTGGATCGACATCGCGCTCGACAGATTGGCGTGATGCGTCAAGCGGGCTGCCCGCTACGGCAAGAGATCAGGCTTTGCCGCCGGGGCGCCCTTGCATCTGCGGATCCGGCTACCTCGCGTCATGCTCAAGCTCCAACGAGCGTTCTTCGACCGCTGCGCGGTCGAAACGGTGTAAAGGCTTAAAGGAGGCAATGGGTAAGACGCTTTCTCACGGAAGCGTCCTCGAGAGCCCGGATCCGAGGTTGATGAACCAGTAGTCGGGCGAGCCATCCTGCCGCGTCCTCGCGCCTTGCCGTGCACCCCGCCAACCATGCCTGCAACGCCGATCAACTGAGGTTTCAGGTTGAACGAAGGGTGCGCACGGATGGGGTCGATGCTGTACATCGCCATGACCCAGGTTTGCCCAAGCCATGCGGTGTATTACTTTCGTCGTATATTTTCAGTCGAGCTAACCCTGCCGGATGCCCGCGCTCGTTCAATGCGGTATTCCTTGCGGATACAGGAGGCTGAAATGGCCCCGAAGAATATGGATAAACAGGAAGATTTCGATGCAGGCGAGCGGCGCGCGCTGGAGGCGCTGTCGCAGCAGTATCGCGAGGCAAGCGAGGGCATCGTGCCGCCTGACGAGGTGCGCGCCCGCATCATGGCCGCGGCTGAAGAAAGCGTGCGCGCCGCGGCGCCGCGCCGTAAGGCTGCATTTCCAGGCGGCTGGCTGGGACTGTTTGCGGTGGCCTTTTCCGCAGTTCTGGCGCTTGTGCTGGTGATGGACACCGGCATGGATGGCGGGCAGGGCGGCGTGCTTTCGCCGGCCTCCACCGATCCTGCGGTCGTTCGCGGAGGTGGCGCGCCTGACAGCGTATCGGCCGCCCTACCGCCGCCGCCGGTCAGCAAGGGCGGGGCATGTGCGCTGCAAGTGCCCGACGCCGTCGCCGGGCGGCCGGCGTGGGAGGACGAATACCGACGTCTTGCCGATCTGGGCTGCAACGCATCATTGCTCGAACTGCAAAAAAAGTTTTCCGATACTCCGATGGGCACGGGTGGCCAAAAATTAACTGGCATGCCGCCATGAAATCGGCAATCATCCAGAAGCGTGCCCCGCGCATAAATGTTTCGTAACAAATATAAGATGCATTACGGTCAGTCATGGTATTCCCGCCGGAGTTTCCCGATGAAGGTCTGATGCTCGCCTATCGCGACGGTAACGCGTCTGCATTTGCTGCGTTGTACGGCAGACATGACCGCCGCGTTTTCCGCCACATACTGCGCATGGTCCGCGATCATTCCGAGTCGTGCGATCTGGCGCAGGAAGTATGGATCAAGGTGACCCAGGCGCGCCGCAGCTACGAGCCGACGGCCAAGTTTTCCACTTGGCTGTACCGCATCGTTGTCAATCATGTACGCGACTACTTCAAGCTCGCGCGCAATCGCAACCGGGCGGTTTCCCTTGACGACGACTCGACCGACGAGCACGAGCGGGCCGCTGTCGAGCCGACGATTCCCGCGCACGAGGAGCCGGATCGGTGGCTGATGCGAAAGCAGTCGAGCGAAGAACTCATCGCCGCCATCGACCGCCTGCCCGTGCCGCAACGCGAGGCGCTGTTGCTGCACATCGATGCGGGGCTGTCGCTGGACGAGATCGCAGCGACGACCTCCACGAGTTTCGAAACGGCCAAAAGCCGGATCCGCTACGCCATGAAGAAGCTGCGGGATGAACTGGGTTGATCGTTTGCGCGTGGCTGGCCTGGTCGGCGCGATTGCCGGTCTCGCTGCAGCCCTGTGCGCTCCGGCTTTCGCCCAGTCGCCGGAGTGGCCCGAACGTGTGCGCCGTGCCCAGCAGGATCTGAAGCCCCCGCCGGTGCAGCGGTCGGTAGGCAAATCCTTTTCGCTGGCGGAGCCGGGAGCGATCGGCGACGAATTGCGGCGCGAGATCGAGGCGCGTTCCTCGGCCAAGCATTTTGCGCCAGACGCCGCACTTGCCGTGACGCTTGTCGCCCAACCGGACAGAGAGCGCGAACTGGCGTCGCTGGTCGAAAGTCTGGGCGGCGAGGTTGAGGCCACGGTCGATTCCGAAGTGTTTGCCCGCGTGTCTCCGGCGGTGCTTGACGCGCTTGCCCGCCGCATCGACGTGCTGAAGCTGGCGGTACCCCAAGGCGAAGCGGTTGGCCAGCAGTCCGTGGCCGTACGCCCGCCGGTAGGGATGCAGACAAGTCCACAGGTTGCCGCTCTGCATGCGTCCGGCGTGAGCGGCCGCGGTGTCAGGCTGGCCGTGATCGATGCAGGGTCGGGCGTGTCGGGCTTCGAAGCGGGCAGTCATGGTGCCGCCTGCACGGCCCTCGTCCGCAGCGTTGCGCCCGACGCGAGCATCGTCGAAATCGGCGTAGACCGCCTTACCGAAGGTCGGCTGCTGCAAGCGATGGAGCAGGCGCGCCGCATCGGCGCCCAGGTCGTCAGTCTTTCCGCGGCGGGCTACGATTTTCCGCTCGACGGCAGCGCCGCGCCGGATCGCGCCATGAAGGCGAGCAGGCAGGGTGCAACACCTCTATGGATCGTTGCGGCGGGGAATCAGGCGGATCTGCATTGGCACGGGAGCGTGCGGGACGCCAATGCCAATGGCTGGATCGATGTTCCGGAGGCCGACGCGCCGGCCGACACGTCGGCCGACCAGTTGCTCATCCGCGTCGTTCGTGCGGGGCGCGTCCGTATTACCGCGAACTGGAACGACTGGGCGGCATTCCGCGGCCGGCGAACCTTCAGCGACCTGGACGCCTATCTCTATCGCGTCGACGACGGCGCGGTACCGGTGCTGGTCGCCCGGTCGGAGCTGGACCAGTCGGCCGGTGCGCGACCGGTCGAGCGTATCGACGTGCATCTCGAACCTGGCGATTATCTGCTCGGGCTGAGGGCGACCCGGCTGCTCGCGCATGTCGCGCTGCACGTCTTTGTCGAGGGCAATGTACGCTTGCAGCCGGCTCACGCCGAACGCAGTCTTGGCGTGCCGGGTACCGCGGCGGCGGCCCTGACGGTCGGCGTGCTGGCCGAGGACGGCGAGACCTATGCCTCCTACAGTGGGCGGGGCCCGACCGAAGACGGACGGCGCAAGCCGGATGCCGCCACCCGCTTGCCTGCCGGAAATACCTTTGCCGGCACGTCGGCTGCGACACCGTTCCTTGCCGGCATGGCCGCACTTGTTGCACAACGTAACCCCGCGCTGAACGGAATGGCGTTGAAGCAGAAAGTGCTGCACTTCATCAGGCCGGTGCGCGAGGGGCGCGACATCCTGGCGCTGGATGCCGACCTGTTGAGAGCCGATCTGCTCAAGGCTCGCTGAAAGCCACCTCTCGTGGGCGTGCCGGCACGCCGACGGAAACCGAATCAGAAAAATCTGGAGTGTCCGATGACTTCGAATCCTTCCCCATCCGTCGCTGCGACCAAACCGGCATTTCGGTTGAGCCGCCTCGTTTGCTCGCTGATCGCTGCGTCGCTCCTTGGTGGTTGCAAAACGCTGGATCCCCTGCAGCAACTTCAAGGCAACGCCGCGCCACCGGTACAGCAAGGGCCGATCGTGCCGCTCAAGCCCAGCGCCGACTTCAACCAGCTACGCAGTGCCGCCGACATGAACAAGCTGTTCGAGCGCGGTTCCATCACTGGCAAGGATGCACTGACCGAATTGCGAGCGATGAAGCAACTGTCGTCGCAGCAGGGCGTGCAGAAGGCGCTTTCACAGCTCTACGGAACAAACCCGGCGTCTATGGTGGGGCAGCAGACCCCCGATCTGTCCGCCCTCGGGAAGATGGACTACGCAGCCATGGCGGAAGCGGCCGGCGAACACCTCGTGACCGAAATGTCGATGACGGCGCTGGAGAACTTCTTCACCACGCTGACCGACAACCCGGCCTATTTCGAGAACGAAACGGTCGAACTGCCGAAGAACATCCAGAACTTCACGGCGGCACAGCGTCAGCGGGTGCTGGTGCTGGCGGCCTCGCTGATCGCGATCAAGGGTTCGAACAAGATCGTCGAGGCGTCGAACAAGGACAAGGACAAGGCCGAGGCGGCATTCAAGCAGGTGCTCGACAAGCGCGAGAAGGCGGTCGGCGTGATGCTGGCCGCACTCGATGCCTGGCGCAAGGCGAAGGAAGACCAACGCGAAGCGCAGGCGCGGCAGCTCGACGGCGCGCTTGGTGCGGACGATCTGGAATTTCTGTCGCGCTTCCCGAAGGACATGAAAGTGTCCGATTTCCAGAAGGATCTGACGGTCCAGAACATTGCGCTCGAGTACCTGCGGAAGAAGGACCCGGCACAGTTCAAGGACTACGCGGTGTCGCGCGACGAGTACGTCAGTTCCCTGAACCAGTACATGCGTGCGACCGTCGGTGTGGCCTCGTTTGCGGGCTTCTCTTACATGTTCCTGCGCGAAGGGCGGCGCGCGTTCGAAGCCGAAGGTTTCAACGCGCTGCAGACCGCCGTGCCTTTCGGCGACCAGTTCATCAAGGAGTTCGGCACCTTCGGGCAAAAGTCGCTGGTGACCTGGTTCGAGGCGCTGAAGGAAGGGTTTTTCAAGTGGTTCGCCAGCACGGGCGATTTCCGCATCGAACCTGCTGCTGGCGGAGCGCCGATCGAGAAGCAGACCGACATCAAGGGCGTCCTGTCCTTCCTCCAGAAGCAGAAGCTGGACGGTCAGTTTCATGACCGCATGTTTGCAACTGGCGTCGATGGCTACATGTTCCGCGTAAATCTGTGCGAGAACGGCGCAGGTCGCCTGCTCGACAAGGCAGTCGGCGACGGAAAGTTCAGGCAGGAGTTCGTGAAACAGTATTACGGGCTCGACGACGCCACTGGCTTCACGTTTGCGAATGCACTGGACGGAAACTGGCAGCCCAAGCGTCGCACCGATCTCGTCGGTCGCCTGCTGCGCAGCGACCAGCGCAAGGCAGCGGGCGATGCGAAGACGCAAGCGATCGCGAGCATCCAGCAGCAGACCATCGCGAGCATCGAGAAATGGGAGGACGCCGATCTGGCCGAACTGATCTATGCCAGCTATGCCGAAGGTTCCCGCACCCAGGCGCATCTGAAGTATGGCGACTACATCGTCCGCATGGTGCCTTCGGAGTGGACGATCTATCAGTACGAGCGCTACGAGCAGAAATGTTCGGTGAACGACATGAAGGTTCAGATCGACCGGATGGACGCGCAGGCGATACCGGCAAAGGTGGAGCGCAAGGCCGAGGAAAAGATCAAGGATGCGGCGAAGAAGAAGGCCGACAAGGTCAAGCAGGCGGTCACCAAGAAGAAGCCCGCTGCGCCGTCGAAGGATGCCGTGAAAAAGGAGGCCAAACCGTGACGACAGGTGACATGCTTGCCGCGAGACTGCGCATGTATTTCTGCGCCGGTGTGCTCGCTCTGGGGGGCGCCGGTGCTTACGCCGACACTATCGTCGTGCCGAGTGGTCTCGACGCCACCCGCCTCGATCTGGTGTCGCGCGGCGAAACAATGAAGGTGAGCGTTGCGCTGTTCGCGCATGACGCCTCCGACAACCCCTTGCCGCCCGAATGGCTGGCCGTCGTCGGCAGCAAGGAACAGCTCACCGAACGTTTCATCAAGAAGGTGCAGAAGAGCGCGCGCTTCAAGATTTTCGACAGCCGCTATGCCATCGAGAAGGCGGACATCGACGTGACCGGCCAGTTCGCCGAAACCACTCAGCACATCGTGCCCAGCGGCAGCGGTTTCAAGGCGCTCACCACGGTTGGCCTCAATCTCAGCGTGGTCGATGCGCTGGCGGGCGGGCGCGGCAACGATCACTGCGAAATCCGCTATGCACATGGCGATCAACCGGGCGTCGGCGCCCGCGCGGTGGGCAAGGCCGATATCGGTGGCGACGCCTTCAAGCTGGCCGCCCAGGCGGACCGCAGCGAAGCCATCGAGTTGGCGCTCGATCAGGCTGCCTACTGCCTCATCGCCGAAATCCGGCCGCTCACCAAGGTGCTCAAGGCCGACGGCGAAATCGTCGACCTGTTCGGTGGCTCGGCCCATGGCCTCGAACCCGAGGACAAGCTGGTCGTGTTCGAGGCCTCGACCGCGAAACTTGGCGAGCGCCAACTGGTGACCACGCGTGCCGTGGCGGAGATCCAGTGCGCCAGCGTGGGCAAGGAAACCAGCCAGTGCCGCGTGCTGCGCAAGGCGAGCAAGGACGCGAAGATCACCGATGCGCATTTCGCCATTCTGAGCGACGAAAGTCTGAACAAGCGATTCGAATGATGGCCATGACAACGACCCGTATCCTGCTTTCCGCGTTCGCGCTGTCTGCCTGCGCCAGCCTGCCGTCGCCGGCAGAACAGACCGTCTCGCAACCGTTGGCGCCGGTCGCCTCTCTGGACAAGCCGGCCGCCCCGCCCCTGACAGGCGACCAGTCCGTGGTCGTGCTGTACAAGGGCGCCAGCACGTCGGCGGCCAACCGCGTGGACGAAGACGTGGCGGCCGCCATCCGCATGGTGGAAACCCGGCTCAACGACCGCGGCATCAAGGACGGCCTGGCGCTGAAAACCGTGCAGCCTAGCGCCGACGTGCAGAAGCTGCTGGACGAGGGTCCCAAGGTTCTGGTCACCTTCAGCGCCGAAGCGGGGCTCAGCGTCATCCTCAGTGCGACGCGCAGCGAAACGGTTTTTGCTACGACGGACAAGACGGTGACACTGGCCGTGAACGTCACGGGCGACGCCTACTGCGGTGCCGAGAAGATCGCCTCGTCCACGCAGACCGGCAACTTCCGCACCACCGAACAGCATCGCCTTGTGGGCAACCGCACCGCCGCCGAGCGGGCCGCAGAGAAGGTGGCCGCCGACCTGCGCCGGCAGATCGCCGAGCGCAAGGAGCCCTGCCTGGGCACGCTGGAAAAGATGATCAAGGAGGCGCAGAAAGTCGCGCTTCCGGAACCGCCTCCGCCTCCGCCCAAGCCGGCACCCGCTGCGGCACCGGCAGCTCCGGCGCCGGGCGCAGCACCCGCCCCATCGCCCGAAGCGCCTGCCGCACAGGTGGCTGCGGGGCCGCTGCCCAAGCCGGCCAAGGTGTGGGCCGTGATTGCCGGTATTTCCGATTTCAAGCCGGCATCGCAGCGGGTGGGTCAGAAGATCAATGATCTGCCTGGTGTGCGCAAGGACGTGACGACACTGGAGAAACTGCTGCGCGAGCGTGGCGTGCCGGCCAGCCAGATGACCGTGCTGGTCGATGGTCAGGCCACCAGCGGTGAATTCCGTGATGCGCTTCGACGGGTACAGCAGTCGGCCGGCCCGGACGACCTGCTCATCGTCGCCATTTCGTCGCACGGCTCTGCCGCGAACGGCCTGTCCGGCTACGGTGTGCCGCTGTTCCACGATTTCGACCCGCGCAACAAGGCCACCACGGTCGATTTCTGGGAAATCCAGTCCGCCATGCTCAACGTGAGGGCGCGCCAGGTGATCTGGCTGGTCGACACCTGCCATTCCGGCGGTGCGACCGTGGGCTTGCTCGGCGGATCGGCCGACGCCACTAGCCGGAGCGCCGTGGTCGAGGTCGGCAAGAGCGGCGCGCGCGGCCTTACCCGCGAAAAGGTGGCCGAAGCCGTATTCAACCCGGCGCCGGTATCGCAGGTGTTTGCCGAGAGCCGCCGCCACGTCGCCATCATGTCGGCCGCCACGCCGGCGCAGTACGCGATGGAGGTCGGCGACCGCGGTGGACTGTTCACCCAGTCGCTGGCCGAAGCCATCCGCACCTCGCCCGCCGACGCCACGGTCCAGCAGCTCTTTGCCAGGGTGCAGTCAAAAGTGGTCGAAGAAGCGCGCCGAATGAAAGCCGACCAGTCGCCGGTGCTCGGTGTGAGCGGCCGCGGGGGCGAGATCAGATTCTGATCCGTGCCGTTCGTGGCCGCGCTGCCACCACGAACGCCCCGCCTGTCATGCCTGCGCGCCCGGAAGTCCGTCGTGACCTTGCGACGGACTTTTTTCTTGTCTCGCGTACCTACGAATTCTGCTGCCGTGCAGAGGCGCACATGCGTGCGTCGCGGACGGACGACAAAGGCAACCGCAGCGATGAAGCAATGGCTGCAGTGCCGTCGACAGGCATCTGCCGGGCTCAAGGCGGGAGGACATTCCAAGTGTAAAGATGTGTCACGCGCAACCCGAGCGGATCAGGTCTGTCGTTTGAGCCAGAGCAAAGCCTTTCTTTCTCTGCCGCTCAATCAGGAGACTCCACCATGCATGCACCCTCCCGAACGATACGCCCGGCTGTGGCGCTACTCGCCGCACTTGTCTTCCCGTTCGCCGCGCAGGCTGCGGACCCGCAGACCGTCTATTCGAACGACTTCTCGACTGCCGCCGACGGCTTCAGTTCGTCTTCGCGCAGTACTTCGAATGGCGAAAGCTTTCTTGGCCGCTTTGGGCGCGGCACCGTCAGCCTGTCCTTGGCCGATCTCGCTGCGCATGACTCGCTCGTTCTGAATTTCGACCTCTACATCATCCAGACCTGGGACGGCAATGGTCCCGAGGGCGGGGCGGCTGACTACTTCAGCGTCGAAATCGATGGTACCCAAGTGTTCTACACCAGCTTTGCCCAGTACGGCGGACGCAACACTCAGGCTTACCCGAACAACGCGGGTGCCTTGGGCGACGGCGGCAGCTTTGCGCCGAGAACCGGCGCCTATGCCCAGAACCACCTCGGTTACGGCTCCGGCGACTTCGGCGATTCCACCTATCGCATTTCGCTTACGTTGGACCACATCGCGCCTGACGCCACCATCCGTTTCACAAGCCTGCAGAACCAGGGTATGAGCGACGAGTCCTGGGGTCTGGACAATGTGTCGGTCAGCGTCACTACGGTGCCCGAACCCGAATCCTGGGCGCTGCTGTGCGCCGGCCTGGGCCTGATCGGCGTTGCCGCGTCGCGCCGCCGTAACCTGGTCAGGCGGTGACGACAACTGCGCGGATCGTCCATGCGCGTCGGAAATGAAATCGAGCGTTTAGCGAGATCGGCTTTCTGGCGTGCACCAAGCGAAATGGTCAGTTGCAACGGATTTCTTTTCGAAGGGAGGATTGAACGATGAGGCGTATTCCAGAGAGGGTTGCTCGGTGGTTGGCCGGGTTCGGTGTGATGGCTGGAATGTTGTCGGGTGCCCATGGTGCGCAGAACGGATATGTTCAGCAGGTGGTCTGGGCGCAGACCGATATACTGAAGCTACTCGAGTACGACTATTCGAGCGTTTCCCCCGATGGGCATCTCTTCGAGACAACGCTCCTCCACGAATACAGCTCTTGGACCTCAGCCATCGATCCGGCAGCTGCTTTTCGTCTTCATGACGAGAAGACAGTGAAGTATGAAGGGTATATCCCAGCTCCGGAGTGCAGGAACAACGATTGGATCTGTGACGACGTAGTGCCGTACTCATACAGCAAAACGTATGTCAATTACGATATCGACCTGTATTCAAGGGCAGACGATGTTCGAGGTTCTTTGCATGTCGCGGTCGATACGCCGGTGATTTATCGATCGGCCACTGCTGACAACTACGGTGGGTATGGTCTTCGCTTCGATCCGTACTATGAGACGGATTCCGACGGGATTGCCAAAAGCGTCGCCGGCCTTTACGGCAGTTTCACGGTTGCGGGCAGCGGCATAGACCCCGTAATGATTACCGCGCAAGCGAAAGTCAGCGTGACCATGTCCGTCGGAAACACAGATACTGAAACTGTGTTCTACGGACCGTGGGATGAGCTGGCTGGCGGGGTTTTGTACGCAGGCGTCGATCTGTTTCGCACAGATGATGGCGGCGGCTGGTCGTATGTCCGGTTGAGCGGGATAGATTCCTACTACAAGCCGTGGATGACTGGTAAGGATCTGACGGTACTGTCGGAGTCGTGCACCGAGTTTTCTTTGGAGTGCTCCTACGAAGTCCTTCTAAGTGAATCCATGCTCGTTACGCCGGGCGAAACCATCAATCTGCACATGAATATGGAAGCATCTTCAGGGTGGTCGGGTAACAAGGTTGATGCCAGCAATTCTGCCTATCTGTCCTTTTTGCTGCCTGAGGGGTACTCGATTCAAGGTCAGGACGGTTTCCTTGCCGATGTGCCCGTCACGACGGTGCCCGAACCCTCCTCCTGGGCCTTGCTCGCGGCCGGTCTGGGCCTGATCGGCCTGAACGCCGGCCGTCGTCGCCGTCGCCTGCCGGCGTGAGCGGTCGTTCGGGCGCACCCCGCCCCGGTGGCGATTGACCCCGCCGCACCCCCGGCTTCGTTTACGGGGGTGCGGCGCGCGGTGTTTCGCCATGCATTTCTGGTTCAATGCGCGTGCCGCCATCCCGACACGGAGTCTGCACGCCATGAAGTCCATCGTTTTCCTAAGCCTGTGCCGCGCCTGCATGCTGTGCCTGCTGCTTGCCGGGCCGCGGCTTGCGTTGGCGACCGAGCCGCGCATCGCGCTGGTGGTGGGCAACGCCAGCTACGAAGACAGCGCGCTGGCCAACCCGGTCAATGACGCCGGCGACATGGCGAAGGAACTGAAGCGTCTCGGCTTCACCGTGACGCTGCGCACCAACCAGAACGCCGACCAGCTCAAGGAGCTCATTTCCGATTTCGGCGACCAGCTCGCGCGCAGCAAGGGCGTGGGGCTGTTCTATTTCGCCGGCCACGGCGTGCAGGTGGATGGGCGCAACTATCTGCTGCCGGTGGGCCGGCGCTACCGCCGCGAAAAAGACGTGGAACTGTTCGCGGTGGAGTCGCGTGCCGTGCTGGCGCGCATGGAAGAGGCGGGCAACCCGCTCAACATCGTCATTCTCGACGCCTGCCGCAACAGTCCGCTGCCGCCGGAGTCGCGCAGCGCCGACAGTCGCGGTCTCGCGCGCGACTCAGCGCCGTCGGGCGCGCTGATCGCCTATGCCACCGCACCCGGCCGCACCGCCGACGACCGTCCGGGTGCACGCAACGGCCTGTACACCGGCCATCTGCTGCAAGCGCTGCGCGAGCCCGGACTGCGGCTTGAAGACGTATTTGGCAGGGTGCGTGAGGCGGTGGAGCTCGATTCGACGCGTTCCCGATCGGGCGTCCGGCAAAGCCCGGAAGAGGTGAGCAGGCTTAGAGGTAAGCCTTTCTATTTCATGCCGCCGGTGGCTTCGGCAGGCGGTGCACCCTTTGTGACGACGCCGGTGGCGCCCCCCGCGCCGCCCGTGCCTCAGTTGGGCGACACCTTCCGCGACTGCGCGGAGTGTCCGGAGATGGTGGTATTGCCGGCGGGCCATTCGACCCGGCACGCAGCGCCGCCTCGCCACCCCTGCCCGCCGGGTGAACCGCGGCGGTGGCTGGAACAACACCGCGAGGAACACCCGTTCCGCCCACCGCAACAGGAACACACCCGACAACCGGAACAACAATCTGGGGTTCCGGCTTTCGAGGATGCCTCCACCGCCGGAGGGGCCGCGACCAGGGTCGCGGCCCGCGCGCACGGAAGCGTCCAGGTGGCGCGGCGCGCGTCTGGCGGGCGGCCCGGTCATGTTGCTCGGGCACGATCGGGCTGCCCGGTCTTTTGCCGGGGGCAAGAGCGCCGACCGCGCCTGTCCGTGCTGCGGGCACGGTTGCGGGCAGTCGCCCACCCTTCGCGCGACATCGGAAGAAGGGGTGGGGGCGCAGCCCCGCTGCGGCGGCCCGACACCCCGTTGCCGGTGAGCGCGCGCGCCACCCGCCTGCGAGGTGT
Source organism: Methyloversatilis sp. (assembly GCA_034004945.1). Lineage (GTDB taxonomy): Bacteria > Pseudomonadota > Gammaproteobacteria > Burkholderiales > Rhodocyclaceae > Methyloversatilis. Next base: position 18,121 of record JAVEVQ010000027.1, on the reverse strand, counting down.
GCGAACCCCGATTCGCCGCCAGCGCCGTTGAAACCGGCATGAGCGGTGTGCGGGAGCATGACGATGTGGGGAATGGGTGAAGCGGACGTACTGGCCGGTGCGCTCGGCGGGATGCGATTGTTGCTGTGCGTGCTGCCGGGGGCCGTGCTCAGCGCCTGGGTGGCCTGTCGCTTCTTCGGCCGCCGGCCGCTGGCGATGGGCTTGCTGTCGCTGGCCATGGTGATGCTGCTGATTTCGGCCTGGCTGTCGTTCGGCCGGTTGTTCCAGGCCGGGCTGTCCGGCGCTTTGCTGTTGTGGTTCCCGATTGCCGCCGGTGCGTCCTGGCTGGTGGCGCCAGCCGCTCAGCCCGCCGGGCCGCGTGCGTGGCAGGCCTTGCTGCAGGGGTTTGTAGCGCTGGTGCCGGCTGCACTGACGATACCGGCATGCGCGACCTCGTTCTGAACGCGGCGGGCAAGACCGTGCGGAGGCCGACCCCGTTTGCCCGATTCGCTCGTTCACGTCATGACAGGCCTTGCGGACCGGAGGCGGGAAATGGGGTGGGGCGCGCCGGTGTCGGCGCGCGTCGCGCGCCCGATCCAGGGTCGTCCGCGGGTCGATGCGTGAATGGGGGGGGGGCGTCGCGTGCTTCGGCGCCTGCGGCACATGACCTGCGCCGTCATGCGGCTGTCACGCAGAGATGCGGCGATGTGGTGAAATGCGGTGGATATGCCGAATCAAGGGAGTGAAGGTGCAATGAGCATGGCGAGCTTTTCCTGGTGGCGGTGTCTGTGCGCTGTGCTGGCAACGGCCGGATTGGTGGATGCGGCCGCGGCAGATCCGGCGCAGTCGCCGGCACCTGTCGCGGTGCCGTTCGGCACGGTCACCCATGTGCATGGCGAGGTGAAGGCGATCGGGGCGGACGGTTCGGCGCGGCCGCTGGCCGTGGGCGGGTCGCTCTATGTGGGCGAGCGCATACAGTCGTCGGAGGTGGGCGAGGCGCTGGTGAAGGGGCGCGACGCCAGTCTGGTCGCGGTGCGGCCGAGGACGAGTTTCATCATTGAAGGTTTCCAGGCCCAGGGCAAGAAGAACGACAATTTCATCATCCGTATCGCCACGGGTTCGCTGCGACTCATCTCCGGCTGGATCGGAAAACGCAATCGCAGCAATTACCGCATTCATGCGCCGAACGCGACGATAGGCATACGCGGCACCGATCACGAGCCCTACGTGCTCGATCAGGATCTGGCTGGAGAGCAGAACTGGAGCAGCGGGACTTACGACAAGGTCAATAGCGGGGCGACGGTACTGATGTCGGCGGGCAAGTCGGTCGACATCGCGCCGGGCAAGGTGGGTTTCGTGCGTGGCGGCGGTGCGCAGTTGCCGGGCGGCGGGACGCAGAAAGGCCTGATGACCATCCTGCTGCCGACCTTGCTCGACAAGGTGCCGGGGTTTTACGTGCCAGGGCGATTCGAGGCGGAGGTCGAGCAGTACGCGCGCGATTCGGCTGCGGCGCAGAAAGCGTCGTTCGAGACGCTGAAGGCGCAGCAGGCGGCCTGCGTGCCGCGAAAGGTGGCAAGCGAGTGGCTGAAGGCCTTCGATGCGGCGATCGGCCGCAAGGATGCGCAGGCGGTCGTCGCCATGTTCGCGCCCGAGGTGCGCGTGAAGGCGTCGGTGAAGATGCCCGACGGCAGTCTGAATACGGTCGAGGTCAGTCGTGACGAAATGGTAGCCAGCACCTTGCAGGCGCTGGCTACACTCAGCAACTACCGGCACAAGAGGCAGACGCTGCAGGCCAGCGCCGAACAGCCCGAAGTGCTGTGCGGCCGCGTACGCCTCAAGTCGGTGGTCGTCGAACAGGCATTGCAGGCCGGCAAACCGTTCCGCTTCGAATCGCTGGAAGAGATCGTGCTGGAACAGCGCGACGATGTATGGCTGGCGATCGACGCCGCGACCACGCAGCGATGAGCAAGGTGCTCAGGCCTGCGATGTCGGGATTTCGTGACTATTTTGGCAGTGGAGTCCGCTCCGCTAACCCCTCGGCCGCCGAGGCGGCGTTTCAACCGATGTACGCCGCTCAGGCATGGTGCCCGTGGCGATGGAACAACCCAGTGGAGACCCAATGATGAAGATCGAGCGCAAGACCCTGATCGGAAGCCTGCTGCTGACGGCCCTGTTGTCGGTCGGTGCGTTGCATGCCGACGAAGACAAGGGCATCCGCGTCCGCGAAAGCGGTTCGGGCGCCGAAACCAGCAATGCTACGGTGAGCATCGAATCGGTGAAGTCGGAGTACAAGGTGGACGAGCCCATCCGTTTCCGTGTGAAGGCCACCAAGCCGATGTATGTGTATGTCTATGCGGTGGATGCCGACACCGGCAACGCGCTGATGCTGATGCCGAGCCGCAAGCTCAAGGAAAACCGCATCGAGGCGAACCGCAGCGTCATGGTGCCGGCCAAGGCCATCGAGTTCTATTCCGACAAGCCGGGCAAGGAAAAGGTGGTGGTGGTCGCGTCGGCGAAGAAGCTCGACGTCGATCCGATGAAGATGAAGGCGATGGGCGATTTCGGCGCAGCGGAGTCTGAAGCTCTGGAATCCGATTTCGAATCGAAGGGCATCCGCGTGCGCGACGCCAGTCCGGCCGGCAGCAGCGCGAACGGTGCGGTGGTGAAGAGCTTCGATCTGAAGATCGTGGCCAAGGACGGGCGTGCCGCCTCGTCGGCCAGCGGTGCCACAGTGTTCCTGGGCACCGACCGCAGCAGCTATGCAGCTGGCGATACGGTGAACATCAAGTACTCGGCCGACAAGGCGGGCTGGCTGCACGTTTATGCGGTCGATGCGGAAGGCGCGTATTCGCTGCTCTCCCGTGACTCGGTCAAGGCCGGACAGACGGTCAGCCGCAAGGCCGTTGCGGAAGAGCCGACGGGCCGCCAGGCACTGGTTGCCGTGCATACCAAGGGCAAGGAAGACGACGAAGCGGCGGTGAGCCGCATTGCCGACGAGATCGCCGGCAAGGGCGATGCCAAGGCCCTGCGCCTGGCCGACGAAGGCGGCGAAGAACCCGCCGTGGCGGTGCGTTACTTCCGCATCCGCTGAAAGCATCACCACACCCCTCGCAGATTGATGGCGGCCCTGGACAGGCCGCCATTTTTTTGGCCTTTTGAGCGGGCTGTCCGTCCGGCGATTGTCGAAACTGCGGCAAGCAGAACCCCGAAGTCATTCGCGCGACGTTCAAACAGTCATGCCACGCGGTGGTGATCGATGGAGGAAAGAAACATGAATGCAGTACATGCAAAAGCCCTGGTTGCGATCGCTCTCGGTATGGCGATGACCGCGACGGCGTTTTCGGTGCAGCAGCGGGAGGTTCCGGTGGCCATGCAAACGCTTGCGGCGGGGCTGATCGAGGTCGGAACCGAGCAGGAGAGCTATCGCGTCGACGAACCGATCCGGATCGGCGTGAATGTGGAGCGCCCCTTGTTTCTCTATCTCTACACGATCGATTCCGCAACGGGCGAAGCGTCGCTGCTTGAGCCGTTGAACGGCGGTCGCGCCCGGAAACTGATGCCCGGCGATACCGCCTGGTTACCCGCGCGTTCGCTCGAGTTCTACGCGGATGCGCCCGGTACGGAGCGCATCGTGGCCGTGGCGTCCGAACGCGCGCTCGACCTTTCGGCAGTCCGGGCTGCAGAGGCGCGCGGGGGCGTGATCGATGAGATGCGAATGGCCGCGTTCTTTGCGGACATGGGCGTGGATGTCGGACGGGCGGGCGACGAGGTGCACGGAGGCGTGAGCGTGGCGGTTCGTCATCTCGACGTGGTGGTGACGCCTGGCTCGAACTGATTTCTTGCCAGGCCGTGATGGGTCTGCCGGCTGGCGGACTCGCGATGAATACGAACAAGTGTCTGAAGGGGCAAAAAGATGAGATCGGTTGGACGGCGATTGGTAAGTGTGGCGCTCGCAGCAGCATTTGCGGTGCCCTTGGCGGTACATGCGGCGGACAGGGCTTTGTTGATCGGTGTGGGCAAGCACATTCACCAGCCGTCTGCGGACCTTCCGGGTATCGACATCGACATCGACATGGCAAAGGGCATCGCTTCCATGATGGGGTTCAGCGATGTCTCTGAACTGCGGGACCATTCGGCGACGCTCGACAATGTGCGCGGAGCGCTGCGCAAGATGGCTCAGTCGGTCGGCAGCAACGACAGGGTGCTTGTCTATTTCAGCGGACACGGTACGCAGGTCAAGGACAGCAACGGCGACGAGAACGACGGGCGCGACGAGGCGCTGGTCATGAGCGATGTGCGGTCGAACGGCGGCATGTTGGTCGATGACGAGTTCGACGCGCTGCTGTCGTCGATTCCGGCCAAGGAGGTCATCGTTCTGGTCGATGCGTGCCACAGCGGTACCTCGACGAAGGCATTCCAGTTGCAGACGGCCTCCGTCAATCCCAACTCGTCGCGCAGTCTTGGGCCGGGCGTGACCCAGAGCATCGGCAAGAGCATTCTGGTGGATGCGCTGCCGGCAGTCTCGTCGACGCGTGGATATGGTGTGGCCGGAAAGGCGGAGGGGGGAGGCTCCAACTCGGTCAGCATCGCTGCGGCAGCCGATCATGAGGTGGCCCAGGCAACCGGCAAAGGCAGCCTTTTCACCCTCGGACTGTATGAGGCGATGCAGAACGCCAAGGCAGATCAGTCACAGGCGTTGACGCTGCGCAAGATGCATGCGGTCGCCGAACAGTACATCAAGACGCATGCCGCCGACGCGCGGCGCGTGCATACCCCGCAACTGACGGGCAATCTCGCGCTGGCCGATCGACCTGTCCGCCTTGCTTCCACGGCCGAGGGGGGCGGGCCGGTCTGGCAGGAGTTCGAAGGTCTTGTCGCCGATGCGGCGCCGCTGCAACTGACGCTCAACTCGAAGGTTCATCGTGACGGCGAAAAGCTGCAGGTTTCGGTGGACATTCCGGCAGACGGCTATCTCAACGTCGTCAGCATCGGACCGGACGACGTGCCCGTGATCCTCTTCCCCAATGGTTTCAACAAGGACAACCGCGTGACGCGGGGACGGCTTGAACTGCCCACGCAGCAGATGAACTTCGATCTGGTGGCGCAGAAACCCTACGGGAAGGCGATGGTCGTGGCGGTGCTGACGCAGAAGCGCATCAACCTGTACGAATCGGCCGACGGCGAGCGCGATTCGAAGGGCTTGCTCAAGGATGTCCTGCCGCGCGTTTCTGCCGCAGGTACGCGCGCTTACGCGGTGCAGGCACGCGCGGAAAGTTCCGGCTCCGCTGCGCCGCTGATGGCGGCTCGAATCGTTTCCCGGGTCTGCGCTGCCAGCGGCCCGTGCGATGCGCCGCGTTGATCAAGGGGAGAGAGAGCGATGAAGACTTCGATTCGTGCGGTGTGCATTTCGCTTGCGTCCGCCGCGCTGTTTGCGGCTTGTTCCGCGCCAAGTTATGTCCACGTCGGGCCACGGTGGGCTCAGGCGGACTCAGCCAGCTACCCCAGCGCGCGGGTGAAGGTGGCAGCCTCGGTGCCGGAAGCTTTGCGCGGGGAATTGCCTGCTGGAAAGCCGTTTTCCCTGCGCGTCGAAACCGGTAACGCCGGACGCGTCTGGATTTACGCGATCGACGCCGAGGACCGCCTCGAGCGCGTATTTCCGAACGACCTGGCGCACGAGAACGCGATCGACGCAGACCGGGTGACCGTGTTTCCGGGCGAGCGGGGTGGTTGGGTCATGGAGGCCGACGAGGTGGCCGGGCCCCTGATGATGATTACCGTGGTGACGCGTCCGGGAAGCCGTCTGGAAGGCGATCTGGAGGACTTCGATGCCGATGCCCTGCTCGATTCGATCAAGGACTATGCCGGCAGCGATTTCGGTGTGACGAAACTGGTACTGAAGGTTGTCGAGAATGGCAAGTGAGCGTTCGATGAAATCCCTTGCGGTAGCGATCTGCGCCGCGCTGGTCACGGTGTCCGCGCCGCTTCATGCGCAAGTGCCCGTGCCCGATAGCGTCGTCGCGAAGGCTTTGGCCGGCGTGGCGGTGCCGGTCGCGAAGTCTGTGCCGAAGACCCATGCTCCAGTCAGTCCGGCTTTGCTCGACATTGCGGAGGAGTCCGCCGCGAAAGACTGGCGTCCCGATCCGGGGCGTACCGTAAGCAAGGGCGTTCTGCTCGACGCGGGGCTCGCCCACGTCAGAATCGAGGTGTCCGCCTCGAATCCGTCGGCCTTGCGCGACCGCGTAGCGGCACTCGGCGGACACATCGATGCGGAGCATGAAGGGGCACTTTACGCGCGTATTCCGCCTCGCGCGGTCGCCGAACTGGCCAACGACCGGCAAGTGAAGTCGCTGGTGCCGCAAGGTGTCTACGACAGCACCGCAAGACTCAATACCGGCGAAGTCGGCGAAGGGATTGCGATGACGCGCGTCCGTGCGCTGCACGAAGCGGGCTTGAGCGGGCGAGGGATCAAGATCGGCGTGCTCGATTTTGGCTTCGCCGGTGTCGACGATCTAGTCCGGAGAGGCGAGTTACCGGAGTCAGTCACCCTGAAAGGGTTCAGCGCACGGGAAGGCCGGATGACGAGCGTTCACGGGACTGCCTGCGCGGAAATCATCCATGACATGGCGCCAGAGGCGACGCTGCTGCTCGCGCAGGCCGGTCCCGGCGATGGACGTGCATCCGATGGCGAAATCATCGCGGCGGCGCGTTGGCTGAAGTCTCAAGGCGCTAGCATCATCAGCGCCTCCGTCGGTGGGATAGCCAGTGCTCAGGACGGGTCTGCCGACCTTGATCGCATGGTCGATGCCATGACAGCCGAGGGGATTCTGTGGGTGATCGCCGCGGGCAACGAAGGAGAAAAACACTGGGGGGCGCGTGTAAGGGATGCCAACCGGAACGGTTGGATCGATGTTCCGGAAAGCCCGGGCGTGGATGCGCTGATCTTCGATGTGCGGCGGGATGGCCCTGTTCAGTTGTTTGTGAAGTGGTCCGACTGGCTTGGACAGGCTGAGGCCGGGAATCCTCAGGATATCGACTTCGTGCTCTTGCGCGTACTGCCGGACGGTCGTGTCGAGGCTGTCCATGAGGCCGTGCGGCCGCGTTCCGCGATCGAGGTGCCACCACTTGAGATCGCGTCGGGCACGCTGAGCGCGGGTACGTATGCACTGATGATGAGAGGAAGTCGCGTGACACGCGACATGAACGTCCATGTTTTCCTCAACGGGGCGACTTTCCGCAATGGCGGACAACCCGCAGGCAGCATGGCGAGTCCGGGTACCGCCCGGGATGCGCTCACCGTTGGGGCGGTACACGCAAGGACCGGCGCGCTCGAGGGCTACAGCAGTCAGGGGCCCACGGACGACGCGCGTGTCAAGCCGGATGTCGTGGCACCCGCGAGCATGCGAAGCGTTGCATACAACGGCGCTTTTCCGGGAACATCGGCCGCCACGCCGCATGTGGCTGGATTCGCAGCACTCCTCCTGCAGGCACAACCAGGCGCGTCGGCAAAGCAACTCAAACAACAGGTCGCTCAGACCGTGCGTGTGATCGATGCGGCGGCGCCGAGCAACCGGACCGGCCATGGCTTGATCGACGGAGAGAGACGAGCGCAAGGCAATACGTCAGGCGGAGCACCTGCACCGGGTGCGGGCGCTGTAATGCCCGGACGTGGAGCAAGGGATATGCTGCGTCAGTTTGACGACCTGAGGGGCAAGCCCTGACGTAACCGGAACCCGCTGTTACGGTTCGGTTTTGTGGCTCACGCCGCAATGTTTGTGATGTCCGTGGGGCGAAGGAGCCGGGGCGACAGCCCCGGCTCCTTTCTTTCAGGGTTTGATGGTTTTCGTGGCATGCGCCGTGCCGGAAAACTCCTCACGGCCGGATTGGCACTGTTTCACGAATGCCTTGCGCTCGTCACCCTTCAGCGATTTGGCGCTGGCTTCAGCACGGCACTGCTTCTTGCGCGCTGCAGCATCGTCTGACGCGTCTGCGGTTGTCGTCGCCTCGCTCTTTCCGGACGACAGGCAACTGCTCATGAAGGATCTGCGCTCATCGCCCTTCAGCGACTTTTCCTTGGCCTCCTTGTTGCAGGCACGCATCCTGTCCTGCTGCGGGCCGGCGAGGGCGGCGTGCGGCAGGGCGGCAAGCAGGGTGACGCTGATGAGTGTGCGGGTAAGCGTACGGCAGGTATTCGGCATGACTGAGCTCCTGGCTGTGCAGCATGAAATGACAATACCGACGGCAGCCCGGGTGGGCCGCCGTCGTGCATGTTATGCATATGTCATCGTCATGTACAGTCGCCGGGTCAGCCATCCTCCCCGCCGAGGGCGCGGCGCTGGCGCTCGACGAATTCCAGTGTCGAATCGATGCCGCGGAAACTCAGGATGGTGGTGCGGACCGCGGCCTCGACCAGCACCGCCAGGTTGCGGCCGGCGGCGACCGGGATGACCACCTTGCGTATCTTCACGCCGAGAATGTCCATCACCTCGTTGTCCAGCGGCATCCGCGTGGCTTCGGGCAGACCGGTCACCTGTTTCTGCAGATGCACGACCAGCTGCAGCTTCATCTTGCGCCGGCAGGCGGTTTCGCCGAACACGGTGCGGATGTTCAGCACGCCCAGCCCGCGCACTTCGAGAAAATCCTTCAGCAGTTCGGGACAGCGTCCTTCGAGCACATTGGGCGCGATGCGTGAAATGTCGACGCAATCGTCGGCCACCAGGCCGTGGCCGCGGGAAATCAGTTCCAGCGCCAGTTCGCTCTTGCCGACGCCGGAGTCACCGGTGATCAGCACACCCATGCCGAGCACGTCCATCGACACGCCGTGCAGCGTGGTCTGATCGGCCAGTTCGCGCGCGAGATAGGCACGCAACTGGTCGATGACCGAAGCGGCGCTGCGTTGCGTGGTCATCAGCGGGATGCCGCGGCTGGCACAGCCGCTGCGGATGGCCGGCGGCGGATCGGCGCCGTCGGCGACGATGAAGGCAGGCGGGCGGGCGTCGAGCAGGGTGTCGACGATGTCCTCGACCTTGCGCGTCGATACGCTCTCCGCCCACAGGATTTCCGGTACGCCTACGACCTGTATGCGCCGGGTGTGGATGGTGTTCAGGTGGCCGACGAGATCGGCTGGCGACAGGCCGATCTGGTCGGCGACGATCAGCGTTTCACCGCTGCCGCACTGCCATTGCAGGCGCAGCCGGTCGCGATTGTCCTCAAACAGCCGCGCGACGTTGAGTTTCCGCATGCGCCGGCTGCCAGGCAGTGAACAGACTGTGTATGGAAGGTACGTCGGCAGCCTGCATCAGCTGCTCGCGGAAGGCTTTGTCGGCAAACATCTGGGCCAGTTCGGACAGGATCTGCAGGTGCAGTTCGGTGGCCTGCTCAGGCACCAGCAGCACGAACAGCAAGTTGACCGGGCGGCCGTCCGGCGCGTCGAAGGCGACCGGGTTCTCCAGCCGCACGAAACCGCCAATGGCTTCCTTCAGTCCCTTGATGCGGCCATGTGGAATGGCCACACCTTGGCCGAGACCGGTGGAACCGAGCTTTTCGCGCGCGAACAGGCTGTCGAAGACCTGGCTGCGGGCGATGCCCTGATTGTTTTCGAAAAGCAGGCCGGCTTGTTCGAACACACGCTTCTTGCTGCTGGCGTCGAGGCCGAGGCAGATGTTCGAAACGGGCAACAGCTTTGCGATGAGCGTCATGTCAGCGGCTACTCCGAACACGCGGCGGGCGCGGTACCGGGTTTAACGGTCGCCGCGCCGGAAAGGTTGATTGCACTGCAACAAGGCGGCGGATTATACGCCCCTGGCAGCGGGCAATCGTGTCATTCTGCCGCCTGATGCTTCAGTGCTTCACGGGTGTGTTCGCCGGTCTTCTCCTTGTGCTTCAGTACCTGACGATCGAGCTTGTCGATCAGGTTGTCGAGCGTCGCGTACATGTCCTCGCTCTCGGCTTCCACGAAGATGTCCTTGCCGCGGACGTGCAGCGTGACTTCCGCCTTCTGGCGCAGCTTCTCCACCGACAGGATGACGGAAACGCTCGTCACGTGGTCGAAATGGCGGATAACACGGTCGAGCTTGGTTTCGACGTACTCGCGGATGGCCGGGGTGACTTCGAGGTGATGGCCGGTGATGGTGAGGTTCATGCTGCCTCCTTTCGTTACGGGACGAAAAATGCGTGGCGATCGGGTCGGTCGAAGTGATCGGCCTTCAGATCGCCTTACGCACGCTGACCGGCGGGATGTTCAGGGACTCGCGGTACTTGGCGATGGTGCGCCGCGCAACGACGATGCCCTGCTGACCCAGTATTTCCGCGATGCGCGAGTCCGAAAGCGGGCGCTTTGCGTCCTCTGCGCCCACCAGCTGGCGGATGAGCGCGCGGATCGCGGTGGCCGAACAGGCCCCGCCACTTTCGGTTGCCACATGGCTTCCGAAGAAATACTTCAGTTCGAACAGTCCGCGCGTCGTCGCCATGTACTTCTGCGACGTGACGCGCGAAATGGTGGATTCGTGCAGTTCCAGCGTTTCGGCGATTTCGCGCAGCGTGAGCGGGCGCATCGCCACCTCGCCGAACTCGAAGAACTGACGCTGACGCTCGACGATGGCCTGCGACACGCGCAGGATGGTGTCGAAACGCTGCTGCACGTTCTTGATCAGCCACTTGGCTTCCTGCAGCTGGCCGGACAGCCCGCTGCCGCGCTGGCCCTGCAGGATTTCGGCGTACAGCCGGTTGATGCGCAGGCGCGGCATCGCGTCCGGGTTCAGCATCGCTGTCCACTGGCCGCGCACCTTGCGCACCACCACGTCGGGCACGATGTAGCGCGCGTCGATCGGCGCGAACTGGGCGCCCGGGCGCGGGTTCAGCGAGCGGATCAGGGTCTGCGCGGCACGCAGGAGCTCTTCGTCGCAGCCGACGGCGCGGCGGATCTTGGCGAAATCGCGCGCGGCCAGCAGATCGATGTGCTGGTCGATGATGGTGCGCGCGAGCGTCGACACCTCGTCGGTGGGCAGCGCATTGAGCTGCAGCAGCAGGCATTCGCGCGGGTCGCGGGCGCCGACGCCGACCGGGTCGAAGTTCTGCAGCTGGCGCAGCGCGATCGACAGGTCATCGAGGTCGATGTCCGCCTCTTCCGGCAGCAGATCGACCAGTTCGGTCAGTTCCTGGTTCAGATAGCCGTCGTCGTCCAGCGCCTCGATCAGCAGGCGGATCAGGTAACGGTCGCGCTCGCTCATCTGCGACAGCGCGAGCTGGCCGCACAGGTGGTCGCGCAGCGAGGTGCCTGCAGCCTGCACGTCCTGGTAGTCACCGTCGTCGTCGTCGCCGCCGCTGCGCGAGCCGTAGCTGCCGCTCTCGCCGGACCAGTCGTCCATGTCGGCGCTGCTGGCGCTCTCCTGGGCGCGCTGCTCTTCCTGCTGGGCGTCGGCGCTTTCCTGCGGCGTACTGTCACGCGTCTCGCCCATACCGTCCTGCGGCGGCTGGTAGTTCGCGGCGGGTTCACTGTCGTCGCGCTCGAGCATCGGGTTCTCGTCCAGGAAGCGTTCGATCTCCTGGTTGAACTCGATGGTCGACAGCTGAAGCAGCCGGATCGACTGCTGCAGTTGCGGTGTGAGCGCAAGGTGCTGGGAAAGTTTGAGTTGCAGCGACTGCTTCATGATGTGCAAATTTCGGCGGTCTAGAGGCGGAAGTGTTCGCCGAGATAGACTTTCCTGACGCTCTCGTTATACACGATTTCTTCCGGCCGGCCGCTCGCCAGTACCTCTCCTGCGTTGATGATGTAGGCGCGATCGCAGATGCCCAGCGTTTCGCGCACGTTGTGATCGGTGATCAGCACGCCGATGCCGCGCTCCTTCAGGAAACGGATGGTTTTCTGAATGTCGATGACGGCAATCGGGTCCACCCCGGCGAACGGTTCGTCCAGCAGGATGAAGCGCGGCGAAGTGGCGAGTGCGCGGGCGATCTCGACGCGGCGGCGTTCGCCGCCGGACAGTGCGGCGGCCGGGCTCTTGCGCAGGTGGCCGATGCCCAGTTCCTCCAGCAGCTCGTCCAGCCGCGCCGCACGCCGGGCCGGGTCCTTTTCGTTCAGTTCGAGGATGGAGAGGATGTTCTCCTCGACGTCCAGCTTGCGGAACACCGAATTTTCCTGCGGCAGATAGGACAGCCCGGCGTGCGCCCGCTTGTGGATGGGCAGGTGGGTGAGGCGCTCGCCGTCGAGGTGGATTTCGCCGCCGTCGGCGCTGACCAGGCCGACGATCATGTAGAAACAGGTGGTCTTGCCGGCACCGTTCGGGCCCAGCAGTCCGATCACCTCGCCACTGCCGACCTCGAAGGACACGTCCTTCACCACCGGGCGCGACTTGTACTTTTTGCGCAGCCGCTCGACCTTGAGTCGGCTGACGGTCCGGGTTTCAGTCATCTTGTTCGGGTTGTTCGCGCAATACCTTGTGGATGCTATCGGCGGAAAAACCGCGGGATTGCAGAAATCTTGCCTGTTTCGCCCAGCTTTTGGCATCCGTGGGCCGGGCGTCGAACTTGCGTGCCCACACCATGCGGGCGCGCGCCGCTTCGTCTTCGCCGACGCCGGCCAGTGCATCCGTCACGTCGGCATCGGCCACGCCGCGCTGCTTCAGGTCGTACTGCAGCCGGCGGGTGCCGAAGCGCGCCGCGCGTGACGATACGAACTGGCTGGCGAAACGGCTATCCGACAGCAGCCCGCATTCCTCGAAACGGGCGAGCAGGGCGGCGATCTCGTCCGCCTCGCCGTCCTCGCGCAGCTTGCGCGCCAGTTCCGCCCGGCTGTGGTCGCGCCGCGCGAGCAGGCGCAATGCCTTCTCGCGCAGCGCGGCGTTCACGCGGCGTCCGCCTTGCTGTCCGGCGCGATCACCGCCAGTTCGGGCATGCCGCAGGCGACGCGCACCTTGTTCTCGATCTCGCGTGCCATGGCCGGATTGGCGCGCAGGAACTCGCGCACATTGTCCTTGCCCTGACCGATGCGGTCGCCGCCGTAGGAATACCAGGCGCCCGACTTCTCGACGAACTTGTGCAGCACGCCCAGTTCGATGATTTCGCCTTCGCGCGAAATGCCCTCACCGTAAAGGATGTCGAATTCGGCCTGCTTGAACGGCGGCGCCACCTTGTTCTTCACCACCTTGACGCGGGTTTCCGAGCCGACCACCTCTTCGCCCCGCTTGATCGCGCCGGTGCGGCGGATGTCCAGGCGGACCGAGGCGTAGAACTTCAGCGCATTGCCGCCGGTGGTGGTTTCCGGGTTGCCGAACATGACACCGATCTTCATCCGGATCTGGTTGATGAAGATGACCAGCGTATTGGTGCGCTTGATGTTGGCGGTCAGCTTGCGCAGCGCCTGGCTCATCAGGCGGGCCTGCAGGCCGGGCAGCGAATCGCCCATTTCGCCCTCGATTTCCGCCTTCGGCGTCAGCGCGGCGACCGAGTCGATGACGATGATGTCCACACCGCCCGAGCGCACCAGCATGTCGGCGATTTCCAGTGCCTGCTCGCCGGTGTCCGGCTGCGAAATGAGCAGGTCGTCGATGCGCACGCCCAGCTTGCCGGCGTACTGCACGTCGAGTGCGTGCTCGGCGTCGATGAAGGCCGCGGTGCCGCCCAGCTTCTGCATTTCGGCGATCACCTGCAGCGTCAGCGTGGTCTTGCCGGACGATTCCGGACCGTAGATCTCGATCACGCGGCCGCGCGGCAGGCCGCCGATGCCGAGCGCGATGTCCAGACCGAGCGAGCCGGTCGATACGGCCTGGATGTCGTTTTCGAGCTGGCCGTCGCTCATGCGCATGATCGAGCCCTTGCCGAACTGCTTCTCGATCTGCGCGAGCGCTGCGGCGAGCGCCTTGGCCTTGCTGTCGTCCATGCTGAATCCTTTCCTGGGTATGCGGTCGATTATGGCACAGTTCTTGCCATAGGGTCTTTTGGCGCGCCTCCCAGCAAAGCCAGGAGTACAGCCAGTGTATGACATGCGGATTGTCGGCGGACCGCTTCGCGGTCGCCGTCGAAGTGCCGGGTTTCGCTGAGGCTGCGGCCGTCGGCCAGCGCCCAGCCGAAGCACACGGTGCCCACCGGTTTGCCCGGTACCGCGCCGCCTGGCCCGGCGATGCCGGTGATCGACAGCGCCACCGTGGCGTCCGACTGCGCCAGTGCGCCGCGCGCCATCGCCAGCGCCACCGGCTCGCTGACCGCGCCGTGCGCCTTCAGCGTCGCCTCGGGTACGCCCAGCATGCGTTGCTTGGCCGCGTTCGAGTAGGTGACGAAACCGCAGTCGAACCAGGCCGAGCTGCCGGCGGTGGCGGTGACGATCTCGGCCACCCAGCCGCCGGTGCAGGATTCGGCGGTGGCCAGCACGGCGCCCGCCGCCTGCAGGGCGGCACCCACCCCGATCGACAGGGCCTGCAGATCGGCGTCCATCAGAGGAAGCGCCCGGCCAGCAGATGCAGCGCCGCGATCGACGCCGCCGCGAACAGCGCGGCGATCACGTCGTCCAGCATGACGCCGAAGCCGTTCTTCATGTTCACGTCCACCCAGCGCGCCGGGGGCGGCTTGAAAATGTCGAAGAAGCGGAAAGCGAAGAAGGCGGCCAGCTGCCACCAGAAATCGACCGGCGTCACCCACAGCACCAGCCAGAAGGCGACGATTTCGTCCCATACGATGGCACCGTGGTCGGCCACGCCGAGCGCGCGACCGGTGCGCTGGCAGCAGGCGCTGCCCAGCGCGAAGGCGATCAGCAGGAACAGCGCGAAAGCGCCGTCGGAAAACGACGGTTTGATCAGCAGGTAGAGCGGCCAGGCGGCCAGCGTGCCCCAGGTGCCGGAGGCGAACGGGATGAGGCCGCTGCCGAAGCCGCAGGCCAGCATGTGAGCCGGGTGAATGAGGAAGCCGGGTCCGGGGTAGGGCGCTCTGGTTTTCATGGTTCAGGCAAAGTGGTCGTAGCCGCGGCGGCCGACCGGCAGTTCGGCGCCGGTGGCGTCGACCAGGCGCACGCCTTCGCCGGCCTGCATCGCGCCGATGCGGGTAAGTGGCAGCGCCAGCCGGGCCGACAGCGCGATGAGCGCGTCCTCGGCTTCGCGCGGCGCGCAGAAAAGCAGTTCGTAATCGTCGCCACCGGCCAGCAGCGCGTCGCGCACCGCCGTGCGGTCGGCGCAGGCGGCGTGCAGTGCCGCCCACGGCAGCGCCGCGTCATCGACCACGGCACCCAGACCGCTGGCGCGGGCGATGTGGCCGAGATCGGCCAACAGGCCGTCGGACACGTCGATCATCGCGGTGGCCAGGTCCTGCAGTGCGGCACCGAGCGTGACGCGTGGCTGCGGCTGTTCCAGCGCCGCGATGCAGTCGTCGTGCGCGCCGCCGTGCAGGCGTCCCTTGCCCAGCAGACAGGCCAGGCCGAGCGCGGCGCGGCCGGGCTGGCCGGATACCCAGATGCCGTCGCCGGCGCGTGCGCCGCCGCGGCGTACCGCGCGGCCGGCCGCGACCTCGCCGAAGGCGGTCACGCACAGGTTGAGCGGGCCGCGCGTCGTATCGCCGCCGATCAGATCGACGCCGAAGGTGTCGGCACAGTCGAAGAAGCCGGCGGCGAAGCCAGCCAGCCAGTCGTGATCGACATGCGGCAGCGACAGCGCCAGCGTGACCCAGCGCGGTGTCGCACCCATGGCGGCGACGTCGGACAGGTTGACCGCGAGCGCCTTCCAGCCGAGGCGCCGCGGATCGGTGTCCGGCAGGAAGTGGGTGCCGGCGACCAGCATGTCGCTGGTGATCGCCAGTTCGTGGCCGGGTGACGGACGGATGAGCGCGCAGTCGTCGCCCGGGCCGAGCGCGGCGGCGCGCATCGGCCGCACGAAGTGGCGGCGGATCAGGTCGAACTCGGGCGTCATCCGGCGTCGGGCCTCATGCGGGGAGTGCCATGCACGCCGTGTGCATATATATATGCAGCGTTCGGTCGGCGCTCAGCCGCGCGGACGGTTGCGTGCGGCCTCGACCTCGACCGCGCGCAGCTGCGGCGCCAGCTTGTCGAGTACGCCGTTGACGAACTTGTGGCCGTCGGCGCCACCGAATTCCTTGGTCAGCTCGATCGCCTCGTTGATCACGACGCGGTAGGGCGTCTCGATCATGTTGGCCAGTTCGAAGGTGGCGACCAGCAGGATGGCGTGCTCGACCGGCGACAGTTCATCGACCTTGCGGTCGAGGTGGGCGCCGAAGTGCGCGCGCAGCGCCTCGGCGTTGTCGAGCGCGCCGCGCAGCAGCGTGCGGAACAGCTTGTGGTCGACCTTGGAGAAGCCGGCGTCCTCGCTCAGGTGGGCGATGATGTCCGGCGCCTCGTTGCCCGACAGCAGCGACTGGTAGATGCCCTGCACCGCGTATTCGCGGGCGAGGCGGCGGCTGGACTTGCGCGGGGCTTCGGGCTTGGCGTCCATGTTCAATCCGTCAGTCGGGCGAGCAGGCGCGCCATTTCGACCGCGGCGCGGGCGCAGTCGGTGCCCTTCTCGTGCATGCGGGCGATGGCCTGGTCGTCGTCCTCGGTGGTCAGCACGCCATTGGCGATCGGCACGCCGGTCTTGAGCTGGATGTCGGCCACGCCGCGCGCCATTTCATTCGACACGATCTCGAAATGGTAGGTCTCGCCGCGGATGACCGCGCCGAGCGCGACCAGCGCGTCGTACTTGCCGGACAGCGCCAGGCGCTGCAGCGTCAGCGGCAGTTCGAGCGCGCCGGGTACGGTCACGATCAGCGTGTCGGCGGGTGCAACGCCCAGCTTGCGCAGTTCGGCGCAGCAGGCCGACAGCAGGCCGTTGCCGATGTCCGGGTTGAAGCGGGCCATCGCGATGGCGACGCGCAGGCCTTTGCCGTCGAGGTTTTCCTCGATTTCGGGTATGTCGTTGAAGCGGGGCATGAATATCTCGTCCGAAGTGTTCAGTCTTGCAGGTAGCCGGTCAGTTCGAGGTCGAAGCCGGCCATGCTCGGAATCTTGCGCGGGTTGGCGAGCAGTCGCATCTTGCGCACGTTCAGCGAGCGCAGGATCTGCGCGCCGACGCCGAAGGTGCGGGCATCCCAGCGCGCTGCCGGCGCGTCGGCGGGGTCGATCAGCAGTGCGCGCATGCTGGCGTCGGTTTCGGTCCGGCGCAGCATCACGATGACGCCGCTGCCGGCGTCGTTGATGATCTGCATCGCGCGGTCGATGCTGAAACTGTGCTGCGGATTGTCGGCGTCGAGGAAATCGAGCACCGAAATCGGCTCATGCACGCGCACCAGCGTTTCGGTGTCCGGATCGATCTCGCCCTTCACCAGTGCGAGGTGGATCTCGCCGGTGGTGGTGTCCTCGAAGCCGTGCAGCATGAACTGACCGTAGGCGCTGCGTACCTCGCGCCTCGACACCTCCCGCACCAGCGCCTCGGTGGCCGCCCGGTAGGCGATCAGGTCACGGATGGCACCGATCTTCAGGCCATGTTCCCTGGCGAACTCGATCAGGTCCGGCAGGCGCGCCATCGTGCCGTCGTCCTTCAGGATTTCGCAGATCACCGCCGCCGGCTCCAGGCCGGCCAGCTGGGCGAGGTCGCAGCCGGCTTCAGTATGGCCGGCACGGATCAGCACGCCGCCCTTCTGCGCGGTCAGCGGGAAGATGTGGCCCGGCATCACGATGTCGTCCGGCTTGGCGTTGCGCGCCACCGCCACCTGGATGGTGCGCGCGCGGTCGTGCGCCGAAATGCCGGTGGTCACGCCGGTGGCGGCTTCGATCGAGGCGGTGAAGGCGGTGCCGTGCGGCGTGCGGTTGTGACGCACCATCTGTTCCAGCCCGAGCTGGCGGCAGCGCTCGTCGGTCAGGGTGAGGCAGACCAGACCGCGGCAGTGCTTCACCATGAAATTGATCGCCTCGGGCGTCACGAATTCCGCGGCCAGCACCACGTCGCCCTCGTTTTCGCGGTCTTCCTCGTCAACGAGGATGACCATGCGGCCGGCCTTGATGTCGGCGATGATGTCCTTGACCGGCGCCAGTGCGCTCATTGCTTATCCTCTGCAGCCATCATGCGCTCGGCGTAGCGGGCGATGAGGTCGATTTCAAGATTGACCCGGCTGCCTGCCTTCAGGCTGCCGAGCGTGGTGACCTGTACCGTGTGCGGAATCAGGTTGATCGAAA
>JAVEVQ010000089.1:0-9112 GCA_034004945.1 Methyloversatilis sp. | reverse complement strand
GCCGTTGTGACGGCGGCAACAGGGACGGATCGACCTTGAGCGGAGAGAGCGCATCGGCCGCCTGCGCGCTGCAGGACATCCAGGCCAGATAGAGAATGACGGAACGCCTGAGCACGAATGAGAGGGCTGGAAGCGGGCTGATCGCGGGTTGAACTCCGGCTTTCGCGCCCGGGCGACGGATCGCCGGCTTGCGCGCAGCCGCGTTATAGAATCGCGCATCTTATCAAACGCGACCCGGTTGCCGGCCGGCGATGGCAACAATTTGCAGATCGCGACGCCGGCCCGCCGGTCAGCCGCCCCGGACCCACCGAACATGACCCAAGACCCGCGCCTCGACGCGCTCACTGCCTGGCTGCAGGCACAGTTTCCCGGCCAGACCCTCGACATCCGCCCGGCCTCGGCCGACGCCAGCTTCCGCCGCTACTTCCGCGTCACGCTGGCCGACGGCGGCACCCACATCGCGATGGACGCACCGCCGCCGCAGGAGGACTGCCGCCCCTTCGTCGCCGTGCAGGCGCTGTTCGAGGCAGCCGGCGCCCATGTGCCGGCGCTGCGCGCGCAGGACGTCGAGCAGGGTTTCCTGCTGCTGTCCGATCTCGGCAGCACCACCTACCTTGACGTGCTCGACGCGGAAAACGCGCCGGCGCTCTATTTCGACGCCACCACCGCGCTGATCGCCATGCAGAAGGCCAGCCGGCCCGGCGTGCTGCCCGAGTACGACCGCGACCGCCTGCTGGCGGAGATGGAACTGTTCCCGGTGTGGTACATCGGGCGCCACCTGAAGGCCGAACTGTCGGAGGCCGAAACGACCGCGCTGTACGAGGTGTTCGACCGCATCCTCGACGTGAATCTGGCTGAGCCGCAGGTGTTCGTGCACCGCGACTACCACAGCCGCAACCTGATGGTGACGATGCCCAACCCGGGCGTGCTCGACTTTCAGGACGCCGTGTATGGCCCGATCAGCTACGACCTGGTCAGCCTGTTCAAGGACGCCTACATCGCCTGGGAAGAGGAACAGACGCTGGACTGGCTCATCCGCTACTGGCAGGACGCCAAGCGCGCCGGTCTGCCGGTGCGCGAGGACTTCGCCGATTTCCACCGCGATTACGAATTCATGGGCGCGCAGCGCCACCTCAAGGTGCTGGGCATCTTCGCCCGCCTGTATCACCGCGACGGCAAGGACGGCTACCTTAAGGACATGCCACGCGTGCTGAACCATCTGCGCGCCACCGCCCGCCGCTACCGCGACCTCGCACCGCTGGCGAAACTGCTGGACCGGCTCGAAGGCGTGACGCCGCAGGTCGGCTACACCTTCTGATGAAGGCCATCATCCTCGCCGCCGGCCGCGGCGAGCGCATGCGCCCGCTGACCGACCACCTGCCGAAACCGCTGCTCGAAGTCGGCGGCCGGCCGCTCATCGTCTGGCACATCGAAGCACTGCGGGCGGCCGGCATCACCGACCTCGTGATCAACCACGCCCACCTCGGCCACAAACTGGTCGAAGCACTGGGCGACGGCAGCGCGCTCGGCGCGTGCATCGCCTGGTCGGCCGAGCCCGAAGGCGCGCTGGAAACCGCAGGCGGCATCGCCCACGCGCGACACCTGCTCGGCGACGCTCCGTTTGTCGTGGTGAATGGCGACATCTGGTGCGACGCCGACTTCCTGGCCCTCGCGCAGGCCGCATCGGCGCTGCGCGCCGACCGCGACCTCGCCCATCTGCTGCTGGTTCCGAACCCGGCGCACAACCCGGGCGGCGACTTCGTGTTGCGCGGCGACCGCGTGTTCGACGAGAGCGAGGGCCGGCTCACCTTCTCCGGCATCGGCGCCTATCACCCCTCGCTGTTCGACGGCCTCGACCGGGATGCGCCGGCAAAGCTCGCGCCGCTGCTGCGCGCGGCGATGCGCGAAGGCCGCGTCAGCGGCGCACTGCACCGCGGCCACTGGCACGACGTCGGCACACCGCAGCGGCTGGCCGAGGTCGACGCGCTGGCGCGCAAGGCAGGCTGAAACCGATCAGGCGGCCAGAGGCAGACGCAGATCGATGTGCATGCCGCCACCGTCCGCATCGCGCAATTCGATGTCGCCGCCCAAGCGCTCGACCACCTCGCGCACGATGGCCAGACCCAGCCCGGTGCCGCTGCCCGCCGATCCGGGAATGCGGAAATACGGCTCGAACACGCGCTCGCGCAGTTCAGGCGGGATACCCGGCCCGGCATCGATGACGGCCAGGCGTGCCACGTCTCCGTCGCGCGCCAGGCGCACGGTGATGGTCGTCCCCGGTGGTGCATAACACTGCGCGTTGTCGATCAGGTTGCCCGCCATGCTGGACAGGCCCGTGGGGTCAGCCCGCATGATCAGCGGATCTCCGCAGCTTTCGAAGGCCAGCAGATGGCCGCTCGATTCGCAGGCCGGCAGCCGCTGCGCCACCGCGTCGGACACCACGTCGCGCAGAGACACTGCCATGTCGTGCGTGGCGCGGCCGGCGCGGCTGTGCGCCAGCATCTGTTCGGCCAGATGCACCGTGCGCGCCACCCCTTCGAGCAGGCTGTCGAGCGACTTGTCGCGCTGCATCGCGTCTTCCGCGCGGCGGGCGTTCTGCGCGTGTATGCGCAGCGCGGCCAGCGGCGTGCGCAACTCGTGCGCGGCGGAATCGATGAAGCGCCGCTCGCGCTCCAGCGTGCTGCGCACCCGTTCGAACAGCGCGTTCAGCGCGCTGAGCACCGGCGCCATTTCGCGCGGCACGCGCGACAGCGTCAGCGGCTGTGCGTCCTGCGGCCGTCGCGCAGCGATGCGTTCGGCCATTTCCGACAGCGGCGCCAGACCGTAGCCGATCAGCAGTGCGGTCAGCAGGAGCACGACCACCAGACCCACCAGCAGCGGCGCGCCAGTGGCCCAGCCCAGCTTGGCCGACAGTTCCGCCCGCGCGTCGGTGCGCTCGCCCACCTGTATCCACACGTCGCCTGCGTGCAGCACGAAAACCCGCCACATGCCGTCTTCGAGGTCGTGATCGCTGAAGCCGGCCTTCATCGGCGCGAACGGCTTCTCGGGCGCCGACGACGAACGCGCCAGCAGGCTGAAGGAGGCGCCGTCGAAATCATCGCGCCACACCTGGTAGGCGATGTGCGTTTCGTACTGGTGGCCGAGCGGACTGTCGATGTCGTGATGGCCGAACAGCCAGTCCTGCAGCAGTTCCGACCACGATTCGTCGGCCGTCGACTCGGCACGCAGGCGACGCGTCAGCGGCGCCGGCAGCGACATGACCAGCGGTGCATTGATGGTGGCGTGCTCGACCTGCCGCGCCATCAGGCTCTCCAGAACACGCGCCGAGGTGGCCAGGCGGGCGTCGAACAGCTCGTCGGCCTCGTCCTGCCCGGCCATCACCGCGAGTACCGCGGTGGTGCCGATCACGCACAGCAGGATGAGGGCGCTGCCGGCCAGCAGCAGCGCCCGGATGGACATGCCGCGAAAGGGCCGCATCACTTGCCCTGCCGCGTCGCCGGCAGCGGGTCGATCACGTAGCCGACACCGCGCACGGTGCGTATCAGTTCGGGGTGGAATTTCTTGCGCAGATTGTGGATGTGCACGTCCAGCGCATTGCTTTCGAGGTCGCTGTCCCAGCCGTAGATGTTCTCCACCAGCTGCTGCCGGCTCAGCACGTGGCCGATGTTCTCCAGCAGGCGACGCAGCACCATGAACTCGCGCCGCTGCAGCTCGACCGGCCGGTCGTCGATGCTCACCGTCAGGCCCGCCGTATCCAGCGTGATGCTGCCGTAGCGGATCAGGTTGACGACAGTGCCGCGGGTGCGTCGTTCGAGCACCCGCAGCCGGGCCAGCAGTTCGTCGAGGTCGAAGGGCTTGGTCAGGTAGTCGTCGGCGCCGGCATCGAGCCCGCCGATGCGCTGTGCCGTCGTGTTGCGGGCGCTGAGCACCAGCACCGGCGTCGTGACGCCGGCCTCGCGCGCGCGCCGCAGCACGTCCATGCCGTCGAGCCGTGGCAGGCCGAGATCGAGTACCGCCATGTCGACGCCGCCGCCGCGCAGCGCAGCCAGCGCCTGCGCGCCGTCGCGCACCCACTCGACCGTGTAGCGCGCACGTTCGAGCGCATCGCGAATACCTGCGCCCAGCAGCTCGTCGTCTTCAACCAGCAGAACCTTCATCGGTCTGGACACGCCGTAACGGAAAGCCGTCATTGTCGCTCCGCACGCACAATCCTGCCGATCACCGGCTTACTTCAGCTTCTCGCGCACCTTCACCAGCAGCGCCTCGATCTCCTTGCGCCGCCCTTCGTCAGCCAGCGGACGGTTGGGACGGGCCGGCGCCTGCAGCGCCGCCTCGAGCGAGGTGCGTGCCTTCTCGTACTCGCCGTTGCGGTACAGGAAGTCACCCATGAAGTAGTTGCTGTCGATGCCCCTCGGATTGATGGTCAGCGCCTTGGTCAGCAGTTCGCGCGCCTTGTCCTTGTCGCCGAAGCCGATCGGCCAGCCCGGCACCTGGTAGTAGAGCGAGCCGAGGCTGGTGTAGGCCGATCCGTCGAGCGCGTTCGGGTTCTTGGCCAGCGCCTTCTCCAGCGCCGAGCGCGCGTCCTTGACCAGCGACAGCGCCCCCAGCCCGCCCTTCGCGCCAGCGTGGCTGGCGACGATGATGCCGTACCAGATGTCCGCTTCCGCGCGGTCCGGATGTTCGGCGCGCACCGCCGCCGCTTCCTTGCTCAGCGCCTCGAAAGCCTGTTCCTGCTTGTCGGCCGGTTGCCGGTACTTGATCTGTTCCCACTCGGTCTGCAGCTTGGCGACCGACTCGTCCACACCGGCGAAGGCCGGTGCAATGACCAGTGCTGCGAACAACGCGCACGAGGCGCGAAAGAATGCGTTCACGATTTGACTCCCTGTTGTGCGTGACGACGGATGACGGACAGCTGCTTCGCCAGGCTGGAATCAACCAGCGAAGGCAGCAGGCGGTTGATGCGGACGAACAGCTTTTCGGGCCAGCCCAGATGGCGCTCGGCACGCGCGCCGTCGAGCAGCTTCAGCAATTCGGCGGCAACGTGTTCGGGGGTATCGCTGGCGACGCCCAGTTCGGCATTCAGTGCCATCTGCGCCGGACTGTTCAGCGCGGTGCGGGTGGCGCGCGGCGCCAGGTAGCGCAGCTGCACGCGGCTGCCCGCCAGTTCGCGGCGCAGCGCTTCGGTGAAGCCGCGCAGCGCAAACTTGCTGGCGCAGTAGGCGACGCTGCCCGGGTGACCGATGTCGCCGAGAATGGAGCCGACATTGACCACCTGCGCCCGCGCCTGCCGGTGCAGCGCCGGCAGCAGCGCGTGCGTCAGCAGCATCGGCGCCACGACATTGGTATGCACGATGCGCTCGATCTGCGCCTCCGACTGGTCCTCGAACCAGGCCAGTTCGCTGACGCCGGCATTGTTGATGAGCAGGTCAGGCCCGCCGGACAGCGCCTCGGCGGCGATCACCACGGCGGCGCGCCCGGTGGCCGTACCGAGATCGGCAGCAACGGTACGCACCTGCGTGCCGGGCGCCCGGCGCACCAGGTCGTCGGCCAGCGTCGCCAGCTTCGACGGGTCGCGGCCGACCAGCAGCAGCGCGGCAGCGCGCGGCGCCAGCGCGTGTGCCATCGCGCTGCCGATGCCGCCGGCCGCGCCGGTCAGCACGATCTTCAATCCGGTGGTCATGCCGCGCACGCCTCGTCGCAGGCGGGCAGCGCGCGGAAGATGTCGCCGTAAAGGCGGAACATGACACGCGCGACGTGAATGACCGCCTGCCGGTCGTCCTCGTCGTCGAGGCCGTCCATCAGCGTGGCGAAGAAGCGCACGTGGTCCTGGTCCAGGCTGCCGTGCGAATTCAGATAGGTGAAGGCGGCGGGCGGCAGGTGCAGCGTCTGCGCGATGCGCTCGGCCGCCGTGGTCGCGATCTGCACGCTGGTGCCTTCGAGCACATGCACCATGCCGAAGAAGCCGACCGGGTTCTTGCGCGCGATGCAGTCGTAAGCGTAGGACACCATCAGTTCGGTCTCGATCGCGGGCTCGGACCGGCGCGCCGTTTCGCGGTCGCCGCCGCAGGCCACGATGTCGTCGAGTATCCATTCCTCGTGGCCGATTTCCTCGTCGATGTACTCGGCCACCGCGCGACGCAGCGACTCGTGCTTCGCCGGCAGCCGGGCGCCGCAGGCCATCAGCAGCGGCACCGTGTGGCGCACGTGGTGGAAAGCTTCGCCGAGGAAGGCGCGGTACTGGCGCAGCGTGACGCGGCCGGCCAGCGCGTCCTGGATGATGGGCGCACTCAGCAGGTGAGCGCGCTCGGCGGCGGTTTCGTGTTGCAGGCGTTCATGAAAGGACATGTCGGTTCTCTCCGCGGGCATCCCCGCATTCGTACAGGTCGGCGATGCGCTCGCCGTACCGGGCCCACACCGCATCACGGCGCACGCGGCCGTTGTCGGTCGCCAGACCGTTGGCGGGGGAAAAGGGGGAATCGGCGCGCAGGTACACACCGATGCGTGCGTAGTCGGGCAGCCGTGCATTGGCGGCGGCGACAGCGGCATCGAGCACCGCGTCCGGCAGATCGCCGCGCGGCACGACGACCGCGGCAAGCGTCGGCCGCGCTTCGCCGAACACCACGACCTGCGCCACCGCGGGCGAGGCCAGCAGTTCGGCTTCCGGCCACTCGGGCGACACATTGCGCCCGAAGCTGGTGATGATCTGGTGCTTCAGGCGGCCGGTCACGTGCAGCCGACCGGCCGCGTCGAGGTGGCCGATGTCGCCGGTCGCCAGCGGGCCATCCGGCAGCGCCGGTGCGCCGAGATAGCCGGGCAGCCGCGGCCCGTCGACCAGGATTTCGCCGCGCGCCGACAGTTCGACGCGCAGGTGCGGCAGCACGCGACCGACCGCGCCCGGCGGATCGGACGGCAGGTTGAGCGCCACCACCGAGCCGGCTTCCGACAGGCCGTAGCCCTCGCAGGCCGGAATGCCGAGTGCGCGCGCACGCGTGATCAGATCGGGCGACACGCGCGCGCCACCGACCGCCACCAGCTTCAGGCCGCGCGGCGCCGGCAGCCCGGCATCGACCGCCGCCACCAGCGCGGTGAGCATCTGCGGCAGCAGGATGAGGCTGTCCGGCTGCCAACGCTCGATCGCCGCCAGCGCCGCGCGCGGGTCGAAACGGCTGGAACCGCTGAGGCCGACCTCGGCCAGCGGCGGCACGACGCACTGCGCACCGGCCAGCCAGGCCGCGTCAGCGCCCGCCACGTTCTCCAGCAGCACGGCCTGCGGCAGCATGCACAGGTGGCGGCGGATACCGAGCTCGCACGCGATATCGGCAACCGACCGGCTGACCGCCGACAGTTGTTCCGTGCTCAGGCACACGCCCTTGGGCTGTCCGGTGGTGCCCGAGGTGAAGGTGATCTTGGCGGTACCGGGCGGCAGCGCCGCCGCCACCTTGCCGCGGCCGAACAACGACAGCGTTCCTGCCGCCACCGTTGCGACACGTTCGGCGCCCAGTGCGGCGGCGCGCGCCGCGTCGTCGGTGAGCAGCAGGCGCGCACCGGCCGCGTCGAGCGCGTGCCGGCACTGGGCGTCGGTGAAGAAGGTGGGCAGCGGCAGCAGCACGCGGCCGGCCATGCGCACCGTGCGGTCGGCCAGCAGCCAGTCCGGGCCGTTGTCGGCGAGCAGAGCAACGACTTCGCCATCGTGCGCGCGCAGTTCGCGCGCCAGTGCGTCGACACGCGCAGCCACCACAGCGGCGTCGAGCACGCCGTCGCAGCCGGCGAGCGAGGGCGACAGCTGTTCGCCGCTCATGCGGCCTGCTCGCCCACGGTGTGCAGGCCGCTGACGATGCGGCCGACCATGACGGTCGGGCTGTTGCGGTAGTAGCTGCCCCAGCCCTCCTCGCCGTCGTGCAGCCGCGCCGGATCGGCCGCTGCCACCGGAAAGATGGGAATGCCGAGGCGGACGAAGGAATTGGCCAGCGCGCGGGTGGCGGTGAACACCACATAGTCGAGACCGCGCGCGTACAGGTGGCGGGTGGCCAGCGCGATCAGCTGCCGCCCCATGCCGGCGGAGGTCGCCGCCATATTGCCGACCTCGGCCAGCGAGGCACGCGCAACCGGCTCGCGCAGCACCGCCGACAGCGCCTGTTCGAGCGGCTGGTCCAGATACTGTTCGACGAACACGTGCGGCCTTGCCACCGGCAGCGAATAGCCGAGCGCTGCCTGCCACTGGCCGTCGATACCACGCACGCCCAGCAGGGTGTCGGCGAAATGCCGGATCACCGCGCCGTAGCTGCGGAAGAAGCAGCCGGCAATGAAGCGTTCGAGCGAGACCCGCGCCGGATGTCCGTGGCCGACCACTTCGAGGACGGGTTCCGCCTCGTCGTCCGGCAGGCGCAGCCCGATCACGCAGGCGCGCAGCGAAGCGCTCCCTCCGGAACGGGCCTGCAACGGGGTCAGTGCAATCAGCGCGGCGGTGTGCGGCATCGCTTACCTCCTTTTCGATGGAGGCATGCTCGCGGCTCAAGATTAACCGGCCCTTAACTGCCCCGGCCGGCCTGCAACAGAACGTTTCCGGCGCCGGAGGCCCTAAACTCACGTCCTGAACGAACGCCGGAACACGACATGCACCCCTATTCCGAACGCCGCGCCCGCCTGATCGAACGCATGGGAGCGGGCGTGGCCGTCATCGCCACCGCCCCCGAACGCACGCGCAACCGCGACACCCACTACGGCTACCGCCACGACAGCTATTTCTATTACCTGACCGGTTTCGCCGAACCGGAAGCGGTGCTGGTGCTGGTCGCCGGCGACAGCCCGCGCAGCATCCTGTTCTGCCGCGAGAAGAACGAGGAAAGGGAGATCTGGGACGGCTGGCGCCACGGCCCTGACGCGGCGCGCGAGAAATTCGGCTTCGACGAGGCACACGTATATGGCGAGCTGGACGCGAAGCTGCCCGATCTGCTGGCCAACCAGCCGCGCCTGCACTATGTGATTGGCGAGGACGCCGGCTGGGACCAGCGCATGATGGCCGCGCTGAACGCGGTGCGCGCCCAGGTCCGCGCCGGCCGTCAGGCACCGGCCGAACTGCTGGACATCCGCCAGCCGCTGGACGACATGCGGC
>JAVEVQ010000088.1:0-9148 GCA_034004945.1 Methyloversatilis sp. | reverse complement strand
TCGGCAAGCGCGTGGTGCCCATCGTGCCGGACGAATCGCGCACCTTCGGCATGGAAGGCATGTTCCGCCAGATCGGCATCTGGAACCAGGAAGGCCAGAAGTACGTGCCGCAGGACGCCGACCAGCTCATGTTCTACAAGGAATCGAAGACCGGCCAGATCCTGCAGGAAGGCATCAACGAAGCCGGCGGCATGAGCGACTGGATCGCCGCCGCCACCGCCTACTCGGTGCACGGCGTGGCGACGATACCGATCTACATCTTCTATTCGATGTTCGGCTTCCAGCGGATCGGCGACCTGATCTGGGCCGCCGGCGACCAGCGCTCGCGCGGCTTCCTGGTGGGCGGCACCGCCGGCCGCACCACGCTGAACGGCGAAGGCCTGCAGCACGAGGACGGCCACTCGCACCTGTGGTCGGGCGCAGTACCGAACTGCATCAGCTATGACCCGACCTTCTCGTACGAAGTCGCCGTCATCGTGCAGGACGGCCTGCGCCGCATGATGGCCGAGCAGGAGGACGTGTTCTATTACCTGACGGTGATGAACGAGAACTACGAGCACCCGGCGATGCCGGAAGGCGCCGAGGCGGACATCCTGAAGGGCATGTACCTGTTCCACCGTGGCGCCGCCTCCAACGGCCCGCGCGTGCAGCTGACCGGCAGCGGCACCATCTTCCGCGAAGTGATCGCCGCCGCCGACCTGCTGAAGAACGACTGGGGCGTGGAATCCGACCTGTGGTCCTGCCCGAGCTTCACGCAGCTGGCCCGCGACGGCGCCGACTGCGCGCGCTGGAACCTGCTCAACCCGCTGGAGACGCCGCGCGCCTCGCACGTCGAGAACTGCCTGCGCGACACGCGCGGCCCGGTGATCGCGGCGACCGACTACGTGCGCCTGTTCGCCGAACAGATCCGCGCCTATGTGCCGCGCCGCTACGTCGTGCTGGGCACCGACGGCTTCGGCCGCTCGGACACGCGCGAGGCGCTGCGCTCGCATTTCGAGGTGGACAGACACTGGGTGACGGTGGCGGCGCTGAAGGCGCTGGCCGACGACGGTGCGCTGGACCGTGCCAAGGTGGCGGAAGCCATCGCGCGCTACGGTCTGGACGTGACCAAGCCGAACCCGCTGTACGTCTGAGTCGGAAGAAGCGGACCGCGGATCGACGCCGACACGCCGGGCGACGCGGATGAAGACATCTCACGATCTTCATCTGCGGCGACCGGAGCGGTCGGCGCCGTTTGGCGGTCGGCCTTCAACACCCACGCCCCGGTCGCGCTGTGCGCGGCCGCATCGAATGCGAGGCTTGAATGAGCACGATCAATATCGAAGTACCCGACATCGGCGACTTCTCCGATGTCCCCGTCATCGAAGTGATGGTCAAACCCGGTGACCGCGTCGAAGCCGACGCGCCGCTGGTGTCACTCGAATCGGACAAGGCGACGATGGACATTCCGGCGCCGCACGCCGGCGTCATCGGCCAGATCACGGTCAAGGTCGGCGACCGCGTGTCGCAGGGCAGCGTGATCGGCACGATGGAAGTGGGCGAAGCGCCCGCCGCAGCTGCCGCGCCTGCCGCACCGGCGCCTGCTGCGGCCATCCCGACGCCCGCCCCAGCCGCAGCCGCTCCCGCCGCCGCACCGGTCGCCGCACCGGTCGCCGCTGCGGTCGCCGCTGCGGTCGCCGTCGGCGCCGCTCCTGCTCCGACCGCCCAGTCGGCGCGCGGTGACTACACGCCGGCCGCCGGCGCAGTCGCGCTGCCCAGCGCCGCCGACATCGCGGCCGAGCTGGTGGGCGGCAAGAAGGCGCACGCCAGTCCGTCGATGCGCGCCTATGCGCGCGAACTGGGCGTTGATCTCGCCCGCGTGAAAGCCAGCGGACCGAAGGGCCGCATCACGCGCGAAGACATCAACGCCTTCGTCAAGGGCGCGCTGCAGGCGCCGGCCACCGCGCAGGCGGCGACCGGCGGCGGTGGCGGTGGCCTCGACCTGCTGCCCTGGCCCAAGGTCGATTTCACCAAGTTCGGCAACATCGAACGCAAGCCGCTGTCGCGCATCCGCAAGCTGTCGGCGGCCAATCTCGCGCGCAACTGGGTGATGATTCCGGCGGTCACCTATCACGAAGAGGCGGACGTGACCGAGCTCGAAGCCTTCCGCCAGCAGATCAACACGGAACAGGCCAAGGCCGGCGTCAAGCTCACGATGCTGGCCTTCATCATCAGGGCGGTGTGCGCGGCGCTGAAGAAATTCCCCGAGTTCAACAGTTCGATCGACCTGCAGGCGGACGAGCCGGCGCTGATCATGAAGCAGTACTGCCACATCGGTTTCGCCGCCGATACGCCGGGCGGGCTGGTGGTGCCGGTCATCCGCGACGCCGATAGAAAGGGCGTGGCGCAGCTTGCCGCCGAATGCGGCGAACTGGCGGCCAAGGCGCGCGACGGCAAGCTGTCGGCGGCGGAAATGCAGGGCGCCTGCTTCACGATATCCAGCGTCGGCGGTCTGGGCGGCACCGGCTTCGCGCCCATCATCAATGCGCCGGAGGTCGCCATCCTCGGCGTCAGCCGCAGCACGATGAAGCCGGTATGGGACGGCTCGGCCTTCCAGCCGCGGCTCATCCTGCCGCTGTCGCTGACCGCCGATCACCGCGTGATCGACGGCGCTGCGGCCACCCGCTTCAATGCCCATGTCGCCGCGCTGCTGGCCGACATGCGTCGCGTGCTGATGTGAGGGAGCGAAACATGAGCACACTGACTGTAAAAATCCCCGACATCGGCGACTTCACGGACGTACCCGTCATCGAAATCATGGTGAAGCCGGGCGACACGGTCGAGGCCGACGCGCCGCTGATGTCGCTGGAGTCGGACAAGGCCACGATGGACATCCCCGCGCCGCAGGCCGGCCGCATCGTCGAGCTGCGGGTGAAGGTGGGCGACCGCGTGTCGGAAGGCAGCGTCGTACTGACGATGGAAGCCGCCGGCGCAGCCGAAGCGGCACCCGTGGGAGCGGCGCCCCCGCCGCGATCGGCCGTCGCCCCTGCGCCCACCCCGGCCACCGGCAGTGCCCCCGCCAAGGTCGATGAAAGCTGCGCCGTGCTGGTGATCGGCGGCGGCCCCGGCGGCTACTCGGCCGCCTTCCGCGCCGCCGACCTTGGTCTGGACGTGGTCATCGTCGAGCGCTACGCCACGCTGGGCGGCGTCTGCCTGAACGTCGGCTGCATTCCGTCCAAGGCACTGCTGCACGTCGCCGCCGTGGCGGACGAAGCCGAGGCGCTGGCAGCGCACGGCATCAAGTTCGGTGCACGCGAGGTGGACATCGGCGCATTGCGCGGCTGGAAAGACAAGGTGGTCGGCAAGTTGACCGGCGGCCTGGCCGGCATGGCCAAGGCACGCAAGGTGAAAGTGTTGCGCGGCACCGCCCGCTTCGTCGATCCGAATCATGTCGAGATCGCACTGACCACCGGCGACGGCAAGGCGGAAACCGGCGAGAAGAAAGTGCTGAAGTTCGGCCACTGCATCGTCGCCGCCGGCAGCCAGGCGGTGAAGCTGCCCTTCATGCCGGACGACCCGCGCGTCGTCGACTCAACCGGCGCACTGCTGCTGGCCGACATCCCGAAACGCATGCTGGTGATCGGCGGCGGCATCATCGGGCTGGAAATGGCGACCGTCTATTCCACGCTGGGCGCCCGCATCGACGTGGTCGAAATGACCGGTGGCCTGATGCAGGGCGCAGACCGCGACCTCGCCAAGGTGTGGGAGAAGAGGAACGCCCACCGCTTCGACGCCGTCATGCTGAACACCCGGGTGACGGGAGCGGAAGCGACCGCCGATGGCATCAAGGTGAGTTTCGAGGGGGCGAAGGCGCCGGCCGGGCCGCAGACCTACGACCGCGTGCTGGTCGCCGTCGGTCGCTCGCCGAACGGCCGCAAGCTGAACGCGGAAGCAGCCGGCCTGCGCGCGGACGAGCGCGGCTTCATTCCGGTCGACAGCCAGATGCGGACCAACGTCGCGCACATCCACGCCATCGGCGACATCGTCGGTCAGCCCATGCTGGCGCACAAGGCGGTGCACGAGGGTCACGTCGCGGCGGAAGTGATCGCCGGCCACAAGCGCCACTTCGACGCCACGGTGATTCCGTCGGTCGCCTATACCGACCCGGAAGTCGCCTGGGTCGGCCTGACCGAGGACGAAGCCAAGGCCCAGGGCCGCAAGGTGACCGTCGGCAAATTCCCGTGGGCGGCCAGCGGACGGGCCATCGCCAACGGTCGGGATGAGGGTTTCACCAAGCTCATCTTCGACGCGGAAACCCACCGCGTCGTCGGCGGCGGCATCGTCGGCACTTCGGCCGGCGACATGATCGGCGAGGTGGCGCTCGCCATCGAAATGGGCGCCGACGCGGTCGACATCGGCCACACCATCCATCCGCACCCGACGCTGGGCGAGTCGATCGGCCTCGCCGCAGAGGTCGCCGAGGGCAGTTGCACCGACCTGCCGCCGGCACGCCGCTGACGCCGCCGGACGTGTTCGACCCGCTGCCGGGCAGGCCTCGCAGCCTGCCCGGCAGCGGCCGTCGGCGAAATTTACAGTCCCCCTCGCAAGCCCCTGCGGAATGATTGAAAAAATCTGAAAACACATTCCCAATCATTTACTTGCATGAAAAAATCGCAAGCGGTCCGCTTCTTGCTAATGACTGGGTATCCAACGATCGCCTGACGCAAGCTGCGCATCCTCCGGTCGCCGTGATCAAGTCGGCGCGCCATTTCGGACAAGCGCGCTAACATCTGCGGCAACGTGCCTTATCGGTGAAATCAAATGAATGAGCTCGACAAGAACAGTCAGACCGACGCAGTCCCCACCCCGCAGACCGAGCAAGTGGACGCCGCGCGGCGGCGTCTGACCCGCGGCGGGGCAGCGGGCGCAGGTGTGCTGCTGTCGGTGGCGAGCCGTTCCGCTTTCGGCACCGGCACCTGGGGAACCTGCACCGGCTCGGAAATCGCGTCCGGCAATCTGTCGCGTGACGGCGCGCCGCGCCCCTGCGGCTGCAGCCCCGGCTTCTGGGGCAACAAGAACGGCAAGAAGATCTGGCAGAACCCGGATCTGATCCCCTTCATTTACGCGCAGGGCCAGTACTTCAACAGCGTGTTCGGTGTGTCCTTTTTCAAGCCCCGGAACAACGAAACGCTGCGCGAGGCGATCGACAAGTCGGGCGTGATCTACGACAAGTCCATGAGCGGCGGCTGGTGTCCGACCAACAAGGTCAACAATATGAAGACCTGCGCCTTCCACGCCGTGGCCGCACTGCTCAACGCTCAGTACTACGGCAACCGCTATCCGGTGATCGGCATGCAGTCGCCGGAAGCGGTGATCGCCGCCTTCCAGACCGCCTTCAGCGGCGGCGTGCCCGCACTCGAATCCTTCATCACGAAGGTCGACGTCTATACCTCCGGCGTGTGGTGCGAAGGCCAGAACGGCTGATCGTCAGGTGACCGCGGCACTGTGGTCTCTGGTGACGCCGGAGGCCATGTCGGTACTGAACTGGCCGGACGGCGCGGTGCTCTACAACGCGCGAACGACCACCACCACCCTGCTCGCCCCCGGAGCAGGCATCATCGTCGCCCGACTGAAGGCCGGTCCGGCTGAAGCCTCGGTGCTGGCGGCGCTGCAGCCGGCCGACGACGACCTGCCGCTTCCCGAACTGCTGGACGCACTCGCACGATACGGCATCGTGCGTGCGGCAGACTGAGCCCCCTGTGTCGCAACGCCCCCACCTGTCCACGCTGACGCCATCGGAACTGCGTCAGCGACTGCACAGCCCCGACGGGCTGCGGCTGCAGCTCGGCCGGTTCGTTGCCGGCATACGCTCCAATTTCGATTCGGTCGCCGACGGATTGCAGGCGCTGTACGCCGACTACCCGGTCGCGACGGCGGACGATTTCTGCGACTACCCGGTCGAGGTGCGCAGCAGCGGACTGCGCCGCTACCTGCGCCCGCAGGCCATCTTCCGCTTCGAGGGCATGCAGCCCTTCAAGCCGCTGCCCGGCAGTCAGGCGGTGGCCATGCTCGAATGGGGGCTGAACTGGGTATTCACCAACCACGCCCAGCACTATCTGATCATCCATGCCGCCGTGCTCGAGCGCGACGGACTCGGCCTCATCATGGCCGCCCCGCCCGGCTCCGGCAAAAGCACGCTGTGCGCGGCACTGGCGCTGCGCGGCTGGCGCCTGCTGTCGGACGAACTGGCGATGATCGGCCTCGACGACGGTCTGTTGATGCCGCTGCCGCGACCGGTCAGCCTGAAGAACCAGTCGATAGACATCGTCCGTCAGTTGCCGGGTGAGCCGGTGATCGGACCGATCGCCCACGACACCGCCAAGGGCACGGTGGCGCACATGCGTGCGCCGCGCGCCAGTGTCGAGGCGGCGCTGACCCCGGTGCAGCCGCGCTGGATACTGTTCCCGCAGTTCGCTGCCGGCCATGCACTGGACATCGAGGCGAACGGCAAGGCGCACACCTTCATGCAGCTCGTAGGCAATTCCTTCAACTATCCGCGGCTCGGCGTCAACGGCTTCGCGGCGATGGGCCGTCTGGTCGATGCCTGCGACGGTTACACTGCGCGCTACGGCTCGCTCGACCAGATCGTGCCGGCACTCGAAACGATCTGCACGCGCAGCGCCTGAGGCGGGCCGGCATTGCCGGCCGCTGCGCCCCGACCGGAATATGAGCCGACAGACGGACACCCACCTGGCGAGAGCGCTCGCCACACCCGAATTCACCGAACGCTTCGACGCGCGCGACTGGGAAGCCCTGATCGGGCAGGCGCGCACCAGCGATCTGCTCGGGCAACTGGCCGAGCGGCTGCGCGACGCCGGGCGCCTCGAAAGCACGCCATCGCAGGTGTGCTTCCATCTCGATGCCGCGCTGCGCATCGCTGCACTGCACCGCGATTCGCTGCTGCAGGAACTCGCGGTGATCGGCGACGCGCTGCAGTCGCTCGACCAGCCGGTACTGCTGCTCAAGGGCGCCGCGTATGCGGCTGCCGGCCTGCGCGCAGGGCGCTCGCGCCTGTTCAACGACATCGATCTGATGGTGGCCAAGGGCGTCATCGAGCGCGCCGAGGGCGCCCTGTTCCGCTGCGGCTGGCGCCCGACCCACCTGAATTCCTACGACCAGCGCTATTACCGCGAGTGGATGCACGAACTGCCGCCGATCGAGCACATGACGCGCGGCACCGTGATCGACCTGCACCACACCATCGTGCCGCCGACCTCGGGCCACATTCCCGACGCGGCACAGCTGATCGCCGACGCGCGAGCGGTCGCGCTGCCGCACTGCCCGGACGTGTTCCGCGTGCTGTCGCCGGCCGACATGGTGATGCACTCGGCCTGCCACCTGTTCTTCGGCGAATTGCAGAAGGGCCTGCGCGACCTCTACGACCTGCATTGCCTGCTGGTCGAGTTTTCACCGGAGCCCGGATTCTGGACCGCGCTGCTGCCGCGCGCGCGCGCGCAGCAGCTCGAATACCCGGTGCTGCTGGCGCTGCGTTTCGCGCAGCGCATCTTCGGCACCGACATTCCCGACGCCGTCGCGACCGAGTGCCGCACGCGACTGGCGGCCCGACCGACCGGTGCGCTGACCGATCACCTCATCGACGCCTCGATGTATCCGCTGCACCCGAGCAGCGATTCGCCCTGGCGCCGCGCGCGCCGGCAGATCCTCTACGCGCGCAGCCACTGGCTTAGAATGCCCTTGCACCTGCTGATCCCGCATCTTGCGTACAAGGCCTTCATCCACGACGATGGCAAGGCCGCCTGAATACCGAGGACTCCGTTCGATGACCGCCGATGAACTGAAGATTGCCGTCGCCCGCGCCGCCCTGCCCCATGTCATACAGGGCGATCTGCTCGGCGTGGGGACGGGCTCCACCGCCAACCATTTCATCGACCTGCTCGCCGCCGAGAAGATCGAGATCGCCGGCGCCATCGCCAGTTCGGAGGCGTCCGCCGCCCGCCTGCGCGGTCACGGCATCACGGTGCTGACGCTGGACGAGGCGATCGCCTCCGGCCGCCGCATCCCGGTCTATGTCGACGGCGCCGACGAGATCGACCCCGGCCTCAACCTGATCAAGGGTGGTGGTGGCGCGCTGACGCGGGAGAAGATCGTCGCCGCGGCGTCCGACTGTTTCGTCTGCATCGCCGACAGCTCCAAGTGCGTCGACATGCTGGGGCGCTTCCCGCTGCCGATCGAGGTCATCCCGATGGCGCTCGGTCTGGTCGCCCGCGAACTGGCCAAACTCGGCGGTGTGCCGAAGCTGCGTGAAGGCTTCGTCACCGACAACGGAAACCTCATCCTCGACGTTGCAGGACTGAAGATCGCCGAACCGGCGCTGTTCGAGAGCGAACTCGACCACCTGACCGGCACGGTGACCAACGGGCTGTTCGCCCGCCGACGCGCCGACATTGCGCTGGTGTCGTCGGCCGACGGCGTGCGCACGCTGCACGCCTGAACATCACCGCCCGTAACGGGTCGAACACCCAACATCTTCAGGACCTGACGCCATGAGCGAACACATTTCCAAACGCTACGACGCCGAGCTCGAAAGCGTGCGCACCGGGTTGCTGCAGATGGGCGGCCTGATCGAACAGCAGATCGAGCACGCAATGCGCGGCGTGATCGAGCGCAATCTGCCGCTGCTCGAAGAAGTGATCGCCAACGACAAGAAGGTCAATGCGATGGAGATCGAGCTGGACGACGCCTGCAATCACCTGATCGCCAAGCGCCAGCCTGCTGCCAGCGACCTGCGCGTCGTGATGTCGGTGGTCAAGACCATCACCGACCTTGAACGCATCGGCGACGAAGCGAAGAAGATCGCCAAGATGGGACGTCACATCCTCGAGTCCGATGCCATCTTCGTGCCGCGCGTCGAACTGCGCCACGCGGCTTCGATGGCGGTGGACATGCTGCGCCGCACGCTGGACGCGCTGGCGCGCATGGACATCACCAGCGCCACCGAGGTGGTGCGTCAGGACAAGCAGGTGGACGCCGAATTCAAGTCCATCATGCGTCAGCTCATCACCTTCATGATGGAAGACCCGCGCACGATCTCCTGCGGCCTCGACCTGCTGTTCATTGCCAAGGCGATCGAGCGCATCGGCGACCACTC
>JAVEVQ010000087.1:0-9370 GCA_034004945.1 Methyloversatilis sp. | reverse complement strand
CATTTCCTGATCCAGCGCCTCGTTGATGGCCTGCTGGTAAGTGATCTTTCTTGCCATTCTGTTTTCTCCTGTCGGCGTATGGCGCGGGTTCAGTACGAGATGTAGACGTCGGCCATCAGGGCCTCGGGCGGCGGCAGCGGATCCGACTTCGCCTTCACCACCGAGTCGTCGATCATCGCCTTCACCTCGCGGTCGATCGCTTCGATGTCGGCCATGGTCAGTTCGCCGCGCGAAGTCACGCGCTTGGCGAACTGCATCAGGCAGTCCTTCGTTTCGCGCAGCTTCTGCACTTCGCCCGGTGCGCGGTAGGTCTGCTGGTCGCCTTCGAAGTGGCCGTAGTAGCGCGACAGCTTCACTTCGAGCAGGGTCGGGCCACCGCCCTCGCGGGCGCGCTTGATCGCCTCGCCGGCCGCTTCGTACACCGCGAAGAAATCGAAGCCATCGACGATGACGCCCGGCATGCCGAAGGCGCTGGCGCGGTCGGCGATGTTCTCGACAGCCACCGAGAAGGTGCTGGAGGTCGCTTCGGCGTAGCCGTTGTTCTCGGCCACGAAAATGACCGGCAGCTTCCACACCGAAGCGAGGTTCATCGCTTCGAAAATGGTGCCCTGGTTGGACGCGCCGTCACCGAAGAAGCACACACCGACGTTGTTCTCGCCACGGATCTTGGACGCGAGTGCGGTACCGCAGATCAGCGGGCCGCCGCCGCCGACGATACCGTTGGCGCCGAGCATGCCCACCTCGAGGTCGGCAATGTGCATCGAGCCGCCCTTGCCCTTGCAGGTGCCGGTGGCCTTGCCCCAGATCTCCGCCATCATGCCGACGGGATCGACGCCCTTGGCGATGCAGTGACCGTGACCGCGGTGGGTCGAGGCGATGTAGTCCTTGCGGTTGAGGTGCATGCAGATACCGGTCGCCGAAGCTTCCTCACCTGCATACAGATGGACGAAGCCGGGGATTTCGCCGGTGGCGAAATCGACGTGCACGCGCTCTTCGAAATCGCGAATGACGCGCATGGTCCGGTAAGCCTGCAGAAGGGCTTCCCTGTTCAAAGGACTGGTCATGAGTGCTCCTCTTTGTTGTGGACAGAAATACCCGCGGTTCTCCGGCAGCTGCGGGCGGATGGCTGATCGAGCCTGGGGCGGAGCGCGGCGCCGCCGTTGGCGCCGGCTCCATGGAGATCGATGGACGGGCGGGCGTGCGTCATGCGGCACCTCCCGCGTAGTGGCGCAGCAGGCGGTGCTGCGCGGCATGGGTGAGCGTGGCGGCGACATCGATGGTCTGCGGGCCGTTCAGGTCGAGACTGATCTCGATGCGGCTGCCGGTGTGGAACTCGATCTCGCGCTCGCCATCGAGCGCGATGGTTCCGCTGCGACCGCTCAGCACCACCGGCTCGTGTGGTGACAGATGCGCGTAGTTGCGCACCCCGACCTCGGCCACCAGACCGGGTGCGATCGCCGCATGCACGCGGCGCGGCGTTTCGCCGGTCGGCGCACAGCGCACGTGCAGGCCATGCGGCGCGGCACGCGTGACCGGTTCGAGCTGGCCGGCGATGGCCGACAGGCCGATGCCGTCGGCGGCGGCGAAGGTGACGAACAGTTCCTCCACCAGCGCACTGTCCCAGACGGCGCGCGAGCCCACGTATTCATGGCCGGTGAAGCAGGCGTCGACCAGCGCGATGTCGTCGCGGTCGTCGCAGCGCACGCGCAGCAGCTTGTTGCGGCGCAGGCCGGCCGTGGCCGGCACCGCGCCGGTGGCGATCAGGCCGGTAGCCAGCCCGGCCACGGTGGCCTCGCGCATTTCCGGGAATGCGTTGTTGGTACCGGTCGACAGCGCCAGCAGCGGCACCTGGCCGCAGCGCTTGGCGACCGCACGATGCGTACCGTCGCCGCCCAGCACGATGATCGCGGACACGCCCGCGGCGCGCATCGCCTCGGTGGCGTGCAGCGTGTCATCGATCGACTCGGACACGGTCATGTCGAGGAAGCGCACGCGCTGGCC
Source organism: Methyloversatilis sp. (assembly GCA_034004945.1). GTDB lineage: Bacteria > Pseudomonadota > Gammaproteobacteria > Burkholderiales > Rhodocyclaceae > Methyloversatilis. Next base: position 7,369 of record JAVEVQ010000087.1, on the reverse strand, counting down.
CTCGGTCGACCGGCCATCGAGGCCGAGCGCGCGATACACCAGACCGGAGATCGAGCCCTTGTCCGGCATGAGCAGCACGTGGTCCACACCTGCCGCTTCGAGGCCGGCGATGGCGCGAACGATCATGCTGGCCTTCTCCGCGTTCGGGAACACCGAAGCGCGTGAGGTCAGACGACGGATGTCCCTGCCCGATGCCGGGTTGGCGATGATGCCGACGCTGACCGGGTGGGAAGAACTGGGCGACACGACGATGCGACTCCTGAACGAGGTTTGAGCCCTCATTGCATCTGTCGTGCCAGCGCCGGCCCGGAGATCGGCGTTCCGGTGGCAAGCCGATGATTCGTAAGCAGTCTGCCGCGCACTTCGTCATACGGGTCCGTCGCACGACCGTCAGCCGTCAGCACGTGAGACGCCGGACATCCGGCGCACTGAGACAGCTGTCTCAGCTTTAGGAGACATTCGTCGCGTTGCTTTCAGGCGCCGCAGGGCCTAACCTCATGCAACAAAAAGGGAAACCTTCCCGCGCACCGCGGAAGCCGGCGACGGGGGGGTCGAAGGTCCACCACGGAGGAGACGGACATGAGACACGGTCGAGAAATCGCCGATCATGTCGGACGCGTCATGAACATCGTCGAAGGACGATCGCGCCCGGCACAGACCGACCCGACTTACGAGCGCCTCGCGCGCTCCTGGCGCAGGTCGCTCAACAAGCACTCCATCGACCCCGGACTGTCGTCGGTACCGAAGGTCGTCACGGCGTACGAACTGCGCGAGCACCGCGACCGCATCGAAACCTTCATGCGCATCGCCCGCGAAGGCGTGGAGCGGCTGCATCACGAACTGCTGCCGGCCAACTACTGCGTGCTGCTGACCGACGCCACCGGCGTCACCGTCGATTACCGCACGGTGCCGTCGCTGGAGAAGGAATTCAAGGACGAAGGTTTCCGCAACGGCACCTGCTGGGCGGAAGAGCACGAGGGCACCTGCGGCGTCGGCACCACGCTGGCCGACCGTCAGCCCACGCTGGTCCACCGTGGTGAACACTTCCGGTCCCACAACACGCAATTCACCTGCAGCTCGGCACCGATACTCGGACTGCAGGACGAGCCGATCGCCGTACTGGATGCCTCGGCGCTCTACTCGCCGGACGCGCGCGAAAGCCAGCTGCTGGTGTTCCGCATGGTGTGCGAAAAGGCACGCCTGATCGAGGACGCCTACGCGCACTACAGCCTGCGCACCTACTGGACGCTGCAACTGGGCCAGGTCGCCGAGTTCATGCCGGTCGAGACCGACTACCTGATCGCCTTCGACGACGACGGCCGCATCGTCGGCGGCAACCGCCGCGCCCGCATGGAACTGATCAACCACAACGGGCGCCGTGCCGAGTTCCTGCACGACCTGTTCGAGTGCACCGCCAGCGACATCATGGTGTCGGCGCACGCCAGCCCGGGCACGCCCTTCCCGCTGCGCATGATGGCCACCGGCCGTCGCCTGTTCGCCGTGCTGCGTGCGCCGAACGCGCGCTCGCTGGCCCAGGTCACGCAGGCCAAACCGGTCATCACCGCCGACGACGTGACCGCGCCACGCGGCTTCCGTCACCTGGCGCTGGGCGATCCGCGGGTCAAGGCCAACGTTGCCTGTGCGGTCAAGGTGGCCAACCGAGACATCCCGGTCATGCTGCTCGGCGAGACCGGTACCGGCAAGGAAGCGTTCGCGCGCGCCATCCACGACTTCAGCGATCGCGCCAAGCAGCCCTTCGTCGCGCTGAACTGCGCGGCGATTCCGGAAAGCCTGATCGAGAGCGAACTGTTCGGCTATCGCGACGGCGCCTTCACCGGCGCCCGCAGCAAGGGTGCCAAGGGCAAGATCCTGCAGTCGGACGGCGGCACGCTCTTCCTCGACGAGATCGGTGACATGCCGCTGTCGTTGCAGAGCCGCCTGCTGCGCGTGCTGGCCGAGGGCGAGGTGGTGCCGCTGGGCGCCGAACAGCCGACGCCGGTGAATCTGCACGTGGTCTGCGCCACCCACCAGGACCTGCCGGAACTGGTGCGCCAGGGACGTTTCCGCGAGGATCTGTTCTACCGCCTCAACGGCGCCAGCTTCACGCTGCCGCCGCTGCGCAACCGCGAAGACAAGCGCGAGCTGATCCAGCTGGTGCTGCGCGAGGAGTGCGCCGCGATGGGCCGCGAGGAGCTGCGCATCCCGGAAGAGACGATGACGCGCCTGCTCAGCTACGACTGGCCGGGCAACATCCGCCAGCTGCGCCACGCGATACGCTACGCCTGTGCGATCGCCGACGGCACGCAAGTCACCATCGAGCACTTCCCGCAGGAACTGCGCACCGGCAACCACAGCCCGCGCGCTGCGCTGGCAGCGCCGCCGCTGCAGCAGATTCCGCAACCGGCACAACAGCAGGCCCCGGCCGCGGCATCACCGCAGTCCGCCGCACCGCGCAGCATCGGCGGCGCAGCACCCGACCCGTGCGAACTGCGCGACGGCGAGCCGCTCAACGAAGCCTGCATGCAACTGCGCCAGAAGATGCTCGACGCGCTCCGCCGCAACCACTGGCGCGTGACCGAAACCGCGCGCCAGCTGGGCATGTCGCGCGCCACCTTCTACCGCAAGATGGCACGGCTGCGCATCGTCGCGCCGAACTACCTTGACGGCGAGGAGCGGATGGTCGAAAACGGCTGAGCCCGCAGCATGGACGAGAAAAGGGGCGCATCAGGCGCCCCTTTTCTTTTGCACCCGGGTGAGTAAGGCCTCACTGCTTCAGGCGTCAGAGGACCGCACCCACATGAAGTCCGACTTGGCGGACATACTCCTTTAGGAGCGGCCTTGGCCGCGACGCGGCGATTGCGGACCGCCGGCTTCGATCCCGGCTGCGATCGCGAGCAAGCTCGCTCCCACCAAACCAGGCTCCGGCGGCGAACAGGGAGCGATCCTCGAGGGAGCGGCCTTGGCCGCGACGCGGCGCGTGCGGGCCGCGGTCCTGGATGCCGAGCACTGTCGCTGCCGGAAGACCGCCCACCGATTCAGCGACAGCTACCGGACGTTCTCGAGTGCCGTGGAACGCTGGCGATTACTGCGTGCCGAGGAATTTGATGTAGGCGACCAGTTCCCAGATCTGGTCCGGCGAGAAGGCCTGGCCCCAGGGCGGCATGATGTCCGAGCCGCGACGGCCGTGGAAGATGGTCTTGAACGCCTCTTCGTCCGGCAGGTCCTTGCGTCCCTTGAAATCCGGTGCCCGGCCACCGACGCCTTCGGAGCCATGGCAGTAGCCGGCACAGGTCTTGTTGAAACGCTTCTTGCCGGCGGCGATGCGGTCGGGGTCGGTCAGCGCGAACGACGGTTGCGGCAGCGCTTCGGCAGCGCCTTCGGCATTGGCGAACACCGGTGCGCTGACGGCCTGCAGCACGAGCGCGCTGCCGGCGAAGACGAGCGCCCGGAGACCGGCGGTGACAGAGGAGGCACGGGTCGTGCCGCTGAACGTGCGTGTAGTCATGGTTCTGCTTTCCTGCCCGGTTGAAACAATGGTTCTGATCTTGATGCACACATTCAACCCACCGGCCCGTAGACCGGTATGCCCCATCGGCTCGAAGCTTTCTGCTGGCTCAACGCGCCGGACGGCGAAAGGGTTGAATCTGGGCATGCAGAGTCTGCACAAAAAAAGACAGGCGGTCACTCCCGTTACCGCCTGTAAATGAGGAGACTTACAGCACCCCGTCGTGTGTCCGCACGACGGGGTGGGCGACGCACTTACTCAATCACTCCAGCGTGAAGGCCACCAGCGCAGCACCGCCCGGCAGATCCTTGATCTGCGGGAATGCACCGGCCAGGAAGCCCGGCGCATGCGAACCGAGACCGGTCGGGAACACGATGTACTGCTTGCCCTTGACCGAGTAACTCACCGGGCCGCCACGCAGGCCGGAGCCGGCGTTGAAGGTCCACAGCTCCTTGCCGGTGTCGGCGTCATAGCCATAGATCTTGCCTTCCATGTCGCCGGTGAACACCAGGCCACCGGCGGTGGTCAGCACGGACGACAGCGGCGGCAGGTCGTACTTGATCGACCACTTGCGCTTGCCGGTGATCGGGTCACGCGCGTCCAGGCGACCGTGCGGCTTGCTGCCCGGCGGCGGCACCAGCTTGATCGACTCGATGCCCAGCGACAGCGACGACACCGCCTTCAGGTTGTCCGGATCGTCCTTGCCGGCGACCACTTCGTTGCACACCTCCATCGCGTGCGAGTACCACAGGCCGGTACCCGGGTTGTAAGCACCGTGGTTCCAGCTGCGCGCACCCAGCAGGTTCGGACAGAAGGTTTTCACCTTGTCGACTTCCGGATAGATCGGATCGATCAGCGCACCGGTCTTCGGGTCGATGCCCTTGACCCAGTTCACGTTCTCGGCGAACTGCCACACGTTTTCGAGCTTGCCGTCCTTCTTGTCCATCACGAACACGAAGCCGCCCTTGTTCAGGTGCACGATGACGTCCTTGCCGTCCTTCTGCACCACCAGCGCTTCGTACGCAGAGTCGTAGTCCCACGAATCGTTCGGCACTTCCTGACGATGCCACTTCACCTTGCCGGTCTTCGGATCGAGTGCCAGCAGCGTCGCGGTGTAGAGGTTGTCGCCCTTGCGGTCGTAGTTGTAGTAGTCGGGTGCGGCGTTCGACGTACCGATGTAGATGGTGTCGGTCTTGGCGTCGTAGGTGCCCGGCATCCAGGCGCTGCCGCCGCCGACCTTGCCGCTGTCGCCCGGCCAGCTCTTCGGATCGTTCTTGATCACGTCGAAGGTCCACACCGGCTTGCCGGTGTCGGCATTGACCGCGTAGATCTTGCCCGAGATCGGCTGGTCGCCGCCGGTGGTGCCACCGAACAGCACGTTGCCAGCCAGCTGCGGCGGTGCCGAGAACAGCGCGCCGTACTGGTTCTTCGGATCGGTTAGCTGGGTTGACCACACTTCCTTGCCCGTCTTCTGGTCGAGCGCGATGAAGCGGCCGTCCAGCGTGCCGACGTACACCTTGCCACGGCCCACGGTCACGCCGCGGCTGGCGGCGCCGTAGAACACCTGGTCGACGATCTTGTCGAGCTTGGGTGCGTATTGCCAGATGGTCTTGCCGGTGGCGGCGTCGATGGCCCACACATTGTTGTTGGCCGAGATCGAGTACATGACACCGTCGATCACGATGGGCGTGGCCTGCAGACCGTGCGTGATGGTGCCCGGCTGGTGGATCCACGCCACCTTGAGCTTCTTCACGTTGTCACGGTTGATCTGGTTCAGCGGGCTGAAGCGCCAAGCATTGCTCGTGCGGTGGTACTGCGGCCAGTTGTTCGGGTCTTCGAACCCCGGCCCGCTCTGTGCGGCGGCTTGCGGAGCGAAAAAGGAGAGGGTCGATACGGCGGCAATGGCGGAAGCCAGCGCGCCGACACGGAGCGGCTTGCTAATCGGGTTCATCAATCAGGTCTCCATTATGTTTTTCCGTCGGAAGGAGGCTGCGACCTCCCTCCGCGGTACTGCCGGTGCTGCAAAGCGAATCAGAACATGAAGTTCAGGCCGACGTTGAGCAGGGTGCTCTTCTCGCCCGGCGTCACGCCTGCCGCCACGATGCTGGTGCGGAGCGTCGCACCCGGATCGGCGTCGGCGAAGGCAGCCTGGACGTACAGCGTGGTATCGGGGCGCCACTGGTAGTCATTGCTGATCACGATGAACTTGGTTTCGTCGGTCTTGTTGGCGTCGTCCTTGTTCAGATAGAACGCCAGCGTGGCCGAGTTCTTCGGGTGCCACTTCCAGTCCAGGCCGGTACCGAAGCCATTCACGTCGAACTGCTGCAGGCCTGCAGAGTTGTCGTTCTTGGCGTTCATCCAGTTGTTCTTCCAGGTGAAGTCGCCGAACGGAATGGCGAAGCCGAGCGAGGTGTGATCGACCACCTTCTTGCCGGACTGCTCGTCGTGGAAGGCCTGGTAGGAGCCGGACAGCGTGATCGGACCGTTGTAGGTCAGACCCAGCGCGTAGGCGCTGTTGTCCTTGAAGTCGCCGGCCTGACCACCGAAGGAATACAGCACACCGACAGTCATCGGACCCCAGGTATTGCGGTATTGCACGGCATTGTTCATGAAAATGCCGACGTCGTTGTTCGTGTTGCGGCCGCTGCCGTTGTTCGGGTTGAAGGTCGTGAACAGCTGGCCGTAGGCCCAGGCGTACAGGTTGGAGAACTGCTCCTTGAACGCACGCGGTTCGGTGCCGATATGGGCCAGCAGTGCCGGGCCGTACTGGCGGCCGAGGGTCAGGCTACCCCAATCGCCACGCACACCCAGGTTGGCCTGACGACGGAACAGCGGGGTGTTGATGCCGCCGGGGCCGGTGCCCGACGCGTCGCCGGTGCCGTGCAGGAAACCGTTGTTGGTGTCGAAGTGCGATTCGAGGTTGAAGAAGGCGGTCAGGTTCACGTCGAGCTCGCGCTCGCCCTTGAAGCCGATGACCGTCTGACGCAGGCCGCTGGTTTCCATCGACGTCTTGCTGTCGCCGGATGCGTTGGCGTCACTGTTGTAGAGCATGCCGACGTCGATGATGCCGAACATCGACAGCTTGGTACCACCGAACTCGCCGATGATGATGTCGGCCATCGCGGGCGTCGACATCACACAGAGTGCGGCGACGGCGGCAGCGCCAGCCGTCAGTTTGCGCGCTTGGGTAAAGGCTGTGCTGTTCAGCGACTTGCGTCCAGTTCTTGTCATATTCCCCTCCTAGGTGATGCTGTTGATTGGTCCTGGTTGAATGCGGCGCCTGCATGCTCGGGTCACCGTCAGAGGGGTTTAGGCAGCATTCATGCCACTGAAGCAATCGCCCGCAAACCCGCGTAAACGCTAGGGGTATGCGATACAGATCGAGGAGCGCTGCGACAGATGTACGGGTGAGACGCTGGAAAGCTGCGACAGCTGTCTCGCCGTCGAAGGAGGTGGTGGTGAGATAGTTGAGACAGCCGGCACACGCACCGCGGGCTGGGGCTTACGGGCACGACCGCCCGGCCACGTCGCGTGGCCTGGAACTTGCGTTGTCGTATCGACGAGGTGCGGCACACGCACCCCTCGCATACCTAGTCGAAGAAAACCGGACTGCAGTAAGAACAGGAGTTTCAATGAACGCCAAAGACACCTTCCTCGCCGAACAGGCGCACGTCGACGAAGCGGCGATCGCGCCGCTGCCCAATTCGCGCAAGATCCACATCGAAGGTTCCCGCCCGGACATCCGCGTGCCGATGCGCGAGATCTCGCAAGCCGACACGCCCACCGGCTTCGGTGGCGAGAAGAACCCGCCGGTGTTCGTCTATGACTGTTCCGGCCCCTACACCGACCCCAAGGCCTCGATCG
>JAVEVQ010000026.1:0-43851 GCA_034004945.1 Methyloversatilis sp. | reverse complement strand
CCAGTTCGTGCGTCCGGTGCACGGGCTGGTCATGCTGCACGGCGAGCGCGTGGTGCCGGGTCAGGCCTTCGGCCATGCTTCGGGTCGCAGCACGCGCGGCCACCGCTTCATGGGCGAGGGCGAGGTGACGCTGGCCAGCGCCGACGAGTATGCGCGCGCGCTGTACGAGCGCGGTGCGGTGATGGCGTCCTTCGATGCGCGCCGCGCGCTCATCGTGCAGCGGCTGGCTCACGTCTGCGCCGACATCGGCAATGGCGTGCACCACGTCGATGACGCAGCGCTGATCGACGAGGTGACGGCGCTGGTCGAGAACCCGAACGTCTACGTTGCGCAGTTCGAACCGGAATTCCTCGCCGTGCCGCAGGAGTGCCTCATCCTGACGATGAAGGCCAACCAGAAGTACTTCCCGCTGCTCGATGTCTCGGGTCGCCTGCTGAACCGCTTCCTGGTGGTGTCCAACATGCAGGTGGCCGACCCGCACAACATCGTGTCCGGCAACGAGCGCGTCGTGCGCGCCCGCCTGTCGGACGCGCGCTTCTTCTTCGAGCAGGACAAGAAGACGCCATTGGCTGCGCGCATCCCGAAGATGGAAGCGGTGGTCTATCACAACCGCCTGGGCAGCCAGTTCGACCGCGTCATGCGTATCCAGCGTCTGGCCACCGACATCGGCGGCCGCCTCGGTGCCGACGTGATGCAGACGGCGCGCGCCGGTCTGCTGGCCAAGGCCGACCTGATGACCGACATGGTGGGCGAGTTCCCGGAGCTGCAGGGCGTCATGGGCCGCTACTACGCGCAGCACGACGGCGAAGCCGACGTGGTGGCGCAGGCGGTCGAGCAGCACTACCGCCCGCGCTTCGCCGGCGATGCGCTGCCGGAGGGCGCAGTAGCCTGCGCCGTCTCGCTGGCCGACAAGATCGACGCGCTGGCCGGTTTCTTCGGCATCGGCCAGATCCCGACCGGTGACAAGGATCCGTTCGCGCTGCGCCGCGCCGCGCTCGGTGTGCTGCGCATCCTGATGGAAACGCCGCTGCCGCTCGATCTCGCCGAACTGATCGGTGCTGCGCGCGGCGGCTTCCGCGCCGGGCAGGTGGGCGAGGGCGACGCCGCGAATTTCGAAACGCAGCTGCTCGACTTCATGTTCGAGCGCCTGCGCAACCTGCTGCGCGAAGCGGGCCACGATGCGCGGGCGATCGACGCCGTGCTGGCGCTGCGACCGACCCGCATCGACCTCGTGCCGGCCAAGCTCGCCGCCGTGGTGGCCTTCTCGGCGCTGCCGGAGGCGCAGTCGCTGGCCGCGGCCAACAAGCGCATCGTGAACATCCTGAAGAAGGCCGACGGTGTGGCGGTCGGTGTCGACGCGGCTCTGTTTGCCGAAGCGGCCGAGCGCGATCTGCATGCCGCGCTGGCCGCGGTGCAGCCCTCGCTGCGCGCCGATCTCGACGCGGGCCGCTACAGCGAAGCGCTGACCGCGCTGGCGCAACTGCGCGCACCGGTCGACCGCTTCTTCGACGACGTGATGGTCAATGCCGACGACCCGAAGGTGCGCGCCAACCGCCTCGCGCTGCTGGGTGAACTGGCGTCGGCGATGAACGCGGTGGCCGACATTTCCCGTCTCGAACTGAAGGACTGAGGAAAGACTGCGCGCGTGAAGCTCATCATTCTCGACCGTGACGGCGTCATCAACTACGACTCCGACCAGTTCATCAAGTCGCCGCAGGAGTGGCGACCGATCGAAGGGTCGATGGAAGCGATCGCACTGCTCAACCAGTGGGGCTGGCGCGTGGTGGTGGCGACCAACCAGTCGGGCGTGGGCCGTGGTCTGTTCGACATGGACACGCTGGCCGCCATCCACGACAAGATGCATCGCACCGTGGCGCAGGCCGGAGGACGCATCGACGCCATCTTCTTCTGTCCGCACGCGGCCGATTCCAAGTGCGCCTGCCGCAAGCCGAAGCCCGGCATGCTGCTCGAGATCGCCGAGCGCTTCAACGTTGACCTCGAGGACGTGCCGGTGGTCGGCGACAGCCTGCGCGACCTGCAGTCGGCGGTCGCCGTCGGCGCGCAGCCGGTGCTGGTGCGCACCGGCAAGGGCGAGAAGACCGAAGCGGATCCCGGGGTGCCGCCCGGAACCCGCATTCATGACAACCTTGCCGCCTTCGCGCGTGCGCTCACGGTGAATACCGACTGATGGCTTTCGTCCGCTCGCTGCTGTTCTTCGTCTTCCTGTTCGTCATCACGCCGCCCTTCTCGCTGCTCGCCATCCTGGCGCGGCCGCTGCCGCCGCACGTGCGCTATCGCGTGATCGGCCTGTGGACGCATCTGACGATGTTCGCGCTGCGCGTCATCGTCGGCCTGCGCCATCGCGTCATCGGCAGCGAGAACCTGCCCAAGGGCAAGGCGGTGGTGCTGTGCAAGCACCAGTCGGCGTGGGAGACGATGGCGCTGCAGGTGTTCCTGCCGCCGGTCGCCTTCGTGTTCAAGCGCGAACTGCTGCGCATACCCTTCTTCGGCTGGGGCCTGGGCTGCATGCCGATGATCGCGATCGACCGCGGCGCCGGCAAGGACGCGCTGAAGCAGGTGGAGGAACAGGGCGCCCGCCTGCTCGACCTCGGCTTCTGGGTGACGGTCTTTCCCGAGGGCACGCGCATGCCGCCCGGGCAGACGAGGCGCTACAAGATAGGTGGCGCGCGGCTGGCCGAGGTGACCGGCGCGCCGGTTGTGCCGATCGCACACAACGCCGGTGATTTCTGGAAGCGCAATGCCTTCCTCAAGTTGCCGGGCGAGATCACGGTGAGCATCGGACCGGCGATCGCCACGCAGGGCTTGACGGCGGAACAGATCAACGGGCAGGCTCAAGCCTGGATCGAAAGTGAAATGCGCAGACTGTTCCCGCATCACTATGGCTCAAACCCACAGCCCGCAGCAGCTTGAATTGGCGCTCGACACGCCGGACAACGCGCCGCCGCAGCCGCGCGGTCGCCACATCGTGCTCGGTCAGCAGATCATCGAGTACGCACTGCGCCGCAGCCGCCGCAACTCGATCGGCTTTTCCATCGGTGAATCCGGGCTGCGCGTGACTGCGCCGCACTGGGTGACGCTGCCGCAGATCGAGGAAGCGCTGCGCGAGAAGCAGCGCTGGATATTCACCAAGCTGGGCGAGGTGCGCGCCCGTCGCGCACCGGTGCGTACCGACTGGCGTGATGGCGCCCGACTGCCCTGGCTGGGTACTCACGTCGTCCTGCGCCTCGGTGATACCTGCGCGCGGCCGCTGATCGACGACGAGGTGCTGCGACTGCCGCTGCCGGCCGATGCCGACCACGACCGCGTGCGCGATGCGGTGTGCGGCTTTCTGCAGCAGGAGGCGCTGGCGCTGTTCGCCCGTCGCGCGAGTGAGCTGGGGGCGCGCATCGGTGTGGCGCCCGAGCGCGTGGTGCTCAGTTCTGCCAACACGCTGTGGGGCTCGTGCACCGCTCAGGGCGTCATCCGGCTGAACTGGCGGCTGATCCACTTCTCGCCGGCGCTGATCGACTACGTGATCGCGCACGAACTGGCGCACTTGAAGGAACTGAATCACTCGCGCGCGTTCTGGGACACCGTCGCCGCCATCCTGCCCGGCTTCGAGGCGGCGCGGCGCGAACTGCGCGCGCACCACCCCGGGCGCATCGTCGCCCCCTGACACGAGGACTTTCAAATGCGCATTCTTCACACCATGCTGCGCGTCGGCAATCTCGACCGCTCCATCGATTTCTACACCAATGTCCTCGGCATGCGCGAACTGCGTCGCAAGGACTATCCGGACGGCAAGTTCACGCTCGCCTTCGTCGGCTACCAGGACGAAGCTGACGGTGCAGTGCTCGAACTGACCCACAACTGGGACACCGACAAGTACGACCTCGGCAACGCCTACGGCCACATCGCGCTCGAGGTTGATGACGCCTACGCCGCCTGTGAGCAGGTGAAGGCACGCGGCGGCAAGGTGGTGCGCGAGGCCGGCCCGATGAAGCACGGTTCGACCGTGATCGCCTTCGTCGAGGACCCGGACGGCTACAAGATCGAATTCATCCAGCGCGGTACGCAGCAGGCGGGCTGAGCCGCGACCGGCGACGCAGGTCCGTGAGATATTCACGTGGCCTGCCTGCCCTGCAGGTTTACGTTGCCGGCTTCCAGCATCGGAATCGGAGGTCGGCCATGCGTTCCCACGTCATCGCGCTGCTGCTGTCGCTCGGGGCGTCCCAGGCGGCATTCGCCGCGCCGTCGAGCACCTTCGATTCCGGCACCGAGGGCTGGACGGTGTCCGACACCAATCCGCCCTTCGATTCCTTCGGCGGCGCCTTCACGCCGGACTACGACGAAGCGGGGCAGTTCATCCGCTACACCGATCCGTCGGTGATGAGCTTCTTCTTCGAGGCACCGGAGTCCTTCCTCGGTGAGCTGACCGCCTATTACCGCGGCACGCTGCGCTACAGCCAGACGCTGTCGGTGCAGACGCCGCAGTGGCGCGACGATCCGGACGTGGTACTGGCGGGTGGCGCGGGTCTGGTGCTGGTGTTTCAGCACGACGACCAGCCGGGCGTCGGCTGGACCGACTTCACGGTGTCGCTGTCGGAGGGGGGCTGGCGGGTCGGCGGTCTGGCCGGCAGTTTCGCCACGGCCGCCCAGATGCAGTCGGTGCTGGGTGACCTGCAGCGGCTGCGCATTCGCGGCGAGTACATTTCCGGCGTGGTCGAGACGACGGCGCTCGACAACGTGTCCATCACCGCCGTGCCCGAGCCGGCGTCGTGGGCCCTGATGCTGTCCGGCGCGGCGCTGGTTGCCGCCGCGGCGCGGCGACGTTCCAGCTGATCAGGCCGCGGCGCGGGCGGCCTGCAGTTCCGCCCGAAGCTCTGCGGCCAGGGCCTCCACCTCTGCCTCCAGCTGGTCGAGCAGCAGGTCGGTCGCGGCGTCGTCCGGCGCCGCATCGCCACTGCGTTCGAGCCGCCCGGCGATGCCGGCGGCGCGGGTGCCGCCGAAGTTGCGCACCGTGCCCTTGATCGTGTGCGCCTCGGCCGCCAGCGCCTCGCGCGAAATCGACCGCGCTGCGCGCAAGCTGCCCAGCATGGTGCGGTAGTCGCGCAGGAAGAGCACGATGATGTCGCGCATCAGCACTTCGTCACCGCCCAGATTGCCGAGCGTGAACGCGCGGTCGAACTGCGTGCTCTGTCGCTCGTCCATCCCGCCCGCGTCGTCGTCGTGGTGCCCGGCCGATGCGGGTTTCCGCAATGCCTCTTCCAGCGCGCGGATCAGTGCCGGTACCTGTATCGGCTTCGATACATAGCCGTCCATGCCGGCGGCAAAGCATTTCTCCCGGTCGCCGGCCATGGCGTGCGCGGTCATCGCGACGATGGGCGTGTGCCGTTCGCCGTCCTGCGCGCGGATGTGACGGGTGGCGTCGAAGCCGCCCATCTGCGGCATCTGCAGGTCCATCAGTATGATGTCGTAGCGGATGCAGGCTGCCTTCGCGACGGCCTCGAGCCCGTTCGCCGCCACGTCGACGTGATGGCCCAGACGTTCCAGCAGGCGCACGGCCAGCGTCTGGTTCACCGGGTTGTCCTCGGCCAGCAGGATGTTGAGGCGGCGCCCGGCGCCGCCCTGCGTCACCGGAATGCTGTGTTGCCCGCCTGTCGTGCCGGTGCCGGTAGCGGTCATCAGCGCGTGCAGCAGCGCGGCGGTCTGCGCCGGCCGGGCGACCACGCCACAGATGCCGGCGGGCAGGCCGCTGGCCTTCGGGGCTTCGCCGTCGTGCAGCAGGATGATCGGCAGTTCGGCCGCGCACTGACCCTTCAGTGCATGGACCAGTGCCCAGCTGTCGCGTGCGGCGAGGTCCTCGGCCACCAGCAGGGCGCGGAAGCACTGTGCTTCGCTCTCGGCCGTCACGATGGCGCCGATGCCCTCGTCGAGGTCGGCGCACAGACGTGCCGCCACCTGCCACTGTGCGAGCTGGGCGGCGAGCTGCGCGCGCGACGTCGGGTCGGGTTCGATCACCAGCAGCGGCATGCGCTCCAGCGAACCGGGTGCCTGCGTTGCCAGTTCGCCGGCGCGCGCGATGTTCAGTGGCACGGTGAAATGAAAGGTCGATCCTTCGCCGGGCGCGCTGATCACTTCCAGCTGGCCGCCCATGCGTTTGACCAGTCGCGTGCAGATGGCAAGGCCGAGACCGGTGCCGCCGAAGCGACGGGTGGTCGAGCTGTCGGCCTGCGAGAAGGCGTCGAAGATGACGGTCTGCTTGTCCGCGGGGATGCCGATGCCGGTGTCGCGCACGGCGAAGCGCAATCCCTGCACGCCCTCGTCCTGACTTTCCAGCGTGACCGAGAGGTCCACGCTGCCGCGTTCGGTGAACTTCAGCGCATTGCCGATCAGGTTGGTGAGCACCTGGCGCAGCCGCACCGGGTCTCCGACGACGCCGTCGACGACCGACGGATCGATGCGACAGCCGAGCTGGACGGGGCGGCCCTGCTTGGGCGCCAGCGTGCGCACGATGCTGCCTATCACCTCGCGCAGGCTGAACGGGATGTGTTCGAAGTCCAGATGGCCGGCCTCGATCTTCGAGAAATCGAGGATGTCGTCGATCAGGGTCAGCAGCGCGTCGGACGATTGCTTCACCAGGGTCAGATATTCGCGCTGCTCGCCGGTCAGATCGGTGTCGAGCGCCAGTTCTGTCATCCCCATGATGGCGTTCATCGGGGTGCGGATTTCGTGGCTCATGTTGGCCAGGAAGTCACTTTTCGCGCGGCTGGCGGCTTCGGCCGCGTCGCGCGCCTGCATCATCTGCTCATGCACCGCGCGCCGCTCGCTGATGTCGGAAATGAAGGCGGTAAACAGCGCGCGGCCCTTCATGTGCGCCGAGGTGATGGCCAGCTGGGCGGGAAAGCGACGACCGCTGCGGTGCCGGATATCCAGTTCCATGTGGTGGCCGATGACCGAGTCGAAGTGCTGGCTCAGCCACTGCAGCAGGTCGTGCTGGCCCGGTGCGCGATCGGCAGGCGCCACCAGCAGTTCGATCACCGGATGCTGCATCGCTTCGGCGGCGCTCCAGCCCAGCATGCGTTCGGCGGCCGGGTTGTACTCGATCACGTTGCCGAAACCGTCGAAGGTGATCACCGCGTCCAGCGCCGCGCCGAGTATGGCGCCGGTACGCGCCTCGCTCTCGGCCAGCGCGCTGCGCTGGTCGTACAGGCTCAGCGAGGCCCAGTTCAGCGCGCGTGCGAGCCGGTCGGTTTCGTGCGAGCCGGTCGTCGTGGGCAGGGTTTCGCCCATCGCGCTGTCCAGTCTTTCCGCGAAGTCGGTGCACTGGTTCAGCGCGGCGAGTGGCCGGCGCAGCAGCAGATAGAGGGCGCCGGCGCCGAGCAGCAGCATGAGCAGCCCGTGCAGCAGGCTGTCGCGCAGGATGTGCGCATGCACTTCGCGCGCTTCCGGCGTATCGGTCTCGGTGCGCAGCCATACGGTCTGTCCGCCGGCCACCAGCGGCACCCAGCTGACGATGATCTGCCGCGCCGTGTCGTCTTCTGCGGCGACGCGCGCACGCGCGATCAGGCCTGGCGGCGGTGCGTCGCTTGGACGGACGTCGGCGGTGCGCCAGGCGCCGTCGTCGGCGCGGCGGAGTGCCGACAGCACCTCACCGCTCGGCGTGACCAGCGCCGCGGCCTTCAGCACGGCCGTTTCGGGCAGTCGTGGTCGCAGCGTGACGACGGCGTCGCGGTCGTACTCGATGTCGGCTGCCAGACTGGCCGCGATGGTCCGCGTTTCGGCCAGTGCGCCACGTTCGAGCAACTGCAGTGTCGTACCCACCTGTTCGTTCGCCGTGTACAGCGCATTGCTTGCCGCACCGACGCCGAAGGCGAGGGCGCACAGCGCGGTGATGCGCAGCAGCAGGCGGTGCGGCCCGAAGGTGGACGGGTTCATGGATCAGTCTTCGTCCCGGAAGCGCGTCCGGATGTCCTGCACTTCGTCCCAGCGTCCGAGCATCGCATCCACGCAGCCCGGGTCGAAATGTCGCCCGCTGCCGTTGGCGAGGAAGTCGCGCGCGCGGCCGATGTCCCAAGCCTGCTTGTAGGGGCGCGACGAGGTCAGCGCGTCGAACACGTCGGCCACCGCGACGATGCGCCCGACCAGCGGGATCGCCTCGCCGGCGAGGCCCTTGGGATAGCCGCTGCCGTCGAATTTCTCGTGGTGACTGAGCGCGATCGTCGCTGCCAGCTGCATGTAGGGCGACGCGGAGTCCTTGAGGATTTCGTAGCCGATGGCGGCGTGCTGCTTCATGATTTCGAACTCGTCCGCGTCCAGGCGACCCGGCTTGAGCAGGATGTGGTCCGGCGTGCCCAGCTTGCCGACGTCATGCATCGGCGCGGCGATCAGCAGCGCTTCCTGCATGTCGGCGTCGAGCCCCATCTGCCGCGCGATCAGCGCCGAGAAGTGCGCCATGCGCAGGATGTGCGCACCGGTTTCCGGATCGCGGAATTCGGCTGCGCGAGCCAGCTTGTTCAGCGTCTCGCGCTCGCGTTCGAAGATTTCGGCGGTGGCGCGGCGAACCTCTTCGGCCAGTACGCGCGCGTGGTTGGCCAGCACGACCTGGCTGCGCCGCAGCGACAGCATGTTGCGGACGCGCGAGGTGAACTCGACGCGATCCACCGGTTTGGTCAGGAAATCGTTGGCACCGGACTCCAGCGCGCGGTAGCGCACTTCGCGCTCGTGGTCGGCGGTGACCATCAGCAGCGGCGTCTGCGTGCGCGCCAGATTGGAGCGGAAGCGCCGGATGAATTCGATGCCGTCCATGTCCGGCATCATGTAATCGACGATGACCAGATCCGGGTCCTCGCGCATGCAGTGCTCCAGCGCCTCCGACGGCGACAGGAAGCAGGTCGCCTCGATATCCGGCAGCTTGCCCAGCAGCGCGGACATCAGAACCAGATTCACCTGCGCGTCATCCACGACCACCACATTCATCCAGGGCACCTCATGTGCGTATCTTTTTTCAATGTGCGGCGGCGCCCGATCGGCCAGCAAGATCCATCCCTTCCGCACTACCGAATAACGGCGGCGCACGCGGGCGACTTTAGGTGAGTCGCGCGGCGTCTGACAGAATGAAACATAGCTGTGCGAGTCCGGCGGGCCGTGCGCGAGTCCGGCCGGCGCGCTACCCTACTGCACGATGAACGATACGACGACCTACAGGCTCCGCGCCTCCGCGCTGCGCAACTGGCTGCGCCAGCTGTCCTTCCGCGACATGTTCGCACTCGGCCTGCCGGCCCTGCTCATCATCGCCGCCGGATTCTGGTTCGCCGCCCGCTACATCAAGCCGGCCCCGCCCGACCAGACGACGATCTCCTGCGGTGCCCAAGGTTCGGCCTACGAATCGTTCTGTGCGCGCTACAAGCCATTGATCGAGCCCTTCGGCGTAGGGGTGAATCTGCTCGAAAGTGCCGGATCGATCGAGAACCTGACGCGTCTGAACGACCCCGAACAGGCGGTCGATTTCGCCTTCGTCCAGGGCGGCAGCGCGGAGGATCATCCGCCGGGGCTGCTGTCGCTTGGTGCCGCCTACTACGAGCCGGTATGGGTGTTCTACCGTGGCCGCCCGGGGCTGGAGCGGCTGGATCAGCTGAAGGGCCTGCGCATCGGCGTCGGGCCTGAGGGCAGCGGCACCCGTCATCTGGCGTTGCAGATGCTGGCTGCGCATGGCATGACGGGAGACAGGCAGCGCCTGCTGCCGCTGAGCGGAATCGCCGGCGTGACCGCGCTGCGTGACCGCCGCATCGACGCGCTGGTGGTTGTCGGCGCGGTGCATTCGGCCAGCGTCTGGGCCTTGCTTTATTCGGACGGCGTGTCGCTGATGAGCATGACGCAGGCGCCCGCCTATTCGCGCCGCTTCCCGCACCTGACCATGCTGACGCTGCCGCGCGGCGCCATCGATTTCGTGCGCGACATCCCGCCGAAGGACGTGTCGCTGGTGGCGACGCAGGCCTACATGGTGGCGCGCGAGGACACTCACCCGGCGCTGATCGACCTGATGCTGGGCGCGATGAGGCCGGCGCATGCCGAGGCCAGCGTGTTCCAGCGGCCGGGCGAGTTTCCGAAGGCGGACGGCGGCGATTTCGAACTGCACCCGCGCGCCAAGCGCTTCTACGAGGTCGGTCCGCCCTTCCTGCAGCGCTACCTGCCGTTCTCGATCGCCAACCTGTTCGATCGCATGCTCGTGCTGCTGGTGCCGCTGCTGGCACTGGCGGTACCGCTGTTCAAGATCCTGCCGCAGCTCTACGTCTGGCGCGTGCGCAGCAAGCTGTACCGCTGGTACGGCGAGCTGAAGGACGTCGAGCGTCAGGCCATGCTGCCCGATTCGACGCGCAGCCGGGCCGAGTGGCTGGACGACATCGACCGCATCGAGGCGGCGGTGGCGCGCATTCACGTGCCGCTTGCGCATTCCGATTACCACTACCAGCTGCGCGCCCACATTCACATGGTGCGACGGCGCCTGCAGGGCATAGCGGACGGTGCGACGCAAGAAGATCCGCACGGCACAGGAACCGAAACAGCGTCCTCGTGACTCAACGACAGTTCGCCGGCCGCGCACCGCACGGTCCCGCCGGGGAAAATTTACAAACATTCTTGCTTGTATATAATTGCAAGCCGAATTCAGGAGAGTTCCCCGATGCCTGTCCGCCCCGCGGCCGCCGTGCCTGCCTCGCGTCTGAGTTTCCGCCCGTCCGTGCGCCAGGGAGCCCGATTTTCTCCGCTTCACACCTCTTTCGGTTTTGTTGCGCTGATCGCGGCGGCGCTGCTGCTGTCCGGCTGCAGCGGCGACAAGGCGGAGCCGCCGCCCGCAGCAGCGCCGCAGGCGCTGCCGGTCACCGTGATCGAAGTGGCGCCGACGCAGGCGCCGCTGGTGGTGGAGGCGGTGGCGCAGGCCGAAGGTGCACGCGAAGTCGAAGTGCGTGCACGGGTCAGCGGCATCCTCGAAAAGTGGCTGTTCCGCGAGGGTGAGCCGGTCAAGGCCGGGCAGATGCTGTTCCGCATCGAACGTGCGCCGTTCGAGATCGCGCTGGCGCAGGCCAGGGCGCGCCTGGCTGAAGCGCAGGCGGTCGAGGAGCAGACGGCGCGTGAAGCGCAGCGCCTGACCGGACTGGTGGCGGAAAAGGCGATCAGCCAGAAGGAATTCGACGACGCCCGCTCGGCCAGTGCCGTGGCCCGCGCCGCAGTGAAATCCGCCGAGGCGGCGGTACGCGAGGCGGAGCTGAATCTGAGCTACACGCAGGTGACGGCGCCGGTGGCTGGCGTGACCGGGCGGGCTCATCGCTCGGAAGGTTCGCTGGTGAACACCGGCAGCGACAGCCTGCTCACCACCATCGCGCAGATCAACCCGATCTGGGTGCGTTTCAGTCTGTCGGACAACGATCTGGCCGCCGTGCCGGGTGGCCGGGCGGCGGTGCGCAGCTTCCGCGAGGTCGAACTGCAGCTGCCGGACGGCAGCATCCTGCCGCAGCGCGGCCGCATCAACTTCTCCGCCAGCCGCATCGATCCGGCGCTGGGCACGCTTGAGATGCGCGCCGAGTTCGCCAATGCCGACGCTGTCGTGCTGCCTGGTCAGTTCGTCCGGGCGCGGGTGATTGCCGGTGAGCGCGACAACGTGTTCCTGGTGCCGCAGGCGGCGGTGACGCAGACCGAGGGCGGTCCGGTGGTGATGCTGGCGAATGCCGAGGGCAAGGTTGAGCCGCGCCCGGTCAAGCTCGGTCAGTGGCAGGGCAAGGACTGGGTGGTGACCGGCGGCCTGCAGGCCGGCGATCGGGTCATTGTCGATAACCTGATCAAGCTGCGCCCGGGCGCGCCGGTGGCGCCGCGTGCAGCGGGTGAAACCGCGCCGCCGGCGAAGTCCTGAAGGAGCGCCCGCACATGGCCCGCTTCTTCATCAACCGCCCGATCTTTTCCGGCGTCATTTCCATCGTCATCATGATCGCGGGTCTGGTGGCCTCGCTGTCGCTGCCGATCGCGCAGTACCCGGAAATCTCCCCGCCCACCGTCATCGTCACCGCCACCTATCCGGGCGCCAATGCGGAAACGCTGGCACGCACGGTCGCGGCACCGATCGAGGAACAGTTGTCGGGGGTCGAGGGCCTGCTGTATTTCAATTCGACCTCGACCTCGAACGGCACCGTCACCATCACGCTTACCTTCGAGGTGGGCACCGATCCGGATACGGCGCTGATCGCGGTGAACAACCGCATCTCGGTGGCCGAGTCGAGATTGCCCGAGGACGTCCGACGCTCAGGCCTGGTGGTCCGCAAGCGATCGAACAACCTGCTCATGATCGCGGCGCTGAAGTCGAACGATGGCCAGCGCGACACCCTGTTCCTGACCAATTACGTGCAGGTGAACGTGCTGGAAGAACTGCGCCGCCTGCCGGGCGTCGGCGATGCCATCGCCTTCGACGCGCCGTATGCGATGCGCGTGTGGCTGAAGCCGGACACGATGGCCCGTCTGGGCATCACCACCAGCGACGTGGCGGCGGCCATCCGGGTGCAGAACGCGCAGAACGCAGTCGGCCGCATCGGTCAGGAGCCGGTGACCAACGGGCAGCAGCTTACTTACACGGTAACCGCGAAAGGGCGCTTGCTGAGCATTGCCGAGTTCGAGAACATCATCCTGCGCGCAGACGGCCCGGGCGGCGTGGTGCGGCTGAAGGACGTTGCGCGCATCGAACTGGGTGCCGAGAACTACGACCGCACGACCAAGGTGAATGGCACGCCGGTGTCCGGCATGGGCATTTATCTGCAGTCCGGCGCCAACGCGCTGGACACCGCGAAGATGGTGCGCGCCAAGCTGGACGAAATGTCGAAGCGCCTGCCGGAAGGCACCGAATTCATCATCCCGAACGACACCACGCGCTTCATCAGCGAATCCATCCGCGAAGTGATCCACACGCTGGCCGAAGCCACCGTGCTGGTGGTGCTGGTGGTATGGGTGTTCCTGCAGAACTGGCGCGCCACCCTCATTCCGCTGATCGCGGTGCCGGTATCGCTGGTCGGCACCTTTGCCGGCCTGTGGGCGCTTGGCTTTTCCATCAACACACTCACGCTGTTCGCCATGGTGCTGTCCATCGGCATCGTGGTGGATGACGCCATCGTGGTGCTGGAGAACGTCGAGCGGCAGATGCGCGAACACCGGCTGTCGCCGAAGAAGGCCGCCATTGCCGCGATGGGCGAGGTATCGGGCGCGCTGGTGGCTATGGTGCTCGTGCTGTGCGCGGTGTTCGTGCCGGTGGCGTTTCTGGGCGGCATCGCCGGCAAGCTGTATCAGCAGTTCGCAGCCACGGTGGCGATCTCCGTTTCGATTTCCGGGGTGGTGGCGCTGACGCTCACGCCCGCCCTGTGTGCGCTCATGCTGAAGGAGCACGAGGGAGAGTCGAAGCTGTTCCGCCCCTTCAACAAGGGCTTCGAATGGCTCACCCGCCTGTACACCGGAACCGTAGGTGCCACGCTGCGGCACCGGCTGGTGGCCGCACTGGTGGTGGTGCTGCTGTTCGCCGGCGCCGGCCAGATGTTCCGCACGGTTCCCGGCGCGTTCGTGCCGGCCGAGGACCAGGGCTATCTGTTCGGCTTCGTCACGCTGCCGGACGGTGCGTCCGCCGAGCGCACCGAACAGTCCTTCGAAAAGCTGCGTCGCATCATCAACGACGACCCGGCGGTCGAGAACGTGTTCATGGTGCGCGGCATGGATTTCATTACCGGCAACAACCGCCCGAGCGTGGCGATGACCTTCGTCGTGCTCAAGCCCTGGCGCGAACGCACGACCACCGCCGACGATCTGCTGAAAAAGATTTCGGCCGAAGGCATGAAGCTGACCGACGGCATGGGCTTCATTTTCAACCCGCCGCCCATCCAGGGGCTGGGCGCGGCCGGCGGCTTCGAGGCATACGTACAGGCGCGTGAAGATTCCGACCCGCGCAAGCTGGCTGGCATCACCACCCAGTTGCTGGCCGAACTGAACAAGCGGCCGGAGCTGGTGGATGTGAAGACCTTTTTCCGCGTGTCCTCGCCGCAGCTCGCGGTCGATGTCGACGAAGCCAAGGCGCTGTCGCTCGGCATCCCGCTGGATGCGCTGTATTCGACGCTGCAGGCGACCATGGGCACGCTGTACGTGAACGACTTCAACCGCTCGGGCAAGACCTACAAGGTGCAACTGGGTGCTGACGCGCCCTACCGCATGAAGCCGGAGGATCTGGGCAAGCCCTATGTGCGCGCCAGCGGCGGCGAAATGATTCCGCTGTCGGCGGTGATTTCCGTGCGCACCGTGGTCGGTCCCGAAATGGTCGAGCGTTTCAACGGTTTCGTCGCCGCCAAGTTCTTCGGCAATGCCGCGCCCGGACGCAGCTCCGGCGATGGTCTGCGCGCGGTGGAGGAGGTGGCCGCACAGGTCCTGCCGGCCGGCTACACGCTCGAATGGGTAGGCCAGGCCTACCAGGAAAAGCGCACCGGCATCACATCCGTGCTGGCGCTGGGATTCGGCATCATCATGGTGTTCCTGATCCTGGCAGCACAGTACGAACGCTGGTCGCTGCCGCTGGCGGTCATCATGGCCATTCCGTTTGCCATCCTCGGCGCGCTGCTGGCGGTGTGGATGCGCGGCATGCCGAACGACATCTATTTCCAGATCGGTCTGGTGGTGCTGGTCGGCCTGGCGGCGAAGAACGCCATCCTGATCGTCGAGTTCGCGCTGCAGAAGCAGCAGGAAGGCATGGACGCCATCTCCGCCTCACTGGAGGCGGCGCGACTGCGCTTCCGCCCGATCTGCATGACGGCGCTTGCCTTCATCCTCGGTGTCGTGCCGCTGGTGATCGCCACCGGTGCCGGCGCCGCGGCGCGCCGCTCGATGGGTACCGGCGTGTTCGGCGGCATGCTGGCCGCCACCTTCATCGCCACGATATTCATTCCGATGTTCTACAGCT
Source organism: Methyloversatilis sp. (assembly GCA_034004945.1). Lineage (GTDB taxonomy): Bacteria > Pseudomonadota > Gammaproteobacteria > Burkholderiales > Rhodocyclaceae > Methyloversatilis. The sequence continues at coordinate 28,880 of JAVEVQ010000026.1, read as the reverse complement.
GGATGGCCGGTCGCAAGGCGGCACGCCGCGACGACAGCCCGGCCGACGAGGTGAGCGCATGATGCCCGCAGCACTGAGAACGCCGCTCGCGCTGGCTTGCGCGGCGCTGCTGTCCGGCTGCATGGTCGGCCCCGACTACGTGCGCCCGACGGTCGACCTGCCGGCACAGTACGCGCCCGCGCAGGACGCGGCGCCGGTCGCCGTCGCACGTGGCTGGTGGAAGCAGTTCAACGACGACACGCTGAACACCCTGGTCGAACGGGCGCTGGCCGACAACGCCGACGTGCAGCGCGCTGCGGCCCGGATCGAACAGGCCGACGCGCTGCTGCGCGAAGCCGGTGCGGCCCTGTTCCCTGACGTCGGGCTCCAGGCCGGCGCCAGCCGTTCGCGCATCAGCGGCGTCGGCGCACCGATACCGGCCGGCGCGCCGCTCTACCGCAACAGCTTCCAGACGGCGATCTCGACCTCCTTCGAGCTCGACTTCTGGGGCCGGCTGCGCCGCGCCAGCGAAGCGGCGCGCGCGCAGGCGCTCGGTACGCGGCACGCGAAGGACACGGTTGAACTGACGCTGGTGAGCCAGGTGGTCGGTGGCTACCTGAACCTGCGTGCGCTCGACGCGCAGCTCGTGCTGTCGCGCGACACGCTGGCGACGCGGCGCGAGAACGTCGACATCCTGCGCAGCCGCGTCGAACGGGGTCTGACCAACGAACTGGAACTGCAGCAGGCGCTCGGCGCGGTCGCCGTGATCGAAGCCCAGATCGCCGATCTGTCCCGCAGTCGTGGCATCGCCGAGAACCAGATCGCGCTGCTGACAGGCGACCTGGGCATGCGCATCGAGGCCGGTGATCTGCGCAGCCTGCCGCTGCCGCCCCTGCCACCGGCCGGATTGCCGTCGTCGCTGCTCGACGCCCGTCCCGACGTGCGACAGGCGGAGGCGGAACTGGCGTCGGCCAATGCGCAGATCGGTGTCGCCAAGGCGGCGCTCTATCCGTCGATTTCGCTGACCGGCAACTACGGCTCGCAGAGTCGCGAGCTGTCCGACCTGTTCAGCGGCCCGGCCAATATCTGGTCGCTGGGCGTTGCACTCGACCTGCCGCTGTTCGACGCCGGCCGCCGCAGCGCCCGCGTCGATCAGGCGACGGCGCAGCAGAAGCAGGCGCTGGCCGGCTATGTGGCGGCCATCCGCAACGCCTTCACCGACGTGCGTGACGCACTGGTCGCTGCCGAGCAGTACGCGCAGAGCGTGAGCGCGCTGCAGGCGCAGTCCGACGCCGCGGCGCGCAGCCTCCAGCTCGCGCAGAAGCGCTATGACGCGGGCTACTCGCGCTATCTCGAAGTGCTCGATGCGCAACGCACCGCCAACGAGGCATCGCTGGCCCTGGTCCGCGCGCGTCAGGGTCAGCTGGCCGAAGTGGTGAACCTGTATGCCGCACTCGGCGGCGGATGGGGTGCGGAGGCGGCTGCCGCGCCGGACGCCGCCGCAGCGCCGTCCGCCCGCTGATCCGCGTCAGCCGGCGAGCGCGGTCAGCGACCGCGGCTCGTCGGTCTTGCGCTCGACCGGCCTGTCCTTGCCGGCGCTGGCCAGCGACTTGATGTCGCCGGAAATTTCGCCGCCTTCCTCGATGTGGATCTTGCCGTAGCGGATCTTGCCGCTGACGCGGCCGGTCGCGTGGACGATGAGCTGTTCGCGCGCGGTCAGTTCGCCATCGAAATTGCCGTGGATTTCCGCCACGTCGATGCTGACGGTGCCGGAGTAGGCGCCGTTCTCGGCGATGCGGATGACGCGGCTGTCCATCGTCGCTTCGACCCGGCCTTCGACCACCAGCGTGTCGCAATCGAGAATTTCCGCGCCGCGCAGTTTCACGTCTGGGCCGACGATGAGGCGGCTGCCGTGGGTGGGTGAGGGCTCGAGCGTTTCCGGCTTCGGCGGTTGTGGCGCCGGCGTGTCGCGCTGCGGCGACAGCGCGGCCGGCGACGGTGTCGTGCTCACCGTCATGCCGCTGCCGGACGTGCCGCCGCCGCCCGGTCGTATCGTGCGCGGCAGTGTGGATTCGGTGGATTTCGGGAACAGGCCGGGCTTGTTGAACATGTCATCTCCTTGAAAGTGGATCGCGTCGTGCGGCACGACGCGCAAGACCGTTTGCAAGCCGTGTGCCGGGTGATGAACTTCTTTCTGAATCAAGGGTGTATGTGCTGCGGTGCGACCCCCCCCGCGGTTTCTCCTGCGCGAATCCCGTCGATTCTGTCGCCGCAGCGCGACAGCCGGCGGCTGGCAAGGGTACGCAGGGCGCATCAACGCGTGCGCCGGGCCGTGTCGCCGGGTGGCGACACTCGGCCGGCCGTGGTGGATTTAACGTTCTGTTGCATTCAATTACCGGGTCTTACCGCGGCCTGCTTCCGGGCTGCCTAGACTCGGACGTTCACCGGAAATCCATCGACCCATGCCTCATGCATCCTTCCGTACCACCCTGCTGCTGACCGTGCTGCTGATCGCGGGTGCGCTCGGTGCCGCAGCAGCCAGTGGCTGGATCATGCTGCAGGATTTCGCCCGCGCAAGCCGTGAGGCCGGCAGCGGCGCACTGAACCTGACGTCGGCGATGCAGCAGATCGACGAGCGCTCGCTCGACATGATGCGCAGCGCGCGTCAGTACGCGGTACTGCAGGACGACGCGCTGCGCCGTCGTTATGACGAAGCGCAGGCGCAGTCGCTGGCGGCGCTGACAGCGATCGAGGGCACGTTGCCGCAGACCACGGCTCAGGCGAACGAATGGCGGCGCACCGAAGCACAGTTGCGCGCCGTGTTCGGTCCGGCGATCGATGGCGCCGCGCTGCCTGATCTCGCGCCGATCAACGACCGCCTCGCCGCGGCCGTGCGCGAAGCCATCGATGGCCGCAATGCGGCGCTGCTCGATACGCTGGAGTCGAGCCGCGACACGCTGGCGACGCAGGTGCTGGCGGCGATCGGCCTGGCGCTGCTGCTCGCCGTCGCCACCGGCTGGTGGATACTGCGGCCGCTCAAGCGTGTCGAGCAGGCGATCGCGCGCCTCGGCGAAGGGCAGTTCTCGACGCCGGTGCAGGTGGGTGGTCCGGCCGATCTGCGCCGGCTCGGTGAAAAGCTCGAATGGCTGCGGCTGCGGCTGGCCGACCTGGAAGCGCATCGCAATCGCGTGCTGCGCCACGTGTCGCACGAACTGAAGACCCCGCTCGCGTCGCTGCGCGAAGGCATCGCGCTGCTGCAGGACGGCGTGACCGGCCGGCTCAGCGACGAACAGATCGAAGTCAGCGGCATCCTTGACGCCAATGCGCGCGCGCTGCAGGAGCGCATCGAACAGCTGATCGGCTACAACGCGACGCAGTTCGACGCCCGCCACCTCGAGCTGAAACCGACCGCGCTGCGTGCGCTGGCGCGTGAAGTGGCCGCCGACCTCAAGCTGCAGGCGCAGGCCAAGGATATCCGGCTCGACGTCAGCGGCTACGCGCCGCCGGTGCGCGGCGACACCGCCAAGCTGCGCATCGCGCTGACCAACCTGCTGTCCAACGGCATCGCCTTCAGCCCGCACGGCGGTACCGTGCGGCTCGAACTGAGCAGCGACGGCGACACCACGTGCATCGACTGCATCGACGAAGGTCCGGGTGTCGCACCGGACGAGACCGAACGCATCTTCGAACCCTTCTTCCGCGGCAGCCGCCGCGTACCGCGCCCGGACAAGGGCAACGGCCTCGGGCTGGCCATCGTGCGCGAGTTCATCGCTGCGCACGGCGGTCGCGCACTGGTCCTGCCGGCCGAGCGCGGTGCCCACTTCCGGATCGAATTGCCCCATGCCAGCTGATGTCCGTCTGACCCGCCTGACCCTGATCGTGCTTGCGCTGTCGCTCGCCGCCTGCACCGGCGCGAGACCCGCGCCATCCGCGCCGGCAACGGCCGACGCGCCGCAGCCGGCCGCGCATGCAACACATGCCAATCCGGCGGAACGCCAGTTGCAGCAGGCGATGCAGGCGGCGCAACCGCGCGGCGGCAATCTGACGCGCGCACGCACACAGCTGGAGGCACTGGTCGCCTCGACCGACGATGAGGCGCGCGCATTGCAGCCTTATGCGAAATCGTTGCTCGAACAGGTGGTCGAGCGCCAGCGTCTGGACGCAGCCAACGTCAAGCTGACGCAGCAACTCGAACGCAGCAGCCAGCAGCTGAAGGACAGCCAGGCGCGGGCGGACGAACTGCAGCGCAAGCTCGACGCGCTGGCCGACATCGAACGCAGCCTGCCGCCCGCGCGCATCCCGTCGCGTGGCGTACCCCGATGAGGGCGGACGGGCAGCACAAGCTGCTGCTGGTCGACGACGATACCGATCTGCTGCGTCTGCTGTCGCTGCGGCTCAAGGCCAGCGGCTATCGCGTCAGTACCGCGGAAACGGCCGAAGCGGCGCTGACGCGACTGGCGGTCGAGCGCTTCAGCCTGGTGTTGAGCGACGTGCGCCTGCCGGATCGCGACGGGCTCGCGCTGTTCGACGACATCCGTGCGCAGCACCCTGCGCTGCCCGTCATCCTGCTGACCGCGCACGGCAGCATTCCCGATGCGGTGGAGGCGACGTCGCGCGGCGTCGCCGGCTATCTGACCAAGCCTTTCGACAGCGCCGCATTGCTTGACCGTATCGCGCAGGCGCTGTCGCACGCCGCTCCGGCTGGCGCGGTGACGGCGATCGACGCCGGCTGGCGCGATGGCTTCATCAGCCGCAGCGCACGCATGGAGGCGCTGCTCGACGAGGCGCGCCTGGTCGCCGCCTCCGATGCCAGCGTGCTGATACGCGGCGACAGCGGCACCGGCAAGGAACTGCTCGCCCGCGCCGTGCACCGCGCCAGCCCGCGGGCACAGGCACCCTTCGTCGCCATCAACTGCAGTGCGATACCGGATGCGCTGCTCGAGTCCGAACTGTTCGGTCACGAGCGCGGCGCCTTCAGCGGTGCGGTCGCCCGTCATACCGGCCTGTTCCGCGCGGCCCATGGCGGCACGCTGTTTCTGGACGAGATCGGCGACATGCCGCCGGCACTGCAGGTGAAGCTGCTGCGCGTGCTGCAGGAGCGGGCGGTGCGGCCGGTCGGCGCGACGCAGGCCGAGCCGGTCGATGTGCGCGTCGTGTCGGCTACCCACTGCGATCTCGATGCGCTGCTCGCGCAAGGGCAGTTCCGCGAGGACTTGTATTACCGCATCAACGTGGTCACGCTGACGCTGCCGCCACTGTCCGAGCGGCGGGAAGACATTCCGCTGCTCGCCGAGCACTTCCTGCGCACACTGGCCAGGAAGTACGGCAAGCGCCTGCGCGGTTTCGCGCCCGACGCGCTGGAGGCGCTGGCCACCGCGCACTGGGCCGGCAACGTGCGCCAGCTGCAGAACGTGGTCGAACAGGCTTGCGCGCTGGCCACCACGCCACTGGTGCCGCGAGCGCTGGTCGATCGCGCGTTGCGCGTGAAGCCGATGGAAGCACTGGGCTACGCCGAGGCGAAGCAGCGCTTCGAGCGCAACTATCTGGTGCAGTTGCTCAAGCTCACCGCCGGCAACGTGACCGACGCGGCGCGCATCGCCGGCCGCAACCGCACCGAGTTCTACCGCCTGCTGCAGCGCTACGACCTGAATCCCGGCCTGTTCCGGGGCGATGTCGCCGAGATGCGACAGGCCTGATCCGCGCGGCGCGCGAATCTGCCGCCGGATCGCGGGTGCGCGTCGCCGCAGCCCGACGTGAAGCGGGTGCGGCCTCACTCAACTATCGGAATTTAAAGGCGGCCGGGCTCTGGCATGGCGCGTGCTGATGCAGGCATTCCCGCGGATCGTAACGCGCCGCTGCAACAGATACGGAGGCAGACCATGATCACCCGCCAGTCCATCGCAACCTTGCTCACCACGACGGCGATCGCCTATTCGATCTGCTCTCCTGCCCAGGCGGCCAGTCTGGTCAGTGCCGCGCAGGCGACATTGCGCGATCCGGTCACCGATGATCACGACCGCGGGCTGCAGGAGGCGATCAAGGGCGCTCTGTTTGCCGATGACGCCTTGCGCGGCTGCTACGTCGCGGTGAGCGCCCGTGACGGGCGCGTCACCTTGAGCGGAGTCGTGCGCGACGCGTCGCAACTGGCGCGTGCGCTGCAGACGGCGATGGCGGTACCCGGCGTGCGGGCGGTGGACAATGCGCTGGAGGTAGCGGGACGCTGAATCCGTTGCCGGCTCAGGGCGCCTTGTAGTGCGCCTGCGTCATCAGGTCGACACCGCAGGGCAGGTTCTCTATCCAGTCGATGAAGCGCTTCACCATCGCCTTGCCCTCGAAACGGGCGCCGTGCTGCGGAACGATCATGTCGATGTCGAGCCTCCGCACCATGTTGGCCCAGTAGCGGCATATCTTGTTCGACACCATGTAGCGCCGGTGGAAGCCGAACATGTGCGGGATGTGCGCGTCGAAATCGCTGACCGGCGGCAGTGCTTCGCTGTGGCCGATCATCGAGGCGCCCATGTCGCCGGAGAACAGGATTTTCGATACCGGGTCGTAGAACTGGAAATTGCCTTCCGAGTGCATGAAGTGCGCCGGCAGGGCGAGTATTTCCATGCTGCCGAGCGGAATCCGCATGCCTTCGTCCGGGATCGGAATGATGCGCGCCGTGTAATCGCGGCCGGTCGTGAAGTGCGGCAGGAAGCGCGCCCACAGCTTCGAAATCATCACCTTGCAAGAGGTGCTCACCATCCACTTGTTCATCGACGCGATGATGTCCGGGTCGGCGTGCGAAGCGAGGATAAGGTCGAGGTCCCTGGACGGGAAGTAGCGCTGCATCGACATCATCAGACCGGTGTAGGTCATGTTGCCGCCTGGATCGATCAATGCGCCGTGCTCCCCGTCGACCACCAGGAACTGGTTGCACTGCACCGCATGGTCGGCTTCTTCGTCGACCAGATCGTAGAAGGCCAGACAGACGTGCTTGCCGTTGTTGAACAGTTCGACTGCCATTGCCCCTCGCCCCTTACTGAAATGCCGACTGATTGCGAAGGCAACAGTGTGCCGCAAATCGGCTGGCTTTCAGGCGCTGACAGGCGGGGGGCTTGATGACAATCAGTGAGCGGACGGCCGGAACGGGAGGCCCCAGCCGTCGGCGGCTGGGGCGGGCGATCTGGTGGGCCCCCTGGGAGTCGAACCCAGCACCAACGGATTATGAGTCCGCTGCTCTAACCAAGCATGAGCTAGAGGCCCGGAAGGGAGCGGTACTATAGCAAAGGGGCGCCGTATCGGGGCCTGCGGGGCGGGTTTCGGGGGAGGGACCGGGCGATGTGGCCGGATTTCGAAGGCGGGTCGATCGTCGACCTGATGCATGACGTGGTGAGCGCGCGTGGCGGCGAGCGCGCCGGCCCGGGGCTGCGCGAGGTGGATGCGTCGGCCTGGCGCGCGGCGCGCAGCATCGTGTTGCTGGTGCTCGACGGCGTCGGCATGAAGCAGCTCGAACTGCTGCCGGAAGACAGCTTCCTGCGTCGTCACTGCATGGCGACGCTGACATCGGTCTTTCCATCGACCACCGCGGCGGCCATCACCACCTTCATGACAGCCCGGGCGCCTGCCGTGCATGGGCTGACCGGCTGGCACCTGCGCTGCACCGAACCGGGTCTGGATGGACAGGTACTCGCCATCCTGCCGGTCACGCCGCGCGGTGACGGCGATCTGCCCTGCCCGCCAGACGAGGTGCTGGCGCGTGTGTGCCGTACGCCTGCCCTGTTCGCGTCGCTGCCTGCGGCGTCACAGGTGATCTCGCCCGCCGACATCGCGCATTCGCCGTTCAACACGCTGCACAGCGCTGGCGCGCAGGTCGTCGCGTACGCTGGACTGGAGGGCATGCTCGCCGCACTGACGGCGGCGCTGCGCGCGCCGTCGCCACCCGGCTACGTCTACGCCTACTGGCCGGACTTCGACCATTGCGCCCACGTGCGCGGATGCGCCTCCGACAGCGCGCGCGCACTGCTGTGTGCGGCCGATGCCGTGCTGGCCGACTGGGCCACGACGATGGCCGGCTGCGGCGTGCAGTTGCTGGTGACGGCCGACCACGGCTTCATCGACGCGCCAACGGAGCGCCTGATCGAACTCGACCAGCTGCCTTCGCTGGCCGACTGTCTCGCCGGTCCGCTGTCGGGCGAACGGCGCGCCGTGTTCTGTCATCTGCAACCCGGCCGGGCGCGCGATTTCGAACGCGCGCTGCAGTCGCTGGACAGCGCCTGCACCCCCTGGCGATCCGGCGATCTCGTCGCGGCAGGCCGTTTCGGACCCGGCCATCCGCATCCACGCCTGCTTGAGCGCGTCGGTGACTACACGCTGGAAATGAAGGCGGACTGGACCTTGCGCGACATCGTGCCGGGCGAACGTGCGCACCGCCTGATCGGGGTGCATGGCGGCACGAGCGAGGCCGAAATGAGGGTACCGCTGGTGGGGAAGGTGCTCTGAGGGGTGGGGGAGCGCGTTTGCGCTCCCGCCGTGAAGTCAGCTCGCGATATAGCTTTCGAGCTGCTTGATCAGGAACTGCTGGTACTCGATCGTTTCCTTCACCAGATCGCCGATCGACACGATGCCGATCAGCGCCCCGGCGGCACCCAGAACAGGCAGGTGACGGATGCGTTTGTCGCTCATCAACTGCATCGCCTGATCAACCGTCATGTCCGGGGTGACGTGGATGAGCTTGCTGGTCATGATGTCGCGCACCGGCGTGGTGGCCGAATCCTTGCCCTGCAGCACCACCTTGCGCGCATAGTCGCGCTCGGAAAAGATGCCGGCCAGTGCACCGTTGTCGGTCACCAGCACGGCACCGATGCCGCGGTTGGCCATCACGCGCAGCGCGCTGATGACCGTGTTGTCCGCTTCGACGGTCGCGATCGGACCCTGCTTGCCTTCAATCACCTGAGCGATGGTCTTCACGGTAGGCCTCCCTGTTGTTTTCCGTGACGATGGGGTCGTTCAAGTTTCACACGAAAATCAGGTTTCCGTGTCGAGGAAGCTGCGCAGTTTTTCGCTGCGCGACGGGTGACGCAGCTTGCGCAGTGCCTTGGCTTCGATCTGGCGGATGCGCTCACGCGTCACGTCGAACTGCTTGCCCACCTCTTCCAGCGTGTGGTCGGTGTTCATTTCGATGCCGAAGCGCATGCGCAGCACCTTGGCTTCCCTCGGCGTCAGGCTGTCCAGCACTTCCTTCGTGATGTCGCGCAGGCTGGCGAACAGCGCAGCGTCGGTCGGCGCCAGCGTCGCGGTGTCCTCGATGAAGTCGCCCAGATGGGAATCGTCGTCGTCGCCGATCGGCGTTTCCATCGAGATCGGCTCTTTGCTGATCTTCAGGATCTTGCGGATCTTCTCTTCCGGCATTTCCATGCGGATGGCCAGCGTCGCCGGATCCGGCTCGGCACCGGTTTCCTGCAGGATCTGACGCGAAATGCGGTTCATCTTGTTGATCGTTTCGATCATGTGCACCGGGATGCGGATGGTGCGCGCCTGATCGGCGATCGAACGCGTGATGGCCTGGCGGATCCACCAGGTCGCGTAGGTCGAGAATTTGTAGCCGCGACGGTATTCGAACTTGTCCACCGCCTTCATCAGGCCGATGTTGCCTTCCTGGATCAGGTCGAGGAACTGCAGGCCGCGGTTGGTGTACTTCTTCGCGATCGAGATCACCAGACGCAGGTTGGCTTCGGTCATCTCGCGCTTGGCGCGGCGCATCTTGGCCTCGCCGGTGGACATCTGCTTGTTGATGTCCTTCAGTTCCTTCAGCGGCAGGCCGATGCGGTCCTGGATGTCGATCAGCTTGCCCTGTTCCTCGATGATGGCCGGGGCGGCACGCAGCAGCTGCGCGCCATTCGACTTGGCGGCGGTGATTTCGCCCTTGAGCCAGTCGATATTGACCTCGTTGCCCGGGAACACCTTGATGAAGTGGGCGCGCGGCATATTGCCCTTGTCCACGCACAGTTCGAGGATCTTGCGCTCGTGCTTGCGCGCCGATTCCACCATGTTGCGCACCGAGTCGCACAGCTTCTCGATCATGCGCGCGGTGAAGCGGATGTTCATCAGCTCGTCCGACAGCTGCTTCTGCAGCTTCAGATAGGTCTTGTCCTGCGAGCCTTTCTTGTCCAGCGTGGACTGCATCTTGGTGTACAGCGCGCGGATGCTTTCGAAGCGCTCGAGCGCGTCGGCCTTGAGCTGGATCAGCGAGGCGCTCATCGCACCGCTTTCGCCGTCCTCGTCCTCTTCCTCGTCCTCTTCCTCGTCGTCGTCGGACGCGTCGCTGCTGGCGGCCGCCTCTTCCTCCTCTTCGACCGCGTTCGGGTCGATCAGGCCGTCGATCAGTTCGTCGATGCGCATTTCGTCGCGCGCGACGCGATCGGCCATGTCGAGGATTTCGGCAATGGTCGTCGGGCAGGCGGAAATCGCCTGGATCATGTGGCGCAGACCGTCCTCGATGCGCTTGGCGATCTCGATCTCACCCTCGCGCGTCAGCAGTTCGACCGTACCCATCTCGCGCATGTACATGCGCACCGGGTCGGTCGTGCGGCCGAATTCGGATTCGACGGTGGATAGCGCCTGTTCGGCTTCCTCTTCGACTTCGGACGCATCGACCACGGCCGGCGCGTTCTCGCCCATGAGCAGGTCTTCCGAAGCGGGCGCTTCGTCGAAGACACGGATACCCATGTCGTTGAAGGTCGAAATGATGGATTCGATCTGCTCGGCGTCGACGATGTCGTCCGGCAGGTGATCGTTGATTTCGGCGTAGGTGAGGTAACCGCGTTCCTTGCCGAGCGCAATCAGCGTCTTCAGACGCAGGCGACGCTGGTCAGCGTCCATTGGCAGGGCGTTCGCTTCGGCGGAACCCGCCTTCGCTTTCAGATCCTTGGCTTTGGCGTCTTTGGCGGCCTTTGCACCGCGGGCGGTGACCGGCTTTGCGGTTGCGACAGGCTTTTCTGCGACTTCAGCCTGCTTGCGTGTATCCTTCGACTTGTCCTTGGCGACCATGTATATCCTCAGATCTGCGTGTAACCAGCGGCGAACCCGGCAAGGCAAAACCCTCACCGGATTGCCGTCCGCCTGCGCACAGGACCCCGTCGTACCGGGCCGGCAATGAGCCCGACCTATGTAAGCGGTCGACAGGGAAAACCCGACATTATACCCGTTTTAGGGGTTGGCTTCTCGTCTTTCAAGTCCGCGCCTTCTCCCTGAGCAGACGGCCGAGTTCGGCCTGTTGCTCTGCGGTCAGCGGTGCCTGACGACTGAGCATCGTCAGATGGTTGATTGCGCGGGAAATTCCCGTCTTCCTCAGATGCTGCAGCGTGTCGTCGAACATGTGCGGCAGCGCGCCTTCGTCGGCCGGGTCGTCGATCGCTGCGGCGACCGCGTCCTCGATCAACGGCCCATGCAGGCTGTCCCTGAAGTACTCGACCAGCGCGGCCGTATTGCCGGCGTCGATGTCGCCGTGCTCGATGCAGTCGGCGATTGCCTGCACGGCCTGCAGCCAGGGGTCGTCCTCGATGTCTTCCAGGTGTCCGACCTTGCTGCCGAGCGCAGGGCGCTGCATCAGCATGCACAGCAGCTTGCGTGCAGGCGTCGTCGGTGCGACACGCGGTGCGGCGGGCGCCGGCGGCGCGTTGTAGCGGCCGGTGCGGCGCGGCATGCGCAGGCCGCAGGCCTCGGCCAGTTCCTGCGCCGACAGCCCGACGGCCGGCGCCAGCAGGTGCAGCAGTTGGGTGCGCAGCGCGCCGGCGGGGATCTGCGTCACCAGTGGCTTGGCTTCGTTGATGAACTGCGCGCGACCTTCGGCGCTGCGCGTGTCGCAGCGCGACTGCAGTTCGTGCAGCAGGTATTCGCTGAGCGGTTGCGCCGACAGTGCAAGCTGGCGGAAGCGGTCGGCGCCCTGTTCGCGCACGAAGCTGTCCGGGTCGTGTTCGGTCGGCAGGAAGAGAAAGGACGCGCTGCGGCCGTCGCTGAGTTCGGACAGTGCTGACTCGAGGCCGCGCCAGGCGGCCTTGCGGCCGGCGCGGTCGCCGTCGAAGCAGAACACGATGCGGTCGGTCTGGCGGAACAGCTTGTGGATGTGGTCGGGGGTGGTCGCCGTGCCCAGTGTCGCGACCGCGTTGCCGACGCCGAACTGGGCCAGCGCCACCACGTCCATATAGCCTTCGACGACCAGCACGAAGCCGTCGTCACGGATCGCGGCGCGTGCCTGCGTCAGGCCGTACAGCTCGCGCCCTTTCGAGAATAGTGGCGTTTCCGGGGAATTCAGGTACTTCGGCTCGCCGCGATCGAGCACGCGGCCGCCGAAGCCAATCACGTTGTTCCGCGCGTCGAGGATGGGAAACATTACGCGATCGCGGAAGCGATCGTAGCGCCGGCCCTTGTCCTGGCCTTCTGACGGCTCGGCATCGATCACCAGCCCGCACTCGGCGAGCGTCGCCGCCTCGTAGTCGTCGAAGGCTTCGCGCAGGCCCTGCCAGTCGTCCGGTGCGTAGCCGATGCCGAAGCGCGCGGCGATCTCGCCGGACAGTCCGCGGCCCTTCAGGTACTCGATCGCACGCGGGCTCTTCTTCAGCTGCTGCTTGTAATGCTGTGCAGCGCGCGCCATCACTTCGCTGAGTGACGCCGCCTGCTGGCGGCGCTGCGCCATTTCCGGCGTGAAGTCCTCGCGCGGCACGGTCATGCCGGCGTTGCGCGCCAGTTCCTCGATGGCATCCGGATAGCTCAGTCCGGAATACTCCATCAGGAAGCCGATGGCGCTGCCGTGGGCGCCACAGCCGAAGCAGTGATAGAACTGCTTGGTCGGGCTGACCGTGAAGGAGGGGGTCTTTTCGCCGTGGAACGGGCAGCAGGCCTGATAGTTGGCGCCGGCCTTCTTCAGCGGGACGTAGCGCTCGACCACGTCGACGATGTCGACGCGGTTGAGCAGTTCCTGGATGAAGGACTGCGGGATCATCCCGCCGTCGCTCAGCCGGCGTTGCCGCTCAGCGCGGCCTTCACCAGCGCGGACGCCTGGGCCATGTCGGTGCGGCCTGCCAGCTTCGCCTTCAGCGGCCCCATCACCTTGCCCATGTCCGCCGGGCCGATGGCGCCGACAGCAGCGATCACCTCGGCGACAGCGGCGCGCACTTCTTCGGCGCTCATCTGCTGCGGCATGTAGGCGGTCAGCACTTCGAGCTCGAACTTCTCGGCGTCTGCCAGATCCTGGCGGCCGGCGCTTTCGTACTGACTGATCGAATCGCGACGCTGCTTGAGCATCTTGTCGATCACCGCCGTGACCTGGGTGTCGTCGAGCGTGATGCGCTCGTCCACTTCCTTCTGCTTGATCGCGGCCAGCAGCAGGCGGATGGTGCCCAGACGCGCGCTGTCCTTGGCGCGCATCGCGGACTTCATGTCTTCGCTGATCTGTTCCTTCAGGCTCATGGTGTCACTCGCGGCGGCGGTTGAAGGGAAGCAACAAACACAAAAAGCCGAATGCGTCGATGCGCATCCGGCTTTTTGGTTTCAAGCCCTGCAGCCTTGCAGGGCCCGGCGAATCAGTACAGCTTCGGCGGCAGGGTCTGGCTGCGCAGCCGCTTGTGGTGACGCTTCACCGCGGCGGCCAGCTTGCGCTTGCGCTCGGCGGTCGGCTTCTCGTAGAACTCGCGCGAACGCAGTTCGGTCAGCGTGCCAGCCTTTTCGATGGTGCGCTTGAAGCGGCGGATCGCAACTTCAAACGGCTCGTTTTCCTTGACGCGAATACCCGGCATACAAACAGCCCTCAATGGCGCGCCCGCTGCTCGATGTGAGCGGACGCATAACGGAAAGCCGGCGAGTATATCTCGGTGCCGGCGATGTGCCAAGTCCGATTTTCCGGGCGCGCAAGTACAATGCGCCGCATGTGGATACTTGGCATCGAATCGTCGTGTGACGAAACCGGGCTGGCGTTGTACCACGACCAGCGGGGTCTGGTCGCGCACGCCGTGCACTCGCAGATCGATCTGCACCAGGCCTACGGCGGCGTCGTGCCGGAACTGGCCTCGCGCGACCACGTGCGGCGCATCGTGCCGCTGTTCCGACAGGTGCTGGCCGAAGCGGGCGTCGCCGCCAGCGATATCGACGCCATCGCCTACACGGCCGGGCCGGGGCTCGCCGGCGCGCTCCTGGTCGGTGCCGCGTTCGCAGAATCGCTTGCCTTCTCGCTCGGCAAGCCGGCCATCCCCATCCATCATCTGGAGGGGCACCTGCTGTCGCCGCTGCTGTCGGCCGACCCGCCGACCTATCCCTTCGTCGCGCTGCTGGTGTCCGGCGGCCATACGCAGCTGATGCGCGTGTCGGCGGTCGGCGATTACGAAATGCTCGGCGAGACGCTGGACGATGCCGCCGGCGAAGCCTTCGACAAGACGGCCAAGCTGCTCGGGCTGCCCTATCCGGGCGGGCCGCATCTGGCGGCGCTGGCGCAGCAGGGCTCGCCGGGGCGCCTGAAGCTGCCGCGGCCCATGCTCGGCAGCGGCGATCTCGATTTCAGTTTCTCCGGCCTGAAGACCGCCGTGCTGAACGCGGTGAACAAGGGTCTGGACGCGACCGGGCGCGCCGATCTGGCGGCCGAGTTCCAGGAGGCGGTGGTCGATGTGCTGGTTGCCAAGTCACTGGCCGCGTTGCGTCAGACCCGGCTGAACCAGCTGGTGGTGGCCGGCGGCGTCGGTGCCAACCGGCGCCTGCGTGCGCGGCTCGACATCGAACTGGCGCAGCGCCGGGGGCGCGTGTTCTATCCGGAGCTGGCGCTGTGCACCGACAACGGCGCGATGATCGCATTCGCCGGCGCACAGCGGCTGGCTACGGGCGTGGCAGCGTCGTCGTCGCAACATGCGATCGCGGTCAGGCCGCGCTGGCCGCTCGATACGCTCTGATCGGGTTCAGCCCGCGTTCTGGGCCTTCTTGCCGCCGATGCGGCTCTCGGTGCCATTCATCAGCCGGCGTATGTTGTCCGCGTGACGCCAGATCAGCAGGCCGGACATCGCCGCCAGCGCGCCGCACACGACGGCGGACTGGGTGTAGAGCAGGCCGCTGATCGGCGCGCTGCAGGCGGCAACCAGTGCGGCCAGAGACGAATAGCGGGTGAGCAGCGCAACCGCCAGCCAGATGCCCAGCGCGATCAGCCCCACCATCGGTTCGGCGGCCAGCATCACGCCGGCCGCGGTCGCCACGCCCTTGCCACCACGAAAGCCCAGGGTGACCGGGAAGACGTGTCCGACGAAGGCCGCCACACCCGCCAGCAGTGCGGAGTTGTCGCCCATGCCCAGCGCACGCAACAGCCATACTGCGACGCAGCCCTTCAGCGCGTCGCCGATCAGCGTCAGCAGCGCGGCCTTCTTGTTGCCGGAGCGCAGCACGTTGGTGGCGCCCGGATTGCCGGAGCCGTAGGTGCGTGGATCGGCCAGGCCGAACAACCTGCTGCTGACGACGGCGAAGGGGATGCAGCCGAGTGCGTAACCGAGGGCGATCGCGAGGGCGATGCTGAAAGCTGAATTCACGATGGGCGACGGGTCGGACGTAGAATCCGGCAATTCTAGTTCGACACGGGCATCTGGGCAGACATGGACTGTATTTTCATCGAAGGCATGAAGGTGACCGCATCGGTCGGCATCTACGCACGAGAGCGCGCGCACACGCAGCAGCTGGAGATCAGCATGACCTTCGGCGTGCCCGACGCTGCGGCTCAGAACGACGACATCAACGACACGATCGACTACGCGGAAGTGGTCAATCGCATCCGCGCCGAGCTGGGGCAGCGCCACTTCAATCTGCTGGAAACGCTGGGCGAGTTCGTCATCAGCATGATGCTGAACGACTTCCGCGCGTCATGGGTCCGGATATCGATCGCCAAGACCGGCATCATGAAGGACGTGCGTCAGGTCGGCGTGACGATAGAGCGGGGGCGTTCGCCGACAGTCTGAAATCGTGTGTCGCGGCCTCGTGCGCCAGCAGCCAGCGCTTGATGCCGGGCAGGAAGCCCTCGCGTGCATGCGCGAAGCCGCCCAGTGCGCCGCCGGCGCCGACGATGCGATGGCAGGGGATCACCACCGGCAGCGGATTGGCGCCGCAGGCCGCGCCGACCGCACGCGGTGCGGAACCGATGCGGCGCGCCACGTCGCCATAGGTCATCGTGTCGCCGACCGCAATCTCCTGCATCACCGCCCATACCGCGTTCTGGTGTGCGCTGCCGCCGGGGGCCAGCGGCAGATCGAAGCGGTGCCGGGCATCCCGCATATAGGCGTCGATCTGGCGTGCGGCCTCGGCCGCCAGCGGTGTGCGCGCCGGTTGCGCCGGCCGCGGTGGCAGGAATTCGATCAGCGTGAGCGCATCGGCCGCGGTACGGACGCCCAGTGCGAAGCCGGGCGCTGCGATCACGGCGTCCCAGTCCGTCGCGCCGGCGTCCTTCATCATTGCCCCGGTCTGCTGCCGAGCAGCTGCTGCTTCAGGTCGTCCTGGGTCGGCTTCGGACCGATCCAGATGGCGAGCAGGGCACGGTAGAAATCGTCGCCTTCGACCGTCTTGCTCACCTCCCGGCCGTCGATCACCGCACGGGTACCGCGACCGGGCAACCATTCTAGGCCGATGCGGCTGCCCATCTTCACCTCCTGCACCGCCATCAGATCATCGACGAAGGCGCGGATGCGCGGCTGCATGGCTTCGAACTCCGCCGGGGGCAGGTTCTTCTTCATGCCTTTCACCAGCGGTTCGGTGAATTGCTTTGCCGAGAAGCTCATCAGCGGCACGATTTCGATCCGCTTCGGACCCGCTGCGCTCATCGCAGCATCCAGACTGTCAGCCGGTGCGCCGAGGTAGAGGGCGACGGTGTATGCCTTGATGATGAAGCGCGTGCGCACACCGGCACCGTTCAGCTGCAGTGTCGAATCGGACAGTCGCGTCGTCGGATCGAAACGTGTGCCTTCGACTTCGATGGCCGCGGCGAGCGGAGAGAGCATCAACATCGATACGAAACACAGTGCGCGCAGATTCATATGGACTCCGTCTGGTTCGGACCCCGAATTATCCGGCTGACGGGCACCGATCGTGCTCACGAGATGTGAGAAATGACGGCCTTCTTGCGGAATCAACCTTAATAAGTCAGTGCAAGCTATTGTTTTTCAAGCGATGAAATGCAATCATCCCGCCATCAAGGTCAGTCAGTCGTCGGTAATGCGACAACGAGGAGGGCGCATGCGCGCACAAAGAAGAACACATCCGCTGCTGTTTGCACTGCTGCTGGGCACATCGGTCGTCACGCATGCCCAATCGCTGACCGAGCAGGCCGCCGCCCACATCGAGGCCGGTCGCCATGCCGCGGCCTACCAGCTGCTGTCACCGCAGGAGTCGGAACGGGCCGGCGATCCACAGTTCGATCTGCTGCTCGGCATCTCTGCGCTGGAAACCGACGGCATACGCTGGCCGTGTTCGCGCTCGAGCGCGTGCTCGCCGTGCAGCCGGACAATGCGCGTGCGCGCGCCGAGATCGGCCGCGCCTATCTGGCGCTCGGCGAATCGGTCGGCGCCCGGCGCGAGCTTGAGGCGGTGCGCAACCAGAACGTGCCGCCCGAGGTCGCCCGCGCGATCGATCGCCTGCTGTCGGCCATCGCCCGCGCGCCGGAGGCGGGCAAACCGTCCTTCGCCGGATTCATCGAGGCGGCGGTCGGACGCGACACCAATGTGAACAGCGCCACTTCGCAGAACGCGGTTGCAGTGCCCGGTCTCGGCGCCTTCCTGCTCGATCCGGGCAGCCAGAGTCGCGACGCCTGGTTCAGTGCGCTGTCCGGAGGTGTCAATGCGCGCGTGCCGCTGAACCGCGAGTGGGCCTTTCTCGCTGGCGCCACCGGCGCGGCGCGCTTCAATGGCGGCGAGTCACGTTTCGATACCACGGCGATCGACGGCAATGCCGGCGTCTCGTGGTCGCGTGGTGCGAACCGGATCACCGCGGCGCTGCAGCTCGGCATGTTCGAGGTCGATGACGACAAGTTGCGTGACTACACCGGTGGCTCGCTGCAGTGGCAGCACACGCACGACGCGCGCAACCAGAGCACCGTGTTCGCCCAGCAGAGCCGTCTGCGTTACGAAGGTACGAACGACGTGCGTGACGTCAATCGCAACATCTATGGCGTCGGTCACGCGCTGGTGCTGCCGAACGATCGCACAATGCTGTTCGGCAGCGTCTACCTCGGCGCCGAAACTGGCCGCAACGACCTGCCCTCCGGCGTGAACATCGCTGCCAACGACGTGATCGGCTTCCGCGTCGGTGCGCAGCACATGCTGGACGAGCGCTGGATGCTGTTCGGCGCCCTGGCGCACGAGGCGCGCGAGTACAAGAGTGTCGACCCGATCTTCGCCCGGGTGCGCGACGACAATCTGACTTCGCTGTCGCTGGGCGCGAGCTACGCCTTTGCCAGGCAGTGGCTGCTCACGCCGTCGGTGTCGCTGGTGCGCAACGACTCCAGCATCAACCTCAACGAATACCGTCGCGGCGTCGCCCAGTTCGCCGTGCGCCGCACGTTCTAGGAGAGCGCCATGGCGAAACCCTTCACACCCGCGCGCATGGCGCTCGCCATTGCACTGGCGTTTCCGCTGCACGCAGTTGCCGAGACGGCGGCGCGCGTCGAATTCACGTCGGGCGACGTGCGCGCGCTGGCCGCCGACGGCAGCAGTCGCGTGCTGGCACGCGGCGCCCAGGTGGGCAGCGGCGATACCGTCGATACCGGCAGCGGACGCGCCCAGATGCGCTTCACCGACGGCTCGCTGGTGTCGCTGCAGCCGCAGACGCAGTTCCGCATCGACCAGTACGCGTTCGCCGGCAAGCCGGCCGAGGACCGCGGCTTCTTCAGCCTGATCAAGGGCGGCCTGCGCACCATTACCGGTCTGGTCGGCAAGGGCAACCGCAGCAACTACAAGCTCACCACCTCGGTCGCCACCATCGGCATCCGCGGCACCCAGTTCTCGGTCGTGTACGGCAACAGCATCAACGTGACGACGGGCGAGGGCGCGGTCGACGTCTGCAATGGCGCCGGCTGCCTCACGGTGTCCGACGGGCAGAGCGCCTATGTCGCCGACCAGAACACGCAGCCGGTCATTACCGAGGTGAAGACCGACCTGCCGCCGCCGCCGCCGTCGAACAGCGGCAGCCTGACGCCGCCGCAGGGCGACGACACCTTCCTCGTTTCGGAGAACCGCAGCGAAGGCGGCGGGCTGGACGTGCTGGACGGCTACGCCGGCGGCAGCCTGCAGTCCGGCGACGGCTATTACGTCTATGGCCAGTACGTCGACCAGTACGGTGGCTATGGCGGCACGGTGATGCTGGATTCGGCGACCGCCTCCTTCGAGGGCGATGCGCTGGTGACGGCGTCGAATTCGAACGGTGACATCCAGGCCGCATCGGTCGCCGAGGCGCACCAGGACGGCATCATCGGCTGGGGACGCTGGGCCAGCGGCTCGTGCTCCGGCGAATTCAGCTGCGCCGGCGATACGCTGCTCGACGTGCACTACATCGCCGGCAGACCGACGCCGGACCTCGCGGCGCTGGGGGGCGCGACCGGCACCTACTCGCTCAGCGGCTACACCACGCCGACCACCACCGGCGGCGCCAGTGGCGGCCCGGTGAGCGGGGCGATGATCGCGGACTTCTCGGCCTATACGCTCAACGTCGGCATGAACGTGACGGTCAGCGCCACCACTTTCGGGCTGACCGGGTCGGGCAGCATCAACAGCGGCACCGCGGCCTTCTCCGGTTCGTTCTCGAACTGCAGCGGGTGCTCGTTCAGCCCGCCCAGCGGCAGTTTCCACGGCTTCTTTGCCGGTGCAGGGGCCGAGCGCGCCGGCATGGTCTACACCTTCGACAGCGGCATCGGCGGCATCAACAAGGTCAGTGGCGCGGCGGTGTTCACGCAGATTTCGCCCGGCCTGAACAACTGACGGCGCAGGCTTCCCGCCGCTCGGGGTGGTCGGATGCGGGATGTGCGCCGCTCAGAGCGATCCGGCGAAGCTGCGGATGCCGGTCAGCAGCATTTCGACGGCGACCGCGCACAGCAGCAGGCCCATCAGTCGCTCGAGTGCGGACGTTCCGCGTTCGCCGAGACGACGGATCAGCGGTCCGGCCGCCAACAGCACGCAGGCGGTGACCGCCATCGCCGCGCTCATCGCGCCGGTCCAAGTCCAGAAGCGGTCCGGCTCGCGCGACACCAGCAGCATCACCATGGCCATCGCCGAGGGCCCAGCGATCAGCGGAATCGCCAGTGGCACGACGAAGGGTTCGCCACCAGTCCAGTCGCCGAACACGCCATCAGGCTGCGGGAAGATCATGCGCAGCGCGATCAGGAAAAGCAGTACCCCGCCAGCGATGCCGAGCGAGGTCTGCGACAGCTGAAGAACCCTCATCACCGACTCGCCGGCCCACATGAAGGCGAGCAGCGCCAGCCACGCGAAGAAGCACTCCCTCAGCACGACGCGCTGACGCCGCTCCTTCGGCACGTCCTTCAGCAGCACGGTCATGACCGGTGCGTTGCCGAACGGATCGAACAGCAGCAGGAGCAGGATGCTGGCGGAGAGGAAGCTGTCGGACAATTCCGGGCTCGGGGCTAGGGGGCTGGGCGGAACGGCGCGTGGGCCGTTCCGGTGTCATGCTCAGCTGCGCACGTGCCCGTCGCCGAGCACCACCCACTTCTGACTGGTCAGCCCATCCAGACCGACCGGGCCGCGGGCGTGGATCTTGTCGGTGGAAATGCCGATCTCGGCACCGAGCCCGTACTCGAAACCGTCGGCGAATCGGGTCGAGGCGTTGATCATGACCGAGGCCGAGTCCACCTCGCGGATGAAGCGCATCGCCCGCGTGTGGTTCTCGGTCACGATGGCATCCGTGTGCTGCGAGCTCCAGCGGTTGATGTGGTCGATCGCGTCGTCGAGTGAATCGACGATGCGCACCGCGAGAATGGGGGCGAGGTATTCGGTCGCCCAATCGTCGTCGGTCGCCGCCTTCATCGCCGGCACCAGCGCGCGCGCGCGCTCGCAGCCGCGCAGCTCGACGCCCTTGCCGAGGTAGATGTCGGCCAGCCGGCCGAGCACGCGCGGTGCCGCAGCGACATGAACCAGCAGCGTCTCCATCGTGTTGCAGGTGCCGTAGCGATGGGTCTTCGCGTTGTCGGCGATGCGTACTGCCTTGTCGTCGTCCGCGAATTCGTCGATGTAGACGTGGCAGTTGCCGTCGAGGTGCTTGATCACCGGCACCTTCGCCTCGCGGGAGATGCGTTCGATCAGGCCCTTGCCGCCGCGCGGCACGATCACGTCGACGAACTGCGGCATCGTGATCAGCGCACCGACCGCGGCACGGTCCGTCGTGTCGACCACCTGCACCGCGGTTTCCGGCAGTCCGGCGGCGACCAGGCCCTCGCGCACGCAGGCGGCGACCGCCTGGTTGCAGCGCGCCGCTTCCGAACCGCCGCGCAGGATGGCGGCGTTGCCGCTCTTCAGGCACAGCGCGGCGGCGTCTGCGGTCACGTTCGGCCGCGCTTCGTAGATGATGCCGATGACGCCCAGCGGCACCCGCATTTTGCCCACCGTGATGCCGGTCGGGCGGCGCTTGAAGTCGGTCATTTCGCCGACCGGGTCGGGCAGGGCGGCGACCTGTTCCAGCCCTTGTGCCATCGCTTCGACACCCTTGGCGGTCAGCGTGAGCCGGTCGATCATCGCCGCTTCCAGGCCGTTGGCGCGCGCCGCCTCGACGTCGGCCGCGTTCGCTTCGAGCAGCTGCGGTGCGCGTTCGCGCAGCAGCGCGGCGATGCGGATCAGCGCGTCGTTCTTGGCGGCGGTGGAGGCCTGCGACACGATGCGCGAGGCGGCGCGGGCCTGGCGGCCCAGCGTGTTCATGTAGTCCTGGATGTCCATCTTGATTCCCGAAATGCGCCGACCGCGCGCTTCATCGAAGCTGCGGCCAAACACGGATGAAAGCAGAAAGCGCGGCGACTTGCCAGTCGGCCACGCTCAGCGCGCGCACAGCCGCAGCGCGATCTGCAGGAACTCGTCCCACACGTCGCCGCGCGCCACGCCCTTGATCATGCGGTCCAGCCGCGCCGCCTGCATCAGCGCAGTGCGGGTGGCGGCTGACGACAGCCGCTGCAGTGCCCGCTTGTACGGCGACTGGCGGGCGCCGAAGATGCGCGCCGCGGCCAGTGCGTCGTCGGCGCTGCGGCCGGCGTCCATTTCGGCGCGCGCCGTGGCCAGCACGCGCAGTTCGGCGACGATGATCCACAGCACCAGCGGAGCGGCCACGCCTTCGGCGCGCAGCCCGTCGAGCAGCCGGCTGGCGCGTGCGGCGTCGCCGGCGAGCAGCGCCTGGCGCAGGTCGTCCACGTCGTAGCGGGCGACATCCATCACCGCGTTGCGTACCTGTTCCAGTGACAGCTCGCCCGGCGGATGCAGCAGTGCGAGCTTCATCACTTCCTGGTTGGCGGCCAGCAGATTGCCCTCGACGTGGCCAGCCATGAACTCGAGCGCGTCCGGTGTCGCGCTCTGCTGCTGACGGGCGAGGCGGCCGGCCAGCCAGGCGGGCAGGCGGGCCAGTCCGGGGGCGTTCAATTCCAGTTCGACGCCGGATTCGATCAGTGCGGCGAACCAGCTGCTCTTCTTCGCCTTCCAGTCCATCAGCGGCAGCGTGACCAGCGTGATGGTGCCGGCCGGCGGGTTGGCGGCGTAGCGGACCAGTGCGTCGCTGCCCTCGCGGCCCGGCTTGCCGGTCGGAATGCGCAAGTCGATCAGCTTGTCGCCGCCGAACAGCGACATATTGCCGGCCGCTTCGGCCAGTGCCGACCATTTGAAGTACTGCGTCACCACCAGCACCTCGCGCTCGCTGAAACCGCGTGTGCGCGCGGCGGCACGGATGGCGTCCGCCGCCTCGATCACCAGCAGCGGCTCGTCGCCGTGCAGCACGTAGAGCGGCGCGAGCGTGCCCTTCAGGTGGGCGTCGAGCTGTTCGGCGCGCAGCTGCATCGCGCTCAGGCGGGTTTGCGCTTGATCGCCTGCAGGCGACGCAGCAACTGCTGGATCAGGTCGGACTGCATTTCGTTGTACAGCACCAGTTCTTCCTGCTGCTTGGCCAGCAGTTCGGCATCGCTGTAGGTCAGGTCGCGGTGCAGCTCGATCGACGACACCGGCGCGATCTCGACATTGTTGCGATCGCGGACGCGGAAGGAGAAACGCTGCCGCAACTGGTACTCACGGACGCGACCGGCCGAGTTCAGGCTCAGGATGACCTTCTCGACCCTGTTCTCGGTAATGTCGACGATGGCGTCGGCAGCCGACGGCTCGTCCGCGACCTGGGTCGAACTCTGCGTCTGTATCGCACGGCGGATCTGCGTGGTCAGCTCCGCGTTGCTCCTGCTGCCGTTGATGTACAGCGTCTGGAACGGCAGGTCGCGCACGCCGCGCAGATGGAAGCCGCAGGCCGCCAGCGGCAGCGCAGCGGCGGCGGCCAGCAGCAGGCCGCGGCGGGACGGTTTGGCGGGGGCGCTCACGGGCATCTCCAGCTTCAGCACACGATATTGACCAGACGGCCGGGCACGACGACCACCTTCTTCGCCGGCTTGCCTTCCATGAATTTCTGCGCCGCCTCGTTCGCCAGCGCGGCCGCCTCGATCGCGTCCTTCGCAGCATCGGCGGCGACGCGCAGGCTGCCGCGCAGCTTGCCGTTCACCTGCAGCATCAGTTCGACCTCGTGCTGCACCAGCGCCGATTCGGCCGGCTCCGGCCACTCGGCGCTCAGGATGTCGTCGCCGAAGCCGCAATCGCGCCACAGCACATGCGTCACGTGCGGGCAGATCGGCGACAGCACGCGCAGCAGCATGGACAGGCCTTCGCCAATCACTTCGGCTGCGTCGGCGCCGTCGCGCGGCGCCTTCTCCAGCGCGTTGAGCATCTTCATGCAGCCGGAGGCCACCGTGTTGAACTGCTGCTTGCCGAGGTCGTAACTGGCCTGCTTCAGCACCAGATGCAGCTCGCGCCGCAGGTCGGCCAGCGCAGCCGGCAGCTTCGCCTTGCCCAGCGTCGATGCGGCCGGAACGCGGGCGCGCAGTTCGGCGTTGTAGTCCTGGGCGAAGTTCCACACCCGCTTCAGGAAGCGGTGCGCGCCTTCGACGCCGGCGTCGTTCCACTCCAGCGTCTGTTCCGGCGGGCTGGCGAACATCATGAAGAAGCGGGCGGTGTCGGCACCGTACTGGTCGATCAGCGCCTGCGGGTCCACGCCGTTGTTCTTCGACTTGGACATCGTGGTCAGTTCGTGCTCGAGCACGGTGCCATCGGCCTTCAGCCGGCCGCCGGTGATCTGCCCCTTGGCGTCGCGCTGGACCTCGACTTCGCTTTCCCAGTAGTAGTTCTTGCCGCCGCCCTCCGGCTTGTGCAGCCAGGCGTGGTTCAGCACCATGCCCTGGGTGAGCAGGCGGGCGAACGGTTCCTTGACCGTCATCAGGCCCATGTCGCGCATCACCTTGGACCAGAAGCGCGAGTAAAGCAGGTGCAGGATGGCGTGCTCGATGCCGCCGATGTACTGGTCCACCTGCATCCAGTAGTTGGCACGCTCGTCGACCATGGCCGCGTCGTTGCCGACCGAACAGTAGCGGGCGTAGTACCAGCTCGAATCGACGAAGGTGTCCATCGTGTCGGTTTCGCGCTTCGCTGCGGCGCCGCACTTCGGGCAGGCGACGTTGATGAAGTCGTCACGCTTGAGCAGCGGGTTGCCCGAGCCGTCCGGAATGCAGTCTTCCGGCAGCACCACCGGCAACTGGTCGTCCGGCACCGGCACGTCGCCGCAGTGCTCGCAGTGGATGATGGGAATCGGGCAGCCCCAGTAACGCTGGCGCGACACGCCCCAGTCGCGCAGGCGCCACTGCACCTTCTTCTCGCCGCCCTTGGCCGCGAGATCGGCTGCGACCGCGTCGACCGCGGCGGCGTAGCCCAGGCCATCGTACTTGCCGCTGTTCACGCAGACACCGTCCTTCGAGCCGTACCACTCGGCCCAGGCGTCGGTCGAGAAGGCGTTGTCGCCGACCGCGATGACCTGCCTGATCGGCAGGTCGTACTTCTTCGCGAAGCCGAAGTCGCGCTCGTCGTGCGCCGGCACCGCCATCACCGCGCCGTCGCCGTAGCTCATCAGCACGTAGTTGCCCACCCACAGCGGCACCGATTCGCCGGTCAGCGGATGCACGACGGTGAGGCCGGTCGGCAGACCTTCCTTCTCCATCGTCGCCATGTCGGCTTCCATCACCGAACCGTGCTTGCACTTCTCGATGAAGGCGGCCAGTTCCGGGTTGTTGCGGGCGGCGTGGGTGGCGAGCGGATGTTCGGCGGCCACCGCGCAGAAGGTGACGCCCATGATGGTGTCGGCGCGGGTGGTGAACACCCACAGCCTGCCACCGTCGATCAGCGCGCCAGCTTCGTCACGGATGTCGTGGCCGAAGGCGAAGCGCACGCCGGTGCTCTTGCCTATCCAGTTGGCCTGCATGGTCTTCACGCGCTCGGGCCAGCCGTCCAGCGTGTCCAGGTCGTCCAGCAGTTCGTTGGCGTACTGCGTGATGCCGAGGTAGTAGCCGGGAATTTCGCGCTTCTCGACCAGTGCGCCGGTGCGCCAGCCGCGGCCGTCGATCACCTGTTCGTTGGCGAGCACGGTCTGGTCCACCGGGTCCCAGTTCACCACCTGCGTCTTCTTGTAGGCGATGCCCTTTTCCAGCATGCGCAGGAACAGCCACTGGTTCCACTTGTAATAGGCAGGCTGGCAGGTCGCCAGCTCGCGGCTCCAGTCGATCGCGAAACCGAGCGCCTTGAGCTGCTGGCGCATGTAGTCGATGTTTTCCCAGGTCCATTTCGCCGGCGGCACCGCGTTCTTGATCGCCGCGTTCTCGGCCGGCAGGCCGAAGGCGTCCCAGCCCATGGGCTGCAGCACGTTGTAGCCGCGCATGCGGTGAAAACGGGTGAGCACGTCGCCGATGGTGTAGTTGCGCACGTGACCCATGTGCAGCTTGCCCGACGGGTAGGGGAACATCGACAGGCAGTAGTACTTGGGCTTCGAGCTGTCCTCGACGGCCTTGAAGGTCTGGCTGTCGTCCCAGTACTGACGTGCGGCGGCTTCGACCTCGGACGGGGTGTAGGCAGGGGTCTGTTTTTCTGACATGAGGCGGGATGCGGCGGAAATGAACGCTAACCCGCGATTATAGGGGCTGCGGCCGCATGAAAGGCCGGCGGCCGCAGCGCTCGCTGCCGCCGGCCCCCCGTTCAGCCCGCCGGCTCGGGTGCGCGCAGGCGCGCAGCCTGGTCGGTCAGCACCGCTTCGGTTTCGCGGGCGAGCGACAGCGTCACCTGCGGATACGGAATTTCATGGCCGGCGGCGTCGAAGCGGGCCTTGAGCCGGCGCAGGAACTCGCGCCGGACATCCCATTGCGCCAGCGGCAGCGTCTTGATCCGGGCGCGCAGCGTCACGGCCGACGCGTTCCAGTCCTGCACGCCGGCGATTTCGAGGTCGTCGAGTATCTTGAGCGCGTAGTCCTTGTCCTCGCGCATTTCGGCGGCGACCGCCTTCATCAGCGCGAACATGTCATCCACGTCGTCACGGTAGTGCACGCCGACGTCCAGCACCGCGTGGGCGAATTCGCGCGAACGGCTGGTGACGACCGTGATTTCGCCATTCGGCACGAAATGCACGTCGCCCGCATAGTCACGCAGGCGCACATAGCGCAGCGTCACCTCCTCGACGGCGCCATCCCGGCCGGCGATGCTTACCACGTCGCCGACGCGGATCTGGTTCTCAAGCAGCACGAAGAAGCCGGAGAACACATCCTTCACCAGTGTCTGCGCGCCGAAGCCGATGGCGATGCCGGCGACGCCCGCGGTGGCGAGCAAGGGGGCGACCGAAATGCCGAGCACGCTCAGCGCGAGGCCAGCCGCCAGGATGAAAATGACGACGGAGGCCGCATAGCGGGCCACCCGTACCAGCGTGTCGATGCGCTTGATGTCCTCGATGCTGTCGGTACGGTTGCGCAGCGTTGCATGAATCAGCCGTATCGCCCTGCGCGCGATGAAGCGCAGCATCCAGGCGAGCGCGAGGATGAAAGCAAGCCTGATCGAAAGATCGAGCAGCACGGGCAGTCTTTCCATTGCCCAGGTGTAAAGCCAGTTGGAGGCATTCGCCCAATCGGTCATTGTTGTGGTCTCCCTGTTGATTCAAGTGGCACAAGCCCGACCGGCCTACGCCAGTCGGGTTCCGCTCTGTCAGACAAGGACTACAGGCGCCGTGCCGACCTTCGGCCGGTAGAATCCGCACATGACCACCAATCCTCTCCTGTCCGGCCTGAACGAACAGCAGTTCCAGGCCGTCACGCTGCCATCGCAGTCCGCACTCATCCTTGCGGGCGCCGGGTCGGGCAAGACGCGCGTGCTGACCACGCGTCTGGCCTGGCTCATTTCGACCGGCCAGGTGTCGCCGCACGGCATCCTCGCGGTCACCTTCACCAACAAGGCGGCAAAGGAAATGCTGGCGCGGCTGACCGCGATGCTGCCGATGAATGCGCGCGGACTGTGGATAGGCACCTTCCACGGCCTGTGCAACCGCATGCTGCGCGCGCACTGGAAGGAGGCCGGGCTGCCGCAGCTGTTCCAGATCCTCGATTCGGCCGACCAGCTGTCGGCTATCAAGCGCATGCTGAAGGCGCTCAACATCGACGACGAGAAATTCCCGGCGCGCGATCTGATGTATTTCATCAACTCGGCCAAGGAGCAGGGCCTGCGCCCGCACGAGGTCGAGGCCTTCGACGATTTCGCGCGCAAGCGGGTCGAGCTTTACCAGGCCTACGAGGCGCAGTGCCAGCGCGAGGGCGTGGTCGATTTCGCCGAATTGCTGCTGCGCTGCCACGAGCTTCTTAGCCGCAACGAGCCGATACGCGCGCACTACCAGCGCCGCTTCCGCCACATCCTGGTCGACGAGTTCCAGGACACCAATGTACTGCAGTACCGCTGGCTCAAGCTGCTGGCTGGTCTTGGCACCGAGCATCAGGCGGCGGTGATGGCGGTGGGTGACGACGACCAGAGCATCTACCGCTTTCGCGGCGCCGAGGTCGGCAACATGCGCGACTTCGAGCGCGAGTTCCATGTCGACAACGTCATCCGGCTGGAACAGAACTACCGCTCGCACGGCAACATCCTCGATGCCGCCAACGCGGTGATCAAGCACAACAGCGGTCGCCTGGGAAAGAACCTGTGGACCGAAGCCGGGCACGGCGAGCCGCTGCGCGTCTATGAAGCCTTCAACGACATCGAGGAGGCGCGCTGGGTCGTCGAGGAAATCAAGGCGCTGATCCACGACGGCACCGCGCGCGACGACATCGCGTTGCTCTACCGCAGCAATGCGCAGTCGCGCGTGCTCGAACACGCGCTGTTCTCGGCCGGCATTCCGTACCGCGTCTATGGCGGCCTGCGCTTCTTCGAGCGGCAGGAGGTGAAGCACGCGCTCGCCTACATGCGGCTGATCGCCAATCCGCACGACGACACTGCCTTCACGCGCGTGGTCAATTTCCCCACGCGCGGTATCGGCGCCCGTTCGCTGGAACAGCTGCAGGACGCCGCGCAGGCGCACTCCACCAGTCTCTATGGTGCGTTGAATTTCCTGAGCGGCAAGGCAGCGCAGTCGGTCGGCGCCTTCATCAAGCTGGTGGACCAGCTGCGCTTCGCCTGCGAGGGGCTGAAGCTGCCGGAAATGGTGGAACAGGTGCTCGAACTGTCCGGCCTGCGCGCGCACTACCTGACCGAGAAGGAAGGTCAGGAGCGGGTCGCCAACCTCGACGAAATCATCAACGCGGCCGCCAACTTCATTTCCGAAGA
>JAVEVQ010000086.1:0-9591 GCA_034004945.1 Methyloversatilis sp. | reverse complement strand
AAATGGTGGAACAGGTGCTCGAACTGTCCGGCCTGCGCGCGCACTACCTGACCGAGAAGGAAGGTCAGGAGCGGGTCGCCAACCTCGACGAAATCATCAACGCGGCCGCCAACTTCATTTCCGAAGAGGGCTACGCCCAGGTCGCCGCCGAGGACGAGACGGCGCCGCCCGATCCGCTGTCCGCCTTCCTGTCGCACGCCTCGCTCGAAGCGGGCGAACACCAGGCCGACGCCGGCCAGGCGGCGGTGCAGCTGATGACCGTGCATTCGGCCAAGGGGCTGGAATTCGACGTGGTGTTCATCGGCGGCCTCGAAGAAGGCCTGTTCCCGCACGAGAATTCGGTGCTGGAGCGCGACGGTCTGGAAGAGGAGCGGCGGCTGATGTACGTCGCCATCACCCGCGCGCGCAAGCGGCTCTATCTGTCGTTCGCGCAGTCGCGCATGCTGCACGGTCAGACCCGTTACAACCTGCGCAGCCGCTTCTTCGACGAGATCCCGGCCGAACTGCTGAAGTGGCTCACGCCGCCGGCCAGTGCGCGCGGCTACGGCGGCTTCGGCAGCAGCAGCGCTGCGCCGTCGGCACCCGCGAGCAGCAATCCGCGCAGCTTCGGCAGCGGCCGGCGGACGACGGCGGTCAATGACAGCGGTTTCCGCGTCGGTCAGCAGGTGAGTCACGCCAAGTTCGGTGCCGGCGTCATCGTCAATGCCGAGGGCTCGGGCTCGGATGCGCGGGTACAGGTCAATTTCGGTTCGCACGGCGTCAAGTGGCTCGCGCTGGCGGTCGCCAAACTGACGCCGGCCTGATTGATCATGAGCGCGCGCGTCCGCCTCTTCTGTTTCGCAGCGCTGCTGTCGGCGGCGGGCACGGCCGTGGCGTCGGAACAGTGGCGCACCGCTCATCTGCGCGGCGAGTGCGACCTCGCGCTGGCCGAGGCGCGCGCAGCCGCCGAGAAAGGCGAGCCGGAAGCGATGCTGCAGATGTCGGACTGGCATTTCTTCGGCACCTGCCTCGACAAGAACGACGCCGAATCGGCGCGCTGGGCGCTGCTGTCGGCGGAGGCAGGACTGGCGCGGGCGCAGGTCGTCGCCGGGCAGATTCGCGCCAGCGGCATCGGTGTCGAGCGCGATGCGGCCGAGGCGCGCCGCTGGTACACGCTGGCGGCCGAAGGCGGTGACCCGGAGGGCATGCTGCTGCTGGCACGGCTGATCGAGGCCGACAGCGCCGATCCGCTGGCGCCGGAACTGGCGCTGGCCTGGGCGCGGCGCGCGGCCGACAAGAGTTATGCGCCGGCCTATGTCCATCTGGCGGCGATCTACAGCGGCGGCGGTGCCCAGACCGACTACGCCGAATCGGCGCGCTGGCTGGAGAAGGCGATGCAGGCCGGCTACAAGGACAATGCGGTCTGGGTCGCGTGGTCCTGGGCCTGCCTCAATCTCGGCCGCTACGACGAGGTGCTGCAGGCGGCGACGCAGGTGCCGAACGACGCGCCGGAATTCAAGGCGGCACAGATCAATCATGCGCATGCCCTGCTGCTGAACGGACAGGTGGGCAATGCGCGCGAGGTGTACGCCGCCAACATGACTTTGCGCGG
This sequence comes from Methyloversatilis sp., assembly GCA_034004945.1. Taxonomy (GTDB): domain Bacteria; phylum Pseudomonadota; class Gammaproteobacteria; order Burkholderiales; family Rhodocyclaceae; genus Methyloversatilis. Next base: position 8,000 of record JAVEVQ010000086.1, on the reverse strand, counting down.
CGCCGACGAATTCCGCCGCATCCTGCGCGAGGACTTCGCTGAACTGCGCCGCTCCGGGCGCGATCACCCGGGCATGGCGCGCATCGAGAAGCTGTTTCTGCAGCCTGCCCGCTGACCGTCACGCAACGGCATCGTCACGTGACGTCAGCGCTGCGTGCCCCGTCAGCCGATGGCAGGGCGGCGGCGAGCCGCGCGCCACACGATGGCGGCGCCTGCGAACATCATGGCCCAGGTGGAGGGCTCGGGTACTTCGGGCACCGGGTCGATGCTGCCGGTTTCCAGGTCCAGCTTGGTCGCGATCGCGGCCGCGAAATCGTCGAAATCGTTCGCCGGCTGCACGAAGCCATCTGCCGTGATGACGCTCTGCGTGTAGAAGTTGGTGATCGAGGTGCCGCCGATGGGCAGACCATTGATCACGATGCCCGCCGCGGCGGCGCGATCACGGGCGGTGCGGCTGGAGGTGGCTCCGCTCGTGCCATCGCCGGACACGTCGATGATGAGATTGCGCGTTCCTTCCAGCGCACCACCGGTGGCCGTGGCCGCCAGCAGCAGATCGATCGCCCTGTTCGTGCCGTTATGGACCGAAGTGCCGCCGCTGCCCGGGCGGACAAAGTCGGCCAGCATCGACGCGAAGCTGTTGATGTCGTCGGTCGAGCGCAGGATGGTGAAGCTGTCGAGTGCGGTGGTGTAGGCGTTGCTCGCGAAGAAAACCACGTTGATCGCCGTTGCGCGGTTGGCGCCGGACAGCATGTTGTTCTGTATGGTCGCATTGCGGAAGGCGCTGGCGTAGCCGTCCATCTGCAGGTTGTATTCCGAGGTGCTGACGCTTCCCGATACGTCGATGACCAGCGACAGGGCGAGGTCGACGGTTTCGGCGTTGGCGACGCTGGTCAGGCCGGCGAGCAGAAGCGATGCGGCAATCGTGCGAAGTTTCATCCGGATCTCCGTGAATGATGCGGTCGGGGCGCAGGCCTCGCGACCGATGATTGAGGTGCGTGCCGCGCAGCAAGAAGTGTTCCTGTGCGGGCCCGCTCGCCGGCAAGCGCTTGACATGAAATGCGATCGCCATCTGGATGGCCGGCGGCGCTGCGACCCGGGGGGCTGAACTGTAAGGCGAGCCGACAGTCCACCGGGCGCCGTATCGTCCGCCTGCGCGGGGGGCGGCCCTGCCTCCAGGCCCGGGGCCGTCGTGAATCAATCGATAGATGAAGGTTCGATCAAGGTCATGCACATGGATTGCCACGCCAGTTTCGACAGTCTGTCGCGCGCGCATCGCGAGGGCATCGACTATCACGTCACCGTCGAGCGTCGCGGCAGCGGGGTCGCCATCGTTGCGCCGCACGGCGGGCGCATCGAGCGCGGCACCTCGGAGGTGGCGCGAGCGATCGCCGGCGACGACTTCGACCTCTACCTGTTCGAAGGCGCGCTGCCGGCACTGAACTTCGAAACCCTGCACATCACCAGCACCCGCTTCGACGAGCCGCGTGCCCTGGCGCTGATCGCTGACTGCGACGCAGTGCTGGCGGTACATGGCGTGGCCGATACCGGCGAGCGCGCGCTGCTCGGGGGGCGCGATCGTGCGCTCGCCTGCGCCATTGCCGATCGTCTCTACGCACGCGGCGTGCTCGCGCAGACCAGCGGCCATCGCTATGCCGGCCTCGACCCGCGCAACCTGTGCAACCGGGGGCGTCAGGGGCGTGGCGTGCAGATCGAACTGAGCGACCGGCTGCGCGGCGGTCGCTACGAAAAGGCAGTGATCGATGCGGTTCGTGCCGCGCTGCATGGACGGTTCATGACGCGGCGCTAGAATGTCGGGCTGACCTTGTCAGCAACCCGTCATGCGCACTCCATACCTGCTTGCCGGATTCATCGTCATCCTCGTCGCGCTGGTTCTCGGCCGGGCCATCCACGACGACCCCGCGCGCGCTGGCGACGGGTCGGCACTGCGTGCGCTGTATTCGATCGAGCCGCCGTTCGCCTACATCGACGCGCATGGCCGCGTCACCGGCGAGGCGCCGGAAATGCTCCGCGTGCTGGCCAGGCGGGCGGGTTTCGGTGAGGTCGAGTTCATCCATGCCGAGTTCGGCCAGTTGCTGCACGACCTGCATGTCGGTCGCGCCGACATCGTCGCCAGCGGGCTGTTCGTGACGCCCGAGCGCGCGCAGCGGGCACGCTTCACCCGACCCACCGCGCAGGTGTCGTCGGCGCTGCTGGTCGGCGCCGGAAATCCTCTCGGCCTGCACGGCCTCGACGACATCGCCGCGCATCCGGAGGCGGTGCTGGCGGTCATCGACGGCGCGGTCGAACTGACGGTGGCCCAGCGCGTCGGCGTGCCGCCGGCGCGCATTCAAAGGCATGGCGACGCGACCAGCGCCGCCGTGGCGGTGATCGAGGGGCGGGCCGACGCGCTTGCGCTGTCCGACGTGTCCTTGCGCCACATGCTGGCAGTATCCGGTCTGACCGGCGTCGAACTGGCGCAGCCCTACCGGCCGCCGCAGCGTGAAGGCCGCAGCGAACCCGGCTGGCCCGCGTTCGCGCTGCGGCCGCAGGACGAGGCGCTGGCGCGCCGTATCGACGAGGCGATGGCCGGCTACCTTGGCTCGCCGGCGCATCGCGCACTGGTGGCGGCCTTCGGCTTCGGCCCGGACAACCTGCCGGTGCCGGCGCAGAAATGAACGGGCGCAGCGCAATGGCGGGCGGGCCGCCGGTATTCGGTCTGGCGCTGCTGCTGTGCGCCTGCATGGGCCTGATGACCTATGCGCACATGCGCTGGGACGACAGCCTTGCCGCCGCCCTGACGGCGCGCGACAACCTGGCGCAATCGCGTCGCTATGCGCTGCTCGCGCAGCTCGATACGGAGCGTCTGCTGACCGGCGTGACGACCATACCGCGCACCCGCGTGATCGCCCATCTGGACCGTGCCCTCACCATCGCGCGCGACCTGCGCAGCGGTGGCGGCGCCATCGCCGGCTTCTCGGTCCGTGCGCCGGTGGCCGGCGATGTGGCCGCGGCCGTCGACGCCTACCTGGCGGCACTGGCCGATGCGCGCGCCATCATGGAGCACCAGCTCGACGGCTTCGAAGCGGGTGGCAGCGCGCTGCTGCCGGCGCAGCGCGCGGTCGATGGCCGTGCCGTCGCGCTGGAGGACGCATTGCTGCGCCATCTGGCGGCGCAGCGCCGGCTGCTGCGCCAGCACGACACGGCGACGCTGGCGCTGGTGGCGATACTCGGTCTGCTCGTGCTCTTCTATCTGTACGTCGCGCACCGGCGCCGTGACACCGCGGTCGATGCGCTGCTCGGCAGCGAGTCGCGCCTGCGCGCCTTCGTCGACAGCCTGCCCGAAGTCGCCTTCATGCTCGATCGCCACGGTCGCTACATCGAATCCTTCGGCAATGCCGGTGCGCTGCTCGCGTCGCCCGCCGAAACCCTGGTCGGCCGCACCGTCGAGGAGGTGTTCCCGGCCGACGTCAGCAGCCGCTTCCTCGCGGTGATCCGCCAGGCGCTGGCGCGGCAGCGCACGCAGTCCTACGAGTACACGCTGCAGCTGGCGGGGCGGCAGGTGGTGTTCGACGCCCGCGTGTCGCCGGTACCGGGCAGCGACCGGGTCGTCTGGCTGTCCTGGGACGTGACGGCGCGCCGCCGTGCCGAGGCGCATCTGCATGCGCTTGGCCGGCTGTACAACTTCCTCAGCCAGGTGAACCAGACCATCGTCTGGTCAGCCGACGAGGACGATCTGTTCGAGCGCATCTGTCGCGTCGCCATCGAGTTCGGCGCCTATCGCTTCGCCTGGGTCATGCGCGCCGACGAGGCCGGCAGGCTGGCGCTGCGCGCCAGCGCCGGCAGCGCGGTCGCCGACCGCGCGCAGCTGGTCAGTGCGTCCGCCACCGACGACGGCAGCGTCACCGCCGCCGTCATGCGCAGCGGCAGGCTGTATCGCCTGTCGGCGCTCGACGGCGACGACGCGTGGATGCCGGCTGCGCGCGCCGCCGGTTGCAGCGGCTACGTCGGCCTGCCGATCCGGCTCGACGAGCGGGTGGTCGCCGTGCTCGGCCTGATCGCACGCGAAGTTGACCCGGAAGACGAGGACGAGGCGCGTCTGCTGGACGAAGTGATGATGGATCTGTCGTTCGCGGTGCGTCGCCTGCGCGACGACCGCGACCGCGCGCGCGCCGAACAGTCGGCGCGCCTGCTGGCGGCGGCGCTGCGCAGCACGCGCGACGGCGTCGTGGTGACCGACCTGGACGGTGTCGTGGTCACCGTGAACGAGGCCTTCTGCGAGCTGAATGGTCTCGATCCGGGCGCTGCCGAAGGCTGCAAGCTGGTATCGCTGCTCGATGTCGAAGGCGCTGACGCCGTGTATGCCGACATCGATCGCGCGCTGCGCGGCGGCGGCTTCTGGCAGGGCGAGGTGGCGGCGCGCCGGCGCAACGGCGAAGCGTGGTCGGGCTGGCTGTCCTGCGCCAGCGTGCGTGACGACGATGGCCGGGCGACCCACCGCGTCAGCGTGCTGACCGACATCACGCAGGCCCGGCGCACCGAGGAAATGCTGCATCACCTGTCGCAGTACGACCCGCTGACCGACCTGCCCAACCGCGTGCTCATCCAGTCGCGCCTGACGCATGCGATCGATCTGGCGTCGCGCCGCGGCACGCGCGTGGCGGTGCTGTTCCTCGATCTGGACAATTTCAAGACCATCAACGACGGTCTCGGTCACGCCGCCGGCGACGAGGTGCTCGCGGCCGTGGCGCAGCGCCTGCGCGCGCGTCTGCGCCGGCAGGACACGCTGGGCCGGCAGGGCAGCGACGAGTTCGTGCTGCTGCTGGAGAACATCGACCAGCCGGGCGAGGCGGCGCTGGTCGCCCAGGGCGTGTTCGACAACCTGAGCGCACCGGTGCGGCTGGCCTCCGGTCAGGACATCTACCTGCAGGTGAGCATCGGCATCAGCCTCTATCCGGACAACGGCAGCAGCGCCGAGGATCTGATCCGCGACGCCGACGCCGCGATGTATCAGGCCAAGCGCAGCGGCCGCAACACGCTGCGCTTCTACACCGATGCCTACACCGACGAGGCAACGCAGCGACTGTCACTGGAGACCGGCTTGCGGCGCGCGCTGGAGAACGACGAGTTCGAACTGCGCTTCCAGCCGCTGGTCGATCTGTCCGACGGTGCCCTGATCGGCGCCGAGGTACTGGTGCGGCTGTCCGCTGCGGCCAGCGTGCGCGCCGGGCCGTCGCAGTTCATCCCGATCATGGAAGCCAACGGACTGATCGTGCAGCTGGGTGAGCGCGTGCGCGAGCTGGCCTGCCGACAGGGCCGCGCCTGGCTCGATGCCGGTTACCGTCTGGGCACGCTGGCGGTGAACATGTCGGTCGCGGAAATCCGCCGCGGCGGGCTGGAACGGCGCATCGAGCGGCTGCTTGGCGACACCGGCTTTCCGGCTGCGCTGCTCGAACTCGAAGTGACCGAATCCAGCTTGATGGAACAGGGCGACGAAGCGCGTCACTTCCTCGACGCGATCAAGCGGCTCGGCTTGCGCATGGCGATCGACGATTTCGGCACCGGCTATTCGTCGCTCGCCTACCTGAAGCGCCTGCCGGTCAACAAGCTCAAGATAGACCGCAGTTTCATCTGCGACCTGCCGGGCGACGCCAGCGCGGTCGAACTGGTCGACACCATCATCACGCTGGGTCACAAGCTGGGCATGTCGGTGCTGGCCGAGGGCGTCGAGACCGAGGGCCAGCGCGATCTGCTGCGCGCGCACGGCTGCGATGCCTGCCAGGGCTACCTCTACGCCGAACCGCTCACCGCCGCCGAATTCGAGCGTCGCTTCCTGCGTGCGGCACCCCGAATGGAGTGAGTGCACGACACCAATCCTTTCAGGCAGCGCGCGGCGCCCTCGCTAGAATGCCGGAATGCGGCCCCGCTTTCCGGGTCCGGTCCGATTTCAGCGAGTTGCCCGTGCCGTCCGCAATATCCCCGATGCCTCGATCTGCCCGCGCCCGAGCGGGGTGAAGGCATGAACACCGCTGCCGGAAGTGCCGCCGCTGGCGATGGCCAGCACACGCCGCAGCTGGGTTTCGCGCGGCGCAGCTACCGCGCGCGGCAGGCCGGCCTGCTGTTCGGCCTGCCGATGGTGCTCGCCGTGCTGTACGAGCGCGGCGACCTGACGTGGGCATCCTGGCTGCTCTGGCTGGGCCCCCTGCTGCACGCGCTGCTGTGGCCGCATCTCGCCTGGTGGCGCGCCCGGCAGTCGCGCGATCCCTTCCGTGCCGAAGGCGACAATCTGCTGGCCGATCATTTCTTCGGTGGTGCGTGGACCGCCCTGATGGCCTTCAATGCCGTGCCCTCGCTGCTCATCCTCGCGCTGATGAGCATGGACAGCGTCGCCGGCTGCGGCCCGCGCCTGATGCTGCGCGGTCTGCTGGTGCATGCGGTCGGCGTGTTCGCTGGCGTGCTGCTCTATGGATTCGACTTGCAGCCGCTGTCCAGCCTGGTCGTCGTCGCGGCCAGCGTGCCCATGCTGCTGCACCCGATCGCCATCGGCTTCGTCACCAACCAGGCGCTGCGCAAGCTGCAGCGACAGCGCGAGGCACTGGAGACGCTGAGCCGGATCGACGCGCTGTCCGGCCTCGTCAACCGTGGTCACTGGGAAACGCTGGTGCGCAAGGAATTCGCGCGCTACCGCCGCTACGGGCATACGGCAACGCTGGTGATGGCCGATCTCGATCATTTCAAGTACATCAACGACCGCTACGGCCATGCTGCCGGCGACGAGGCGATCCGTCGATTCGCCGCGCTGCTCGGCCGCGAACTGCGGGCGAACGATACGGCGGGCCGCTACGGTGGCGAGGAATTCGGCATCCTGCTGCCGGACACCACCGGCGAGGGCGCACGCGAAATGATGGCGCGGCTGCGCCGGTGCCTGCACGACGAACCGCTGATCGACGGGCACGTGGTCACGGCCAGCTTCGGTGTGGCCGAACTGACGCCCATGCTCGATACCTGCGAGGCCTGGATGCGGGTGACCGACCAGATGCTCTACCGCGCCAAGCACGCCGGCCGCGACCGCATCGTGCTGCCCGGCCCGGGTGGTGGTGAGGCCGCGGACGGACCGCTGACCGGCGACGAGGGCGTGCCGCCGCATCTGGCGGTGGCTGCCGCGCGGCCGGACGTGCTGCGCCAGCTGCTGACCGGCATAGACATGAGCGAAACCGCCTTCGCGCTGTTCGATCCGGTCGACCGGCTGGTGCTGGCCAATGCCGCTTTCATCGAAATGTACTGCGTGCCGGCCGGCGATCTCCGCTTCGCCGACCTGATGCGCCACTGCCACACCCACCGCATCGGGCCGCGCATCGATACCGACGACATCGAAACCTGGCTCGCCGCCGCGGACAGCAAGCGGCGCAGTCAGCCCTGGCGCTCGTTCGACATCGACATGATGGACGGGCGGATGATGCGGATCGAGGAAACCTCGTTCGGCGAAGGCTGGGTGCTGACGGCGATCCGACGCTAGGGTCTGTTGCCATTGATTCGCGCGCGGCCCGCGATTAAATGGCAACAGACCCTTGCTGCCGCTCAGCTGCCGTTGCGGAAGGGCGCGGCGAGATCGCCGGCGCAGTTCAGGTACTGACCGGTGACGTCGCGCGGTGCCGGGCCGCTGAACGGCATCTCGACATCGCCGCCGACCTGGCCGAGTACCAGCCGGCCGCCGAAGAACAGGAAGTTGCGCATCAGCGTCGCCCAGTCCAGCTGCCTGTCGGCCTCGAAGCCGGGCAGCGTGAGCCGGCCGTCCTGTGCGACCAGCAGTATGGCGGGGCGGAACTGCTCGACTTCCAGCCGCGCCAGCACCGGCAGTCCCGGATTGCCCGGCGGAGGCTGCACCTCGACACGTGCGCTCACCCCGTCGCCGTCGCGCTGGCGCACGACGCGGATGTCCCAGCCGGACACCGTCACCGCAGTACCGCAGCCGCGCGGCCAGCCGTTGTCCAGTTCGACCACCG
>JAVEVQ010000025.1:0-45343 GCA_034004945.1 Methyloversatilis sp. | reverse complement strand
ACGCCAGCCGGCGCGCCCGCCTGCAGATCGAATGCAGCGCCGATGCGGTGCGCTACACCGTCAGCGACGAAGGCGAGGGCTTCGATTTCGCGCGCTATCTCGACTTCGATCCGGGGCGCGCCTTCGATCCCAACGGTCGCGGCATCGCGATGGCGCGGCAGCTGTGTTTCCGCAGTCTCGAATACAAGGGCTGCGGCAATGTGGTCACCGCCACGGTGGAGCTGACATGAGCGCAGCCGGCATCGCGCAGGCCGCGTCGGCACCCCAGGCTACCGCACCATTGAGGCGGATGACGGTACTGGTGGTCGACGACACCCTGGTTGGCCGGGCGACGGTCAGTGCGCTGGTGCGACGGCTCGGCCACCGCTGCATCGAGGCGTCCGATGGCGCCGGCGCGGTGCAGGCCTACCGCGCCTACCGCCCTGATGTCGTGCTGATGGACGTGGTGATGCCCGGCATGGACGGGCTGGAGGCGACGCGCGAACTGCGCCGGCTGGCCGCCGGCACCTTCCTGCCCATTCTGCTGCTGTCCGCCCGTTCCGACGACGCCGACATGATCGCCGGCCTCGAAGCCGGTGCCGACGACTATCTGACCAAGCCGATCAATTTCGCCATCCTGACCGCCAAGCTCGGCAATTGCGCGCGGCAGATCGTCATGCACGCCAGCATGGCGAACTACCGCGCCGAGCAGGAAGAGGAGATCGAGTTCGCGCGGCACGTGATCGAGCGCCAGGTGCAGGGCAAGGCGGCCGACGATCGTCGCGTGCGCTACTCGGTCACACCGACCGCACAGTTCTCGGGTGACATCGTCGCCGTGGCACATTCGCCGTCCGGCGCGCTGTATGCGTTGCTGGCCGACGCGACCGGCCACGGTCTGGCGGCGGCGATCAGCGTGCTGCCGGTACTGCAGGTGTTCTTCGGCATGGCGAAGAAGAACCTGTCGATCGGCCTGATGGCCAGCGAGATCAATCGCCACCTGATGTCTACGCTGCCGGTGGGCCGTTTCGTTGCGGCCACCATGGTGCGTCTGGACGCCGGTGAGGGTGAGGTTTGGGTGGGCGGTACGCCCGAGGCGCTGTGGCTGGATCGCAGCGGCGCGGTGATCGAGCGTTTTGCGTCGGCCAATCTGCCGCTGGGCATCGACGGTGACGACGCGATGGACGTGCCGCCGCAGCGCTTCACCTGGACGCCCGGCGACCAGCTCGTGCTGTGTTCGGACGGACTGGTCGAAGCGCAGGCGCTGCACGGCGACGCCTTCGGCCAGCAGCGCTTCGAACAGGTGCTGCAGGAAAGTGCGCCGGCGCAGCGCCACGATGCGGTGCGCGCCGCACTCGCCATGCATCTGGACGGGGCGCTGGCGCACGACGACGTATCGCTGATGGTGATCGATCTCGACTGAGTCCGGCGCGCAAGTCATTGTCGCAGCTTGATTTGCGGCGCGCGGGGCGGAGATTGGCACGGCGATTGCATCGCCGCAGTCCGGAATCCCTTTCCCGACTGAACAATGGCCGTTCTCAATGTCCTGGTGGTAGACGAGTCGCGCAAGCGTGCCGCTGAAATCTGCGCCGGGCTCGCCTGCGCCGGTTACCAGGTGGCGGCGGTGCTGTCGAGCGCCTACGACCTGCACATGAAGGTCGAGGAAATCAAGCCCGATGTCATCCTGATCCAGACCGACTCGCCGTCGCGCGACACGCTGGAGAACATGGCGGCGATGGACCGCGAAATGCCGCGCCCGGTCGTCGTGTTCGCCAACGATTCCGATGGCAAGACGATACGCCGCGCGATGAAGGCGGGCGTGTCGGCCTATGTCGTCGATGGCCTGGAACCGAAGCGCATCAAGCCGGTGATCGACGTGGCACTCGCCCGCTTCGAGGAACACCAGGAACTGCGCCGCGCGCGCGACGAAGCGCGGCAGAAGCTGAGCGAGCGCATCTCGATCGACCGTGCCAAGGGCATCCTGATGAAGCTGCGCGGCATCGACGAGGACGCCGCCTACCACACGCTGCGCAAGCTCGCGATGGAGCGCGGCAAGACCATCGCCGCGGTGTCCGAGGACTTCATCGCCACTGCACGCCTGCTCGGCTGATCACGCCGGGCCTTCATCCTTCTCCCGTCCCGTTTCCCCTGTTGAAGAGGCGGTCTCGCCTGCGCTGCGCACGTCCGTCCGGGTCCGGTGCAGCGTCTGCGCCACGCCGGTTCGACATGGTGCGCACACCGTTCGCTTCCGCACCGCACAAGTGCAGCGTGCCCATCCGGTGCGCTCGGTCGGATTGCCGGAATACTCTTGCAAGCAATTGAAAGGAAATGGTTGTTGGGCGTTTCTCCGCGACTGGCACGCGCCGTGCTACTCAGGGATCAAGGCGCAACAACGCGGTTGCGGCCAGCGAGGCGGGAAGCCTCCATAAGGGACAAGGGTGTCCATCCAGTCGGCTTCTCAGCCGTGGATGCACACCCTTTTTTCATTCTGGAATCGATCATGAAACGATGGAGAACACGATGGCTGAGCATCCGAAGAAGGCAGACGGCCTCATTGACACCGGTGCAACCCGCCGCAGCTTTCTCAGGCAGGGCGCCGCACTCGGTGTGGGAGCTTCGCTGATGAGCATGGTGCCCCCCGGCGTGCGTTCGGCGGCCTGGGCCGCCGGGTCCGATGCGCCCGAAAAGAAGGAGGTGAAGATCGGCTTCATCCCGCTGACCGACTGTTCCAGTGTCGTCATGGCGGCCGTCGAGAAGTTCGACGCGAAGTACGGCATCAAGATCATCCCGTCGAAGGAAGCGTCCTGGGCGGCGGTGCGCGACAAGCTGGTCAATGGCGAGCTGGACGCGGCACACGTGCTGTATGGCCTGATCTACGGCGTGCATCTGGGCGTCGGCGGGCCGAAGAAGGACATGGCCAACCTGATGACCATCAACAACAATGGTCAGGGCATCTCGCTGTCGATGCAGATGAAGGACAAGGGCGCGATCGACGGTCCGTCGCTGAAGAAGGTCGTGTCGGCGAGCCCTGCCGGCACCTACACCTTTGCGCAGACCTTCCCCACCGGCACGCATGCGATGTGGCTTTACTACTGGCTCGCGGCCAACGGCATCGACCCCTTCCGCGAGGTCAAGTCCATCGTCGTGCCGCCGCCGCAGATGGTCGCCAATTCCCGGGTCGGCAACATGCACGGCTTCTGCGTCGGCGAACCCTGGAACCAGCGCGCCATCGTCGACAAGGTGGGCTTCTCGGTCGCGACGAGCCAGGACGTGTGGGTCGATCATCCGGAAAAGGTGCTGGGCACCACGGCTGAGTGGGTGTCCAAGTACCCCAACACGGCGCGCGCGATGACGGCGGCCGTGCTCGAAGCTTCCCGGTGGATCGACGCGTCACTGGCCAATCGCCGCAAGACGGCGGAAACGGTCGCCGCCAAGTCCTACATCAATACCGATATGGACGTCATTCTTGGCCGCATGCTGGGGCGCTATGAAGACGGTCTCGGCAAGACCTGGGACGACAAGAACTACATGAAATTCTTCAACGACGGCGCGGTGAACTTCCCCTACCTGTCGGACGGCATGTGGTTCCTGACGCAACACCGTCGCTGGGGTCTGCTGAAGAGCGATCCGGACTATCTGGGCGTGGCGAAGGCGATCAACAGGATCGACATCTACAAGCAGGCGGCCACCGCCGCTGGCGTCTCCCTGCCGAAGAGCGAAATGCGTTCGCACAAGCTGATCGACGGCGTGGTCTGGGACGGCAAGGATCCAAAAAAGTACGCCGGCAGCTTCAGGATCAACGCCGCGTAATGTTCCCGGCGCGGGGCAGGCCCCGCGCCGACCGGTACTGAAAGGAATCCGTCATGAGTGCAGCAACCCTCACATCAGACAAGGTCGTGTCCATGCATGCCACCCCGTCCGCGGTGCCGGCCCCGGCCGCCAACGAGGCGGCCGCACCGGTCGTGAAGGCAGCGCCGCGCGAGCCGCGCACACCGCTCTCCGAAATCCTGCTCGCCGTGTTCAAGGCGGTGTTCCCGCCGCTCGCCGGCATGGCGCTGCTGGTTGCCGTGTGGGCGCTGCTGGCGGCCAAGGGCGGCAGCATTCCGGGACCGCTCGCGGTGTGGGAGGCGGCCAAGGTGCTGTTCGCCGACCCGTTCTACAACAACGGGCCCAACGACATGGGCATAGGCTGGAACGTGCTGTCGTCGCTGCAACGCGTCGGCATCGGCTTCGGCTTCGCGGCGCTGGTGGGCATTCCGCTCGGCTTCATCATCGGCCGCTTCGCCTTCATGAACGCGATGTTCGACCCCGTCATCTCGCTGCTGCGGCCGGTCAGTCCGCTGGCCTGGCTGCCGATCGGGCTGCTGGTGTTCAAGCAGGCGGATCCGGCGGCGACCTGGACCATCTTCATCTGTTCGATATGGCCGATGATCATCAACACCGCGGTCGGCGTGCAGCGCGTGCCGCAGGACTACATGAACGTGGCCCGCGTGCTCGACCTCGACGAATGGAAGATCGTCACCAGGATCCTGTTCCCGTCGGTGCTGCCCTACATGCTGACCGGCATCCGCCTGTCCATCGGCACCGCCTGGCTGGTCATCGTCGCCGCGGAAATGCTGACCGGCGGCGTCGGCATCGGCTTCTGGGTGTGGGACGAGTGGAACAACCTGAAGGTGGAGCACATCATCATCGCCATCTTCGTCATCGGCATCGTCGGCCTGCTGCTCGAACAGGCGCTGCTGCTGCTGGCCCGTCGCTTCTCTTACGGCAACAGCTGATTCCATAGAATCCCATCGAACTGAGGTGGCCGGCGCAGCGCGTCGGTCCCGCGAGGAGAGCACCATGAGCAAGACCATCGTCAAGGTTGAAAACGCCGGCATGACCTTCGATACCAGGAAGGGCAAGTTCGTCGCGCTGCGCGACATCGATCTCACCATCGCCGAAGGCGAATTCGTCACGCTGATCGGCCACTCCGGCTGCGGCAAATCCACACTGCTGAACCTGATCGCCGGTCTGACGTTGCCCACCGCGGGCAATCTGATCTGCGACGGTCGCGAAATCGCCGGCCCCGGACCGGAACGCGCGGTGGTATTCCAGAACCATTCGCTGCTGCCCTGGCTCACCTGCTTCGAGAACGTGCTGCTGGCGGTCGAGCGCGTGTTCGGCAAGAAGGAAGGCAAGCCCAGGCTGAAGGCGCGCGCCGAGGCGGCGCTCGACATGGTGCACATGACCCACGCGCTGCATAAGTACCCGCACGAGATTTCCGGCGGCATGAAGCAGCGCGTCGGCATCGCCCGCGCTTTCGCGATGGAGCCGAAGATCCTGCTGATGGACGAGCCCTTCGGTGCGCTCGACGCGCTGACCCGGGCCAGCCTGCAGGACGAACTGAATGGCGTGATGGAGAAGACCGGCGCCACCGTGGTGATGGTGACGCACGACGTCGATGAGGCGGTACTGCTGTCCGACCGCATCGTCATGATGACGAACGGCCCGGCCGCCACCATCGGCGAAATCCTCGACGTGAAGCTGGCGCGTCCGCGCGACCGGCTGAAGCTCGCGCACGATGCCGACTTCGTCGAGTACCGCGCGGCGCTGCTCGAGTTCCTCTACCAGAAGCAGGTGAAGAAGGCGGCCTGAAGCCGCCCCCCGGTGCGAGGCGGGTCGATGTGACGAAGGCATGTGGGCGCGCGATGCGCCCGGGTGAAGCCGGAGCGGAGGCCGCCCGCTTGCCGCGCCAATGCCTCGACCTTGCCCGGCGATGCGCCACCTGGCGCGATACGGGCGGAGCTCAGCGCAGGTTGCCGCGCAGCCGCTGTACGTCGAGCGAACTGACCGCGGCGGCCGTGTTGCCCCAGCTGCCGCGGATGTGCGACACCACCAGCGCGACTTCGTCGTCGCTGAGCGCGGCGGCGAAGGGCGGCATGCCATAGGGGCGCGGGTTGCCGCGCGTCGCGGGTGCGTAGCCGCCGCCGAGCACCATGCGCACCGTATTGGCGGGCGGGTCCATCGTCACCGCGCGGTTGCCGGCCAGCGCCGGCCAGATGCCGGGCTTGCCCTCGCCGCGCTCGCCATGGCAGTCGGCGCAGTGCTCAGCGTAGAGCTGGGCGCCGCGTTCGCGCCGCAGTTCGTCATGCACGCCGGTGACCTCGGCCTTGACCGACTGTGTCACCGGCAGCGACTTCAGATAGACCGCCATCGCATCGAGATCGGCAGGCGACAGATACTGCGTGCTGCCGAACACCACCTCGGCCATCGGTCCGGCCGCGCTTGCCTGACTGGAGATGCCGTCGCGCAGCAGCGCCACGATATCCTCCTTGGCCCAGTCGGCCACACCGGCTTCGTGCGGCGAGGTGAGCGAGGGCGCGTACCAGTTCTGCACCGGCATCAGGCCGCCGGCCAGCGCGTCCGGATCGCTGCTCGCGCCGAGTGCGTTGCGCGGAGCGTGGCAGGCGCTGCAGTGACCCAGCCCCTGCACCAGATAGGCGCCCCGGTTCCAGTCTTCGGACTTCGTCGCGTCGGCCACGTACACGCCCGGCTTGAAATAGAGCGCCCGCCAGGCCAGCAGTGCCGCCTGCGTGTCGTAGGGGAAGCGCAGCGCGTGCGGCCGGTTCGGCTGCTCGGCCGCTGGCAGCGTCTGCAGCCAGGCCCAGATCGCGTCGGCATCGGCGCGCGTGACGCGGGTGTAGCTGGTGTAGGGGAAGGCCGGATAGAGCAGGCGGCCGTCGCGTGCGCGGCCCTCGTGCAGCGCCTTCCAGAAGTCGTCCGCGGTCCATTGGCCGAGCCCGGTCTTCGGGTCCGGCGTCAGATTGCTGGTGTAGATCGTGCCGAACGGCGTGTCCATAGCCCGGCCACCGGCCCAGGGGGTACCGCCGGGTGCGGTATGGCAGGCCATGCAGTTGCCGGCGCGGGCGAGGTATTCGCCGCGGGCGAGCTGCGCGGCGCGGTCTTCGCTGCCGGCCGCTGCGACCGGCTGATCCGGTGCCGGCTGCAGCGCAAGATAGACGGCTGCCGACGTGGCGAGCAGCAGCGCCGCGATCAGGATGCGTTTCATCGCTCGCCCTCCTGCACACCGCCGCAGCGTATCGGCAGCGGCTTGTCGAGACGTGCCGCCGGCTTGCCGCCCTGGGCGACCGCTTGCGACGACAGCCAGTGAGCGACCGCCTGGATGTCGTCGGCGCTCATGCGCTGGGCGATCTGCGCCATGCAGTCCGGCGCGTGTGCCTGGCGGATGCCACTCTTCCAGCCGGCCAGCTGGGCTGCCAGATAGTCGCGCGGCAGACCGAGCAGGCCCGGTATCGCCGGTGCGACGCCGGTCAGCGCGCTGCCGTGGCAGCTTTCGCAGGCCGGAATGTCGTGCGTCGCGTCGCCGCGGCGCACCAGTGCTTCGCCGCGCGCCAGCGTGGCCGCCTTCTGCGTGCTGCGCGCCGGCGGCGGGTAGGGCAGTTCGAGTGCCGCGAAGTGGCCGGCCATCTCGCGCAGGTAGTCGTCGCTGAGCGTCTGCAGCAGACCGGTCATCAGGGGGTACTGACGGCGGCCGTCGCGGAAGTTCAGCAACTGGTTGTACAGATAGCCGGCCGGCTTGCCGGCGATGCGCGGGTAGTAGCCGTCGGCGGCGGCGCGGCCCTCGGCGCCGTGACAGCCGGTACAGGCGAGCACGCGCTGCTCGAGGTCGTGGCCGGCGCCTGGTGAGGCGTGGGCCGGGGTGCAGATCAGAACGGCGCCGATCAGCAGGGCGGTGAGTGCGGGGAGTCGGATCATGACGAGGCGGGAAGCGGTGCGACGATGCGTCCGGATGATAAGCGCAGTCGGCGCAAGGTCCGGGTTATGGGGTGATGCACCGTAACGGTGCAGTCACAGGCTGCGTATCTTGCGGAGCAGCGCGGTGGTGGAACGTTCGTGTTCGAAGGCGATCGATTCGACCCGGCCGCCGCGCGCCAGCACCTCTGCGGCACCGACGATGCGCTCGACCGGCCAGTCGCCGCCCTTGACCAGCACGTCCGGCGTGCAGGCCTGGATCAGATCGAGCGGCGTGTCGGCGTCGAACCAGGTGACCAGGCTGACCGATTCCAGTGCGGCGATCACCGCCGCGCGGTCTGCCAGCGCATTGACCGGGCGGTCCTCGCCCTTGCCCTGGCGTTTTACCGAGGCGTCGGTGTTCAGTGCGACGATGAGCGAGCCGCCGAGCGCGCGCGCCTGCGCCAGGCAAGTGACGTGGCCGCGGTGCACGATGTCGAAACAGCCGTTGGTGAACACCACCGGCCCGGGCAGCGCGCTGCGGCGCGCCGCGATCTCGTCCGGCGGGCAGATCTTGGCTTCGAAGGCCGGCGTGCCGCCGCGCATCAGGCGGCGCCGGCGTACTGCTTGCGGAAGCGGTTCAGGTCGCCCACCGTTTTGAAGGTTTCGCCGAACAGCGAGCTCAGGTTGCGCAGGATGCCGCCGATCACGCGCGCCTCGCAGTCCTTGTCGAAGCGGATCTGCTCGTCCAGCCAGCGCTCCAGCCATTCAGGATCGGGCAGGCGCGACTGCACCGTGTCGCGCGGGAAATGCGCCTTGCTCACGTGCAGATTGGTCGGATGCAGCGGCTTGCCGGCGCGGCCGCTGGCGGCCATCAGCATGCCGATCTTGGAGAACGCGGCACGTGCGGTGTCACCGGCCTGGTCGATCGCCCGCTTCATGTACTTCAGGTAGGCGCCGCCGTGACGCGCCTCGTCACGCGACAGCAGGTCGTAGATGTGCTTGATCACCGGTTCGGTATGCCATTCGGACGCGCGGCGGTACCACTGGGTCAGGCGCACCTCGCCGCAGAAATGCAGCATCAGCGTTTCCAGCGCCGGCGCCGGGTCGAACTCGAAGCGCACCTCGTGCAGTTCCTCCTCGGTCGGCGCGAGGTCGGGGCGGAAGCGGCGCAGGTACTCGATCAGCACCAGCGAGTGCTTCTGTTCCTCGTAGAACCAGATCGACATGAAGGCAGAGAAATCGGAGTCGTCGCGGTTGTCGCGCAGGAACATTTCGGTGGCCGGCAGCGCCGACCATTCGGTGATGGCGTTCATCTTGATCGTCATCGCCTGTTCGTCGGACAGCAGCGAGCCATCGAAACTGTCCCAGGGCACGTCTTTCGCCATGTCCCAGCGGGCGGATTCGAGTGACTTGAACAGTTCGGGGTAGAGCATGCAGGGCTCCTGAAGAAAACGGCATTTTACGCGAGTAGAAGTCAGCCCGATGACAGCGTGTGGCCACATCGTGCTTCTGCCCGGCGCACGGTCGGTCGGCGCCTGCGTGGCGCTCGCCGGGCGAGGCACGCCGGCACATTCAATCATGGATGGGCTCCGGCGGATCGCCGGAAAAGCGCGTGTTTCCCGTCGGCCGGCTCAGTGGCCGGCGTGGGCCTCGCGCCAGGCACAGACCGCCGCGCCGACGTCGCCGATGCCGCGGATCACCTGCACGCCGGTCTCGTTGCGCAGCTTGTCGCGCGCACCGGCGCCGCCGACCCACAGTTCCACCGTCGGCGGCAGGGCTTCGCGCAGCGTGCGGATGCCGGCGATGGCCTGGCGCACCGGGAAGGCGGAACTGAAGGACAGCGCGACGACGTCGGCGCCGGCGGTGAGGGCCGAGGTACGGATGTCGGCCAGCGGCATGCGCGGTCCGAGCGAACAGCACTGCGCGCCTTCGGCCGTCAGCATCACCTCGACCATCAGCAGGCCCAGCGCATGTTCCTCCTCCGGCAGCGTGGTCAGCAGCACGCGCGGCGGTTTGCCGGTGCGCGCGTAGCTGGCCAGCGTGCCGCGCAGGAAGGACTGCGTCTGTTCCGTGTAGAAATGCTCGTCCGGCACGCCGATGTCGCCACGCAGCCAAGCCTCGCCGATGTCTACATTGAGCGGGGCCACCAGATCGGTGACCAGTCCCTGCAGACCCTTTTCCAGCAGCGTCTGCTGGAACACCCGGCGCAAGGCCTCGACATCATGACTGCGGATGGCATCGAGCAGTTCGCCGGCCAGCAGCGCCGGCACGCGCGACGCCTGCTCGGCCTCGATGATGAGCTGCAGTTCCGCGGCACTGGCCGCCAGCAGCTTGCCCGGGCGCCAGCCCTGATCCATCAGGCGACGGATCAGGCGCAGCTTGCTGACGTCCTCCAGGGAGTACAGACGTTCGCCGGCGTCGTCGCGGATCGGTTTGGGGAAACCGTAGCGACGTTCCCATACGCGCAGCGTGTCCTTCAGAAGGCCGGTCTCGCGCTCGACCGCGCTGATGGTGAGCAGGGACAGACCCGATGCGTGAGCACTCATTTTGTCCTGGACAAATCGTTGACATGACGACTCATGGGCTCTAGATTACGGCTTGAGTCTTGTTTTGTCCAGGACAAAAAAGGGGGCGGTATGAAGACGATGAAGATTGCAGGAAGCGCAGTGACGATGCTGTTCAGCGTGTCCGCGTGGGCCGTCATGCCGTCGGCCGGCGAACCGGTCGTTCATGAGCGTTCCGCCGCACAGGCGCAGAAAGCGTCGGCGGCCAACCCGTCGGCGTCGAACCAGACCGACGCGCTGGTTCATCTGCACCGCGCGGCGACCGGCGCCTATTTCCCGGTGCATCTGATCGTCGATGTCCCGGCGCGCTGCTGCGAGTCGGCCCGTGCTGCGCGCTGATGTCCTGCGCATCGTCCTCGCGCTGATGACGGCGGCCACCTCGATGACCGCGGCGGCGGCCGATGCCTGTCCGGCGCTGCTCGACCGGTCCATCCCGGGTCTGCTCGACGGCAAGCCGCGCTCGCTCTGCGAATTCAGCGGCCGCGTGCTGCTGGTGGTCAATACCGCCAGCCGCTGCGGCTACACCGGCCAGTACGCCGGGCTGGAAAAACTGCAGGACAGCTACGGCAAGCGCGGCCTGACCGTGCTCGGCTTCCCGTCGAACGACTTCGGCAATCAGGAACCGGGCAGCGACAAGGACATCGCCGAGTTCTGCAGCATGACCTATGGCGTCAAGTTCCCGATGTTCTCGAAGACTTCGGTCAAGGGCGCACAGCGTCACCCCTTCTACGCCGATCTCGTGAAAGCTTCGGGTGCGGAGCCGGCATGGAATTTCCACAAGTACCTGATCGGACGCGATGGCCGGACGGTCACGGCTTTTCCCAGCAACGTGGCACCCGACTCGAACGTGCTGCTGCGCGAGATCGAGGCAGCGCTGGGCAGATGAGTCAGGTCGGCGCATCACGCAGTCGAATCGATGCAGTTGAATCCGCGCAGGTGAATCCGTAACGCCCGCTCGCGTGTAGCGGTGGGCTGGAGGCAGAACGAAATGAAGATTGCGGTCGTGGGGGCAGGCATTTCGGGCCTGTCGGCAGCCTGGTTGCTGTCGCGCCGGCACGAGGTGACGCTGTATGAGCAGGAGGGCCGGTTGGGCGGTCACTCGAACACGCTCGACGTCGAGATCGACGGGGTGAGTCACCCTGTCGATACCGGCTTCATCGTATTCAACCGCGACACCTATCCCAATCTGTGCGGCCTGTTCTCGCTGCTCGGCGTGTCGATTGCCGACAGTGACATGTCCTTCGGCGTGTCGCTGCGCGAGCCGGACATCGAATGGGCCGGCACCAATCTGGCCAGCGTGTTCGCGCAGCCGGCCAATCTGGCGCGCCCGCGCTTCTGGGGCATGCTGCAGGACATCCTGCGCTTCAATTCCGAAGTGACCGAAAGGGCCGCCAACGGCACCGCCGAGCACATCTCGCTCGGTGAATTCCTGGTGCGGCACCGCTACGGCGATGCCTTCCGTGACTGGTATCTGTTGCCGATGGCGGCGGCTATCTGGTCCTGCCCGACGCAGACCATGATGAGCTACCCGCTCGCCACCTTCGCGCGCTTCTGCCATAACCACGGCCTGCTGCGGGTGAACGACCGGCCGCAGTGGCTCACCGTGCGCGGTGGCTCGCGCGAGTACGTGAAACGCATGGCGGCCGCGCTGCAGGACGTGCGGCGCGCCTCGGCGGTGAAGAGCCTGCAGCGCGTGTCCGATGGCGTGCTGGTGCAGGCGGCCGGCGTGCTCGAACGTTACGATCAGGTGGTGCTGGCCTGTCATTCGGACGAGGCGCTGGCGCTGCTCGGAGATACGGCGACGCCGTCCGAACGGCGTCTGCTCGGTGCCATCCGCTACCAGCCCAATCACGCCGTGCTGCACACCGACACCGCGCTGCTGCCGCGCAACCGCCGCGTCTGGTCCTCGTGGAACTACATGGCGGGCGCCGGCGCGCCGGACAGCCGGCCGGTCAGCGTGTCCTATCTGATGAACCGCCTGCAGCCGCTGCCTTTCGAACAGCCGGTCGTGGTGTCGCTGAATCCTTTCATCGAGCCGGATCCGGCCCGCGCGATCGCCCGCATCGACTACGCACATCCGCTGTTCGACGGCCCGGCCATCGACGCACAGGCGCGACTGCCGGAAATCCAGGGGCGCGAGCGCCTGTGGTACTGCGGCGCGTGGACCGGCTACGGCTTCCATGAGGACGGCCTGGCGTCGGCGGTACGCGTCGCCCGTCATCTGGGCGTGGACATCCCCTGGCAGCGCAGCGGCGAGGTGCTGGCCGCATGAACGAAACGGGGGGTGAAACGGCGGTCAGCCTCTGCCGTGGCGCGGTCATGCATGCCCGCGCAACGCCGGTGCGCACGCGTTTCGCCTATCGCCTGTTCTTCCTGCGCATCGCGCTGAGCCGCCTCGGCCGGCAGCCGGTACCGATGCTGGCGCTGAACCGCTGGGCGCCGCTGTCCTTCCACTACCGCGACCACGGCGCGCGCGACGGATCGCACCCGCTGCCGTGGATACGCGCGCTGCTGGCGCGCGAGGGCCTCGGCTGCGCAGACGGCGAGGTGGTGCTGCAGACCATGCCGCGACTGTTCGGCTACGTGTTCAACCCGGTCAGCTTCTGGTTCTGCCATGACCGTGCCGGTGCGCTGCGCGCCGTGCTGTGCGAGGTGAACAACACCTTTGGCGAACGTCACGACTATCTGGTTGCGCACGCCGACGGTCGGCCGATC
This sequence comes from Methyloversatilis sp., assembly GCA_034004945.1. Taxonomy (GTDB): domain Bacteria; phylum Pseudomonadota; class Gammaproteobacteria; order Burkholderiales; family Rhodocyclaceae; genus Methyloversatilis. Next base: position 32,351 of record JAVEVQ010000025.1, on the reverse strand, counting down.
GGCGACGGCGAGTGGATGGAGACGCGCAAGGTGTTTCACGTATCGCCCTTCTTCCCGGTCAGCGGCAGCTACCGCTTCCGCTTCGACCGGCGGGGCGATCTGCACGCGGTGGCCATCGACTACCACGACGGCGGGGAACGCCGGCTGCGCACACGCGTGTCCGGTCGTGCCGAAACCATGAGCCGGGCTGCCGCCTGGCGCGCACTGGCCGCGCACCCGCTGATGACGCTGGCGGTGATCGCGCGCATCCACGTGCAGGCCTTCCATCTGTGGCGCGCGCGCGTGCCCTTCTTCAGCAAACCGCAACCTCCCGTACAGGAAATGACCCGATGAATCAGCCCGACGTCCTGATTTCGCTCGAGCGCCGCAATGCGCTGCCGTTCGCCGCACGCCAGGTGTGCCGGCTGCTGGAGCGTATCGAACACGGCTGGCTGCTGATGACGCTGCCGAACGGTGAACTGCTGTCCTTCGGCCATCACGGCGAACCGGTGGAAATGACGGTGAAGGACTGGGCCACCTTCGAGCGCGTGATTGCGCGCGGCGACATCGGCCTCGGTGAAGCCTGGTTCGACGGACTGTGGGACACGCCCCATCTGGCGCGCGTGCTCACGCTGTTCGCGCTCAACCGGGATGCGCTCGAAAGCGCGGTGCATGGCAACCTGCTGGCGCTCACACTGGCGCGCATCCGCCACCTCGGCCGCGCCAACACGCGCAGCGGCAGTCGCCGCAACATCATGGCGCACTACGATCTGGGCAACGATTTCTACGCGCTGTGGCTGGACCGCAGCATGACCTATTCGAGCGCGCTGTTCGAAGGCGACGCGCAGCGCGATCTGGCCGCCGCGCAGCAGGCGAAGTATGCGCGCATCGCCGAAGTGCTGCGCCTGCAGCGCGATCAGCACGTGATCGAGATCGGCTGTGGCTGGGGCGGCTTTGCCGAGGTGGCGGCGCGGCAGAACGGCGCCGTCGTGCATGGCGTGACGCTGTCGCCGGCCCAGCTCGCCTGGGCACGCGAACGCGCGCAGCGCGGCGGTTTTGCCGATCGCGCCAGCTTCGAACTGTGCGACTACCGCGACCTGCGCGGCCAGGTCAGCCGCATCGTGTCGATCGAAATGCTGGAGGCGGTCGGAGAGCGCTGGTGGCCGACCTATTTCGCCAAGCTGAATGGCCTGCTGACCGTGGGCGGCGAGGCGGTTGTGCAGACCATCAGCATCGCCGACGATCTGTTCCCGCGCTATCGCAAGGGCACCGACTTCATACAGCAGTACGTGTTTCCGGGCGGCATGCTGCCGTCGCCATCGGTATTCGCGGACAAGGCCCGGCGAGCCGGCCTGCAGCTGTGCGACGACTACCGCTTCGGCCTCGACTACGCGATCACGCTGGCGCGCTGGCGTGAAACCTTCGAACAGCACACCGACGCCTTGCGTGCGCTCGGTTTCGACACCCGCTTCCAGCGGCTGTGGCGTTTCTACCTCGCCTACTGCGAGGCGGGCTTCCGCGCCGGATCGATCGATGTGCATCAGTTCCATCTGGTGAAGCCGTGATCAGGCGTCTGTTCTGCGCGCTGCTGTTCGCTTCGGCCTGCGCGTTCGCGCAGCCGCCAGCGGGCGCGGTCGATCTGCTCGACGATCCGAAGCCACTGGGCAGCGGAGAAATGCGCTGGTTCGGGCTCAAGCTGTACGACGCGACCTTGTGGGCCAGCGGTGGCCGTTACCAGCCGGCCGGCGGCTTTGCGCTGAGCCTGCGCTACGCCCGCGACTTCGACGGCGTGCGGCTGGCCAGCGCCAGCATCGACGAAATCCGCCGCCTCGGCGAGCGCGACGACGCGAAGCTGGCGCGCTGGCAGGACGTGCTCGCCGGCGTGTTCCCCAACGTCAAGGCAGGCGAGGTGATCACCGGCGTCAAGCTGGCTGACGGCAGCGCGCGCTTTTTCCATCAGGGGCGGGCGCTGCCGGCGGTGGATGACCGTGCGCTGTCCGACGCCTTCTTCGCGATCTGGCTCGACCCGCGTACGCGTGAGCCGGCGCTGCGCGCGAAGCTGCTGGCCGAGGCCGGGCAGGCGCGGTGAATACCGCGCGGGTATTCGCCTACGGCCTGCTCGGTGCGCCGCTGGCGGCGGCGGCGCTGCCGATCTACATCCATATTCCGAAGCTGTACGCCGAACATTACGGCGTGTCGCTGACGCTGCTGGGCGTCGTGCTGTTCGCCGCGCGTCTGGTCGATGCGCTGGCCGACCCCTTGATTGGCGCCGCCGGAGATCGCGCGCGCGGGCGTCGCCTGATCGTGCTGCTCGGCCTGCTGCCGCTGGCGGTCGGCCTGCCCGCGCTGGTGAAGCCGCTGGCCGGCATCGACCCGCTGCTCTGGCTGGTCGGCGCGCTGCTGCTGGTCTATGCCGGCTACAGCATCGCCACCATCCATTACGCCGCCTGGGGTGCCGAGCTGTCGACCACGCCGGCGCTGGGTACCCGGCTGGTGGCGTCGCGCGAGGGCTGGGCACTGGTCGGCGTGGTCGCCGCGTCGGTCGCGCCCGGCCTGCTGGCCGACGACGCGCCGGGCGGCCTGTGGCGCGCCACGCTTTACTGGTTGCCCTGGCTCGCGCTGGCGGCACTGCTGACAGCGACCGCGGTACCCGATCTGCGGCCGCAGGCGGCCGCGCAGCCGCTGCGGGTCACGCTGCGCGAGGTGATGCAGCATGCGCGTTTCCGCCGCCTGCTCGCCGTGTTCGCGCTCAACGGCATCGCCGCCGCGGTGCCGGGTACGCTGGTGCTGTTCTTCATCGCCGACGTGCTGCAGGCGCCGGAGCGCGAGGGGCTGTTCCTGGCGCTGTATTTCGTCGCCGGTGTGCTGGCGCTGCCGCTGTGGACGCGGCTGGCCGACCGCATCGGCCGCGCCCGCAGCTGGGCGGCGTCGATGCTGCTGGCGATCGCGGTGTTCGGCTGGGCGTGGACGCTCGGGCCGGGCGATGCCACCGCCTTCATGCTCATCTGCATCGGCTCGGGCATCGCGCTGGGCGCCGACCTCGCGCTGCCACCGGCGCTGCTGGCCGGTCTGATCGCGCGGCGCGAAGAGCCGCTGCCGGCCGGCGGCAGCTTCGGCGTGTGGACCTTCGTCACCAAGCTCAACCTCGCGCTGGCGGCCGGCGTCGCACTGCCGGCGCTGGCGCTGCTCGGCTACCGGCCGGGCGAACAGGGCGAGGAGGCGCGCGCCGCGCTGACCGCCGTCTATGCGCTGCTGCCGTTGCTGCTGAAGGCGGCAGCCCTCTGTCTGCTGTGGGCCGGCACGCGTCGGCTCGAACCCGATCTGCAAGGAGCTTGATCATGAAAAGAATGCTGTGTCGACTGCTGGCGGTGCTCGGGCTGCTCACGCTGGCCGGTTGCGGTGGCGTACCGGTGGAGAGGTATGCGGCGCAGAAGCCGGTACTCGACCTGAAGCAGTACTTCAACGGCCCGGTGACCGGCTGGGGCATGTTCCAGGACCGCAGCGGCGAGGTGATCAAGCGCTTCGTCGTGCATATCGATGCCCGCTGGCAGGGCGACACCGGCACGCTGGACGAGCGCTTCGAATGGAGCGACGGCACGCAGAGCCGCCGTGTCTGGACCATCCGCCACCTGGGTGACGGCCGCTACAGCGGTCGCGCCGACGACGTGGTCGGCGAGGCGACCGGCGAGGCGCGCGGCAACGCGCTGCGCTGGCGCTACGTGCTGGCGCTGCCGGTGGACGACAAGGTCTACAACGTCGATTTCGACGACTGGATGTATCTGATCGACGACAAGGTGATGCTGAACCGCTCGGCAATGAGCAAGTTCGGCGTTCATCTGGGCGAGGTGACGCTGTCCTTCACCCGCGGCGCGCCCTGATGTTCGCGCCACTCAATCCGCCGCTGTCCGACTGGGCGGGCCGGCGCGTCTGGCTGATCGGCGCGTCGAGCGGCATCGGTGCCGCGCTGGCGCGCCGGCTGATCGCGGCCGGTGCGACGGTGGCGCTGTCGGCACGCGATGCCGGCAAGCTGGCCGATGTCGCCAGCGGTACGCCGCAGGCCGCGCTGCTGCCGCTCGACGTGGCCGAACCCGGTGCGCTGGCGGCCGCCGCAGGCGAGCTGCTCGCGCGCTGGGGCGGTATCGACGCGGTGTTCTTCGTTGCCGCACGCTACCGTCCGGTGCGCGCCTGGGAACTGGACGACGCGGATGTCGACGCCACCTTGCGCACCAACGTTGCCGCGGTCATGCACGGCTGCGCCGCAGTGCTGCCGGACATGCTGCGCAGACAGTCCGGTGCGCTGGTCATCGTGTCCAGCGTCGCCGGTTACCGCGGGCTGCCGAAGGCGCTGGTCTATGGCGCGACCAAGGCGGCGCTGATCAACTTCGCCGAAACGCTTTACATGGACGTCCGTCCGCGCGGGCTGGGTGTGCATCTGGTGTGTCCGGGCTTCGTCGAGACGCCGCTGACCGCGCAGAACGATTTCACGATGCCGGCGCTGATCAGTGCCGACGAGGCCGCCGGTCACATCCTCACCGGCCTGGCGCGCGGCGATTTCCACATCCATTTTCCGAAGCGCTTCACCGGCTGGCTGCGCCTGTTGCGGCTGCTGCCCTACCGGCTGTACTTCGCCGCGGTCCGGCGGATGACCGGCCTGTGAGCGGAGCGCCCGCTGCTCAGCGCGCTGCGCGAGTCCGCGTCAGCCGTCGGGCGGCGATCACCACGGCGCTGACCGACAGCGCGAGGCCGGCCAGCGCCGCCAGCCACAGCAGCACGTAGCGCAGCGCCGGACGCCCGGCCAGCGCAGGCAGTTCGAAGCTGTGCGGAGCGTTGAACAGCCAGCGCCGCAGGCGGGCGTCGCGGTCCAGGGTGCCGAGCAGGCGGCCGTCGAGCGCATCGATATGCACCCAGGTTTCCGCGTCGTCCTCCAGTTTCACGCGCCACACCGGCAGTTCCTTCGCGTCGCGGCGGGCGTACCACCAGGCGTCCTCGTGGATCAGGCGTTCGATCGCCGCCAGCCGGGCGTCCGGGATCAGCGCGCGCGCCACCGCTTCGGCGTGATGCTCGGTCACGTCCGGGTGACCCAGATCGGGCATGTCGACGCTGCGCCGGAAGCCGTTGCCGGCGGTCAGCGTCATGCGCGCCTGACCGCGCACCCAGTGGAGCTGCACCTCTTTCCAGTCCGCTTCGGCGAACAGCGGCGCCAGCGCCCGCGCATCGTGCGGCCACGGAAACGTGGCGGCCACGCTGCCGGTGTAGCGTGCCATCGCCGCGTTGCCCGGTGGCGTGTTGCGCAGCCAGTCGCCGGGCGACATCGACAGCCAGCCGCTGACCATCCAGGCGAGTACGAACAGGCCGCCGCCCAGACCGACCAGGTGGTGCAGCTTCATCCAGCCGGAGAAGGGGCTGAGCGGCGCCCGCCGGCGCAGCCGCAGCACGCCCAGCAGCAACCCGCTCAGTGCCGAAATGCAGCAGATGCCGGACACCCACAGCAGGGTCTGCCGCCACAGCGCCGACTGTTCGCGCAGCGGCGTGAAATAGAACCAGTGCGGTACGGCGCCGAGCCAGTTCCAGAAGCGCTCGCGTTGGGTGCTGTCGCGCACCACCTCGCCGCTGCGTGCCGACACGTAGAGCTCAGTGCCGGCTTCATCGTCCAGCGCGATGCGGTGGAAGGGGCGCTGGCGGTCCAGCGTCGCCAGCACCGTCCATTGGTCGCGTTCGACGATGCCGACGTGGCGCGCGCCCGGCTGGCCGGAGAAGGCACGTGCGATGGCTTCGGCCCGGGCGACGTCGATGGCGGTGACGCGTGCGCCGCTGCGCGCGCTGATGGCATGTCGCCCGCCGTCGGCCATGGTCATGCGCCACACCGGCTCGCTGCTGCCGTCCTCGCGCGGCAGCGCTTCCAGCCACAGGCGCCGCGGGAAGCTGTGAACACCGGCGGCCTGCAGCGCCGCGGTGGGCGACACCCTGATCTGCGCCGCGTCGAGCACGCCCAGGCCCTGCAGGCGTTCGGCGTCGCTCAGCGCGGGGAAGCCGACCACGCTCATCACCAGTCCTGAGCCGAACCACATGACGAACAGCAGGCAGCCGGCGATGCCCAGCCAGCGGTGCACCGAGGCCAGGGCGCCCGGCAGGCGGCGGGCGAGGGCGGGCAGGGAGGCGCTGAGCGGCGGCAACATGCGCTAAGGATCAACCGGCGCGCGAGGCGTCGGCAAGCGGGGCGGTGCGTGTTCTGGCGCGGCGCGCATACAGACCGGTCAGCCAGTCGAGTGCGCAGTAGAAGGCGCCGGCCGCCAGCGGCGGGTTGGCGGCCGTCAGCAGCAGGCCGGGGACTTCGGGCCGCCAGATCCAGCAGCCGAGCGCGGTGCCGTACAGCTCCATCGCCAGCGCCAGCACGAACATGGTTGAGTAAAGGCGCGGCGACGGACCGAAGCGCAGCGCGAGCAGGTAGAGCGCGAACAGCGGCAGGCTGATGCCGTCGGCCCCGAACAGCGCACAGGCCGCCACCAGGCCGAGCGCAAGCGGCGGCACGGCGTCGGTCACACCGTGCGGCAGGCGTTCGCTCAGCCACACGCCCAGCGCGAACAGCAGCACGTGGCCCGGCGGCACGAACAGCGGCAGATTGCCGAGGCGGTAGTCGTACAGTCCCCACCACAGCGACAGCACGATTTCGCCGAAGGTGGCCCAGGCGAGGCAGATCATCCACTGCGCGCGCTGCCCGGGCGCGGCGCGCAGACAGAGCGCGCCGAGCAGTGCCCAGGTCCACAGTGCGACGACGTGCGGCGCCCAGGCGGCGCCATGCGCGTCCAGCCAGAGGCCGCCGACGATGGTCAGCACGATGGCGAGGGCGAAGGGCGTGGTCATCTATATATATGCGGTCGGGCCGGGCGGGAGGTCGGCCGGGCCTGCATGGTAGACTCTGCGCCTCGAAAAATCGCGGGTTTTCCCATGTCCGGCAATACTTTGGGCACGCTTTTCTGTGTCACCTCCTTTGGTGAGTCGCATGGCCCGGCCATCGGCTGCGTGGTCGACGGCTGTCCGCCGGGGCTGGCGCTGAGCGCCGCCGACATCCAGGCCGAACTGGACCGGCGCAAGCCCGGCACCTCGCGCCACGTGACGCAGCGGCGCGAGCCGGACGAAGTGGAAATCCTGTCCGGCGTGTTCGAAGGTGTCACCACCGGCACGCCGATCGCGCTGCTCATCCGCAACCAGGACCAGCGCTCGAAGGACTACGGCAACATCGCCGAAACCTTCCGCCCGGGACACGCCGACTACGGCTACTGGCAGAAGTACGGCATCCGCGACCACCGTGGCGGCGGCCGCTCGTCGGCGCGCGAGACCGCGGTGCGCGTGGCGGCCGGCGCGATCGCCCGCAAGTGGCTGCGCGAGCGCTACGGCATCGAAATCCACGGCTGGATGAGCCAGCTCGGCCCGATCCGCATCGAATACCGCGACCGCGACGCGATCGCCAGCAACCCCTTCTTCGCGCCGGACGCCACCATCGTCCCCGAGCTCGAACTGTTCATGGACCAGCTGCGCAAGTCGGGCGACTCCTGCGGTGCCCGCATCGACGTGGTCGCCAGTGGCGTGCCCGTGGGCTGGGGCGAACCGGTGTATGACCGGCTGGACGCCGACATCGCGCACGCGATGATGGGCATCAACGCGGTCAAGGGTGTCGAGATCGGCGCCGGTTTCGCCAGCGTCGAACAGCGCGGCACCGAGCACTCGGACGAGATGTCGCCGCAGGGCTTCCTGTCGAACAACGCCGGCGGCGTGCTGGGCGGCATTTCGACCGGGCAGGACGTGCGCGTGTCGATCGCCATCAAGCCCACCTCCAGCATCCGGCTGGACCGTCACTCGATCGACAAGGCCGGCAATCCGGTCATCGTCAATACGCACGGCCGGCACGACCCCTGCGTCGGCATCCGTGCCACGCCGGTGGCTGAAGCCATGCTGGCACTGGTGCTGATGGACCACGCGCTGCGCCACCGCGCACAGTGCGGCGACGTCGACTGCCCGACGCCGCGCATTCCGGCGGCCGCCCCGGCCGACGTGATCGAACGGCTGCGCGCGCAACGCGACGCCGCCGTGGATGACCCGGAGCCGGACGAGGCCTGAGCGACACCCTCCGCCGATGCGCCCTGGCTGGCGCACCGGCGGCCCGGCAGCGGTGCGCGGCCTTGCTCGCCGTGAATTCGCCGGCCCCGCCTCCGGTTCTTCCCCGGGCCTGACCTCAGCGCCCGGCTGCAGCACCTTCCTCCCGATCTTCCCGACTGTCCGATCCCGTCGCCGACACCGGTCAGCGTGACCCGTGTCAGGCGGAATCGCCGTTGCCGCCAAGCAGTAAATCGTCACCTTTTCGGAAATGTTCCCGTCAATAACGGGACTCGGTCCCGGCCGGAGGGCAACAGCCGGTGTTCGGCCACAGACCGGGCCCGTCGGGTGATCCGGCCTACCCGTGCGGCATGCGCGCATTCCTCGGGAATGAAATCGCCGCCCGGGAAATTTTCCCCGCGTTATCTGCACGGGATGTTTTCCCTGTTTCCACGTGACGCGCCTCGGTACAAGACGGGAAACAAATAGCCCGTGGCGTTGTAGGAGTCCGTCCTACATCGAGGTCGATGACAAGGCATACAAGAAGAGGAGGGGCGAGGTCGCTGGCGGCACTCGCTCTGGCCGCTGGGCCATACACCGGTACCGCAATCGCGCAGGAGGAAGAGGTGATCGAGCTGGCACCGGTCGAGATTCGCGCACCGCGCATCATCACGCCGCTGCCGGGCGTGGTGATCGATCGCGACCAGTCCAGCGTCAATGTGCAGAGCGCGACCGCCGAGGACATCCGCCAGCAGCAGTCAATCAACATCACCGACTTCCTGAACACGACGGGACAGTCGATCACGATCAACGACTACGCAGGCAACCCCTTCCAGCAGGACCTGAGCTTTCGCGGCTTTTCCGCGTCGCCGCTGGTCGGCACACCGCAGGGGCTGTCGGTCTACCTCGATGGCGTACGCATCAACGAGCCTTTCGGCGAGGTGGTGAACTGGGATCTGATCCCGACCATCGCGATCGAGCGCACTGACCTGATTCCCGGCTCGAATCCGCTGTTTGGCCTGAACACCATAGGTGGCGCGCTGTCGCTGCAGACCAAGTCCGGCTTCACTTCGCAGCGCTTCGAAGCGACCAGGACACAGGGCTCGTGGGGTCGTTCCCAGAACCAGCTTGCGATCGGCGGCAACAACGGCACGGTGGCCGGTTTCCTGGCGATCAGCGAGTTCCGTGAGGACGGCTGGCGTGACAACTCGCCGAGCAGCGTGAACCAGTACTTCGGCCGTATCGATGCGCGCATCGGCAAGGTCGAGCTGACCGGCTCGCTGCTCAAGGTCGACAACAAGCTCACCGGTAACGGGCTGGTGCCTTACGAGGACTGGCAGGTGCGACCGGAGTCGGTGTTCACCTCGCCCGACACCAACGACAACGATCTCACTCACATCAATCTGCGTGGCCGGCTCGACATCAGCGACCGCGACAGCCTGTCGCTCGGCCTGTATCAGCGCAAGCTGACCCAGCGTTCGGTCGGCGGCGACTTCTGGGACGACTTCGATCGCCTGTCCTACGGCCGTCTGGACGACTGCCCGCTGAGCAACTTCCCCTACGTGTCGGCCAACGGCGCCTACGACCCGGTCGGTGGTCCCACTTCGCCCGGCTGCCCCGGCTTTGCGCCCAACGGGCTGTTCAATATCGGCGGTACCTCGCAGGAGGCGATGGGGCTGACGCTGCAGTGGGTGCATGTGGGCGACCGACACCAGGTGGTGGTCGGCGGCACCTTCGACCGCAATGACATGAGCTACGGCCAGGGCCAGTTGCTCGGTTTCATCGACGGTGACCGCAACATCTACACCGATCCGTCGAAGGCCGACGAACTGGGACTGGCGCCGCTGGAGACGCTGATCCAGCGCAACAACCTGACCGGGTCGAACGAGGCGGTCGCGATCTTCGCCACCGACACCTGGACGGTGCAGGACAACTTCTTCGTGAACTACGGCCTGCGCTGGAGCCGCACGCACGTGAAGAACCAGCTGGTGTCGGACAAGCCGATTCCGCTCTACCAGTTCACGCAGAACTTCCTGAACACCCGCCAGATGCGCTGCGGCACGCTGGCCGACGCCACCGCGCGCTTCCTCTGTTCGGAGGGCGATTACACCTACTACAGCGCCAATCCGTCCTTTGGCATGTCGTGGTTGCCGACGCCCGAGCTGAATTTCTTCATGAACGTGAGCAAGGGCTCGCGCACGCCGTCGGTGATCGAACTGGGCTGCGCGCGCGACAAGGAAGTCGAGAACCAGAACAACGGCAAGAGCATCGGCTGTTCGGTGCCGACCGCGCTGACCAGCGACCCCTATCTGCCGCAGGTGCGTTCGCTCAGCACCGAGTTCGGCCTGCGCGGCACGGCGCTCGACGGCAAGATCGATTTCAACGCCACGGTGTTCGTGACCGAACTCGAGGACGACATCCTGTTCGTGTCGCTCGGCCGCAAGAACCGCGGCGTGTTCGACACCTTCGAAAGCACCACGCGCGAAGGCTTCGAACTGGGCATGACCGCGCGGTTGGGCAAGCACACCTTCCGCGCCGCCTACACGCGGCTCGAAGCCACCTTCGATTCGACTGCGCTGGTGGTTAACCAGTCGAACAGCAGTTCGAACAAGACGCCGGGCCAGCTCAACGAATTCACGATCAAGCCGGGCGACTACATCCCCGGCATTCCGCGCGACGTGCTGCGTCTGGGCTGGAATTACGACGCCACCGACAAGCTCAGCTTCGGCGTGAACATGATTGCGCACGCCGGTTCGTACTCGCGCGGCAACGAGAACAACGAGCATCAGGCGGGTGGCGACGATGAGTACGGCGACTCCTTCGGTGGTGGCTCCGCCGGCCTCGGTCGGGCCTATGTCGGCAAGGGTTCGACCGCCGGCTACGCGGTATTCCACTTCGTCGGCCGCTATCGCATCACGCCCCAGCTCACGGTGTTTGCGCGGGTCGACAACCTGTTCGACAAGCAGTACGTCACCGCCAGCGAACTCGAGCTGAATCCCTTCGTTGCCGGCAATTTCGGCGCCCGTGACGCCTCCGGCTTCAACTACAACTCCTTCGCCTGGACCCATTCGCAGTTCGTCGGTCCCGGCTCGCCGCGCGCTGGCTGGATCGGCCTGACCTACGCGTTCGACATGCCTCGGAGCAACTGACTTTCGCATCCGATTTTCATACCGATTGTTCGCGCGGTCGTGCAAACGCGAACTTGATGATCCGTTCCGGCGGATCGAGACTTGAGGAGGTGGCACTATGAAACTACGCGCAACAGCCCTGGCAGCAATGCTGGCGGCAATCGCTGCGCCAGCCCAGGCGGGTGACTTCACCAGCCTGCTCGAAAACACCGGCCCCGGCCCGGACCTGAAGTGGGGTACGGCCGACGACACGGACGCCATCGGCCCCGGCGTTGACGGCATCCTGGGCACCGCTGACGACACGACCGTCAAGGTGTCCGGCGCCAACCAGCCGGCCGGCGACAAGCTCTATCTTCAGACCAACAATGTCGTTGCCAGCGGCAGTAACGCGAACGTGCCTCTGAGCATCGACTATTCGGCGACCGAGTGGCGTACGGCCGCGATCGGCGGCACGGTTCCGCGCGGCACGCCGACAGCGTCGGGCACCTTGTCGCTGATCGACTACCACGTCACGACCGGCATCACGCTGGGCAGCGACACCATTGGTGACGCCTACGACTTCGTGTTCCGTGACTCGCGCGACAACTCGCTGGTGTTCGGCACCCGCTTCGTGCTCGGTCAGTCGCCCTCCTATGCCGACGATGCGGAACTGAACTTCATGTACCGCTACGGTTTCGTCGAAGGCGACAAGGTGTTCGACGTGAAGGCCGCCTGGCTGTTCTATGGCGACTTCGATCTGCGCATGTACAACGCCTCGCGCAGCGACGTCCGTTCGCTCACCGGCACGCCGCTGCTCGACCTGAACGCGGTTGCTTTCCAGGCCGACGTGAACCTGTCCGAGGGCAACCCCTTCAGCGGCATGTATCTGCTGAAGACCGACGCCACCGACTACAAGTGGATGGCGGACGCGATCGGCTACTACCAGGCAGGCGAAGAAGGCCAGGCGCTGCTGTACAGCTCGATCGGCGGTTTCGCGCCGACCGTCGCGGCCGTTCCGGAGCCTTCCGAGTACGCCATGTTCCTTGCAGGTCTGGGCCTGATCGGTGCCGTCGTGCGCCGTCGTCTGCGCGCCTGATGCTCTGACACACACACCAAAAAGAGGATATTCCCCATGAAGATCAAGAACCTTGCACTGTCCCTGCTGCTCGGCTTTTCCGCTCACTCTGCCTGGGCTTTCGTCGCGCTGCCGGAAAGCGGCACGCTGCGCATCACCGGTACCAACAACACGGCGACCGATCCGCTCTTCCTCGGCGCCGACTGGGCCCCGGCCGACAACGGCTACACCCAGGTCGCCCGCCGCATCAGCTCGGTGATCTATGACGGCACCGACGTCGGCACTTTCTACGACTACGTCTATCGCTATACCGACGGCACGCTGGCCTTCGCATCGCGTTTCACGCTGGAAGTCGGCGAGATCGAGATCGGCGACCTCGAGTACGAAGTCGAAATCAACGACATCCTGCGCAGCGGTTTCGCAGGCTACGACGTGTCGGTTGGCTGGTACGACTCGGGCACTGACAGCGATTTCCGCCTGCAGAGCGTCGCGCACACCTCCAACGGAGTGCGCACCCGTCCGACCAACCCGGTCGATGTATTCGACGACAACGTGGTCGATTTCCGCACCGACATTTCGGTCGAGGAAGGCAACCCGACCACCGGCTGGTACGTGATCAAGACCAACGCGACCGAGTTCGAATACCTCACGGGCGCAGTGACCATCCGTCAGGCACCGAGCCTCGACGGCACGTCGCCGCCGCTGCGCGTCGCCAACTTCGAAGGTTTCGCGCCGATCGCCGCGCCGGTGCCGGAACCGTCCGAGTACGCGATGTTCCTCGCCGGTCTGGGCATGGTCGGCTTCGTTGCCCGCCGCCGCATGAACCGCATCTGAGTTTCACGCCTCGACCCGGGCAACCGGGCGTTTCTTTGAGCCAGGCCTCGTGCCTGGCTTTTTTTCATCCGAACAGCCTGGCGACCTCACGCGGTGCGCAGCGCAGATACTGTGGCGCTACCTTGATCTGCGCGCCGAGCTTGGCTGCGGCATGCCAGGGCCAGCGCGGGTCGTACAGCATCGCGCGGGCGACGCCGATCAGGTCGGCCTGGCCGGCGGCGAGTATGGCTTCGGCGTGCTCCGGCTCGGTGATCAGGCCGACCGCGATGGTCGGCAGTCCTGTTTCGGCGCGGATGCGTTCGGCGAAGGCGACCTGATAGCCCGGCGTGAGCGGAATCTGCTGCGCGGTCGATACGCCGCCGCTCGATACGTGGATGAAGCTCGCGCCGCGCGCCTTGAGCGCCTGCGCGAGGACCACGCTCTGTTCGATGTCCCAGCCGCCGTCCACCCAGTCGCTGGCGGAAATGCGCATGCCGACCGGCCGGTCGTGAGGGAAGGCTTCGCGCACCGCGTCGAACACCTCGAGCGGAAAGCGCAGCCGGTTCTCGAGCGTGCCGCCGTAGGCGTCATCACGTGCATTGGCCAGCGGCGACAGGAACTGGTGCAGCAGATAGCCGTGTGCGCCGTGCACCTCGATGGCGTCCAGTTCGAGCCGCGCCGCGCGCTTTGCCGCGTCGGCGAAGGCGGTGCGCACCCGGCGCAGGCCGTCGGCGTCGAGTGAATGTGGCGGGTTCTCGTGCGCGGCGTGCGGGATCGAGGAGGGCGCCACGGTCTGCCAGCCGCCGGCGGTCGGCGCGATCTGTGCGCCACCCTCCCAAGGTCGTGCCACCGAAGCCTTGCGGCCGGCATGGCCGAGCTGGATCGCGATCGGCATGCTGGAGTGGGCACGCACACCGTCGAGCACGCGACGCAGTGCGGCTTCGTTGTCATCGTTCCACAGGCCGAGGTCGGCGGCAGAAATCCGACCGTCGGCTTCGACCGCGGTCGCCTCGATCACGAACAGGCCGGCGCCCGACAGTGCCATCTGGCCGATGTGCATCAGGTGCCAGTCGGTCGCGTTGCCGTCGCTGGCCGAGTACTGGCACATCGGCGCGATGACGATGCGGTTGGACAGCCTGAGGCCGCCGAGGTCGTAGGGCTGGAAGAGCGGGCTGGGCATGAATGGGATCTCGCGGTCGTTGAAGGGCGGGCGGCGCGGCCGCAGCGCCCTGCAATCTACCGCCGACCGCCGGCCCGCGTCGACTTTCGCGACACCGGCGGCTGCATCGTCAGAGCCCCAGTTCGGACAGGCCGGGATGATCGTCGGGACGCCGTCCCTGCGGCCAGCGGAACAGGCGTTCCGACTCGCTGATCGCCAGGTCGTTGATGCTGGCGTGGCGGTGCGCCATCAGGCCGTTGTCGTCGAATTCCCAGTTCTCGTTGCCGTAGGAGCGGAACCAGTTGCCGGCGTCGTCCTGCCATTCGTAGGCGAAGCGCACGGCGATGCGGTTGCCGGCGGTGCACCACAGTTCCTTGATCAGCCGGTACTCGCGCTCCTTCGCCCACTTGCGGGTCAGGAAGTCGACGATCTCGGCGCGGCCGCGCAGGAACTCCGAGCGGTTGCGCCAGCGGCTGTCGGCGGTGTAGGCGAGCGATACGCGTTGCGGGTCGCGGCTGTTCCAGCCGTCTTCGGCGGCGCGCACCTTCTGCGCAGCGGTTTCGGACGTGAAGGGCGGCAGGGGCGGGCGGGGGGCGTCGGTCATGGCAAAGGCTCCGGGGGTTGAAAAGAGACAGGTCTGTCTACATACTTGAACAAGACAGGTCTGTCTGTCAACATGAACGGATGTTCACATCTCTCGACGATCTCGCCGGACCCGGTCCGCTGCCCGAACAGGATGCGCGGACCCGCGTACTCGAATGCGCCTACCGGTTGTTCTACCGCCACGGCCTGCGCGCCACCGGCATCGACCGCATCATTGCCGAGTCGGGTGTCGCCAAGGCGTCGTTCTACCGCCACTTTCCGACCAAGCAGGCGCTGGTCGAGGCCTATCTGGACCTGCGCCATGCGCGCTGGATGGGCTGGCTGGAAAGCCGTCTGGCCGGCGCGCCGGACGCCGCTGCCTGGCTCGCCGCGCTGCCCGATGCGCTGGACGACTGGTTTCGCGCGCCCGGCTTTCGCGGCTGCGCCTTCATCAATGGTCACGCCGAAGCCGGCACGGACGCGCCGCCGATGACGGTGACGCACAAGCGGGAACTGGCGGCGCGGATCGAAGCGGCCTGTCGCGAGGCGGATTTCGTTCGACCGGACGAGGTCGCCGCCGATCTGCTGCTGCTCATCGAGGGCGCCATCGTGCGCGCGCAGATGGAAGGCGCGGACGCGGCTCGCGCGCCGCTGGCACGGGTGTTTGCGCGGGTGCTCGCCGGGGCGGAGCGCGCATACGTCTGACACCTGATTCGTGGCCGGAGTCGGGGCCGGGGTTCTGGAGGGGTCGTGACCCCGACAGCAGCCTGCATCGAAGTCCGAGGACTGCAGCGGCCGTGTCGCGGCCAAGGCCACCCCCACAGGGATCGCGCCTGATTCGTGACTGGAACCAGGGCCGGGGTTCTGTGGGAGGGGTCTTGACCCCGACAGCAGCCCGCATCGAAGTCCGCAAAGGCCCTGTCGCTGCCAAGGCCGCTCTCACAGGGAGAGGTGGTGTGCGGTAAGTACAGCGACGGGGCTTGTCGTCAGCGGCCGGCGTTACCGCTGCGCCACCACGCCTGCATCGCTCGGCCGGTCGGCTCGATGGTTTCGCCGGCAGGGTTCAGTGGCCAGTGCCAGCGGGGACCGGCAGCCCAGCCGTCGGCGACGAGGCGCTCCGGCAGACCCGGCAGCAGCACTTCGTCCGGCGCATTCGCTCGAGTCTGCGCGTACTCGATGATCAGGCAGGCGTGCCGCACGCGGCCGAGTGCATCGATGTGCGCCTGCTGTATCGCCGCGCCGTAGCGCTCGACGGCCGACTCGGCCTCGCCGCGCTCCAGAAGCGCCGCGCACGGCAGCAGAGGCAGTTGCGACAGCAGGTTCACCGAGGCGCACCAGGCGTCGGCCGGCATCGCGGGTGCGGCGTGCAGCGGATCGCGCGACAGGTCCTCCAGCACGCCGCTCACGTCCTGCCGTACACAGCGCACCCGCCCTGAGTACTTGCGAACGGCCGCACGCGCAGCCGGGCCGAAGCACACGTCTACGAGGTCTATGGCTTCGAACAGGTCGAGCAGTTCGCGCAGTGGCACGTCCTGCAGCAGACCTGCGCCCATGATCCACGCGCGCCGCGGTGCATCAGGTGCTGCGGCAGAAAGGCGGGCGGCGGCGAGCAAGGCAGCGCGCGTCTGCGCGATGTGCTCTGCCCAGTGCGTGCGCAGCCGGCGGTGGCGCACGGCGAGCGCGGCCGCCTCACGGCGCAGACCAAGGCGCTGCGCCGCCGGCAGACAGTCCAGGCGTGCCCAGGCAATCAGTTCCTCGATCATGCGGCGTCCGGCGGGAACAGCGCGCGGGCGCGTGGCGCCGGGTCGAGCCGATAGAAGCGGGCCAACTGCTCGTACAGATCCGGCCAGGCCTGCTGTATCAGGTCAGGGATTTCGAAGAAGCACTCCGACATGACGGCGAAGAACTCGGCCGGGCTTTCCGCGGCGTATTCGTCGATGCCGGTGTCCACGCCGGCGTCGACGTCGGCACAGAAGCGCTCGTAGGCGGTCGACCACACGGCCGCCCAGCGCTGCACGCTCATGCCGGCATGCAGCGGCGGCAGACCGTCAGGCTCGCCGTTGCGCATGTCCAGCTTGTGCGCGAACTCGTGGATGACCACATTGATGCCGTCGGCCGCCAGCGATTCCGGCTGCCAGGACAGCAGTACCGGGCCGCCTTCCCACGCCTCGCCGACCAGCGTGTCCTCGTATTCGTGCACGACGCCGGCGTCGTCGGTCACCCGCCGCGGCACGACGAAGTCGCCCGGGTAGACCACCACGCCGACCCAGTCGTCGTACCAGTCCAGCCCCAGGTTGAGCACCGGCACGCAGGCCTGCAGCGCGATTTCGAGCAGCATGTCGTCGGTCAGCACGGTGTCGTGGGCGCCGTGGAATTCCTTGCTGGCGATGAACTGCCGCGCCAGTTCACGCAGGCGCGGCCGGTCGGCGGGATCGAGGAAATCGAGCCAGGGCAGGCGGGCCTCGATGCGGGCCCACTGTTCGTCGGGTACGTCGGGCAGTTCGGGTTCGACGGCGGAAACGAGTCGGCGCAGCCAGTGCAACATCCGGAAGTAATCCTCTCTTGCGCGGGGTGGGGGCAGCGCCTATTGTGAAGGCTCTGCAACCACGAAAGGAGGTGATCCGTGATGAAACGTCTCGCGATCCTGCTGGGGCTGGCGATGTTTGCGTCGTCCAGTGCCGTTCTTGCATGCCCGGGCGAAAAGCACGGCGACGCCAAACCCCAGAGCTCCCAGCCGGAGAAGCCAAAGACCTGATTCCGCGCAACTGTCGTGAGACAGGTGTGCGAGGGGCGACCGCGAAAGCGGTCGCCCTTTTTCGTTGACCTGGTGCGTCGGGAGCTCACCCTGCGGGGGTGGTGAATGGCGTGTGGGCGTCTGTGGCGGTCATCGGGCGAAGACTGCGCCGTGAATCGAATACCGCGGGCCTGCAGCGGCTGCGTCGCGGCCAAGTCCGCTCCCAAAGGAATCGCGCCCAATCGGTGATCGGAGCCGGAGTGCTGTGGGAGGGGTCTTCCGACCCCGACAGCGGCCTGTATCGAAGCCGGTGGCCTGCAACCGCCGCGTCGCGGTCAGAAGACCTCTGCCACAACGACAGCGCTCACTGCCGCCCGCTTCAGAAAGTCCCGCTCAGCGCCCGCCGCAGCGTACTGGACGGCAGTTCGCCGAACAGTTCGCGGTAGTCGTGCGAGAAGTGGCCGAGGTGCCAGAAGCCCCATTGCATCGCGATGTCGTGCACGCTGCGCGCCGGGTCGCTGCCGTGCTGCAGCGCGCGCCGCACGGCGTTCAGCCGCACGCGTTTCAGGTAATCCTTCGGCGCCATGCCGAGCACGCTGTTGAAGTGGTTCTGCAGCGTGCGGCGCGTGACGTGCAGGCGTTCGCACAGTTCGTCTACGCCGTCGACCGAGCTTTCCGGCTTCAGCGCGATGCGCCGCGCCTGCATCACGATGTCGAAGCGGCGCTGTTCGAGTGCTGTGCGCGATGGCGGCGCCGGGTCGTCGCCCAGGCTGTCGAGCAGCAGATCGACCAGATCGGCGCACAGATCGCCGGACGGGGTGGTGGCACCGACCGGTTCCAGCAGGCCTTCGATCAGGAAACACAGTTCGCTGTGCCGCGATGGACTGAGCGCGCGGCTGGCGACCGAGCCGTGCAGCAGCAGTTGTTCGAGCTTGTGTCCGTGGCGGCCGGTCAGGCGCGAGGCGAGCCAGCCTTCGTCGGCGACGATGCCGTAGATGCCGAAGTCGCGCGGCGTGCGCAGCGTGAAGCCGCTGCTGGCGCGCGCCATCATCAGATGCACCCCATCGCTGTGCGGCCGGCCGCAGAAGCGCACTTCACCGGTGCGCGACAGATCGGGCAGGCCCATCCACACCGAGCCCGACCACGGGCCGCACTGCTGGCTGGTTTCCTGTTCGGTGTATTCGTGGAACACCTGCAAGCGCGGGCCGTCCTCGACCAGCATTTCGCGGATGCAGCCGCTGAATACGCCACCCGACAACTGCTCGTATTCCTGATGCCAGCGCGAAATATTGTCCGCGTGCTCGGCGACGTCGTCGCTGCGGCACACGCGGATTCCGTCCTTCGGGGCGCTTCTGGTGGCGTCCTCCGCGGTCGGGGCTGGCGCGATGTCATGTCCCATGTTCTGCCTCTCCTCCTGTCGCTCGCGCGAACAGGAATGTACCGTGATTGCAGGGACTTAGCATTCCCCGTGCCAACTGCCGCAAACAGCTTTTCCGATTCGGGATAGTGCACTGCCGCGACTTTTCCGATTCCGGATAGTGGGGACGCCTTCCCGGTGATCGAATGAAAAAGAGGTTCCGCGCCGGGCGGAACAGATCCGGGAGAGGAGAACATGTCGTCAACACTGAATGCGACCGGGGCGGGCGGCCCGCAGTCGCTGAAGAAGGTGCTGGGTCCGCTGCAGCTGTGGGGTATCGCGGTCGGACTGGTCATTTCGGGCGAGTACTTCGGCTGGAGCTATGGCTGGAACTCGGCCGGCACGCTGGGCTTCCTGTGCGCCACCGTGCTGGTTGCGGCCATGTACGCGACCTTCATCTTCAGCTTCACCGAACTGTCTACCGCCATCCCGCACGCCGGCGGTCCCTTCGCCTACGCGCGGCGCGCCTTCGGACCCTTCGGCGGCTTCATCGCCGGTTTCGCCACGCTGGTCGAATTCGTATTCGCGCCGCCGGCGATCTCGCTGGCCATCGGCGCCTACCTGAACGTGCAGTTCCCCAGCGTCGATCCGAAGATGATCGCGCTCGGCGCCTACGTCGTGTTCATCGCGCTGAACTGGGTGGGGGTGAGCATCGCCGCCACCTTCGAACTGTTCGTGACGCTGCTCGCCATCTTCGAACTGCTGCTGTTCATGGGCATCGTCGCGCCCGGCTGGAGCATGGCGAACTTCGTCGCCAATGGCTGGGCCGGCCAGAACGAGTTCTCCGGCGTCGCGCTGGCGGGCATCTTCGCGTCCATCCCGTTCGCCATCTGGTTCTTCCTGGCGATCGAGGGCGCGGCGATGGCGGCCGAGGAGGCACGCGACCCGAAGCGCACGATTCCGGTCGCCTACGTGGCCGGCATCCTTACCCTGCTGGTGCTTGCCTTCGGCGTCATGATCTTCGCCGGCGGCGTCGGCGACTGGCGCCAGATCGCCAACATCAACGATCCGCTGCCGCAGGCGATGAAGGCGGTGGTGGGCGAGAACAGCGGCTGGCTGCACATGCTGGTGTGGATCGGCCTGTTCGGCCTGATCGCCTCCTTCCACGGCATCATCATGGGCTACTCGCGGCAGATCTTCGCGCTCGCCCGTGCCGGCTACCTGCCGCGCTACTTCGCCGCACTCAGCCCGCGTTTCCAGACGCCGCACCGCGCACTGCTGGCGGGGGGCGTGATCGGCGTGGTCGCCATCTTCAGCGACTCGTGGATCAGCTTCGGCGGCCAGACGCTGACCGCCAACATCGTCACGATGTCGGTATTCGGTGCCATCGTCATGTACATCATGTCCATGGCCTCGCTGTTCAAGCTGCGCAAGAGCGAGCCGCTGCTGGAACGTCCGTACCGCGCGCCGTTCTATCCGGTATTCCCGGCCATCGCGCTGGCGCTGGGCGTGTTCTGCCTCGGCGCGATGGTGTGGTTCAACACGCTGCTGGCCGGCGTCTTCCTCGGCCTGTTCGCGCTCGCCTCGGCCTACTTCTTCCTGACCGGCCAGCAGCGCGCCGACGCACCGGAAGACGTGATGCTGGCCGGCAGCCGCTGAGGAGAGCGCCATGGCTTATCGCGTGACGGTGGGCGGGGAGGCGTTCAGCTTCCCCGACCTGAAGACGGTGATGGCCTGCGCCAGCCCGGCCCGCTCCGGCGACGTGCTGGCCGGCGTGGCAGCAGGCTCCGCGCTGCGCCGTGTGGCGGCGCGGCACGCGCTGGCCGACATCCCGCTGGCCACCTTCCTGAACGAGGCGCTGGTGCCGTACGAGGAGGACGAGATCACGCGCCTCATCGTCGACAGCCATGACCGCGCCGCCTTCGCGACGATCGCCCATCTGACGGTGGGCGGTTTCCGCGAGTGGCTGCTCGACGACGCGGCCGACGCTGACGCGCTGACCGCGGTATCGCCGGGCCTGACGCCGGAAATGGTCGCGGCGGTAAGCAAGCTCATGCGCAACCAGGACCTGATCGCGGTGGCGCGCAAATGCCGCGTGGTGACGCAGTTCCGCAACACGATAGGCCTGCCCGGCCATCTGGCGGTGCGGCTGCAGCCGAACCACCCGACCGACGATCTGCGCGGCGTGGCGGCCTCGACGCTGGACGGTCTGCTGTGCGGCGCCGGTGATGCGGTGATCGGCATCAATCCGGCCTCCGACAGCCTGCCCGCCATCGCCAGCCTGCTGCACATGCTGGACGAGCTGATCGAACGCTTCGACATTCCGACCCAGAGCTGCGTGCTGACGCACGTGACCAATACGGTGAAGCTGATCGAGCAGGGCGCGCCGGTCGATCTGGTGTTCCAGTCGGTCGGCGGCACCGAAAAGACGAACGCCTCGTTCGGCGTCAGTCTGGCGGTACTCGACGAGGCGTATGACGCAGCGCTGTCGCTCGGCCGCGGCACGCTCGGCGACAACGTCATGTATTTCGAGACCGGGCAGGGCAGCGCATTGTCCGCCAACGCCCACCACGGCGTGGACCAGCAGACCTGCGAGGCGCGCGCCTACGCGGTGGCGCGCCGCTACAAGCCGCTGCTGATCAATACCGTGGTCGGCTTCATCGGCCCGGAGTACCTGTACGACGGTAAGCAGATCATCCGCGCCGGGCTGGAGGATCACTTCTGCGGCAAGCTGCTCGGCCTGCCGCTGGGCTGCGACGTCTGCTACACCAATCACGCCGAAGCCGACCAGGACGACATGGACACGCTGCTGGTGCTGCTCGGCGCCGCCGGCATTCCGTTCGTGATTGGCGTGCCGGGGGCGGACGACATCATGCTCAACTACCAGAGCACCTCCTTCCACGACGCGCTGTTCCTGCGCCGCACGCTGGGCCTGAAGCGCGCGCCCGAATTCGAGCGCTGGCTGCAGTCCATCGGCCTCACCGATCCGAACGGCGAACTGCTGCGCGGCAGCGGCCGCGCGCTGGTCGACGGCATCACCTCGCTGGCTGCGTTGCCCTCGCCGCGCGCCGCATGAGATCCACATCCATTTCAAACAGACCGGGAGCTTTCTTCATGACTTCGATCCGCCACACCACGCTGCTCTGTGCAGCCCTGTTCGCCGCCGCACCGCTGGCACACGCCGAAGAGGCCGCGCCGGCCTCCGACTGGACGGTGCCGATGAGCGTCACGCTGGTCAGCGACTACATCTTCCGCGGCCAGTCGCAGACCTGGGGCGGTCCGGCGCTGCAGTTCAGCATCGAGGCGGTGCACAGTTCGGGCTTCTACGCCGGCTTCTTCGCGTCGAACGTGTCCGATCACTGGCTGCCGGGCGCAGCGGTCGAAACCGACCTCTACGGTGGCTACCGCACCAAGGTGGCGGACACGATAGGCGTCGATGTCGGCGCCGTGTATTACATGTACCCGGGAGCCAACTGGGACGATTCGCCCTTCACCGGCTTCAACGCACGCAACCGTCTCGACACTGCCGAAGCCTATGTCGCGCTGAACTGGGAATGGCTCACCTTCAAGACCGGGCGCACGCTGAACGAATACTTCGGCTGGAGCACCAACAATTCGCCGGTCAATGGTGGCTTCTTCGGCGACCTGTCGGCTGGCGTCACCGGCAATACGCGCGGTTCGCATTACTTCGAACTGAACGCTGCCTACGACGTGGCCGAAGGGTGGAACGTCAGCGGTCAGATCGGTCGCCAGATCGTGCGTAATTCGACCGGACTGGACATCACCTACTACAAGATCGGCGTCACCCGCGCGCTGCCGGATGGCTGGTCGGCCGGCGTGTTCTACTCGGCATAGAGCGAGCCGAACGCGTACAAGGACTTCGTCAGCCTGGACAACGGGCGGTCGGATTCCGACATTGCGAAGGACAAGCTGTTCGTCAGCGTGACCAAGGCCTTCTGAGATGGCGTCGGCCCCGGGCAGCGACGGCCGGGGCCGGCGCGAGGAACGTGAAGAGATGTGCGATGAAGGATGAAGACAAGGACGGCGCGCTGAGCGACAGCACGGATGCCTGGGCGCTGTGGCGCAGTTTCACGTCGGCGCGCATCGGCCTGGGCCGCGTCGGCAACGCCGTGCCCACCGCGGAAGCGCTGGGCTGCGGTCTGGCCCACGCGCTGGCCCGCGACGCCATCCACACGCCGCTCGATGTGGCGGCGCTGGCCTCCGAACTGAACGCGCAGGACTGGCCGGCACTGCCGGTGAAAAGCCGTGCGCCCGACCGCGAAACCTATCTGCGCCGGCCTGATCTCGGCCGCCGGCTCGACCCCGATGACCGCGTACGGCTGGATGGCATGCGCGGCGAGGGCTGCGATCTGGCGGTGGTGATCGGCGACGGCCTCTCGTCGGCGGCGGTGGCGCGGCACGCGGTGCCGCTGCTCGCGGCGCTGTATCCGCTGCTGCCAGAAGAGTGGTGCATCGCGCCGGTGGTGATCGCCACCCAGGCGCGCGTGGCGCTGGCCGACGAGGTCGGCGAGGCGCTGGGCGCACGCATGGTGGCCATGCTGATCGGCGAGCGGCCGGGGCTCAGTTCGCCGGACAGCCTCGGCGTCTACCTGACCTGGGCGCCGCGCGTCGGCCGGTCGGACGCTGAGCGCAACTGCATATCGAATGTGCGGCCCGAGGGCCAGCCCTATGGTGCCGCCGCCTATCGCCTGAACTGGCTGATGCAGCAGGCGAGTGCACTGCGCCTGACCGGCGTCGGACTGAAGGACGAGAGCGACCACACGCTGCCGCTGATCGACCGGGCAGGCGCGCCGCGGCTCGACTGAGAGCAAGGCGCGGCGGCAAAGAAAAAGGGCGACGCATCTGCGTCGCCCTGAAACCCGATTCAATCTGGTCGAATCAGGAGGAGGTTCGTAGGCTTCAGCGCTTGAGCTTCTTCATGCGCTCGGCCGGGGTGATGATGTCGGTGAGGCGGATGCCGAACTTGTCGTTCACCACCACCACCTCGCCCTGCGCAATCAGCGTGCCATTGACCAGCACGTCCATCGGCTCGCCCGCCATGCCGTCGAGCTCGACCACCGAGCCGTGGCCCAGTTGCAGCAGGTTGCGGATCGAAATCTTGGTACGGCCCAGTTCCACGGTCAGCTGCACCGGGATGTCGAGGATCATTTCGAAGTCGCGCAGGCCTTCGGCAGGCTTGTTCGCGCTTTCCCCGAATTGCTGGAATATGTTCGCCGGCTGCGCCTCCACCGTTGCGTGGTCGGCGTCCAGTGCGGCGAGTGCTTCGTCTGCGGTGGTCTGTTCCGCCATCGCGGCGGCCCAGTCATCGTCACTGACTTGTTCTTCGGCTTCGGCCAGATCGCTCATGGTTTTTCCTCACCTGTCTTCTTGCCCTGGGCGTTCAGGGCGTGCTCGATCAACTCTTCCTCGCCGGCCATGAAACGCTCGATGCGCAATGCGTAGTGCCCGTTCTGAACGCCGTACTTGCACTGCAACACGTCTATGCCATCGACCGCGGCCGTCACCGTCTCTGGGATAGTTATCGGAATGATGTCGCCAACCTTTAGGTTGTTGAGGCCGCCCAGGGTCAGCGAGCCGTCGCCGAGGTTCACCGACAGTTCGACCGCGGCGTCCTGCACCTGACGGGTCAGCAGCTTGATCCAGCGGTTGTCCGAACTGACGCTGTCGCTCTGCATCGACGAATTCAGGATGTCGCGCAGCGGCTCGACCATCGAATAGGGCAGGCAGATGTGCATCTCCGCCGACACACCGCCCAGCTCGACGGTGAAGGTCGAGGCGACGACGATTTCCGACGGCGTGGCGATGTTGGCGAACTGCGAGTTCATTTCCGAGCGCATGTACTCGAACTTGATCTTGTGCACCGGCTCCCACGAGCGCTCGTACTCGGCGAAGAACACGTCGAGCAGGCCGTGGATGATGCGCTGCTCGGTCGCCGTGAAATCGCGCCCTTCGACCCGCGTATGGAAGCGTCCGTCGCCGCCGAACATGTTGTCGATGACCAGGAACACCAGGTTCGGGTCGAACACGACGAGACCCGTACCGCGCAGCGGCTTCACCTGGACCAGGTTCAGGTTGGTCGGTACCACCAGATTGCGGATGAATTCCGAGTACTTCTGCAGGCGGATCGGGCCGAGCGAAATCTCGGCGCTGCGCTGCATGAAATTGAACAGGCCGATGCGCAGGTAACGGGCGAAACGCTCGTGGATCAGCTCCAGCGTGGGCATGCGCCCGCGGACGATTCTTTCCTGGGTGCCGAGGTTGTATGGGCGAATGCCGCCGGTGTCGTCCTCCTGGACGGCTTCGTCGGTTTCGCCGGTGACGCCCTTCAGCAGGGCATCGACCTCTTCCTGGGAAAGAAAGTCGGACATGATCTTCCTCGCTGTTCTCTTCGGCGCTACTGCACGATGAAGGAGGTGAAGAGCACCGATTCGACCGGACCTATCGGTTCCTCGGGCTCGCCCTTGCGGTTACGCGGTACCTCGCCGACGATGGCATTGACCGCGTGCTTGATGTCTTCCGCCAGTTGCTCGCGGCCTTCCGCGCTGCCAAGTTCCGAGGCTTTCTTGCCGGACAGCAGCATCAGCACGCGGTGGCGGATTTCCGGCATGTAGGCCTTCAGGTTGTCGGCCGCAGGTTGTTCATCGACGCGCAGCGTCGCCTTGACCTGCAAGTACTGGTCGACTGCGGTTTCGGGCTGCAGATTGACGGTGAAGGGGTCGAGTTCGACGAAGACCGGCGGCAGGCCCTTGGCTTCCGCATCCTTCTTCTTCTTCAGCTTGGCCTTCTTCGCTTCCTTGGCGGCTGCCTCATGATCGTCCTCGGCAACGACTTCCTCGCCGTCCTCGCCTTCGTCGGCGTGACTGCCACCCATCATGAAGAAGGCCGCGGCGCCGCCCAGTATCACCACCACCAGCAAGGCGATGATGATGACGAGCATCTTGTTGCCCTTCTTCTTCGGTGCGTCTGCTCCGGCTTCGTCCGGGGTGGCGGCTGCTTTGGCCATATTCGATGCTCCTGTCTGATTCGGAATTGTCGGCGGGCACACATGCCTTTCAATGTCCGAATAACGGCTGATTGATCCGTTTTTTTAGTGCCGGAGCGGTTTTTTGCTCGACAGGTGCATCCCGACCTTTGCGGCTGCCACGGATTTCGGGGGGCAGTCAGGCGAACAGATCGACCAGACCGGTGCCGCGCCGCGCGGTCTGGCTGACCGCGAGCTCGCCGCTGTCGCGACCACGCTGGCCGCGCTGTTCTCCGCCCTGGCCTTCGCGCGAGGGCTGGTCGCTGCTGACGTTCGCCTCGCCCAGCGAAATACCGCCTTCGGCCAGCATTTCACGCAGACGGGGCATGGCCTGTTCGAGCGCTTCACGCACCAGCGGATTGGCCGATACGAATTGTGCAGTGCTGAGGTCGGAGCCGATCTCCAGCGTGATTTCGATGCGACCCAGATGCGGCGGCGTCAGCACCAGTTCGGCCTTGCTCATGCCCTGATCGGCCAGCCAGCTGATCTGGTGGCCGACGTCGTCGGCCCAGCCCGGCTGGCTCACCGGCGTGGCGACCGTCATCTCGGTCTTCGGCTGCTGGGCTGCCGCCATATGGGCGCGGAAGTCGGCGTGCTGTGCCTGCTGCATCGTGCCGGTGGTGTTGTCGGCGAAGGCGTCGGGCAGCACGTCGGCAGCGAGGTCGAAGTCCGGCAGCGTTTTGCCGTCTACCTCCACGTCGCTGCCGGCCTGGGCGGCAATCCCTGCCGCCAGCGGGTCCGCATTGCCCTTTGCCGCTTTGCCGCCATTGCCGCCGGTGAGGTCGGACAACGCCGTCGTGGCTTCGCTTTCGCTCGAAGCCGCCGCTTTCAGCGCGTCGGCCAGCTGCAGCACAGGTGTCAGCAGCAGGCCGGCGGCGAGCATGTCGGCGCCGCTCTGTGGGGTTTCGGTGGTGATCAGTTCCTGCGCGTCCTCGTCCGGCTTGATGGCGTCGGCCATCAGGTCGGCCAGCAGCTCGGGCGGAAGTTCGCGCCCCTGTCCGCTGGCCAGCAGGTTGTCCTTGAGCAGGTTGGCGAAGGCGGCGGCGTCTTCGCCGCTCAGTTCGCCAGCAATGCCGCGGATCTCTCCGACCGGGCCGGACGTGGCGAGCGGGTTCGATGAAGTGGGCAGGTTAAGCGTCGGTGCCGGCATGGTGATCTCTCCTGTGACGGAGGGACCACAGCACTATCCGTGCCAGTTGCCGGCAAGGGTGGAGCAGTTCAGTCGTCGTTGACCTGACGGCCTGAACGGTCGTCGTTCACCCGCTGCTCGGCACGTGCCTGTTTGCGGGCGACGCCTGCGTGGTGGCGGTCGGACAGCGTTTCGAACGCCTTGACCCGGGTACGCGTGTCCAGCCACTCGCGCTGGCCTGCTTGGGCGAGATCGCGTGAGCGCTCGACCTGACGCTGCTGGTGACAGATGGCGTCATCGATGCGGGCAAGGAAGGCGCGGTAATTGGACCACTGGTTGGGCGTCAGGCCGCTGCGTGCAGCTGCCATGAACTGGCCCTGGTACTCGTTGCGGTACTGCTCGAGCATGTCGAGCTTGCGCGTGTTGTCCTGTTCGCTGGCCATCAGCGCAGCCAGCGCACGGGCGGCTTCGTCCATGCGCGTGACGCTGAGATCCAGGATGGATTGGAGTCGGAATTGTTCAGCCATGACTTGAAAGCATCGTTCCGATCATCGGGGCCGGGCGTGATCCAGATCACGCATTTTCGGCCAGTGACGGATTTTTGCAATCATGGCGTCTGACCGAAGATCTGGTGCAGCTTCATGACCGCATCCTCGTAGCCTTCGCGCTCGTCCATGCGCTGCTGCAGGAAGGCCTCCAGCGTCGGGAACATGTTCACCGCCTGGTCCAGTTGCGGGTCGGAGCCGGGGGCATAGGCGCCGACGGCGATCAGGTCGCGTGCACGCTGATAGCGTGACCAGTAGCCCTTGAAGCGGCGCACCAGATCGAAATGACTGGGTTTGACCAGGCCGTGCATGGCGCGCGATACGGACTGTTCGATATCGATCGCCGGGTAGTGGCCGGAGTCGGCCAGCTGGCGCGTGAGCACGAAGTGGCCGTCGAGGATGGCGCGTGCCGAGTCAGCGATCGGGTCCTGCTGGTCGTCGCCTTCGGCCAGCACGGTGTAGAAGGCGGTGATCGAACCACCACCTTCCGGGCCGTTGCCGGCGCGCTCGACCAGCTGTGGCAGCCGCGCGAACACGCTCGGCGGGTAACCGCGGGTGACGGGCGGCTCGCCGATGGCCAGCGCGATTTCGCGTTGCGCCATCGCATAGCGGGTCAGCGAATCCATGATGAGCAGCACGTGCCGCCCCTGGTCGCGGAACCATTCCGCCACCGTGGTCGCATAGGCGGCACCTTGCAGCCGCATCAGCGGGCTGGTGTCGGCAGGTGCTGCGACCACCACCGAACGCTTCAGTCCGGCGGCGCCGAGGATCTGTTCGATGAATTCCTTCACTTCGCGGCCCCGTTCGCCTATCAGCCCGACCACCACGACCTCGGCGGAAGTGAAGCGCGCCATCATGCCCAGCAGCACCGACTTGCCGACGCCGGAGCCGGCGAACAGGCCGACGCGCTGGCCGCGGCCGACGGTGAGCAGCGAATTGATCGAGCGGATGCCGGTGTCCATCGTGCGCTTGATCGGCTCGCGCAGCAGCGGGTTGACCGCGCGGCTGGCGACCGAGCGCGAATGGCGGGTGACGATGGGCCCCATGCCGTCGAGCGGACGGCCAGC
This sequence comes from Methyloversatilis sp., assembly GCA_034004945.1. Taxonomy (GTDB): domain Bacteria; phylum Pseudomonadota; class Gammaproteobacteria; order Burkholderiales; family Rhodocyclaceae; genus Methyloversatilis. The sequence goes on along the minus strand of JAVEVQ010000025.1, from coordinate 3,671 downwards.
GCCGTCGACCACGCGGCCGAGCAGGGCATCGCCGACCGGCAGGTGCTTGGCGCGGTCGGAGGCGCGACGTCGCGGCTCCAGCCGCTCGGTCGGTGTTGGTCGTTGCGGAGCGGTTTCGAGCGGGATGACCTGGGCACCCGGTGCGAGGCCGACCACGTCGTCGGTTGGCATCATGAACAGCTTTTCGCCGTTGAAGCCGACCACCTCCGCTTCGCAGCTGTTGCCGCCCGGCACCATGATGCGGCAGCCCGAACCCAGCGGCAGTTTGAGGCCGGCCGCTTCCATCACCAGACCGTTGATGCGGGTCAGGCGACCGGCGTGCTGATACGGATTGACGCGTCCGGCGAGCGTGCCGCAGTCGGTCAGGAAGCCGGACCACTTGCGCACATGCACATTCGGTTTGCCGGCCGCCTCCGGTTGCTCGTCCGTGCTGTCCGTGCTGTCCGCGCTGTCCGGCTCCAACGTCGATTCAGTCATGTTCCAGCCACTCCGCGCCATCGACCAGCGATTCGACGATGCGGTCCCAGCGCGTCGGGACCGTGGCGTCGATCTGGCTGCCGCCGGATTCGACCTTGCAGCCGCCGCGCGCGATGGCGCCGTCCTCGAAGATGCGGTGGCCGGCGTGCGTGAGCTGGTCGCCGATATGGCTGCGCACGACCGAGGCGTCTTCGGGGTTCAGATAGATGGCGGTGTGCTGGTGCGGCAACTGGTTGATCGCTTCGCGCACGACGGCGACCACCACCTCGGGATTCACACGTATGGTCTGGCGCACGACGTTGCGCGCGATTTCGACGCCGAGGTTCAGTACCTCGCGGGCGATCGAATTGTCCAGTGCGGCGAGCGCCTCTTCCAGCTGCTCGACCACGCTGTGCAGGCGCATCGCTTCCATGCGCACGCGCGCCGTGCCCTCCTCGTAGCCGGCGGCATAACCCTCGCGGTGCGCCTCCTGCTGCAGTTTCTCGATGTCGTCCGCGGTGGGAAAGCGGAAGGGTGCCGGCGTCTCGTCGTCCGTGTCGGCCGCAGCCGCCTCCTCCGGCGCCATCGCAGGGGGAGGTGGCGGGTCGGCGTCGACAGCCGGTGCGGGTGCCGGCGCAGCTGCAGTTTCCGGCGTATCGAACACCGGCATCTGCCAGGCAGTGAAGGATTCGCTGTTCATCGTGCGCAGCCTGCCTCAGAGCGGGCCATCGTCAAAGCATTTCCTCGCCACCCTTGCCGCCCATGACGATCTGGCCTTCCTCGGCCAGACGGCGGGCGATCTTCAGGATTTCCTTTTGTTCGGCCTCGACTTCCGACAGCTTCACCGGACCGCGACCTTCGAGGTCTTCGCGCAGCGCCTCGGCGGCGCGCGAGGACATGTTCTTGAATATCTTCTCGCGCAACTCCGGCGAGGCACCCTTGAGCGACAGCACCAGCTGATCGCCGCTGACTTCGCGCAGCAGCGTCTGGATGCCGCGGTCGTCGATGTCCAGCAGGTTCTCGAACACGAACATTTCGTCGACGATCTTCTGCGCCAGATCGGCGTCGTATTCCTTCACCGCATCGAGGATGGCCGACTCGTTGGCGCTGCCGACGAAGCCGAGAATCTCCGCGGTGGCCTTGATGCCGCCCAGCGTCGTCTTCTTCATCTTGGCCGAGCCGGACAGCACGCGCGACATCGCCTCGTTCAGTTCGCGCAGTGCCACCGGCTGCACGCCGTCGAGCGTGGCAATGCGCAGCACCACGTCGTTGCGCAGCCGTTCGACGAAGAGCTTGAGCACTTCGGCCGCCTGGTCGAATTCCAGGTGGGTCAGGATGGTGGCGATGATCTGCGGGTGCTCGTTCTTGATCAGGTTGGCGATGGTGGCGGCATCGAGCCACTTCAGGCCCTCGATGCCGGCGGTGTCGGAGTCGTTCAGGATGCGCGACAGCAGGTGACCGGCTCGTTCCTCGCCCAGTGCCTTGGTAAGCATGTTGCGGATCAGCGTCTCGTCCGCCGACACGCGGCTGCCGGCAGCGGTCGCCTCGTCGAACAGGTCGAGCACTGCCTGCACCTTCTCGCGCGGCACGTTCTTCAGTCCGGCCATCGCGGTGCCGATCTTCTGCACCTCTCGCGGGCCGAGGTGGCGCAGCACCTCGGCGGCGGCGTCCTCGCCCAGCGTCACCAGCAGCAGGGCACTGCGTTCGATTCCTTCGTCATTCATCGCCGCTCACCCAGTGCTTGATCACCTCGGCCACCGCCTTCGGATCGTTCTTCGCGAATTCGCGCGCCGATTCGAGTTTCGTTTCGAAGTCGAGCTGGGCCCGCGCCTCCGGCGACATCTCGAGCTGCGCAGCCGAGCCGCCGGCCAGAGCGCCCGGGATGGGCTGGCCGTTCTCGTCGAGCGTCACGTCGCGCACTTCGGGCTCGTTCTCGTCCGCCTCTGCCGGCGTGGTGAGATTGCGCACCAGCGGGCGCAGCACGCCGAGCAGCAGGTAGGCGGCGACGCCAGCGACCAGCAGATACTTCAGCAGTTCGCGTGCAAAGCCCATGGTTTCCGGGTCTTTCCACAGCGGCGTTTCGGGGGCTGCATCGACCACTTCGGTGAAAGGCGCGGAGGCAACATTGATCGTGTCGCCACGACCTTCGTTGAAGCCCATCGCCTCGCGCGTCAGCGCGGTGATGCGCTGGATCTCTTCCTCGTTCAACGGCACCTGTACCACCTTGCCGTCCTTGTCGGTCTCGGTCTTGTGGTTCACCAGCACCGCCACCGACAGCCGCTTGATCTGGCCAACCGACTGGCGCACGTGCTGCACCGTCTTGTCGAGTTCGTAGTTGGTGGTCGAGTCCTTGCGCGTGTTGATCGGCAGCATCGCCGGCTGGCCGTTGGCGCCTTCGACCGCCGGCGTACCCGGGGCCGGCGGCGTGGTAACCGGAGCGGTGGCCGGCGTCGGCGGCTGGTTGGTCAGTGCGCCCGGCACGCCGGCGGCGTTCGGCTGATTGGTTTCCGACTCGCTGAGCTGCTGGCTGCGGATGGCCGCGTTCGGCGTCGGGTTCGGCTTGTAGGTTTCAGCCGTCTGTTCGGCCTGGTTGAAGTCGATGTCGGCCGCCGTCTGCACGCGGTAATTGCCGCGGCCGACCAGCGGTTCGAGGATGCCTTCGATGCGCCGTATCGTGGCCGCCTCGATCTCGCCCACGTACTTCAGCTGGGTCGGGTTCAGCGACGCGTTGTCCTTGGCATCGCGATTGTTCGACAGCAGATTGCCGTTCTGGTCCAGTACCGACACGCTGGTCGGCTGCAGCTGCGGCACGCTGGAAGCGACCAGATGCACGATGCCGCCGACCTGTTCCGGCGTCAGTGTGCGGCCGCCGAGCAGGCTGACCACGACGGACGCCGATGGCTTCTGGTCGTCGCGCAGGAAGGCGCTCTGTTTCGGGATGGCCAGGTGTACGCGTGCGCCATCGACCGCAGCCAGCGTACCGATGGTGCGCGCCAGCTCGCCTTCGAGTGCGCGCTGGTAGGTCACCTGTTCGGAGAACTGCGACTGGCCGAGCTTCTGGCTTTCCATCAGCTCGAAACCGACCGATCCGCCGCGCGGCAGCCCCTGCGCCGCCAGCTTCAGGCGCGTGTCATGTACGAACTGCGAGGGTACCAGGATGGCGTGACCGCCCTCGGAGAACTTGTACGGCACATTGCCCTGCTGCAGCGCAGCCA
>JAVEVQ010000085.1:5476-9884 GCA_034004945.1 Methyloversatilis sp. | reverse complement strand
GCGGCACATTCGACGAAGAAGTACTGGGTGGCGGCGAGCTCGCGCAGCTTGGGTGCGCGCTCACGGCAGGTTTCGGTCAGGCGGGCAAGACGGGCCGCGGACAGTGCGGCGGTGCCGCGAAGCTTCAGGATGTGGGCCATGGATGCAGGCAAAGGCGGGAAGGTCGGCGACGGCGGCAACCGGGATGTTGCACCGCCAAAGGCCGCAATTATACGTGTGGCCCGCGCCCGGCCCCACCCCTTTTGCGCAGCCGCGCCAACGCCTTGCCGACGCGCGACCGCCCCGCCTCGCGCCCGGAATCAGTCGTCGTACTTCAGCTCGGCGTTATTCACGCAGGCCTTGCGCGCCGCACCGTCGAGCGTCTTGCAGCGCGCCCTGGCGGCGGCAAGTTCGGCTTCGTTGCGTTCTTCGGCCTGTTCGGCGCGCGCCCGGTCCGACTTCAGGGCGACCTTGGCGTCGGCCAGGGCATTCTGCCGGGCCGCCTCGATCACGTCCTCGCGATCGACGGCCACGGCGGGCATCGTGAGTGCGGTCAGGCTGACCGAGCACAGTGCGGTGAGCAGACGTCTGTTCATGGCTCTCTCCTCGAATGGTCGGGTCGTTTGGTTCATCGCTCCGCGGACACGCGGCGCGATGACTGCAAGACTGCGGAGAGGAGGCGCGCCTCGCTGTCGGCACGCGAAAGTGCTGCGGTAGGACGGATCCCGCGGCTGTAGGACAATCGCCCGCCGCGCGCTGGCGCGCGGTCACGGCTTGGCTCTACGATGAGCACCGGTCACGCACCGTCACCTGATAGACGGACCGTTCAACCCGCACGAGGAGCATCGCCTGCATGTCCGCAGCCCCCCTGCCCGATGTCATCGAAGTCACTCTGACCAATTTCCAGCGCGACGTGATAGACGCATCACAGCGCATGCCGGTGCTGGTCGACTTCTGGGCGCCGTGGTGTCAGCCCTGCCTCGCCCTGACCCCCAGACTGGAGGCGCTGGCCGCCGACTACGCCGGCCGGGTGCGCCTGGCCAAGATCAATTCCGACGACAACCCCGAGCTGGCACGCCGCTTCGGCGTGCGCGGCATCCCGAACGTGAAGGCCTTTGTCGGCGGCGTGGTGGTCGATGAATTCACCGGCGTGCTGCCGGATCGCGAACTGCACGCCTTCATGGATGCGCTGCTTCCGTCGCCCGCCCTGTCAGCCTTCGAGGAAGCGCAGGCCGCACTCGCACGCGGCGACGCCACCGCCTCGCTCGGCCTGTTCCAGGGTGCGCTGGCCATCGACCCGGGATTCGAACCCGCGGTGCTCGGTCGGGTCGAGGCGCTGATCGCGCTCGGCCGGCTCGACGACGCCCAGTCCGCGCTCGATGCGCTGCCCTACGAGCAGGAGGACCGCGCACGCATCGGCACGCTGTACGCGCGCATCGCCATCGCGCGTCGTCAGCCGGAAGACGGCGACGAGAACTACGCCGCCCGCATCGCCCGCAATCCGGGCGACCTGGCCGCCCGTCTCGCCTTCGTGGCGGAACTGGCCGCGCGCGAACAATGGGAGGAGGCCATGGAACAGGCGCTGGAAGTGGTCCGCCGCGACCGCAGCTTCGACGACGACGCCGGCCGTCGCGCCCTGCTCGATCTGTTCGCGCTGCTCGGCTCGGACGACGAGAGGGTGCGCCGCTACCGACGCGAGCTGGCCGCCGTGCTGAATCGCTGACCTCCATGACGGAACGGGTGCGCTGCTTCCCGCCGGTGGCCGATCCGGCCACCGCGCGCGTGCTGATACTGGGCTCGATGCCCGGCGTCGCCTCGCTGGCCGCACAGCGCTATTACGCCCATCCGCGCAACCAGTTCTGGCCCATCATGGGTGCGCTGTTCGGCGCCGGCCCCGAGCTGCCTTACGCCGAGCGGCTGCGCGTTCTGACCGCCGCCGGCATCGCGCTGTGGGACGTGCTCGAGAGCTGCGAGCGGGCCGGCAGCCTGGATGCCGCGATCGACGCCCGCAGCGCACAGGCCAACGACTTCGCGGCCTTCTTCGATGCCCACCCGGGCATCACGCGTATCGTCTGTAATGGCGGCACGGCGGAAAAGCACTTCCGCCGCGACGTCATGCCGCAATTGCCACCGCGTGCGCTCGAACTGGTGCGCCTGCCCTCGACCAGCCCGGCGCACGCCGGCATGGGTGCGCAGGAAAAGCTCGCGCGCTGGCGTGCGGCGCTGCAACCCCTGTGTGCCTCCGCGGTCGAAGCGCCGCTTTCAACCGACATCCTTCACCCATGACCACCCTGCTCCTGTTCGCGCTCGGCCTGGGCGCACTGATTGCCGGCGCCGAACTGCTGGTGCGCGGCGCATCGAAACTGGCCCTGTCCTTCGGCATCTCGCCGCTGGTGGTCGGGCTCACCATCGTCGCCTTCGGCACCAGCTCGCCGGAAATGGCGGTGTCGGTGCAGTCGGCCTGGGCTGGCAAGACCGATATGGCGGTCGCCAACGTGGTGGGCAGCAGCATCTTCAACGTGCTGTTCATCCTCGGGCTGTCTGCTCTGATCACGCCGCTGCTGGTCGACAAGCAGCTGATACGGCAGGAGGTACCGATCATGATCGGCGTATCGCTGCTGTTCGCCGCCCTGACGCTGGATGGCAGTCTGTCCCGTGGCGAAGGCGGTCTGCTGTTCGGGCTACTGCTTGTCTACACCGCTTTCCTGATCGTGCAGAGCCGTCGCCAGAACGCCGGTCTGAGCGAAGAATACGCGGAGAGCCTGCACAGCGAGGAGATCGCTGCCCATCCCGAGGCCTGGGATGCCAAGCTGCCGGTGCAGCTTGCCCTGATCGCCGGTGGTCTGGGCCTGCTGGTGGTCGGCTCCAACCTGATGGTCGACGCTGCCATCGTGTTCGCCCGTCACCTGGGCATCAGCGATACCGTGATCGGTCTGACCGTGGTCGCCGCCGGCACCTCGCTGCCGGAAGTAGCTGCATCGGTCACCGCGGCACTGCGCGGCCAGCGCGACATCGCGGTCGGCAACGTGGTCGGCAGCAACACCTTCAACCTGCTCGGTGCGCTCGGCCTGTCCGCCGTCGTCGCACCGGACGACCTCGTCCTGGGCTCGGCCATGCTGTCCTTCGACGTCCCGGTCATGGTGGCGGTCTGCCTCGCCTGCCTGCCCATCTTCGCCACCGGCAACCTGATCGCGCGCTGGGAGGGCGGTCTTTTCTTCGCTTACTACATCGCGTACACCCTCTACCTGATCCTCGCCGCCAAAGATCACGATGCGCTCGCCGACTACGCGTTCGTGATGCAGACCATAGCGCTGCCGCTGACGGCGGTGACGCTGATCGTCATCAGCGTGCGGCACTGGCGTCGCCAGCGGGGCTAGATCGGCTCGCTCCGGCAGGCACGGGGCGTATCCGCCCACGTTGTCAGCATCGCGCAAGCAATGCGCAGGCATACTGTAAAGATGAGCCGATCGACGCCAATGCCGCCCGCACGCAGCACAGGTACATGTAATCGATGACACTACGCCGGCCGACATCGATTGCAGGGCTGTTGATCGTACTCATCGTCACCACGGTGTCGGTGCTGCTGGCGGCGGTCGGCGCACTGGCCTATCGCGCGTACAGCGCCGCCGAACACGGTGAATTCGAGCGCTCGATCGATCTCGCCGCCGATCAGCTGGCAGTCAGTCTGGCGCCCGCGGCGTGGAATCTCGAGTACGAGCAGGTGCGCAAGCTGATGGAGAGCCGCATGCGCGACCGCTCGATCTACGGTGTCGTCGTCCAGCTGGATACCGCACGTTTCGCGCTACGACGCAACGATGACTGGGAACTGCAATCGGTCGATGGCGACATCGACAGCACAGGCCTGTTCGTCAGCGAGCGGCCTGTGGCCTTCGGCGACGAACGCATCGGCCAGGTGCGCATCATGGGCAGTCCGCGCTTCGTCGACCAGGATTTGCGCAGCGCACTGGCCACCATGGTGCTGTTCACCGTGCTGCTCGACGTGGTGCTGACGCTGGCGCTCTATATCGCGCTGCAGCGCATGGTGCTGCAGCCCCTGCGTCTGGTCGAGCGCCATGCCGACGAAGTGGCGCGGCACGGCCGTTCCACCACCGCGCTGGGCGATCTGAGCTTCCTCGGCGAACTGCACGGCCTGACGAAGTCGGTCGACGCCATGGTGACGCAGCTCGAGGCACGCAATGCCGAGCTCGAGCGCTCGAACGAGCGCTTCCGGCGCGTGATCCGCCTGCTGCCGCTGCCGATCAGCCTGTTCGATCGTGACGGTCGCATCCTGTTCGTGAACGACTGCTTCGTGGACACTTTCGGCTACACGCTCGACGACATTCCGGACGCACACACCTGGTTCGGACTGGCCTACCCCGACCCGGCCTATCGCGCCGAAGTGCTGCAGACCTGGGGGCAGGAACTGGTG
>JAVEVQ010000085.1:0-5376 GCA_034004945.1 Methyloversatilis sp. | reverse complement strand
ACTGGTGCGCGCCCGGCCCTATTCGGTGACCTGCAAGGACGGCAGCCGCAAGACCGTCGAGATCGGCGGCATGCTGGCCGACGACCCCAACATCACGGTGCTCAACGACATCACCGATCGCACCCGCGCTGAAGAGGAGCTGGCTCGCCACCGCGACCACCTGGAGGAGCTGGTATCCAGTCGCACGGCGGCGCTCGAAGCGGTCAATCGCCGGCTTGAGGAAACACAGTTCGCGCTCGATCATGCGGGCGTCGCGATCCAGTGGATCGACGCTGCCAGCGGTTGTTTCAGCTATGTGAACGATCACGCCTGCACGCTCTACGGCTATCCGCGCGAACGTCTGCTCGGCATGCCAGCGCATGGCGTGATTGATGACTTCACGCCCGAGCGTCTGACGGCCCTCGAACCGGCGCTGCGTGCGCAGGGCCAGGCGCGGATAGAAGCCGACGCCCGGCGTGGCGACGGGTCTGTCGTGCCGGTCGAGATCGGCATCTATTTCGATCCGCTGGCCGACGGCGGTGCTGCGCACTACATCGCCTTCTCGATCGACATCACGCCGCGGCGGGAAGCGGAACAGGCCCTGATCGCCGCCCGTCTCGCCGCCGAAAGTGCGGCGCAGGCGCGCAGCGAATTCCTGGCCAACATGAGCCACGAAATCCGCACGCCGATGAACGCCGTCATCGGCATGACGCGGCTGGCGCTGCAGACCGAACTGACCGCCAGGCAGCGCAATTTCGTATCGAAGGCCAACGCGTCGGCGGTAGCGCTGCTGGGCATCCTGAACGACATCCTCGATTTCTCGAAGGTCGAGGCGGGCCAGATCACCATCGAATCGGTGCCTTTCCGGCTGGAGCGCGTATTCGAATCCTTGCTGTCCGTCGTGTCGCTGCGCGCCGAGGAAAAGGGTCTGGACCTGCTGTTCGATGTCGCGCCCGACGTACCGCCGGTGCTGGTCGGCGACCCGCTGCGCATGGGCCAGATCCTGACCAATCTGGCCGGCAATGCGATCAAGTTCACCGAGCGCGGCGAGGTGCTGGTGTCCTGCCGCGTCATTGCGCGCGACAGCCAGCACGCGACGCTGGCCTTCGGCGTGCGCGATACCGGCATCGGCATGAATGCCGACCAGCTGGGCGGCCTGTTCCGCCCCTTCATGCAGGGCGACACCTCGATTTCACGGCGCTTCGGCGGCACCGGTCTCGGCCTCGCGATCAGCCGGCGTCTGGCAGAGCTGATGGGCGGCACGCTGAGCGCAGACAGCGTGGAAGGCCAAGGCAGTACCTTCACCTTCACCGCACGCTTCGAAACCGGCGAGCTGCCGGACAGTGCCCTGCGCACGCTGCCCTCGGCGCTGCACAAGCGTCGCGTGCTGGTGGTCGACGACAATCCGGACGCGCTGCAGATCCTCTGCCGCGACCTTGAACATCTGGGCCTGAGCACCGAGCGCGCGCAGTCAGGCCCGCAGGCACTCGAACTGCTGCGCAGCCGGCCACCTTTCGCGCTGCTGGTGTGCGACTGGAAGATGCCGGGCATGGATGGCATCGAACTGATACGCCGCGTGCAGTCCTGCGACGACCTCGCGCATCCGCCCGCCGTCGTCATGGTGAGCGCCTATGGCGCGGACGACCTGCAGCAGGCTGGCGCCGGCCTGGCGATCGCTGGCGTGCTCACCAAGCCGGCCAGCACTTCGTCGCTCTACGACGCCATCGTGTCGGCGCTCGGTCACCAGGTCGCCGCTGAGGGCAGCCGTGGCGACGCCCCGGGCAGCTTCCGCAGCGACGCACTGCGCGGACGCCGCGTGCTGCTGGTCGAGGACAATCCGATCAATCAGGAACTGGGCGTCGAAATCCTGACAGGTGCCGGGGTCCGCGTAACCGTCGCCGAGAACGGCGCCGAAGCACTGCGCCGGCTCGACACAGAGACCTTCGACTGCGTGCTGATGGACGTGCAGATGCCGGTGATGGACGGTCTCGAAGCGACGCGCGAAATCCGCCGCCGCGAGCGGCTGAACAAGCTTCCGGTGATCGCGATGACCGCCGGTGCCATGCCGTGGGAAAGGGAGCAGACGCGCGCTGCCGGCATGGACGACCACGTGACCAAGCCGGTCGATGTCGACGAATTGCTGCGCACGCTGACGCGCTGGCTGGGCAGCGTGCCACCGGCAGAACCGGCAACCGGCAGTTCCGCACCGGCTGCCGACGCCCCGCCGCTGCTCGACACCGCCGCCGTACTGCGCAGCATGAATGGCGCCACCGCGACCTATCGACGCGTGCTCGGCATGTTCCTCGACAGCGCCGACGCCGCGCAGACGCAGCTGAAGCAGGCGTGGGCCAATCGTGACTTCGACACCCTTGCGCAGCTGGCTCACCGGCACAAGGGCAGCGCGGCCGCGCTCGGCGCGCGTGCCCTGAGCACGGCGCTTGGCGCCGTGGAAACGGCCTGCCGTGCCGGAGACCCGGCAGCAATCGACGCTGCGATGACGGACAGCACGCCGATCCTCGCGGCCACCGTCGAGGCGATGAGGGTGCAGGCCGACGCCGGTTCGCTCGCGCCACCGTCGACCGCCGAACTGGACGCGCTGCACACCCTGCTGAGCAGCAACGACAGCGACGCGCAGGAAGCGATCGCCCGCCTGCTGGCGCGAGCTCAGCCCGCCGACATCCTGCCCGTCCTGCGGCAGATGTCGCGCGCGATGGAGCGCTACGACTTCGACGCCGCCCTGCTGCAGCTGGCGCAGCTGCGTGCCGCGATCGCCGCCGGCGCAGCGGACGCTAGCGGCGTCGAGGGCCAGATCTAGGACCTCATTTAGGGCTTCAAGTAGCCCGAATCACGCATCAGCCGCATCACCTCGGCCTGCGATCTGCGCAGCGCGGTATCCACGTCCTGCTCGCCCTGCAGGGCACGCGCCAGCTCGGAGCCGACGGCATGACCGATGGCGGGAAATTCCGCGATGCCGACCCACTGCACGCCGCTGTAATGGCGCCCCGGCAGCCGCGTGTGCGAACCGGCGATGGCTTGGTTCACGAAGTGCGAGAAGGGTGCGGCGTCGCGATAGCCGGGTGCATCGTAAGTCGACTGCCGGGTGCCCGGCGGCACCGCGACCCAGCCCCGGCGCGCCGCCACCAGACGGACGTAATCGGCCGACGTCGCCCATTCGACGAAGCGGCGCGCCAACGCCTTGTTCGGCGACGAATCAGGCACCGCCAGCGACCACACCCACAACCAGTTCGCGCCGTCCGGTACGCGCTCGACCGGCGCCGGCGCAAAGCCGAGGCTGGCAGCAACCGACGAGGTCCGCGGATCGAACAGCATGCCTGCCGCCACCGTGGCATCGATCCACATCGCGCAGCGGCCGCGGGCGAACAGGTCGAGCGTTTCCGGAAAGCCGTTGAGATGCGCGTCGGGCGGGCCGTAGCGACGCAGCAGATCGAGGTAGAGCGACGCCGCCTCGCGCCACGGTGCGCTGTCGATTTCCGGTCGCCACTGCGGATCGAACCAGCGGCCGCCGAAGGTATTCACCATGGTCGTGAGCAGCGTGACGTTCTCGCCCCAGCCGGGTCGCCCGCGCAGGCAGATGCCGTAGATGCCCTTGGCCGGATCGTGCAGCCGCGCCGCCAGCTGCCGGATGTCGTTATAGGTCGGCTGCGCCGGCATGACGAGGTCGGCGGCGCGGAACAGATCGCGCCGGTAGAAGGTCATCGAGCTCTCGGCATAGAAGGGCAAGGCATACAGCTCGCCACGATAGGACAGGCTGTCGCGGACCGGCGCCAGCAGATCGTCGGCGCGATAGCCTGCGGGCAGATCGCGGAATGGCGTGAGCCAGCCGCGCGCGGCCCACAGCGGCGCTTCGTAGGAGCCGATGGTCATTACGTCGAACTGGCCGTCGGCAATCGCCAGATCGGTCATCAGGCGCGTGCGCAGCGAATTCTCGTCCAGCACCCGCCATTCGATCTGCACGCCCGGGTTCTGCCGCGTGAACTCGGCGGACAGCGATTTCAGCAACAGCATGTCGGGATTGTTGACGGTGGCTACCGTGATCACCTCACGCCCCGAGGCCTGTGGCTTGCGCACGCTCAGTCCGTGCCGCATCAGGATGTCCTCGACGCGCCCTTCGCGCACCAGTGCCGACAGCCCGCGGTTGAAGTCGGCGCGCAGCCGCTCGTGCCGCGGCGCGCGCCGCGAGAAGGCGACGTGAAAATCGCTGCGGAACAGCGGTGGCCGCAGGAATTCGAGCTGGCCGATCAGGTGCGGCCGGTGCAGGATCATCAGATCGCTGGCGCGGAATTTGTCGACCACCATCAGATCGATGCGGCCCAGCGCCAGCTTGTCGAGGTTCTGCAGATCGCGATCGACGTACTCGCGCTTGAGGAAATCTGCGCCGTCGAAGGCGGCCGCCACCGATGCACCGCGCACTGCGCCAAAGCGCAGGTGCGACAGCTGGCGCAGCGTATCCAGCGGTCGTGTCGCCGCGTCGGCAGGATAGGGAATTTCGAGCGAGCGCTTCTTCAGCAGGCCGCCGTTGGCGCCGGGAAACGGCGCCGACAGCACGAACTCGCTCTCCAGCGAACCGGTGTCAGGCGCCGGCAGCAGACCATCGACCTGCCCCGATGCGGCGACGCTGCGCGCGCGCGCCGGCGGATAGAAGCGGATATCCACCGTGTAGCCGACGCGCTCGAACGCGCTACGGACAAGCTCTGCAACATAGCCCTCGCGTGCGTGCGTCGGACCGATGTAGGGCGACAGTTCGGCAGCGACCAGGCGGACCGTGCCCGCCGCGCTGGCCGCGGACGCGCCGAAAGACAGCGCGGCCCAGCACAGCAGGCGCAGGAGTGAGCGGAACTGGAGCGGACGCACGGATGCGGCACCTCGGCCTATGCTTAGCGGCTCAGCATATCGCGCTGTCGCCCCAGGCGCATCGCCATTACGACACGCTGGCGCACGATCGTCGCGATCGACCGACAGGATGAGGATGGAGGGCGCAGAAAGCAGAACGGGGACGCCTCGAAAGGCGTCCCCGTTCTGGGTGTTGGAGCGGGAAACGAGGCTCGAACTCGCGACCTCAACCTTGGCAAGGTTGCGCTCTACCAACTGAGCTATTCCCGCGTATCGGCACTTGCGTACCGACCGAATTGTCCTGGAGGCGAGGGTCGGAATCGAACCGGCGTCCACGGCTTTGCAGGCCGCTGCATGACCACTCTGCCACCTCGCCGGTGGTGCAGCCCGGTCAGGGGCTGCAAACAAAAAGGGGAAGAAGAACTTCCCCTTTTTCAAATCTTGGAGCGGGAAACGAGGCTCGAACTCGCGACCTCAACCTTGGCAAGGTTGCGCTCTACCAACTGAGCTATTCCCGCAAGACAGGCGCGCATTATAGGCCTGCCG
>JAVEVQ010000084.1:0-9979 GCA_034004945.1 Methyloversatilis sp. | reverse complement strand
TTAGCTCGCTGACCTTGAAGTGCTCCCGCGAATTTTTGTATCTCGGGCCGGCCCACTGTGCCCTCCCATCGCTTGGCCTGAACATAGATAACGTCTAGGCCCAACTTGTCTTCTTTAATGATCCCGTCAATTCCGCCGTCACCACTACGTCCTATTGCACGACCGGCGTCTTGACGTGAGCCACCGTAGCCCATTGCCACTAGCAGGTCGATCACGAGGCGCTCAAAAAATGCCGGCGAGGCGGCCTTAACCTGCTCAAGAAGCTCCGCTTCCAAGTTGTTACGGAGGCGCTGATAGGCCTGCGAAAACAGTTCCTCTGGTGTTGAGTCTGAGGTGGGCTCCATGCTCTGGGGTTTCTGGCGAGTAACAGGAGCAGCAGAACCATTTGCATCGATTGGCTTCTCGTCGCTTCTACGAAGCCTGAATGCTAAATATTCGGGATATTGATCAAGCGTGGCATTGTCAATCCGAGTGGGATTCTTAGCTAGTAGTTCAAGACCTCTTGGGGTAATGCGGAAGACTCCACGCTTCCGTGACTCCAGCAGCGCTGCTTGTTTCAGGTACGTTCTGGCCCAACCAACGCGATTATCGAATTGCGGCGCGGTTCCGCTTGGAAGCATTGTCCCGCGTTCGTCATCGGTAAGAGAAAACTCCAAAGCTAGCTGCTCGACCGCATCTCGGAAGCGATGCTCTTGCGCGTCACCAGCGAGTCGCAACAGAGGGAGCATCAGGGACTGATAGTCGGGTATCGGCATGGCGTTAATACCATGTATGACGTTAGGGCAACGACCGTTTCGTCGAGTATGACGGGTGCCATCCAGATACGCGCGCAAATCGGACACCCCTCCAACCCGCACCCGCGACCTTCAGAATTCCATCGAATTATGCACTCACTGAGCAAGTGCGCAGCCGCGCCTCAAGCACCCTACCTGAACGAAAACACATACCTCACATCGACCGCCTGCTCGGTGCCCGTGCTGCCGATCAGCGCGAGGTGGCGGGTGAGGTTCCAGGTGAGCTTGACGACGCTGGTGGCGCCGGCGACGCCCTGTTCGTAGGTGAGCAGCGCGTTCGATGACAAGCGCTTGCCGACGCTGACGACCTGGCCGCCGACGGTGGTCGTGTTGTTCGACGAGGTGACGACCTGGCTGCGCGGGCCGGTGGTCGTGCTGCTCTGGGTCAGTGCGATCTGGTCCAGGCCAAGCGCCTGCGCGAGCGAGCCGGTGATGCCTTCGCCTTCGCCGCCGAGCAGCGCGCTGGCGGCGGTGGCGAGCAGCGAGAGGTCGGAGCCGCCGGCGCGGTCCTGACCGCGGCCGAGCACGATCCATGACAGCTTTTCGCTGTCCGGCATCGCCGAGTCCGACACCAGCCGCACGCGCGGCTTCAGTACCGTGCCGCTGACTTCGACGCCGGCCTGCACCGGCAGGTTGGGCCGGATGGCGCGCACGTTGAGACCAGGGTTGGACACCGAACCCTGGAAGCTGATGACGCCGCGCTCGATCACCAGGTCCTGACCGTAGGCGCGGTAGCGGCCGTCGACGGTGCGGATGTTGCCAGTGGCGCGCAGGCCGCGCCCTTCGTCGCGCAGGGCGAGCTGGCCGGTCAGCCGCGTATCGAGCCCGCGGCCCTTGAAATAGACGCGATCGCCGAGGTCGACGTCGATGGCCAGGCCGAGCGGCGGGCCGGCGGCTTCTTCCGGCGTGCGGCCCTTGATGACGACGTCGTCGCCGAGCGTGGGCGCCGACTGTTCGGGTACGGCGAACAGGCCGGCGTCGGCCTTCAGCGCCAGCTGCAGCTTCATGCCCTCCTTCGCCGAGCCGCGCACCGTGCCGTCGCCCGACAGCATGAGCCACTGTTCGCCGCCTTGCAGCGGCACGAAGCGGCGGATGGCGACGTCGATGTCGGCGCGCGTGGTAGCGATGTCGACCGTGCCGCGCGCCGACAGCCGGCCCGGCTCGCGCGTCAGGCCGGCGGCGCCGAGCCGTGCGTCGGGCGGCGGACGGCGGTTGTCGCTTTCGAAGCTGAGCGACTGCAGCGTCAGCCGGTCGCCGTCGAACTGCGCGCGCAGTTCGCCGCGCTCCAGTTTCACGCCGGCGTCGACCAGCGCGAACGCCAGCGCGTCGCCGTCGATGCGGCCCGACAGCTCGGGTGCGCGCAGCGTGCCGGCCAGCTTCACGTCGCCGCGCAATCGCCCGGCGGTGCTCAGGTCGAGGCGCAGCGTGCGGCCTATCCAGGCGAGCGATGGCACGTCCAGCGTCGCGCTGCCGCGGGTCAGCGCGTCGAGGTCCGGCTGCCACAGGCTGCCGTCGCGGCGCAGCGGCAGCGCGACTTCGGCGCGCGCCTCGCCGATGTCCGGCCCCGCCAGCACCGCCTTCGCCAACGCCTCGCGACCGGCCAGGGCCACATCGACGCGCGCCGCCGACAGCACCAGTTCGTTGCGCGTTTCGCCCGACACCACCACATTGCCCGCCTCGCGGAACAGCGACAGCGTGCCGTCGACGCGCTCGTCGCCAGCCAGCAGCGCAGCCAGCGACCAGTCGGCGCCGAGCTTCAGCGGCGCGCGCACGGCGATGCCGGCCGCGCGGTCGCGCCACACCAGGCGCAGCGGCACGCCGCGCGCGCGGCCCCGCGCGTCGAGCCGCTCGGGGGTCCAGCCGGTGTGCGCCAGCAACAGTTCGCCACCGCCGGTCAGCGCGAAGCGCGCGTCGTCGAGCGTGACCTGTTGCGGCGAGGCGCTGAGCCGGGCCGGTGCGCTCAGCGTGGCGTTCAGTTCGGACGAGATGACCAGCGCCAGTCGGTCGATGCTGCCCGACCATGACGGACCGTCCTCCAGCGCGCCGTGCGCGGCCAGCTTCAGCGACGGCCTGGCCGGCGCATCACCTCGCTCGGCCGGCAGCGCACCAGCAACGACGTCGGCATCGAGCGTGTGGGCGCCGCGCGTACCGGTGATGTCGAGGCGCAACTGCTCGATGGGTAGCGGTGCCTGCGGGCTGCGCAGGTCGGCGGCGTCGAGCGCGAGGCGCAGGCGGCCATCGGCGCCCGGAGCGAGTTCGGCGTCGATGTCGGCGCGCGCGACGCTGCCCAGTTCGCCCAGCGCCAGCGCGCGCGCCTGCAACTGCAGGCGACCATGCGGCGCCGCGACGCTGCCGGCGAGACGCCCGCTGCCCGACACCCGACCGGCCAGCGTCTGCCCGGTCAGGGTGCGCAGGGCCGCCAGATTGCGTGCATCGAGCGTCCAGTCCAGCGCGTCCTGCGCGCCGCCGAAGCCGCCCTGCGCGGCCAGGCTGTTGCCGGACCAGTCGAGCGCGACATCCACTTCAGACAGGCGCTGCCCCTGCAGGCGCAGCTTCGCACGGCCGGCCAGCGGCTCGCCGATCAGCGTGCTCGGCTCGACGTCGAGCGCGGCGCGCAGATCGGGCTGCGGACCGAGACGGCCGGCGGCGTCGAAGCGGGCCGACAGCGAGGCGGTCGGCGCCTTCACGAAAGCCGACGGGTCGAACTTCTGCAGTCGCCCGTCGACCGTGAAGGCCAGCGTGTCATCGAGCTTGAGCGTGCCGCGCACGCCGGCCTGAGCACCGCGCGCGGACAGATCGGCCTGCGCCAGCGTGAGCAGCGCGTCGGCGACATGGCCGCTCGCCTTCAGCGCGAGGCGACTGGGGCCGCGGTCGTTCAGGTCGGCGGCGAACTGCTGGCGCGCGCCCGAGGCCTGGATGTCGATGCGCCCGCCGAGTTTCGTGCGCACGCCCTGGGCGTGCAGTTGCGCGCTGTCGATGTCGCGCAGCGTCAGTGCGGCGGTGATCGGCAGGTCGCCGCTGCTGCGCCAGCCGGCCTCGCCGCTGACTTCGCCGCCGCCGGCCAGCGCGATGCGCAGATCGCGCAGATCGACGGCGGCCCCATCCGCCTCGATGCGCGCCGTCAGCGCGGTAACCGGTGCTCGCCCCTGATCGATGCGGCCTGGTGCGGCGTTGGCCGCGTTGACGGTGCCAGTCAGCGCCAGCGCGTCGCCGTCGCGCGGCGACAGGTCAGCATGCAGCGTCCATCGGCCGGACGGCGCAGACGGGTGCAGGCTGTGCGGATCGAATTCGTCGAGCGCCAGTTTCAGCGCCGCCAGCGGCTGCGCCGCGAACGGCCGCACGCCGGCGCGGGCGCTGCCCGACACGCCGTAACCACTGGCGCGCAGATCGACGTCGGCCGCCTCGGCCAGTGCACCGCCCAGCGTCGCTTGCGCCGCGTAGTCGGCCGCCTTGAAGTTCAGCTCGCCGTTCAGCGCGAAGGGCGCGGCGCCGTCGAGCTGCAGCCGGCCGTCGAGCGCGCCCCAGGGCGTGCCGAGCGACAGTGCGTCGACGCGGTGCGTGCGGCCGTCCGATTCGAGTTGCGCCTGCAGCGCGTCGAGCACCACCTTGTCGACCGTCGGTGTCGCGTAGTCGGCGAGCACCAGCCACTTGATCTCGACCTGCGCCGAGAGCGACAGCGGCAGTTCGAGGCTGGCTGGCACCACTGGCGCCTCGTCGCTGGGCGAGGTGGCGACGCGCAGCTCGCCCAGCGACAGCCGGGCGATGTCGAGCCGGCCGCGCAGCAGTGCCGACGCACTCCAGTCCAGCGCCACCGCGCGCGCGTCGATGCGCAGGCTGCCGTCGTCGTGCACCAGCCGCGCGAGGCGCGGCGCGTCGACCAGGCTGCCGCCGGCCACCTCGATCTGCAGCGCCGGCACGGCCCACTGCGCAGCCGCGGCGACCGATCGCAAGCCGCTCTGTGTCGCCAGTGCCCAGTACAGAAAGAGCACGGGCAGGGCGAGCAGCGCGAGGTCGGTGAAGGCCAGCCCGAATCGCCGGCGCCGGCGGCGCGGCAGAGGCGCGGAGTTGTCTGCAGGTTCGCTTTCGGTCATCGCTCAGTCAGGCATGCGTGTCCAGACCTGACAGCGTCCGGACACCGGCGTTCGCGGCATCAGCTTTCGCGCATCGAGCGCCGGGTCACGTTGATCACTGGATCGAGCAGGTAGTCGAGCATGCTGCGCTCACGCGTACGCAGAAAGGCCTCGACCGGCATGCCCGGCTCGATGCGCTCGGCCGGCCGCGCGTCGAGCGTCACGTGCACGGTGTAGTAAGGCGTGCCGCGCGCAGGATCGATCAACCGGTCGGCCGACACATAGCTCACCGTGCCGCTGACCAGCGGCGTGGTGCGCGCGTTGTACGCGGCCAGTCTGACTTCCGCCGGCATGCCGGTGTGCACCTCTTCGACGTCCTGCGGCTGTACCCTGACCTCGACCACCAGCGCGGTTTCGTCCGGCACGATGTCGACGATGGGGTCGCCGGCGCGCACGACGCCGCCCACGGTATGCACCTGCAGGTTCACCGCGCGACCGGCCACCGGCGCAATCACCTCCTTGCGCAGGCTGCTGTCCTTCGCCGGGCTCAATCGCGCCTGCAGGTCGAGCAGCTTGCGGCCGGTCAGTTGCGCCTCGTCGACCGCGCGCTGCACGAAGTCGGCGCGCAGCTGCGCCTTGCGCAGCCGGAAGTCGCCGATGTTCTGCCGTGTGCGCGACAACATGGCCTGGTGCTCGGCCATTTCCGCCTCGCGTATCGCCAGCCCGCTGCGCAGTTCGAGCAGCCGTGTGTGCTGGATGAATTTCCGCTCGGCCAGTTTTTCCGACGCCTGCAGTTGCTCGCGCAGGGCCGCCACCGCCCGCTGGTCGGCCTCGACCTGCACCTGCACGTCGGACGCTTCGCGCTGCGCCTCGACCGCCTGCGCTTCGAGCAGTGCGAGCTGTTCGCGCAGATTGTCACGGCGCGTACGGAACAGCCGCTGTTCCCCGTCGATCAGGCTGCGGTAGCGCGGCGACGATGCGAGCTCGGCGAGATCGTCCGGCAGCGCGAGTGACGGCAGTTCGCGTTTTTCCGATTCGAGCCGGGCCAGCGTCAGCCGCTCGCCGATGATTTCGTTCTCGATCGCGTCGAGCGAGGCGTCAACGCGTGCATCGCCGAGCACCAGCAGCACCTGCCCCGCCTGCACCACGTCGCCGTCACGCACCCGCAGTTCGGCGACGATGCCGCCCTCCAGGTGCTGCACCGTCTTGCGTTCGCCGGACACGCGCACTTCGCCGCCGGCAACCACGGCGCCTGAAACAGGCGCCAGTTCGGCCCAGGCCAGCATCGCGGCCAGCGTGCCGCCGATCACCCACAGCCCGGCGCGGACCACACGGTCGCGCGCCAGCGACGGCAGGCCGGCATCAAGCTCGATGGCCATGCTGCGCACCTCCCTGCTGTGCCGCTCTGTCATTCAATGCCGTCACGCGCGGGCTGCGCGTGACGCGGGCGGCGATCTCGGCGTAATCGCCGTACTGCTCGACCACGCCCTCGCGCAGCACCAGCAGCTTGTCCATGCCCTGCAGCATGCGTGGCCGATGCGCCACCACGACGGCGGTGATGCCACGCTCGCGCAGCCGCGCCAGCAAGCCGAGCAGCGCGTCCTCGCCCTCGGCGTCGAGGTTGGCGTTCGGTTCGTCGAGCAGCACCAGCGCCGGTGCCCCGTAGAGAGCACGGGCGATGCCGACGCGTGCGCGCTGGCCGGCCGACAGCTGGGCACCGCCCTCGCCCACCTCGGTGTCGTAGCCCTGTGGCAACCGCAGGATGAGTTCGTGCGCGCCGCACATACGGGCGGCGTCGATCACCGCGTCGGGGTCCGGCGACGGCTGCATGCGGGCGATGTTCTCGGCCACCGTACCGGGGAACAGTTCGACGTTCTGCGGCAGATAGCCGATTGCCGCGCCCAGCGTGTCCGGCGGGTAGTCCTGCAGTCGCGCGCCGTCGAGGCGCACGGCACCGGAGGCCGGCGTCCAGATGCCGGCGAGCAGGCGCAGCAAGGCGGTCTTGCCGGCACCGCTCGGGCCGATCACGGCCAGTTGCTGACCAGCCTGCAGCGAAAAGCCGACGTTGCGCAGCAGCACCCTCTGGCCGGCCATCACGGTGAGCGCTTCGACGTCGACACGCCCGGTCGGCTGCGGCAGCGGATACGGCTCACGCGCCTGCCCGCTGCCTTCGAGCAGCGTCGACAGCCGGGCCACCGACTCGCGGAAGTCGAACAGGCTGCGCCAGCTCGACACGATGGCTTCGACCGGCGACAGCGCGCGCGCCAGGATCAGCGTGCCGGCCATCATGGCGCCGGAGCCGAGGTCGCCACGCACCACCAGCCAGGCGCCGCAGCCCAGCATGAGCACCTGCAGGTAGAGGCGGACGAAGCGCGTGAGGCCGGTCCAGGGTGCGCCGACCGCCTGCGACGCGGCGCCAGCGCGGATCACCTCGTCGTTCAGCGCGCCCCAGCGACGGCCCAGATCGGGCGCCATGCCCATCGCGCGCACGGCGTCGGCATTGCGCACCGAGGCGTCGATGAACTGCGACGAGGCGCGCGACGCACGGGCCGACACTTCGTTGTAGTGACGGGTGACGCGGCTGTTGACCCAGGCGCAGACCAGCAGCACCAGCGCGCCGACGGTCGCCACGATGCCGAGCAGTGGATGGAACACGAAGATGAGCAGCAGGAAGAGCGGCGCCCACGGCGCGTCGAACAGCGCGATCACGCCGGGTCCGGTCAGGAAGCCGCGCACGTTGGCGATGTCGCGGATGTACTGGGTCTGCGCCGGATGGCCGGGCGAGCCGGCCTCGGCGAACAGTCGCGTCACCACCTGCGGCCCGAGCGCGCGGTCCAGCCCGAAGGCGCAGGACATGAGCAGGCGCGCGCGCACCTGGTCGAGCAGCATCATGCCGACCAGCGCGATCGTCGTGACCAGCGTCAGCATGACCAGGGTCGGCACGCTGCGGCTGGCGAATACGCGGTCGAACACCTCCAGCGTGTAGAAGGGCAAGGCGAGCGCGAGCAGGTTCAGCACCAGGCTGAACAGCGCAGCCCAGAACAGATGCCGGCGACAGGCCTGGATGAAGGCGTTCAAGCGGAATCCTCGTGTTTTTATGTCTTATCCGGACGCCATCTTGGCACCCGCAGGCCGCTTGTCAAACCGACTTGCCTCAGAACGCGATCGCCAGCGAGAAATGCGGCCGCCACTGCCGCTCGCGTTCGCCGTAGGCGAGGTCGAAGGCGATCGGGCCGGCCGGCGAGCGCCAGCGCACGCCGGCACCGGCGCCGAAGGCCGGCTTGAAGTCCTCCCGCGTGTCGGCAGCGTCGCCGGCATCGACGAAAACGGCCGCACCCCAGGTGTCGGACGTCCAGTGCACGTACTCGACGCTGGCGACGCCCAGCGCGCGGCCGCCGACGATGGCATTGCCCTGGCGCACGCCCAGTTCGAGGTAGTCGTAACCGCGCACGGTGGTCGAGCCACCGGTGCGGAACAGGAAGTCCTGCGGCAACGCGTCGGTGACGCCGCCGGTCAGGCCGAATTCGCCGCGCAGGATGAGCTGGTCGCGCCGGCCGACCGGGACGAACCACTGCCCCTTCAGGTAGCCGCGCAGGAAGTTGGCGTCGGACAGCAGACCTTTCACGCCACCGCCGACCTGCGCGTTCAGCACCCAGCCCTCGCGCGGATTGAACAGGTCGTCGACGCGACGCCAGGTCCATGAGGTGTTCAGCGCCAGCGACTGCTGCGTGCTCTGCACGAAACCGTCGATCTCGCGCTGTTCGCGCTGCAGGTTCAGCGAGTGGCGGATTTCGATGTCGCCCTTGACGCGCGCGCGCACGATGCCGGCGCCGACGCGGCGGGTGATCAGGTCCTGGATGTCGGCGTTCTCGGCCAGCACGCCGAAACTGTCGCGGTAGCCGTCCGCGTGCGGCGGCAGCATGACGTCGGCGAAGGCGATCTGGCGCAGTTGCTCCAGCCGAACCGCGCTGTTGAGCAGCCAGGAGCGCTTGAACAGATTGTTGTCCGACCAGCCCACCTCGCCGCGATAGCCGGTGTTGCTGCTCAGACCGGCGCCGAAGGACAGGCGGCGCGAACTGGCCTCGGTCACCGCGACGCGCACCGGTGTGGCGTCGGCACGCGCCGGATCGACGTCGGCCAGGATCTGTACCGAACCGAAGTACGGCGACGACAGCAGCGCGCGCTCGAAGGCGAGCACCGCCTCGGTCGAGTACGGGTCGCCCGGCTTGATGGTCGAGTAACGGCGTACCAGATCGAGGTCGTGCAGCGCCAGCCCGGTCGCCTCGATGTCGCCGAAGCGGAAGGCCGGGCCACTGTCCAGGCGCACGCTGAGATCGACCTTCGCGCTTTCGGGGTCGACTTCGGCGCGGCTGTCGCCCAGCACGGCGGCGGCGTAGTCGCGCGCGGTCAGGTCTTCGAGCAGCGTCTGCTTGGCGGCCGACCAGTCCGCCTGGCGGAAGGGCTTGCCCTCGGCCAGCCGCCAGCCGGCACGCAGCGCGGCACGGCGCGCGGCGCGCTCGTCGCCGTCACCGGCCAGATCGCCGTCGAACACGATGGACACCGACGACACGCGCGTGCGCGCGCCGGCCTCGATGCGCAGCACCGGCGGATCGCCGGCGACAATGTCGAAGCTCGGGCTGAACCAGCCTTCGGTGGCCAACAGCTCGGTCATTTCGCGGCGCACGCGACGCAGCGTCCGTCGCTCGGCGCGTTCGTCGTCGAGCGGCTCACGCAACTGCAGCGAGCGGGCGTGCGTGTTCAGCATGTCGAGCACCGGCTCGGGCAGCCCCGCCGCCTCGATGGTCAGACGGCCGAAATCGACCTCGACCGGCGCCGCCTGCCCGTCAGGCGGATCGACCGCGTCGTCCGCCGCCCGCGCCGTTGCGCCGGCCAGCAGCACAAGGCCGGCGCAGAGGATGAAACGCCGCAATCAGCTCGCGCTCAGCAGCTCGACCTCGAACACCAGCGTGGCGTTCGGCGGAATGACGCCACCGGCACCGCGGGCGCCGTAGCCCAGTTGCGGCGGAATCGTCAGCTTGCGCACGCCGCCTTCCTTCATGCCGGCGACGCCCTGGTCCCAGCCGCGGATGACCTGACCGCCGCCCAGATTGAAGC
>JAVEVQ010000024.1:4435-47017 GCA_034004945.1 Methyloversatilis sp. | reverse complement strand
GCCTTGCTCGATATCAACCCGAGCGCAGTCGCGCCCGTTCCGTTCAATACAGGAGAGAGTGATGAAAAAGGTTCAGCAAGGTTTCACCCTGATCGAACTGATGATCGTGGTCGCGATCATCGGCATTTTGGCGGCGATCGCGCTGCCGCAGTATCAGGATTACGTTACGCGAGCCAAGTGGCAAGAGAACATTGTTGCGGTGGAGGCCATTAAGCTAGCCATCGCCGAGTGCGCCCAACAGAACGCAGGAGCTCTCGCAAGTTGCGATACTGCTGGCGAGCTTGGCATCACAACTTTGCCTACGCCCAAATTTGCAACCGGTGCGATCACCCTGACGGGCACCACCGCTGCCATCAACATGACCGGCACTACTGAAGTTGGAGGCTACACGCTGACGTTCACGCCGACCGTGAATGAGACCAATATTTCTTGGGCGGTTGGCGGTACTTGTACGAAAGCGAAATGTGGCATCACGCCGACGGCTTCGTCTTCTTCCTCTTCCTCCTCCTCGTCATCGTCCACTTCTTCGGGTGGTTGATAAGGGTAGGCGTAAACAGAAAGAGAAAGGGGCTCCTCGGGGCCCCTTTTTTGACTATATGTTTCGCTATTTAGCCTCGCTGCTATACATCGCGCTAGGTCTTTCTTTTTATACGCAAATAAGCGTTTGGCATGTCGAATTTCTAAACCGCTTTCTCGCCGTCAATCTTTGCGGCTTAAGATTCCATTTCACTGTATTCGACGTGTTTGTATGGGCTGTCATCGCGTATGCGGTTTTATTGCCCTTCTATTATCTCGATTCATCTCTTGAGTCGAAGGCTCTGATGGCGTTTAGGGCCATCTGGGGTTGGTTCCGCGGTGGCTATAAATTGAATAGCGATGAGCGTCGCGCCGCCCGGATACTCGTACTCAAGTTCCTCTTTGTTCCGCTTATGCTGTCGTGGCTGGTCCAGCACTTAGCGGGATTTTCGGATCTGGCGACATATTCGATGCCCGTTGCAGGCGACGGGGCTGACTGGATCAGCTTTTACAACCTCCACGTGCACGCGCGCCTGTTGCACCTGGTCATCTTCGTGGACGTACTGCTGTTCACGTTGGGCTATTTGATCGAGCATCCAAGGCTGAAAAACACCTTCGTATCGGTCGACCCGACTATAGGGGGCTGGCTGGCCTGTCTCATCTGTTATCCGCCCTTCAACGAGGGACTGCATGCCTTCATCGGCTGGTACAGCAGCGATGCGCCCAAGGTGGGTGACCCTTCCATGCAGTTCGTGCTCAATCTGCTGGTGATGGTCGCCTTCATCGTTTACAGCGCCGCCAGCGTAAACCTCGGTTTCAAGGCCAGCAATCTGACCAATCGCGGCATCGTTCGCCATGGTGTCTATCGCTGGATCCGCCACCCTGCCTACACCTTCAAGAACCTGGCCTGGTGGCTGGGAGCCATGCCGCCACTGTGGGCGGCGCTGCAGACCTCGGTGCTCGGCAGTATCGCGATCCTGCTGTCCCTCTGCGGCTGGACCGCGATCTACGTCGCGCGCGCGCTGACCGAAGAGCGCCATCTGCTGATGGCCGACAACGGCTATCGCGAATACATGCAGCAGGTCCGCTACCGCTTCATTCCCGGTCTCGTCTGACCTTCGGCCTCGTCGCACTGCAGATGGCGCGACACCGCATGCCCGATGGCCGCCAGCAACTGTTCGTTCAGGCGCAGGCCATCGCGATGGCGTCGGGTGGCGATGAATACCCAGTTCCAACGCGCGTGCTCTGGAATGACGGCCAGCGCACTGACGCCGGGTAGCGAGCCATCACGCCAGAACATTCGTTGCCCCTGCGCATCGTCGAAGACGTGGAAGACGAGGCCGTGGCAGTTGCGCGGTCCACTGCTGCGCGGGCAGGCATGCGGCGCGGTGTCCAGCGCCTTGAGCCTGTCTGTGGGGAACGCCTGTTCAAGAAGTCGCGCGATGTCGCGAGCGTTGCTCTGGAGGCCGCCACTCGCCAGCATGGCTGGATAGTTGAAGCGATAGCTTGCGGGATCGTCCGTTGAATCGTCGGGGCTGGCGTCGTAGCGGACGGTTCGGTCGCCCTCGTCGTGCGGGCCGATGGTCGACTGGCCGATACGTCGGGTAATCGAAGCGGCGACCCGGTCGGCGAGCGATTGTCCTGTGCGAACGCGCAGCGCCTCGCCGAGCAGGCAATAACCGGTATTGGAATACTGGAAGATCGATCCGGTGGGTGCCTGCAGCGGTTCCGACAGCAACTGCCCGATATGAGGCGGGCAACGTGGTTCGGGTCTGAGCATTTCATCCAGACCGGCCTGGCGACTCAGGCCGGATCTGTGCCCAAGCAGATCACGCAGGCTGATGTCGCGTACGCCGCGACCAATCGACTCCCGGTCGATGCCGAGCACCTCAACCAGTTTCGAGTCGAGTGGCAAGCTCTTGTCCGCATCGGCATCCAGGACCGCAAGCCCGGTCAGGATTTTCGACAGACTGGCGATGCGCAAAGGCTGGTCCACGGTCAAGGGGCGGCCAGGCAAAGCTTCACCGAATGCCAGGTCGATGGCTTGAATATTGCGGCCGCGCAGCGAGAACTGGGCGGCTGGCAATGATTGCACAGTGAGCAGGTGCTGCAGTTCCGACGTGAGTGTGGCCGCGCATCGAGGCGCTGCGTCGGCGTGCGCCACCGACAAAGCCGCGGTCAAGGCGACGAGCAGCGATCGTCGCATTACTCAGGCTTCGATCAGGTCGGGTGAAATGCACAGCCTGAGAATGTGTTGGGCTGCGCCGTCACGCACGCGATTGCTGAGCCACCACACCGCACCTTTCTTTACCGACCACTCCGCCTCCTCACCCGACAGCAGCAGCGCCGCCACCCGCCCTAGCGTCGGCTGATGCCCCACCACCAGCACTGCGCCGCTGCCCGTCGGCCACTCGGTCGCCGCGATCAGATCGGCGACCGACGCGTCGGTGCTCAGCAGCCGTGAGGTTTCGAAATCCAATTCCAGCGCCTGCGCGGTCTGTTGGCAGCGGGTGGCCGGGCTGACCAGGATGCGGGTGTTCTTCGGCAGGCGGGATTTCAGCCAGGCGGCCATCTGCTTGGCCTGCTTCTCGCCGCGCGCGGACAGCTTGCGGCTGGCGTCGGGCACGGTGTCGAGCGCTTCGGCGTGACGCCACAGGATCAGTTCCATCGATGTCTCCTCGGGTTCTTGTCGGGCGCGCGCAGTGTGGTGAGGTGACGTGACGAATGCATGACACGGCGCCCCGGATTCAGCGCGGGCGCGGCATGCGTTCCAGGCGCTTGAGCAGCTTTGGCGCCTCGTCAACGATTTTCCGGTAGCGCGGCATGTGGTGGGCGGCGATCTGAGCGACCGCAGCGAGCCGCGCCGGGTCGCTGCCGGCGGCGGCCAGCAGGCGCGGGCCGGCCTGGCTGAGATCGTTGATGAAGCCCAGTTGCTCCTGCGCGGCCGCCAGTGTTTCGAGCGCGCGCCGGGCGCGATTCGCGTGCAGCAGCGGCAGGTTGAATTCGAGCGCGTAGCGCAGCCGCTTCACGTCGATGCGCAGTGCGTGCAGCGCGGCGATGTCGCCCGATCTCGCCAGAAGGGCGGCGGCAACCATGCGGGTGTGGGCGCGCGCGAGGCGCTTTTTGGCGAGGGCGGCCAGCGTCGGCGCGTCCTGCCGGTCGTCGAGCCGGTGCAGCACGTCGAGCAGCGCGATCATCAGTCGAGCCTGCCGGCCGTCCTGCAAGGCACGGATGACGCGCTCGCGCACTTCGCTGCGAATGGCATGCAGCGTGTGGGCGAGCTCGTTCAGCTCTGGCGTGGCTGTCGTGCCGAGCAGTGGCGCCACCAGTTCGGACTGCAGTACGTCGCGGTCGCGCAGCTCGCCCAGTTCGCCCGCCAGCGCACGCAGGTGCTGCGCAAGATCGTCGGCGCTGCCTTCTGGCAACGCGGGCGCGAACACACGCAGTGCGCTGCGCAGCCGGCGCAGCGCGACGCGCATCTGGTGGATGAATTCCGGCGCATCGCTGTGTAGCGCGCCGTGTTCGTTCGCCTGGTAGTGGGCGATGCAGTCCAGCGCGACAGCGCGGAAGGCGTCCGCGGCCGAGCCCTCCGGGTCTATCGGCGAGCGGCCGGCGCGCACCGGTTCGGGTGTGGCGCCGGCCATCAGGTCGTAGCCGCGCTGTGCCTTGCTGCGCGACTCGGCGCGCAGTGGCAGCGTTGCCGCCAGGCGGGCGGCGAAATCGAGCAGGGCGTCGACCGGGGCGCCGGCCAGTTCCAGTTCGAGTTCGGAAATGGTTTCGCGCTGCTCGCCGGCGATGATGTGGCCGCGATCGGCCATCAGCAGAAGTTCGCCGTCACCGGCCTTGAAACGCCATTCACGCCGCTCGAAGGTGGTGTCGAACACGGTCGCGAGCACGCCGCGGTCGCGCAGGGTTTCGAGTTCGGCGCGCAGTGCGGGGTCGTCGATGGCCGAGAAATCGAAGTGGCCGCTGAAGGGCTGCTCCCATTCCGGGCGCGACGACAGCCCGGCGCGCGACGCACTGGCGCACTTCACCGTCTGCAGCCAGCGCCGGCCGGCGCGGCGCAGGCGCAACGCGACGCGCTGGCGCCGCAGTGCGAGGTCAGGGGTGTCGAAATAGAGGTTGCGCAGCGTCTGCGTGTGCGCCGGCGCGACGGCCTCGCGCAGCAGCGGATGACGGGAGAAGGCGCGCCAGCCGGCGTCGGCCATCGCCAGTTTGAGTTCGATTTCCTGGGCCATCGTTTCCGTGCCTGAGCGGTGTCCAGTACCCGCGACCGGGTCGATGGTAGAACGAAAGCGGGTTTTTTCGTCACCTCGCGGCGACCGGCGTCCGAAGTGCCGGGGCGATTCGGGGCAGGGGCTGCTGCTCGAGCGATGCCCGCGACGACCGGTTCTATGCGGCCGTCCAGTGCCCTGACTTGCCGCCCGCCTTCTCCAGCAGACGGATGTCGCCGATGCGCATGCCGCGGTCCACAGCCTTGCACATGTCGTAGATGGTGAGCAGGGCGACGCTGGTTGCGGTCAGCGCTTCCATCTCGACGCCGGTCTGGCCGGTGGTACGGGCCGTGACCTCGCACAGAACCCGGCTCGCGGCCTCGTCCAGCGTGAACTCGACGCTCACCTTGGTCAGTGCGATCGGATGGCACAGCGGGATCAGGTCCGAGGTGCGTTTCGAGGCCTGGATGCCGGCGATGCGGGCGATGCCGAGCACGTCGCCTTTCTTTGCATTGCCGTCGCGCACCAGCGCGAAGGTCGCCGGAAGCATGGTGATCGAACCGGCCGCGCGCGCCACGCGCGCGGTGTGCGCCTTGTCGCCGACGTCGACCATGTGGGCCTGGCCCTGGGCATCGAAATGGGTCAGCGGAGACTGCGGGGTCTGGGAGTCGTCGGCGCTCATCGTGTCATTGCGGACGGGTGGGGAGGGGGGATGTTCAGTTCGAGCCAGTAGCGGGCGAGCAGGGTCAGCGTTTCGGAAAAACTGACGAAATCGAGCGACTTGCGCACGAAGCTGTTGGCGCCCAGCTGCGCGGCGGTGCGGATGTCGCGCTGCTGCGACGAGGCCGAAACCATGACCACCGGCAGCACGTGCGTCTGCGGGTCGGCCCTGACCTGGCGCAGAACCTCCAGCCCGTCGATGCGCGGCAGCGTGAGGTCCAGCATCACCAGCGCCGGCTGGTGGCGCGTGTCACGTCCGACGAAGGCGCCGCGCCCGAACAGATAGTCCAGCCCCTCCTCGCCGGAAGAGGCGACCTGGATCTGCTCGCCCGGCACGATGCTGCGCAGCGCTGTGGTGATCAGCTTCACGTCTTCGGGTACATCTTCAATCAGCAGCAGGGCGTGCGAACCAACCGGAATCGACGACATCGGAGACGTAGGCGTTGAGGGGTGAGTGGACCGGCTGGGCCGGCTACCATGTCGGTCGTCGCGCTGCGCCGGCCGGATATTCTGTGCTGCCGTTCGTGTTGCGCCGCCGCTGTCTGCGCGGCGGCGTCACATGCGTTAACCGATCGCTGACGAATGCTCAGCTGCTGCCGAACGACCGTTCACGCCTGCCCGTTATCATAGCATCGCCATGAGTCACTTCCTGTTCTCCCGCCGGCTGCGCAAGGCGGTCGCCGTGCTGCTTCTGCTGCCGCTTGCCGCGCCGGCCAATACGCTGCCCGATCTGGGTGACGTCGCTCAGGCCGACCTGCCGCCGTCGCTGGAGCGCCGCATCGGCGAATCGTTGTGGCGCGACATGCGGGTGCGCGAGCGCAGCTACATCAACGATCCGGAAATCAGCGGCTACTTGAACCAGCTGGCCGACCGGCTGGTATCCAAGCTGCCGGACTCGACACAGAGTTTCGAACTGTTCGCGCTGCGCGATCCGACGCTGAACGCCTTCGCCTGGCCCGGCGGCTTCATCGGCGTGCACACCGGCCTCATTGTCGCGGCGCAGAGCGAATCCGAACTGGCTTCGGTGATCGCGCACGAAATTTCGCACGTGACGCAGCGGCACATCGCGCGGCTGTATTCGAAGCGCGGTGAGATGAGCGTGATCGCGATCGCCTCCCTCATCATCGCGGCGCTCGCCGCGCGCGGCAATTCGCAGGCGGCGCAGGCGGCGCTGGTCGGCGGTCAGGCGGCAAACATCGCCACCCAGCTTGCCTACACGCGCGATTTCGAACGCGAAGCGGACCGCATCGGCATCCAGATGCTCGACGGCGCAGGCTTCGACACCCGCGGCATGGCGGCCTTCTTCGAGCGCATGCAGCGCTCGGTGCGCTTCTACGAGGCGAACTCGCCGGCCTATCTGCGTACCCACCCGCTGACCACCGAACGTATTGCCGACGCTGCCGCGCGCATCCAGCAGACCGCCTATCGTCAGGTGCCGGACAGCATCGATTTCCTGCTGGTGCGCGCCAAGCTGCGTGCCTACGACGGTGACGCGCGCGAGGCGGTGACCGAGTTCGAGAGCCGGCTGCGCGACGTCCAGGGCAACGCGCGTGTTGCCGCGCGTTTCGGTCTGGCGCACGCGGCGCTGCGCCTGCGCGATTTCAGGCGCGCGCAGCAGGAGCTCGACGCCCTGCGCGCCGACGGCTTTGCGTCGCCGATGCTCGACAATCTGGGCGGGCGCATCAGTCTGGACGCCGGGCGCCCGGCCGAGGCGGTCGAGCGCTTCCGCGATGGCCTGAGCCGATCGGCGCGCTCGCGCGCGCTGCTCTATGGACTGATCGAGGCGCTGTTGGCCAGTGAGCGTCCGGACGAAGCACTGGCGGTCATCAATGGCGAGGTGTCCATGACCACCCAGGACCCGCAGCTCTACCAGTACCAGGCCAAGACTTATGCGCTGCTCGGCAAGCGCCTGGCGCAGCACCGCGCGCAGGCCGAGGCCTATGTGCTGAACGGACAGTACCAGGCCGCCATCGAACAGCTCGAACTGGCGCAGCGCGCGGCCGACGGCGATTTCTACCAGCAGTCGGCGGTCGATGCGCGGCTGCGCGAACTGCGCGAGCGGCTCGCCGAGCAGCGACGCGACGGCATGTAGGCGATCGGGCTGGTCCGGACGGGGCGTCCGGACTCGACGCCGTGGCGTTGATCGCCGCCGCGACTGCGGGTATAAACGCCGCTCCAAGCACGGGGTGAAACATGGAATTCGACAAGGAACTGGATGCGCGCGGCCTGAACTGTCCGCTGCCCATCCTGCGTACCAAGAAGGCGCTTTCGGAACTGAGCAGCGGTCAGGTGCTGCGCGTGGTGGCCACCGATCCGGGCGCAGTGCGTGATTTCGAGGCGTTCGCGCGGCAGACCGGCAACACCCTGCTGGACAGCGGCGAAGCGAACAAGGAATTCTTCTTCCTGCTGCGACGCAAGTAAGCGCAGCAGCTGGCGCCAGCACAACGGGGGAAACAATGATCCGTCTTTTCCAGTTTCCCCCGGTGATGGGCCTGCCCAATGCGAGCGGCTTCTGCCTGAAGCTCGAAACCTGGCTGCGCATGGCCGGACTGCCCTACCAGAACGTCTACACGATGAATCTGGGCAAGGCGCCGAAAGGCAAGCTGCCCCACATCATCGACGACGACGGCACCGTTCTGGCTGACAGCGGCCTTATCATCGATCACCTGAAGCGGCGCCACGGCGTGGCGCTGGACGACCACCTCGATCGCAACCAGCGTGCGCAATCGCTGCTGCTCCAGCGCACGCTGGAAGAGCATGCCTACTGGTGCGTGCTCCATTTCCGCTGGGCCGACGACCGCTACTGGCCGGCCACGCGCGACGCCTTCTTCGGCGGCATGGGTGCGCCGTACAAATGGTTCGTGCCGGCACTGGCGCGCGGCGGCATGGTGAAACAGGTGAAAGCGGCCGGCGTCGGCCGGCACACGGCCGACGAGATCACCGAAATGGGCATGCGCGACATCGACGCCGTCGCCACCGTGCTCGGCGACAAACCCTTCCTGTTCGGCCACCCCTCCAGCATCGACGCAACGGCCTACGGCATGCTGGCCAACGTCGTGTTCGTCGATGTCGACATTCCGTTCAAACGGCTGATCGAGCGCGACTACCCGTCCATCGTGCGCTACTGCGAGCGGATGAGGCAGGTCTATTGGTAGATGCAAGGTTCAAGCGGCAAGGTGCAAGGAAAGGCCGTTCCTTGCGTCTTGCCGCCTGAAGCTGCCGTTCAGCCAAGCCGTCCCAGCTGTTCTTCCAGCTTGACCAGCAGATCGCCGAAATCGGCCAGCCGCTTGCGCTCCTGATCGACCACAGCGGCGGGGGCGCGGCCGACGAAGCTCTCGTTGCCGAGCTTGGCTTCGCATTTCGCGATCTCGCCTTTGACGCGGGCGATCTCCTTGCCGACGCGCTCGCGCTCGGCAGCGACGTCGATCTCGATCTTCAGCATCAGGCGGAAATCGCCCACCACCTGCACCGGCGCTGGCGAATCCGGCAGCGCGTCACCCACCGCCTGCACCTCGCTGAGCTTGGCGAGCGCGGCAAGGTAGGGTGCGTAGCCACGGATCGCCTCGGTCTTGCCGGCAGCCAGCAGCGGCACCTTGGTGGCGGGCGACACGCCCATCTCGCCACGCAGGCTGCGGCAGGCGTCGATCATGGTCTTCAGTTCCGCCACCCAGGCGTCGGCGGTCGCGTCGATGCGGCTCAGATTGGCCTGCGGGTAGCGCACCAGCTGGATCGACTCGCCTTCCTTGCGCTCGGCCAGCGGGGCAACCGTCTGCCACAGCTCTTCGGTGATGAAGGGAATGAGCGGGTGAGCCAGGCGCAGCACCGTTTCGAGCACGCGCAGCAGGGTGCGGCGGGTGGCGCGCTGCTGGGCCGGTGTGCCGTTCTGCAGCTGCACCTTGGCCAGTTCGAGGTACCAGTCGCAGTACTCGTCCCAGACGAAGCGGTAGATTGCTTGTGCCACCAGGTCGAAGCGGTAGTCGCCGAACTGCTTCTCGACCTCGGCTTCGACCCGCTGCAGTTCGCTGACGATCCACAGGTCGGGTGCCTGGAAGTGCAGCGGGCCGTCCGGTCCGCAGTCCTCGTTGCACGGCGCCATGCCGCAGTCCTGACCTTCGCAGTTCATCAGCACGAAGCGGGTGGCGTTCCACAGCTTGTTGCAGAAGTTGCGGTAGCCCTCGCAGCGCTGCATGTCGAACTTGATGTCGCGGCCGGGACTGGCGAGCGAAGCGAAGGTGAAGCGCAGCGCGTCGGTGCCGAAGGCGGGGATGCCGTCCGGGAATTCCTTGCGGGTGCGCTTCTCGATCTGCGCTGCCTGCTTCGGATTCATCAGGCCGGTGGTGCGCTTCTTCACCAGATCGTCGAGCGAAATGCCGTCGATCAGGTCGATCGGGTCCAGCACATTGCCCTTGGACTTCGACATCTTCTGGCCTTCGGCGTCGCGGATGAGGCCGTGCACATAGACGTCGCGGAAGGGGATGCGACCGGTGATGTGCGTGGTCATCATGACCATGCGTGCCACCCAGAAGAAGATGATGTCGAAACCGGTCACCAGCACCGACGACGGCAGATAGAGGTCGAGCGCCGGATTGCTCTTCTCCGGGTTGCCCGGCTCCCAGTCCGGCGTCCAGTCCAGCGTCGAGAAGGGCCACAGCGCGGACGAATACCAGGTGTCGAGCACGTCCTCGTCGCGCTTGAGCAGCGGCAGGTTTTCCTTGATCGCGTAATTGCGGCCGACTTCGGGCAGCGTGTCGCCCGACATCTCGCGTGCCATCGCGGTGGCGACGGCCAGGCGCTTCAGGTCGGGGTTCGATTGCGCCAGATGCTCGAAATACTTCTGGTAGGCCTCGGCTTCCGAGTGCGCGACGAACACGTTGCCCTGGTCGTCGTACCAGGCCGGGATCTGGTGGCCCCACCACAGCTGGCGGGAGATGCACCAGTCCTGGATGTTGTTCAGCCACTGGTTGTAGGTGTTCACCCAGTTTTCCGGATGGAAGCGGATCTCGCCGCTGGCCACCACGTCGAGCGCCTTCTGCGTGATGCTCTTGCCGTCCTTGCCTGGCTTGCTCATGGCGACGAACCACTGGTCGGTCAGCATGGGCTCGATCACCGCATTGGTGCGGTCACCACGCGGCACCTTCAGCGTGTGCTTGTCGGTCTTTTCCAGCAGGCCGGCGGCTTCGAGGTCGGCGACGATGGCCGTGCGCGCGTCGAAGCGGTCGAGGCCGCGGTATTTCGCCGGCGCGTTGTCGTTGATCTTCGCATCCAGCGTCAGGATGGAAATCATGGTCAGGCCGTGGCGCTGGCCGACCGCGTAGTCGTTGAAGTCGTGCGCCGGGGTGACCTTCACCACGCCGGTGCCGAATTCGCGGTCCACATAGGTGTCGGCGATGACCGGAATCTCGCGCTCGGTCAGCGGCAGCTTCACCGTCTTGCCGATCAGCGCGCTGTAGCGCTCGTCTTCCGGGTGCACCATGACCGCGACGTCGCCCAGCATGGTTTCCGGGCGGGTGGTGGCGACGGTCAGATGACCGGAGCCATCGGCCAGCGGGTAGCGGATGTGCCACAGCGAACCGGCTTCTTCCTCCTGCACGACTTCGAGGTCGGACACCGCGGTGCCCAGCACCGGGTCCCAGTTCACCAGGCGTTTGCCGCGGTAGATCAGCCCCTCTTCATGCAGGCGGACGAAGGTTTCGGTGACGATCTTCGACAGGCCTTCGTCCATCGTGAAACGCTCGCGCGTCCAGTCGGGCGAGGTGCCGAGGCGGCGCATCTGGCGGGTGATGGTGGAGCCGGAAAACTCCTTCCACTCCCACACCTTCTTCACGAATGCCTCGCGGCCGAGGTCGTGGCGGGAGATGCCCTGGGCGTCGAGCTGGCGCTCGACCACGATCTGCGTGGCGATGCCGGCATGGTCGGTACCCGGCTGCCACAGCGTGTTGTCGCCACGCATGCGGTGATAGCGGGTGAGGGCATCCATCAGGGTCTGGTTGAAACCGTGACCCATGTGCAGCGTGCCGGTGACGTTCGGCGGCGGCAGCAGGATGCAGAAGTTGGGCTTGTTCGGGGTGTCGGTGTCCAGGCCGGCAGCGAAGTAGCCGCGCGATTCCCACTCGGGGTACCAGCGGCGTTCGATGTCGGCCGGCTCGAAGCTCTTGGCCAGCGTCATGACGGGTCTGCGTGGATGCAAACCCGCGATTATAGGGGCTGGTCGGGTTCGTCCGATGGTTCGACCGTGGCGTTGAGCACGGCCTGACTGCGGTTTTCGATGTCGGCAGCGATTGATTCGCGCAGATCGAGCACCGCCTGTTCGCGAATGCGGGCCGTCGCGTTCTCCAGCGCGGCGCCCAGCGCCGCCTCGAACGCGACCTGCATTTCGATGCTGACCAGCGCCGGCAGGGTGGTCGCGCACCAGTCGTCGATACGGGTCTGGACCAGCACCGGCAGGTCGGCGAAGTGCTGCGACAGTGCGTCGGACGTGGCCTGCTGCAGACGTGCCCGCACATCCGTACCGACCGCACGGGTGACCTGTTCGGTCACGCGCGCCGTCACTTCCTCCGTCACCTCGGCGGTGACGCGCCCGGTCACCTCCGCGGTCACCCGCTCGGTGACTTCGGCCGTCACCCGCTCGGTCACCTCGGCGGTCACCGCCGCCGTGATTTCGGCGCTGCGGTCCTCGGGTTCCGGCACCAGGGTATCGAGATCGACCTCTTCGGTCAGCAGCGGGATGCCGTCGTCCACTACGGCTGGGGCAACCCGGCCGGCGACGAAGGTGCGACTGCGCCGCATCAGCGAATCTGCGCGGCCGATCAGGTCATCGCTCATGCTTCTGCCTTTCGTGTCTGCATGTCGAAGCCGCCCTGCCGGTAGCGTACGAAGCGCGAGCGCGCCGCGTCGCGGTCGGCCGGGTCCTGGCTGACGATCTCGACGATGTGCGCGCGCTGCTCGAAACCGGCCGGCACGTCGTGCGCCATATTGAGCAGGACCGCATCGACCGGAGCCGACGCCGGATCGCGGCCGATGCGCACCGGCGTCGCGTCGCTCAGCGGGTGCCCGTCGCGCACATGCGGGATGAAGGCCAGCGGCTCGAACACCCACAGCATCTGATCGAGCCGCGCGGCCAGCGCGTCGTTGTCGCAATGTATCCACACGCGACGCCCGGCGGCATGCCACTGCGCGACCAGCGCGCAGGCGTGGCGCAGCTTGTCGGGTGCGTCGTGATGGAATTCGGCGACCGCCATGCGCGCCTCAGAGCTTGCCGGCGCGTTCGAGCAGGAAGTGGGTCAGCAGCGGTACTGGACGACCGGTGCCGCCCTTTTCCTTGCCGCTCTTCCACGCGGTACCGGCGATGTCCAGGTGCGCCCACTTGAACTTCTTCGCGAAGCGCGCGAGGAAGCAGGCGGCCGTGATCGAACCGGCCGGCCGGCCGCCGATATTGCCCATGTCGGCGAAGTTGCTCTTCAGCTGCTCCTGGTAATCCTCCCAGATCGGCAGGCGCCAGGCGCGGTCCCAAGAGGTCTGGCCGGCGGCCAGCAGTTCGTCGGCCAGCGCGTCGTCGTTGGCCATCAGGCCGCTGGTGACGTGGCCCAGCGCGATGATGCAGGCACCGGTCAGCGTCGCGATATCGATTACGCAGGCGGGCTCGTAACGCTCGGCGTAGGTCAGCGCATCGCACAGGATGAGCCGGCCTTCGGCGTCGGTGTTCAGGATTTCTATGGTCTGGCCGGACATCGACTTGACCACGTCACCGGGCCGCGTGGCTGCGCCGCCCGGCATGTTCTCGGTGGTCGGGATGAGGCCGATCACGTTCAGCGGCAGCTTCATCGCGGCCAGCGCCTGGAAGGTGCCAAGCACGCTGGCGGCGCCGCACATGTCGTACTTCATCTCGTCCATGCCTTCGCCCGGCTTCAGCGAAATGCCGCCGGTGTCGAAGGTGATGCCCTTGCCGACCAGCACGATGGGCGCCTCGTTCTTCTTGCCGGCGCGGTACTCCATCGCGATGAACTTGGGCGGCTGGCGCGAGCCGGCAGCGACCGACAGGAAGGAACCCATGCCCAGCTTCTGCATGTCGGCGCGGTCGAGCACGGTGACGGCGATGTCCGACTTCTTGCCCAGTTCGAGCGCCTGCTCGGCCAGATAGGTCGGCGTGCAGACATTGGGCGGCAGGTTGCCGAGGGTCTTGGCAAGCGCCATGCCGTGACCGATCGCTTCGCCTTGGGCCAGCGCGTCGGTAGCGGCGGACGCCGTGGTCTTCTTCGGCAGCGTGAAACCGAGGGCGGCCAGTGCACGCGACTCGTCCTTCTTGTTGCGGGCGTGGGTGTCGTAGCGGTAGAGCACGTCGAGCGCGACGATCGCCGCCTGACGCAGCGCGCCGGCGGCGCCGACCTTGCGCGGGGCGGCCTCGGCCAGCGTGCTCACCGCGTCACGGGCGCCGGTGTCGCGCAGCGCACGCACGCTGGCCGCGATGGCGTCGCGGTATTCCTTGAGGCCGAACTCCTTTTCCTTGCCGAGGCCGACCAGCAGCACGCGTTCGGCAGCGATGCCCGGCAGCTTGTGCAGCAGCAGCGTGCTGCCGGACTTGCCGTCCATGTCGCCGCTGCCGAGGATGTCGGCGATGCGGCCCTTGCTGGCGGCGTCGAGCGCCGCGGCTGCCGCGCTGGGTTTGCGCGATTCGAATACACCCACGACCAGAGCGCCGGTGCGCAGTTTCTCGGGGCTGCCGCTCTTTATGCTAAATTCCACCCGCTTCTCCTCTATCAGTTCGCGCTGCTTCAAGTCGTCCGATTATCGGCGTGAAGCCGCGCGCGAGTCAAAAAAGAACGGCCTGATGCGCCTTTGCGCGAAGTCGTTCCGCACGGAGCCCCAGGCTTGATCTTCCAGCGCGCCGCCCTGCGCGAATTCGCCAGTACTGCATTGACGGTGTTCGTCGCACTGTTCGCGATCGTGCTGTCCACCCAACTCGTGCGCCTGCTCGGACAGGCGGCGGGGGGGAAAGTGGCATCGGAAGCGGTGATGGCGCTGCTCGGCTTCGGCGCGCTGCGCTATCTGGGCGTGATCCTGTCGCTGACGCTGTTCATATCGGTATTGCTGGCGATGTCGCGCAGTTGGCGCGACTCGGAGATGGTGGTGTGGTTCTCCACCGGCCTGCCTCTGTCCGCCTGGGTGCGGCCGGTGCTGCTGTTCGCGCTGCCGATGGTGATCGCGGTCGGAGTGCTGTCGCTGTACCTCGCACCCTGGTCGCAAGTGAAGAGCGCCGAGTTCCGCACCCGCATGAGCAACCGCGACGACGTGGCGCAGATGTCGCCCGGCAGCTTCCGCGAATCGTCGCAGGCCAACCGGGTGTTCTTCGTCGAGAGCGGCGACGGCACCGATGGCGCGGTCAAGAACATCTTCGTCAGCACGACGGACAAGGGCAAGGTGGGTGTCATCGTGGCCGGCGACGGCTACACCCAGACCATGGAGTCGGGCGACCGCTTCGTCGTGCTGCTGAACGGGCGCCGCTACGAGGGCGAACCGGGCAGCCCGGAATACCGCGTGATGGAGTTCGAACGCTACGCGGTGCGGATCGAGACGAAGGAGGCGCAGGGCGTCGAATCGCGTCCCTATCTGCTGACGGTCGAGGAACTGCTGGCCGATCCGACCGCGCCCAACATGGGCGAACTGGCTTTCCGCATCGGTCTGCCGATCGCCGCGCTGAATCTGGCGCTGCTCGCCATTCCGCTGTCCTTCGTCAATCCGCGCGCCGGGCGCGCCAACAATCTGCTGATGGCGCTGCTGATCTATCTCGTGTACTCGAATCTGCTGAGCATCACCCAGGCCTGGGTGTCGCAGGGCAAGCTGTCCTTTGGCGGCGTGCTATGGACGCTGCACGGCGGCATGTTCCTGCTGCTGGCCGGCATGTTCGCCTGGCGCATGTACGGCCACCTTCCGCGCACCTGGCTGAGCCGCTGATCGATGCTGATCCACGAACGCTACATCCGCCGCGAAGTCGCCCTGGCCACCCTGCTGGTGCTGGCCGCCTTTCTCGGGCTGTTCGGTTTCTTCGACCTGATCAACGAGCTGGACAACCTGGGGCGCGGCAACTACGGACTGCAGCACGCGGTGATGTACACCGTGCTGACCATGCCCGGCCGCGTGTACGAAACGCTGCCGATCGCGGTGCTGATCGGCGCCCTGTATTCGCTGACCACGCTGTCGCGCCATTCGGAAATCACCGTGCTGCGTGCGTCGGGGATGTCGACCGGCCGCATCCTGCGTCTGCTTGCACGCATCGGCCTGCCCTTCGTGCTGCTCACCTTCGTCACTGGCGAATTCATCGCGCCACCGGCCGAGCGCGCGGCGCAGGAACTGAAGCTTTCAGCCCGTTCGCAGCTGCTCACCGGCGAGTTCCGCAGCGGCTTCTGGGTCAAGGACGGCCACGATTTCGTCAATATCGGCAGCGTCACGCCCGAGGGGGTGCTGCGCAAGATCCGCATTTTCGAGTTCAACGACAGCCGGGAACTGCTGTCCGTGCTGGAAGCGGCAAGCGGCGGCTACCAGGCGCCTGCCGGATGGGTGCTCACTGACGTCACCCGCACGGACTTCTCGGAGAACGGCGCCAAGGTGAGCAAGTCGGACACACTGGTGTGGGATTCCGATCTCAGTCCGGATGTGATGAGCGTGATGCTGGTGGTGCCCGAGCGGATGTCGGCGTGGAAGCTGTGGCACTACATCCGGCACCTGTCGGACAACAGGCAGGAGACCGGCCGTTACGAAATCGCGCTGTGGAAGAAATTCAGCTATCCGCTTGCCTGCTTCGTCATGCTGGCGCTCGCGTTGCCATTCGCCTACATGCACAACCGCAATGCGGCGGTCAGCATCAAGGTGTTCACCGGCGTGATGATAGGCGTGCTGTTCCACATGCTGAACGGCCTGTTCTCGAACCTCGGCGCGATCAACTCGTGGCCGCCTTATGCGGCGGCGCTGACGCCCGGCTTCCTCTTCGTGTTCGCCGCGGCGGCCATGCTGTGGTGGGAGGACCGCCGTTGAGCGCTCCGCTCACTTGATGCGTATTACCCGGGTGCCGGCCAGTCTGTCGTGCAGGAACTGGCGGTCGCGGTCGAACAAGGCCCAGAACAGCCCGACGCCGCAGAACAGCAGCGACGGCCAGCTCAGCAGATAGCGCGCGAGCGCGCGCTTCAGTTCGGGCGGCCTGTCCTGCGTCGCGTCGACGACACGTATCCCCCAGGTCTGCATGGCCAGCGTCTGTCCGCCACGGCGCCAGTAGTGAACGAAATACAGGCCAAGCAGCAGCAGGATGTGCAGCCAGGCGAACCAGCCCTGCGGCGCCAGTTCGAAGAACAGCCCGACGATCAGATAGGGCAGCATGAAACCGGCCGCCAGCACACCAAGCAGCAGCAGGGATTCGTAGAGCAGCGATGCGAGGCGCCGGCGCAGGCCGGCCGCCGGATAACGGGTCGTTTCTGACATGTGGAAGCGGTGCGGCGTGGCCGCGTTATGAATTGGACGGCGAAGCTGCCTGTTTACTTGCGGACCGGCGGCGCCGCCGCTGCGCCCGGCGCCTTGCTGCCCGGGCGTTGGGCTGCGCCGAGCCGGCTGCGTTCCTCCGGCGACAGCCCTTCGTAGGCTTCCCATTGCCGGCGCAGCGTTTCGCGCTGGTCGGCGGGCATAGCCTGCAGGCGCTTGTAGCGCTCGCGTGCCTCGATGCGCTCCTGTGCCGTCAGACTGCCCCAGTAGCTCATGCGGGCACGCATCCGCGACTGTTCCTCCACCGTCATCGACGGATAGCGCGCGGCCAGATCGAGCCACTTGCGGCGGCGTTCGGCGTCGAAGCTGTCCCAGTCCGCTGCCAGCGGCGACAGGATGGCCTGTTCGGCCTGGCCGAGCTGATGCCAGCCAGGTGCCCGGGTCTGTGCTGATGCGCCGGCGCAGGCGAGGGTGGCTGCAAGCAGCGCACCGGCAAACTTGCGTCGCATCAGGATCTGCCCTGGCTGTCGAGCCAG
This sequence comes from Methyloversatilis sp., assembly GCA_034004945.1. Taxonomy (GTDB): domain Bacteria; phylum Pseudomonadota; class Gammaproteobacteria; order Burkholderiales; family Rhodocyclaceae; genus Methyloversatilis. The sequence goes on along the minus strand of JAVEVQ010000024.1, from coordinate 29,568 downwards.
GCTCCGAAACCGCGATCGAGGTAGGCGTCGATAGGCAGATCGTCGGTCAGCAGGGCGCTGTCGATGTCGAGGGATTCGTTGAAGCGCTCGTCCTGCGATTGCTGGCTGGCCAGGGCGGCGATCAGTGCGAGCATCAGGATACCGACGGTCGGCGCCAGACCGTCGCGCAGCCAGCCGCCGCCCAGATGGCCCGGCAGCCCGGCAAAACGGGGCAGCCATGCCAGTCGGCGGCGCGGCGTGGCGGCCTCCAGTGCGCGCTCGCGTGACTGGCGCAGGCGGAAAACGATGTCGGGGGGCAGTTCGGTGCAGGAGGCTTCGAGCGCCGCGTGCACGCGCTGGCCGATCGCGGCCTCGTCGGTCGCCGCGGACGGAAATGTCGTTCGAACGGTGGATTTCATAGCTTGATGCCACGCAGTTTGAGGGCGGCAGCGAGCGCGTGGGTCGCGCGCGAGCAATGCGTCTTGACGCTGCCTTCCGAACAGCCCATGACGGCGGCCGTTTCGGCAATGTCCAATTCCTCCCAGTAACGCATCAGAAAAGCTTCGCGTTGACGCGTCGGGAGGCGGGAAATTTCACGTTCTATGAGGGCCATCACCTCGCTCTGTTCGAGGTTCTGCTCGGGGGTACGGCCCAGTTCGGACGGCTCGTCGATCACCATGGTGTCGAGCGGGTCGTAATCGTCGTCCTCGTCCGCGCCGTTGAAGGACGACAGCAGCGTGGTCCAGGTCGAGCGCACCTTGCGCCGCCGGAACATGTCGCGGATGACGTTCTGCAGGATGCGCTGGAACAGCATCGGAAACTCTGCCGCCGGGCGGTCGGCGTACTTTTCCGCGAGCTTCATCATCGCGTCCTGCACGGCATCGAGTGCGGATTCGTCGTCGCGCAGCGCGAATACGGCCTGTTTGAAGGCGCGCCGTTCGACCGCGGCGAGAAAGCCGGAAAGTTCTTCGCGAGATGCCAGGATGTGTCTTTCTCAGGGTGGGTGGCGATCGCTGCGGAGCGGGCGGTCAGGCCCGTGCGATGCCGAAAATGCCTTGACCGGGAACTGTGCGACAGCTACCCTTTGCGGCTTTTCCGGAATTTTTTTACAGGTGTGGCGATGCTTTTGACCGGAGCGGAAATTGTAGTCAGGTGCCTTGCGGAAGAAAAGGTCGAGTATGTTTTCGGGTACCCCGGCGGCGCCGTGCTGTACCTGTACGACGAGCTTTTCAAGCAGGACAAGGTCCGGCACGTACTGGTCCGCCACGAGCAGGCAGCGCTGCATGCGGCCGACGCCTATTCGCGTTCGACCGAGCGCGTCGGTGTCGCGCTGGTGACCTCCGGCCCCGGTGTGACCAACGCGATCACTGGCATCGCGACGGCCTACATGGATTCGATCCCGATGGTGATCATTTCCGGTCAGGTGCCGACGGCCGCCATCGGTCAGGATGCCTTCCAGGAGTGCGACACGGTCGGCATCACCCGTCCCTGCGTGAAGCACAACTTCCTGGTCAAGGACGTCAAGGACATCGCCACCACCATCAAGAAGGCCTTCTATATCGCCAAGACCGGCCGTCCGGGCCCGGTGCTGGTCGATATCCCGAAGGACATCACGATGGCCAAGGCCGAGTTCGATTATCCGAAGTCGGTCACGATGCGTTCCTACAACCCGATCACCAAGGGTCACCAGGGCCAGATCAAGAAGGCCGTCCAGCTGCTGCTGGAAGCCAAGCGCCCGATGATCTACGCCGGCGGCGGCGTCATCCTGTCCGACTGTTCGGAAAAGCTGACCAAGCTGGTGCGCACGCTCGGTGCCCCGTGTACCAACACGCTGATGGGCCTCGGTGCCTATCCGGCGACCGACAAGCAGTTCGTCGGCATGCTCGGCATGCACGGCAACTACGAAGCCAATATGGCGATGCAGTACTGCGACGTGCTGATCGCGGTCGGTGCCCGCTTCGATGACCGCGTGATCGGCAACCCGGCCGACTTTGCCCGCGTCGCGCGCAAGATCATCCACATCGACATCGACCCGTCGTCGATTTCCAAGCGCGTGAAGGTGGATGTGCCCATCGTCGGCAATCTGCCGGACGTGCTGGACGACATCCTGCGCCTGCTCGATGCGTCGAACGACCGCCCGGACAAGGAAGCGCTCGGCGAGTGGTGGAAGCAGATCGAGGAATGGCGTCGTCGCGACTGTCTGAAGTACAAGCAGAGCGATGAAGTGATCAAGCCGCAGTTCGTGGTCGAGAAGCTGTGGGAGGTGACCAAGGGCGACGCCTTCATCACGTCCGACGTTGGCCAGCACCAGATGTGGGCTGCGCAGTACTACAAGTTCGATAAGCCGCGCCGCTGGCTCAATTCCGGCGGTCTGGGCACGATGGGCGTGGGCATTCCCTACGGCATCGGCGTGCAGCTCGCCCATCCGGGTTCGCCGGTTGCGGTGGTGACCGGTGAAGGTTCGGTGCAGATGAACATCCAGGAACTGTCGACCTGCAAGCAGTACCGCATTCCGCTGAAGATCTGCAGCCTGAACAACCGTTATCTGGGCATGGTCCGCCAGTGGCAGGAGATCATCCACGGCAACCGCTATTCCGAGTCCTACATGGATTCGCTGCCCGATTTCGCCAAGCTGGCCGAGGCCTACGGCCACGTCGGCATCCGTGTCGAGAAGCCGGGCGACGTCGAGGGTGCGCTGCGTGAGGCCTTCAAGCGCAAGAACGATCTGGTGTTCATCGACTTCCAGGTCGATCCGACCGAGAACGTGTATCCGATGGTGATGGGCGGCAAGGGTCTGACAGACATGATCCTGTCGTCCGAGGACCTGTAACGCATTACCCCGACACTGTCGTGCGCGGACCCCGGCAGCCATGCGTCGCCGGGTCCGCCTTACGGACCTACCGGTCTGTCAGGCAGCGGGCACCGGCCTCCGGCAGCCCGTCTTCGCGGCGGCGGTTCCTGATTTCCAGAAAGAGGCGCTCGCAATGAGGCATGTCATTTCCGTACTGATCGAGAACGAAGCGGGTGCGCTGTCGCGCGTGTCCGGCCTGTTCTCGGCGCGTGGCTACAACATCGAATCGCTGACCGTGGCACCGACCGAAGACGGCTCGCTGTCGCGCATGACCATCATTTCCACCGGCTCGGACGACATCATCGAGCAGATCACCAAGCAGCTGAACAAGCTGATCGAGGTGGTCAAGGTGGTCGATCTGTCCGAGGCGGCGCACATCGAGCGCGAACTGATGCTCATCAAGGTGCGCGCCACCGGCAAGGACCGCGAGGAACTGAAGCGCGTCGCCGACATCTTCCGCGGCCGCATCATCGACGTGACCGACTCGACCTATGTGATCGAACTGACCGGCAACACCGCCAAGCTCGATTCCTTCGTCGGCGCGATCGACAGTTCGCTGATCCTGGAAACCGTGCGTACCGGCGTTGCCGGCATCGGCCGCGGCGACCGCATACTGCGCCTCTGATCCGCACACCGCATTCCGCTCCAGCCCGCAGCACCGCATAAACCTACACAGCACAAGGGAAAACCCATGAAAGTCTTCTACGACAAGGACGCAGACCTGTCCCTGATCAAAGGCAAGAAAGTCACCATCGTCGGCTACGGTTCGCAAGGCCATGCCCACGCACAGAACCTGTCGGATTCCGGCGTCAAGGTCACGGTCGGCCTGCGCAAGGGCGGCGCTTCGTGGAAGAAGGCCGAAGGCGCCGGCCTGAAGGTGAAGGAAGTGGCTGATGCGGTGAAGGGTGCCGACCTGGTCATGATCCTGCTGCCGGACGAGAACATTCCGCAGGTGTACTACGGTGACGTCGAGCCGAACATCAAGAAGGGCGCGACCCTGGCGTTCGCCCACGGCTTCAACATCCACTACAACCAGGTCATCCCGCGCGAAGATCTCGACGTCGTGATGGTCGCCCCGAAGGGCCCGGGCCACACCGTGCGTTCCGAGTACCTGCGCGGAGGCGGCGTGCCGTCGCTGATCGCCGTGTACCAGGACAAGTCGGGCAAGGCACGTGACCTCGCGCTGTCGTATGCCGCAGCCAACGGCGGTACCAAGGGCGGCGTGATCGAAACCTCGTTCCGCGAAGAGACCGAAACCGACCTGTTCGGCGAACAGGCCGTGCTGTGCGGCGGTCTGGTCGAGCTGATCAAGGCTGGCTACGAGACGCTGACCGAAGCCGGTTACGCGCCGGAAATGGCCTACTTCGAGTGCCTGCACGAAGTGAAGCTCATCGTCGACCTGATCTTCGAAGGCGGCATCGCCAACATGAACTACTCGATCTCGAACAACGCGGAATACGGTGAGTACGTCACCGGCCCGCGCGTGATCGCTGGCGAAGCCCGTGCCGCGATGAAGGAATGCCTGGCCAACATCCAGAATGGCAACTACGCCAAGAACTTCATCCTCGAAGGCCGGACCAACTATCCGGAGATGACCGCCCGTCGTCGCCTGACCGCCGCCCACGAAATCGAGAAGGTTGGTGCGCAGCTGCGCGGCATGATGCCGTGGATCACCAAGAACAAGCTGGTCGACCAGTCGAAGAACTGATTGGCGTCCCGCCTGGCCCGGCGGTTCCGGCACATCCGTGCCCGGGCCGCCGGGCCTTTTGCATTCCGGACCGTGCGGTGCCGGGCCTGTGATGCCGACCGGCTGCATCATCCGGCGCTTCCGCGATGCGCGTCATCCTGATACGTTCGGAGCGGTTCTCAGCCTGTCGCTCGCTCGCGGTGCCGGAGCGCAGTCTGTCGATGAAGCGGGTGCCGCGAGACCAGGGGCCGAACCGGCCTGAAACGCAAAAGCCGTGCAGCGGTGACCCCGTGCATGGTCCGTCGGAGTGAATGCATGTCCGAATACGACCCGCAATACATCAAGCCTGCCGACCCGGTGAAACGTCGGCGCGGCATCTACATCCTGCCCAACCTGTTCACCACGGCTTCGCTGTTCGCCGGTTTCTACGCCATCGTGCAGGCGATGAACGGCCGCTACGAATATTCGGCCGTCGCCATCTTCGTCGCCATGGTGCTCGACGGCCTCGACGGTCGCGTCGCGCGGCTCACCCATACGCAATCGGCCTTCGGCGCCGAATTCGATTCGCTGTCCGACATGGTGTCCTTCGGTGCCGCCCCGGCGCTCATCGCCTACGAGTGGGCCATGCGCGGCCTGGGCAAATGGGGCTGGATCGCCGCCTTCATCTACTGCGCCGGTGCGGCGCTCCGCCTGGCCCGCTTCAACACCAATCTGGGCACCGTGGACAAGCGCTACTTCCAGGGTCTGCCCAGTCCGGCCGCGGCGGCGCTGGTCGCCGGCCTCGTCTGGGTGGCGACGGACAATGGCTACACCGGCCCCGACATGCGCTGGGCAGCCTTCGTCATCACGCTGTTCGCCGGCCTGACCATGGTGAGCAACGTGAAGTTCTGGAGCGGCAAGGACATCAACCTGCGCCGCAGCGTGCCCTTCATCGTCATTTTCGGTTTCGTGCTGGCCTTCGTCGCCGTGTCGGTGAACCCGCCGGTGGTGCTGTTCAGCCTGTTCGTTGCCTACGGACTGTCCGGCTATGTGATGTGGCTGGTCCGCTTCTCGCGGCAGAAGCCGCAACTGCCGGCGCCGCCCGAGACCTGAGCCGGCACGCCGTTGTCGCGACGCGACCCGGCGACTATATTCGCGACCCTGAGCCGCTCGCGGCCAGTGACCTGTTTGAAGAACCGATCTTGTGCGACCGCACTGCGGCGGACGCGCCCCGGAGACTGCAATGACCGACCGCCTCATCATTTTCGACACCACGCTGCGCGACGGCGAACAGAGCCCGGGCGCCTCGATGACGCGCGACGAGAAACTGCGCATCGCCCGCCAGCTCGAGCGCATGCGCGTGGACGTGATCGAGGCCGGCTTTGCGGCGGCCTCCAATGGCGATTTCGAATCGGTGCGTGCGGTCGCTGAAACCATCCGCGAGTCCACCGTCTGTTCGCTGGCGCGCGCCAGCGAGAATGACATCCGCCGCGCCGGCGAGGCGATCAAGCCGGCAGCCAGCGGGCGCATCCACACCTTCATCGCGACCAGCCCCATCCACATGGAGAAGAAGCTGCGGATGAGCCCCGACCAGGTGGTCGAGCAGGCGATCAAGGCGATCGGCTGGGCACGCGAGTACACCGAGGACGTCGAGTTCTCGGCCGAGGACGCGGTGCGTTCCGACATCGACTTCCTGGTGCGCGTATTCACCGAGGTGATCAAGGCCGGCGCGAAGACGATCAACGTGCCGGACACGGTCGGCTATTCGGTGCCGGCGCAGTGGGCCGAGCGCATGCGCATCCTGATCGAGCGCGTGCCGGGCGCCGACAGGGTGGTGTGGTCCACGCATTGCCACAACGACCTCGGCATGGCGGTCGCCAACTCGCTGGCTGCCGTGATGGCGGGCGCGCGCCAGGTCGAGTGCACGATCAACGGTCTGGGCGAGCGTGCCGGCAATGCATCGCTGGAGGAGGTGGTCATGGCGGTACGCACGCGCCGCGACGTGTTCGGTGTCGAGACGCGCATCGACGCAACGCAGATCGTGCCGGCCTCGCGCCTGGTATCCACCATCACCGGCTACCCGGTGCAGCCGAACAAGGCCGTCGTCGGCGCCAACGCCTTCGCGCATGAATCCGGCATCCACCAGGACGGCGTGCTCAAGCACCGCGAAACCTACGAAATCATGCGTGCCGAAGACGTGGGCTGGAACACCAACAAGCTGGTGCTCGGCAAGCACTCGGGCCGCAATGCCTTCCGCGCGCGTCTGACCGAACTGGGCATCGTGGTCGAATCGGAAGAGCAGCTCAACGTCGCCTTCGCCGCCTTCAAGGAGCTGGCCGACAAGAAGCATGAAATCTTCGACGAGGATATCCAGGCGCTGATGAGCGACGAAGCGGTCACGCCGGAGCAGGAGCAGTACAAGCTGGTGGCGCTCAGTTCGCGCTCGGAAACGGGCGAACTGCCGCAATCCGCGGTGACGCTGTCGGATCAGGGGCGTGAGGTGAAGGTCGAGTCGAACGGCAGCGGCCCGGTCGATGCGGCTTTCCGCGCCATCGAGTCAGTGGCGAAGAGCGGCGCCGAACTGCTGCTGTATTCGGTCAACGCGATCACCACCGGTACCGACGCCCAGGGCGAAGTGACCGTGCGTCTGGCGCTGGGCGGCCGCATCGTCAATGGCCAGGGCGCCGATACCGACATCATCGTCGCCTCCGCCAAGGCCTACATCAATGCGCTGAACAAGCTGCAGGGCGTGCAGAAACTGAATCCGCAGGGCGAAAGCCCGATCTGAGCGACGCCGCGCCGGCTAGCGCGATTGCGCGAGCCGGCTCGGCGCTGTGAGCTTGGAATAGAACAGGCAGCCGAGAAACAGCACCACCGACAGCAGCGTGTAGACGAGGGCCAGCTGTGCCGACGGATTGCTGTCAGACGTGGCGCGCACGATGCCCTCGGTGAAGTAGGCGAGGCTGAGCAGAGACATCCACTGATGGGTGTAGCGCTTGCCGCGCAGGATGCCGAACAGCGCCCCCAGCAGCGGCAGTATCTTCAGCACCAGCCAGGAGCCGCCCGGACGCAGCGGCGCCAGCCAGAGCTCCCAGGCGAGGCCGAGCAGGATGAGGGCGATCAGGCTGGTCGCGGCCAGCAGGTTCCAGTGTCGTGCGGTCATGATCAGTCGGCGAGTTTGAGTGCGGTCAGAGCAAGCCGGCGGCCGAGCGCAAAGGCGAGTCGTGCTTCGGCTTCAGACAGCTGCGTCCGCCCATCGTGCCCGCTCAGGTGGCTGGCACCGTAGGGGGTGCCGCCGTCCGGCGTGGTCGACAGATCGGGTTCGGAATAGGGCAGGCCGACGATGAGCATGCCGTGGTGCAGCAGTGGCAGCATCATGCTCAACAGGGTGCTCTCCTGCCCGCCATGCATCGAGGTGGTCGAGGTGAAGACCGCGGCCGGCTTGCCGGAGAGCGCACCGGCAAGCCACTGCGGGCTGGTGCCGTCGAGAAAGTATTTCAGCGGCGCGGCCATGTTGCCGAAGCGGGTCGGGCTGCCGAGGGCGAGGCCGACGCACTCGTCGAGGTCGCGGGCTTCCGCGTACGGCGCGCCCGTATCCGGCACCGCCGCGGCGGTCGCCTCGCAGACGGTCGATACTGGCGGCACGGTGCGCAGGCGTGCCGCCGCGCCGTCGACCGAATCGATGCCGCGACCGATCTGGCGTGCCAGATTCAGCGTCGATCCGTAGCGGCTGTAGTAGAGGACGAGAATTTCTTTCAACGCGGGCCATCCAGCAGAATGAGGCCCGGAGTGTACAGCTTTGCCGGTCCTGATCCGCAGACGGACCCGCCACCTTCCCCGATGTCTTCACCGCTGATCGATCTTCTGATTCGTCCTCTTCATGTGCTGGGTGCCGCCGCGCGGCGTCACCGCGAGGGTCGCGCCGCACAGTCGGCGGCCGCACTCGCGTTCGCGCTGCTGTTCGCGCTGGTGCCATTGATCGTGCTGGTGCGCCAGCTGTCGGTCTGGCTGCCGGATGCGCTGCAATTCGGCAAGCCTCTGCAGGCTTACCTGACCGGCTCCTTGCTGCCGGATGACGCGGGTTCGGCGGTTGTCCGCCACGCGACGCGCTTCGTCGCCAAGGCGCGCCGGCTGTCACTGGTGGATCTGCTGCTCCTGCTGGGCAGCGCCTGGGTGTGGGTGCGCACCGCCGATCACGCGCTGAATGCAATGTGGCCGCAGCGCCCGCCCCGGCCGCTGCGGCGCACCGCGCTGATCTATCTCGCGCTGCCGGTACTCGCACCGTTCGCGCTCGGCGCCGGGACGGCGTTGAGTCTCTACCTCGTCACCGCCTCGCTCGGCATGGTGAACGAGCCCGCCTGGGTCAAGGTTTTCCTGCTGCGTAGCGCAGCGGCGCTGGTGACTGCGGGTTTCCTGCTGCTGCTGTACCGGACGCTGCCGCGCGCAGCGGTCGGTCTGCGTCCGGCGCTCTGGGGTGCGGTGGTGGCGACCGCGCTGCTGACGGTGATGCAGAGGGTTCTCAGCCTGTACATCGAGCACATGCCCGGCTACGCGGTGGTCTATGGTGCGCTGGCCACGCTGCCGGTGTTCCTGCTCTGGCTCTACCTGTTCTGGTCCATCGTGCTGTTCGGTGCTGCCGTGACGGCGGTGCTGCACGACCGGAGGGGGCTGCGCTCAGGATGATTCATGGGCGGCTGGCCGGATCGGATCGGCCGCTGCTCGGGCCGCTCGTGTTCGCGCTCATTTCCTCGATCTCGAAAAGTTCGAAGGCCTGTGTCTGCAGGTCGAGATCGGACAGGCAAGCGTCGCCGAGCCGGTAGCGGCCGCCGGAATTGTGCGCGATGAGCATGTCGCGACCGTTGGCTTCGCCGGGCCGCAGCATGATGCAGGGATGCGGGCGGTGGCTGGTGAGCGGCGGCAGGCGCAGCGCGGGCACGGCGGTGCGCGATCCCGATGCCGCGAACACCACGGTCGCGGCCTGGGCGCCATGACTGAGCAGTTCCACCCCGACATCGATCGCACCCGCGCTGGCGCTGCGTGCCCAGCGCACGACACAGATCATCCAGTTGCGGCTGCCGCTGCCCTTGATCAGCACCGGCAGGCCGGGCCGGACCAGACCGGTCGGGCCGGTGTCGAGGCGCAGCGCGAAACCGTTCGGGCTGTCGTTGAGCAGGGTCCAGCCGGTGGTCTGGTTGTCCCAGTCGGCGGCCGGATCGCGCTGCTCGAGCAGATGCCAGATGGCGTCAAAACCGATCAGCATGCGTATCGCCTGACCACGTTCGCGCCGCGCGTGCTGGCGCCGCGGCATCGCCATCCAGCGCGCCTGCAGCCGGCGCAGCAGGCGACGGGTGCGCGTCTGGCCGAGACAGGCCGGCAGGTACATGTCGGCAACGTTGCCGCCTTCGTCGATCAGGTCGAGATGGTGTGCCAGCACCTGGCCAAGCCGCTGGCAGGAGCAGTAGTAGATGTGCGGGGCGCGTTCCGGATCGGGCGCCGCCCGCAGCAGCGGCGTCGGGCCGTGATCGTGCTCGTCGTCTATCCAGAACCAGGAATCGAGGTCGCGATGCGGCGGGTTCGACTGAATCTGCACCGCGCCCGAGTAGCTGCGCACGTAGTCGGCAATGTTGAAGAAATCGGCCGGCGCGAGGTGTGGCGGCTGCGCCAGTTCGAGCGCGATCAGTTCGCGGTGCAGCTGTTCGGCGTCCGCCGAGCCGGCGATCTGGGTGGCCGGCGTGGCCATCATGCGGGCGTGCATCAGCAGCGCGTGCGCCGTTGTCCACATTCCCGGCGGCAGGTCGGCGGCGGTCAGCGTGCGCAGGGCATACACGTCCAGCAGGCACAGCATGGCATGCCCTGCGGCGCGCGACGGCTTGTGTGCGACGCGTGCCCGCAGTGCCTCGAGATAGCTGCGCGCGATCTGCATCAGCGCATCGCAAAGTCGATCTGCCGCATCGCGCAGCGTGGCCTGCACGGGCAGTCCACTGGCGGCGAGCTGCGGCTTCAGCGCCGTCGCACAGGCCAGTGCGCGGTCGTGGAAGATGTCGAGCACGCGTACGCGCGCCGGTCCATCCATGCGTGCCTGGGCGAGCACGCCGAGGCAGGTGGCCAGCGCGGCAGCCTCGTGCCCGGGGTCGCCGGCTGCCGGCGTTGCCAGCCAGTCGAGCACCGTCCCAAGTGGGTCCCCGGTCTTTGCCGAGCGCAAAAGGCTGTCGGGCGCGGCAGGAACGGGGGCGGGGGCGGACATCGGAGCGGGGCGCAGGAACGTGTAGAGCGCTGATTCTAGTAAACTCGTGTTTTGTCTGCGCAGGCCATACGCCTCACTTCCCGTCCGCACCATGAACATGCCCACCCCCTCCGCTCAGTCCAAGGCCGCCATCGATCCCGCCGATCGGCTCATCGTGGCGCTTGACGTGCCGTCTGCGGACCAGGCGCGCGCCATCGTCGACCAGCTCGGCGACGCTGTCCGCTTCTACAAGATCGGCCTCGAACTGTTCATGAGCGGCAACTACTTCGAGCTGCTGGACTGGCTGGTCGCCCGCAACAAGAAGGTTTTCGTCGACCTGAAGTTCTTCGACGTGCCGGAGACGGTGCGTTCCGCGGTGCGTGCGCTGTCGTCCAGCGGTGCCACCTTCGCCACCGTGCACGGCAACCAGGCCATCATGGAGGCCGCTGGCACTGACAAGGGCAGCCTGAAGATTCTGGCGGTGACCGTGCTCACCAGCCTCGATCGCGGCGACCTCGACGATCTGGGTTTCGCCTGCGATGTCGAGGCGCTGGTGCTGTCGCGCGCGCGGCGCGCGCTGGCGGCAGGCTGCGACGGTGTCGTGTCGTCCGGGCTGGAAGCACCGCACATCCGCGCCGAACTGGGCGAGCGCATCCTGGTGGTGACGCCGGGCATCCGTCCGGTCGAGAACCGCCCGGTCGATGACCAGAAGCGCACGGTCGATGTGTCACAGGCGCTGGCCAACGGCGCCGACTACCTGGTGGTCGGCCGGCCGATCCGCAACGCGGCAGATCCGGCTGCGGCGGCTTGGCGCATGCAGGAACAGATCGCGCAGGCGCTCGGCCAGCGCTGATCGTCAGCGGGTGCGCATCATCAGCCCTTCGGATGATGATGCGCCGAACGCCCTTGCGGCATACTCGACGCGTCTTCCCTTCCCATCGGGCTTGCCCCGCGCGCGAGTGCTGGCGTCAATACACTCGTTCCCCGCAATGACACGCGTCAGCCGCATCGGCCTGGCCGTGCGCATGCTTCTGGTTCTCTGCTCACTGCTGCTGTGCGGACCGGTGCAGGCCGTGTCGGTCCTCGTGCTGCTGAGCGAACCGGGCGGCGCCTATGGCGAATTTGCCGAGGCGCTGAAGAACGAGCGCAGCGCCCGCGGCGGTTTCTCCCTGGCGGTGGCGACGCGGAGCGATTTCAATGCTGCCTCCCTGACCTCACACGACGCCGTGATCGCGGTCGGTGCCGGAGCCTTGCGCACTGTGGTGCAGGCGGACGTGCCGGCGCCGGTGCTCAGCGTGCTGGTGCCGCAGAATGCGTTCGAGTCGATGCTGACTGCCGGCAACACGCGCCGTTGGTCGGCCATACACATCGATCAGCCCTTCTCGCGTCAGGTCGACCTGATACGCATCGCCCTGCCGGAGGCCCGGCGGATAGGCGTGCTCGTCGATGCGGCCTATCCGGAGCGTCTGCAGCCCCTGAGGAGTGCGGTCGCCGGCACGTCGATGCAGATATCGAGCGGCAGCTTTGCCGGCGAGTCGTCGCTGTTCGCGGCGCTGTCGCAGGTACTCGACAACGCCGATGTCTTTCTGGCACTGCCGGACCCTCAGGTGCACAACGCGGGGACCATACGCAATCTTCTGCTCACGTCCTTTCGCGCGCGCGTGCCGGTGGTCGGCTTCTCGGCGGCGTACGCGCGTGCCGGTGCCGTCATGTCCCTGTACTCGACGCCGGAGCAGATCGCCCGCCAGACGGCGGACGCGATCGCCTTCTGGATGCGCGAGCGCACCTGGCCGACGCCACGCCATCCACGACATTTCACCGTATCGGTCAATGCGCACGTTGCGCGTTCGCTCGGCCTGCGCATCGAGGACGGTGACGCGCTGCGCGACAAGCTGGTTCGCCAGGAGCGACTGCCATGAAGCGCTGGGGCATCAGGCAACGCGTGCTGCTGGTCGCGCTGGCGCCGGTCGTGGTGTTCGGGATCGCGGCCGGCATCTGGATGGTGCTGCACCGGCTGGCCGAGCTGGAGAACGGCCTGGTCGAGCGCGGCCGCGCGACTGCGCGGCAGGTGGCGGCCACGGCCGACTATGGCGTGTTCTCCGGCAACACCGAGTCGCTCGTCTCCCTGATCGAGGCGGCACGTCGTGAGCGCGACGTGAGCGGCATCATGGTTTCGAGCCGAGATGGCGACCTCGTCGTGTCTGGTGGCGATCTCAGTCCAGAAGCGTACGTGCCGGGCAGGCGCCCGGCCGGGCTAGCGTTGATCGAGCTGGAACATTCACTGATGTTCGTCGAACCGATTCTGCGCAGTGCCGTGCTCGACGACCCCGACGTGTTCGACGGTCTGAGCGAGATGCCGGCTGACCGGCAACCGGTCGGCTGGGTGCTGGTCGAGGTGTCGCGCCAGCGGGTGGACGAGATGAAAGGCGATTTCATCGTCACGACGGCCATCGTCGTGGCGGTCGCACTGCTGGCGGCGAGTGCTTTCGCGATGCGCATCAGCCAGACGGTCACCGGGCCGGTGCGCGAAGTTTCACGCGCGGTCCGCCGCATTGGCGAGGGAGACCTCGCTGCGCGTGTGTCGGTATCGGGTGGCGGTTCGTTACGCGTGCTGGCCGAAGGCGTCAACGGCATGGCCGAGCGCCTGCTGCGTGCGCGCGACGAGCTTGAGGCAAGGATTGCGGATGCCACCCGTCAGCTGCGCAGTCGCACCGACGAGGCGGAACGCGCGAATCACGCGAAGTCGCGTTTCCTCGCTGCGGCGAGCCATGACCTGCGGCAACCGATGCACGCGCTGGGGCTGTTCGTGGCGGAACTGGCCGAGCGCCTGCGCGGGTCGGAGCACCGCAGGCTGATCCGGCAGATCGAGGAGTCGGTCGGTGCCATGGAGGACCTGCTCGACGCGCTGCTGGACATGTCCAAGCTCGATGCCGGCGGCGTGACCGTGCGTCGGTCGGAATTCCCGCTGCAACCGATGCTCGCCCGCATCGTCGAGGATTTCGCCGCCGACGCGCTGCAGCGTGGGCTGCGACTGAAGCTCCGGGCGACCGATCTGTGGGTCGAGTCGGATCCCCTGTTGCTCGAACGCATCATGATCAACCTGCTGTCCAACGCGGTTCGCTACACGCAACGCGGTGGCGTGCTGGTGGTCGTGCGTCGGCGCGGCGCCGGTGCTGTGATCGAGGTGCGCGATTCGGGGCCTGGCATCCCGCCCGAGGCGCACGACATGATCTTCGAGGAGTTCTATCAGTTGCAGAACCCTGCGCGGGTGCGCGGGCAGGGTCTCGGTCTGGGTCTTGCCATCGTCCGCCGGCTGACCGGCTTGCTGGGCCACGAAGTTTCCATCCGCTCGCGAGCAGGGCGCGGCTCGGTTTTCTCGGTCGAACTCCCGGTCGTTACGGTGCCGGTCGGTCGCAATCCGGTGGGTGAGCCCGAGCCGCAGCAGGTGCCCCTGTCGGTGTTCGTCGTGGTGATCGATGACGACCCGGGGTCACGCACCAGCATTGCCGGCCTGTTGGCATCCTGGGGGTGTGAGGTGCTCTGTTCGGCCAATTTGTCGGAAGCGCGCGACATGATGCGGCAACGCGACAAGGTGCCTTCGCTCATCCTGTGCGACTTCCGCCTGGCCGCCGTCGCCAGCGGCATCGACGTGCTGGACGCGCTGCTGGCCGAACAGAGCGGCGACATCGCGGCTGCACTGGTCACTGGCGATACCGATCCGCAGGTTCGCCGGATGGCTGCCGCGCGTGGCTATCCGGTGCTGCACAAGCCGGTGCGTCCGGCGCGCCTGCGTGCGCTGGTACAGCAGGTCGTGCTCAGGCAGCAGAACCCGGTTGGTTGACTGAACGACGGTCCTTGCGATAACCGCGGTACTTCGCTAACATCGCGGGTTTTCCTCGTTTCGAAGGAATCGTAATGGTCGTTATTCGCCTCGCGCGCGGGGGTGCCAAGAAGCGCCCGTTCTTCAATATCATCGCCACCGACTCGCGCAATCGTCGCGATGGTCGTTTCATCGAGCGCGTCGGTTATTACAACCCGGTCGCTCCTGAAGGCACCACCAGCCTGTCGGTCAACGCCGAGCGTCTGGCCTACTGGCAGAGCGTCGGTGCCCAGCTGAGCCCGACGGTTGCCCGTCTGGTCAAGCAGCAGGCAGCCTGATCAAGCGCGCTCCCGAGGCAATGGTCGTACTGGGGCGCATTGCCGCTCCGTTCGGCGTGCAGGGCTGGTTGCATCTGCAGGCCTTTGGCGACGATCCGCAGTCCTGGAAAGTGATCGAGCGCTGGCTGGTCAGCGCCGATGCGGACGCTGCGCCTGAACGCTGGCGCGAGCTGAAGCTCGATGGCTTCAAGCTTCAGGCGAAGGGACCCATCGTCCGTTTCGCGGGCTGCGACGACCGGACTGCGGCGGAAAAGCTGGTCGGCCTGTATGTTGCGGCGCAGCGCCACGATCTGCCGGAAACGGAAGACGACGAGTACTACTGGGGCGATCTGATCGGCCTCGACGTCGTCAATCAGTCGGGTGAACGGCTTGGCCGGGTTGATCGATTGCTGGAGACAGGCGCGAACGATGTACTGGTCGTGGTCGATGACGCGGCCGGTGCAGACGGGCCGGTGGAGCGTCTGATCCCCTTCGTTTCGGCGGTGGTCAAGGACGTTGATCGCGATGCGGCGGTCGTGCGCGTCGAGTGGGACGCGCAGTGGTAGGTGCAGTCGAGCCGAAACAGTCGATCACCTTCGAGGTGATCTCGCTGTTCCCGGAAATGTTTTCAGCCATCGAGCGCAGCGGCATCACGCGGCGGGCGATGGAAAGATCGTTGTGGCAGGTGCGACATACCCATCCGCGCGATTTCGCGACGGATGCTCACCGCACCGTGGATGATCGGCCCTACGGCGGTGGCCCGGGCATGGTGATGCTGGCCGAACCGCTGGCTCAGGCGATCGCGACTTGCAAGGCGCGTCATCCGGCACCGGTCAAGGTGGTGCATTTCTCGCCGGCCGGTGAGCGCCTGACGCACCGGCGAGTGATGGATCTCGCAGCAGAGCCGGCATTGATATTGCTGTGCGGCCGGTACGAGGGCATGGATCAGCGTCTGATCGACCGCGATGTCGATCTGGAGCTGTCCCTGGGTGATTTCGTGCTGTCCGGTGGCGAACTGCCGGCGATGGCGCTGATGGATGCCATCATCCGCCAGTTGCCGGGTGCGCTGAACGACGCGGCATCCGCGGTCGAGGATTCCTTCGTCGGTGGATTGCTCGATTGCCCGCATTACACCCGTCCCGAGGTCTGGGACGGCAGGCCGGTGCCCGAAGTGCTGCTGTCGGGAGACCACGCGCGGATACGTCGCTGGCGCGCCGAGCAGGCGCTGGAACTGACGCGCAGGCGTCGTCCGGATCTGCTGGCGCAGGAAGAGAAGTAGTTTTTTGCAGTACGCGGACGGCAGTCATCACGCCGTTCCCTCAACAAACGCACGCATCACGGCAAACGTGCTCTGCGGCAAGGCAATGCCATAGACCTGGAGTCAAGACATGAATCTGATTCAGCAACTCGAGCAGGAAGAAATCGCCCGCCTGGGCAAGAACATCCCCGAATTCGCGCCGGGCGACACCGTCATCGTCAACGTGAACGTTGTCGAAGGCGACCGCAAGCGTGTCCAGGCCTACGAAGGCGTCGTGATCGCCAAGCGCAACCGCGGCCTGAACTCGAATTTCATCGTCCGCAAGATCTCCAGCGGCGAAGGCGTCGAGCGTACCTTCCAGACCTACTCGCCGCTCATCGCGTCGATCGAAGTGAAGCGCCGTGGCGATGTCCGTCGCGCCAAGCTGTACTACCTGCGTGAGCGTTCGGGCAAGTCGGCGCGCATCAAGGAAAAGCTGGCCAAGCGCAGCGCGCCGAAGACCGCAGCCTGACATCCGGCTTGCGGCAATTAAAAAAGGGACCTTGCGGTCCCTTTTTTATTGCATGCCCCTCTGGCGCTTGTCGGCACTCACCTGTGCCCAGGCGGAGTGATTGTGGATGGACTCGAAGTTCTCCACTTCCAGCGTGTAGGCGCGCACCCTTGTTTCCATATTGAGCCGGGCGGCGATGTCGCGCACCATGTCCTCGACGAATTTCGGATTGTCGTAGGCGCGCTCGGTTACATACTTTTCATCCGGGCGCTTGAGCAGGCCGTACAGCTCACAGGAGGCCTCCTGTTCGACGATGTCGATGAGGTCCTCGACCATCAGATCGCCATCGATGACGGCTTCTATCGTCACGTGTGAGCGCTGGTTGTGTGCGCCGTACTGTGAAATTCTCTTCGAGCACGGGCACAGGCTGGTAACCGGCACAAGCACGCGCAGCGTGAAGGCGTAGCCGCCGTCGGCGTCGACGCGGGCGGTGAAGCCGGCCTCGTAGTCGAGCACGCTCTGCACGCCGGATACCGGTGCCGATTTCCGGCGGAAATAGGGGAAGCGCAGCGATATCTCACCGCTGTCGGCCTCCAGACGATCCAGCATGCCGCGGACCAGGGGTTCGAAGGCCAGGGGAGAGAGCGGGGTATCCAGGCCGTTCAGCAATTCGACGAAGCGGGACATGTGCGTGCCCTTGAGGTGGGCAGGCAGGCTGACGAAGAGGCCGCACTCAGCCACCGTGCCCTGCACCCAGCCATCGCGACCACGCACGCTGATCGGGTGCCGGATGCCGCGGATGCCGACTTTCTCGATCGGCAGTTCGCGCGGGTCCAGCGTGTTCTGGACATCGGGAATGGCGTGCGGATCGCGAGCATTCATGCTGAACCCCTAGTTTCTCTACATGATCATTTGTTGCATGCAGATTAACATCCGGTTCTGCTCGACTCAAGCCGCGACGCACGAAAAAAAGCCCGGCAGCGCCGGGCTTTCGCCTTCCGCGAAGCCGGGGTTTCAGCGCGTCAGCGCGTTCAGCGCCGCGGCCACCTGGGTGCGTACACCGGCGGCGTCGAGCCCGACTTCGGCATAGAGCAGCGCCGGATCCCCGTGATCGACGAAGCGGTCCGGGAGGCCGATGCGCAGTACGCGACAGGACAGGCCGGCGTTGTGGATCACCCGCTCGACCTCTGCGCCGGCCCCGCCGATCAGCGCGTTTTCCTCGAGCGTGACGATGAGCCGGTGCTTCTTCGCCATCTGGATCACCAGTGCCTCGTCCAGCGGCTTGGCAAAGCGCATGTTGGCCACGCTGGCGTCGAATTCGTCGGCAACCGCGAGCGCCGGCGTCAGCATGGCGCCGAAGGCGAGCAGGGCGGCTTCTCCCTGGCCGGCGCGCCGGAGTTCGCCGCGACCGATCGGCAATGCGGTCATTGCGTCCTGCGGTACCACACCCGGACCGCTGCCTCGCGGGTAACGCACCGCAGTCGGACCCTTGTGCATGTAGGCGGTGTAGAGCATCTGCCGGCACTCGTTCTCGTCGCTGGGCGTCATCACGACGAGATTGGGCAGACAAAGCAGGTAGGACAGGTCGAAGGCGCCATGATGGGTGGCGCCGTCGGCACCGACCAGGCCGGCGCGGTCCAACGCCATCATGACCGGCAGGTTCTGCAGGCAGATGTCGTGGATGAGCTGGTCGTAGGCGCGCTGCAGGAAGGTCGAGTAGATCGCGACCACCGGCTTGATGCCCTCGCAGGCAAGTCCGGCGGCGAAGGTGAGTGCGTGCTGCTCGGCGATGCCGACGTCGAAGTAGCGCTGCGGATACTCGGTGGCGTAGCGCACCATGCCAGAGCCTTCGCGCATCGCCGGTGTGACCGCCATCAGCTTGTCGCAGCGGGCGGCCATGTCGCACAGCCAGTCACCGAACACCTGGGTGTAGGTCAGCTTGCCGCCACCCTTGCCGGTCTGGATGCCAGCCTGGTGATCGAACTTGCCGACGCCGTGATAGAGAATGGGGTCGGCCTCGGCCAGCTTGTAGCCGTAACCCTTCTTCGTGATCACGTGCAGGAACTTCGGGCCCGGCAACTCGCGCAGGTTTTCCAGCGTGGGGATCAGCGCGTCGAGGTCGTGGCCGTCGATCGGACCGTAGTAATGGAAGCCGAATTCCTCGAACAGCGTGCCGGGCGTGATCATGCCCTTCACGTGCTCTTCCGCGCGCTTGGCGAACTCGCGCAGCGAGGGCGCGATTTCAAGCACCTTGGCGCCGGCCCGGCGGGCGGCGTTGTAGGTGTGTCCGGACAGAAGGCGGGTCAGATACTTGTTCAGCGCGCCGACCGGCGGCGAAATCGACATGTCGTTGTCGTTGAGGATGACCAGCAGGTCGGCGTCCTCGACACCGGCGTTGTTCAGTGCCTCGAACGCCATGCCGGCCGTCATCGCGCCGTCACCGATCACCGCGATGCTGTGCCGTTTCTGGCCCAGGGCGCGGGCGGCGATCGCCATGCCCAGTGCGGCCGAGATCGAGGTGGACGAGTGCGCGGTGCCGAAGGTGTCGTAGGTGCTTTCGCAGCGGCGCGGAAAGCCGCTCACGCCCTTGTACTGGCGCAGCGTCGCCATGCCCTCGCGCCGCCCGGTCAGAATCTTGTGCGCGTAGGTCTGGTGACCGACGTCCCAGACGATGCG
The DNA here is from genome assembly GCA_034004945.1 of Methyloversatilis sp. Taxonomy (GTDB): domain Bacteria; phylum Pseudomonadota; class Gammaproteobacteria; order Burkholderiales; family Rhodocyclaceae; genus Methyloversatilis. The sequence continues at coordinate 10,288 of JAVEVQ010000024.1, read as the reverse complement.
GTCGTCGGGGGTGTTGTAGACGTGGTGCAGCGCCACCGTCAGTTCGACCGTGCCGAGATTGGACGACAGGTGGCCGCCGGTGCGTGACACCGACTCGACCAGGAAGGCGCGCAGTTCGGTGGCGAGCTGGGAAAGCCGTCGGCTGTCGAGTTTGCGGACGTCGGCCGGCGAGTCGATCGTTTCCAGCAGCGGGTAGGCGCTCATCGTGTGCAGGGATCTGTCCATTTCAGTGTTTCCTCGTCAGCACGAAATCCGCCAGTTCGCGCAGGCGACGCGCCTCGTCCCCGAAGGACGAAAGGCTGTCGATCGCTTCGGCGTGCAACTCGCGCGCGCGCTCACGCGCACGGGTGAGTCCCAGCGTGCTGACGTAGGTCGGCTTGTTCGCGGCGGCGTCCTTGCCGGCGGTCTTGCCGAGTGCCTCGGTACTGGCCTCGCAGTCGAGCACGTCGTCGACCACCTGGAAAAGAAGGCCGACGGTACCTGCATAGTGGTCCAGTCGCGCCTGCGCGTCTACGTCCAATTGTCCGCAGGCGGCGCCGAGGCGTACCGCGCAGCGGATCAGGGCACCGGTCTTGTGGATGTGCATGAACTCGAGTTCGGCGACGCCGAGCGCGATGCCGACCGACGCCAGGTCGATTGCCTGGCCGCCTGCCATGCCGCGCGAGCCCGACGCGATGGCGAGCTGGCTGACCATCCGGACGCGGGTTTCGGCCGCGACGTCGCAGTGTTCGGACAGCAGCAGGAAAGCCAGTGACTGCAGGCTGTCGCCGACCAGCAGCGCGGTGGCTTCGTCGTACTGCACGTGCACGGTAGGTTTGCCGCGGCGCAGCACGTCGTCGTCCATGCAGGGCATGTCGTCGTGCACCAGCGAGTAGGCGTGTATCAGTTCGACCGCACAGGCGGCGGCATCGAGCGCCGCGCTCGATGCGCCGGACAGCGCGCCGGCAGCATGGCAGAGCAGCGGACGTACGCGCTTGCCGCCGCCGAGTGCCGCATAGCGCATCGCGTCATGCAGGCGCGACGGTGCCACCGTCGCGGCGGGCAGGAAGCGGTCGAGTGCGTTTTCGGTGCGCGTCTGGACGGCAGCGACCCAGTCGGCGAAGGACAGTGCGGCCTCAGTCATGGTCGCCATCGCCGCCCGGCAGGTCGCGCAGCAGCCCGTCCTCAAGCATCTGCACTTTCTGCTCGGCCGCGCTGAGCGCGGCCTGACAATGGCGCACCAGTTCGACGCCGCGCTGATAGCGTTCGAGCGCGCCTTCCAGCGGCAGCTTGCCGTCCTCCATCGCACGGACGATGGCTTCGAGCTCTTCGATCGCCTGCTCGAAGCTGGCGGGTGCGGAAGCCGCTTCTGCTTTTCTGGTCATGCTGATTCGGGCGCCGGGCAAACTCTGAAAAATAGCTGATCCACATCAGCCGGTCAAACGCGCAAGTGGTTATACTGCCCGGCTTTGTCACGCGTTTGCGTGCATCGTCCGTGGCCGCATGAAACCATGCGCCGTGGGGTCCGCGATGGCAGCACGCGGTTTTCCAACTTTGACTTCGGGGGTTGGGGAATGTCCGATATACAGTCCATTACCCGTCTTGAGCCGGCACAATCGCAGTTTCCGGTTTCCTGGTACTTCGATCAGTCGCTGTTCGAACTCGAGAAGCGCGTGCTTTTCGACAACGGGCCGGGCTATGTGGGCCACGAATTGATGGTGCCGAACGTCGGCGACTATCACACGCTGGGCTGGGCCGACGACGCGCTCATGCTGGTGCGCAACGAGGCGGGCGTCGAACTGCTGTCCAACGTGTGCCGTCATCGCCAGGCGCTGATGATGAAGGGTCGCGGCAACACGCCCAACATCGTCTGCCCGGTGCACCGCTGGACCTACGATACGCGGGGCGAACTGCTGGGCGCGCCGCACTTCCCGAACACGCCCTGCCTGAATCTCAAGCGCCAGCCGCTGCAGAACTGGAAGGGCCTGCTGTTTGCCGGCAAGCGCGACATCGCGGCCGACCTCGCCGGCATGCAGGTGGCGCCGGATCTCGACTTCTCGGGCTACATGCTCGACCACGTCGAGATGCACCAGTGCAACTACAACTGGAAAACCTTCATCGAGGTCTATCTCGAGGACTACCACGTCGAGCCCTTCCATCCGGGGCTGGGCAAGTTCGTCACCTGCGACGACCTGAGCTGGCAGTTCGCGCGCGACTACTCGGTGCAGCGGGTCGGCGTGAACAACCGTCTGGCCCGTCCGGGTACGCCGACCTACGAGCGCTGGCACCGCGCGGTGCTCGACTTCTATCGTGGCGAGCTGCCGCCGCATGGCGCGATCTGGCTGACCTACTACCCGAACATCATGGTCGAGTGGTATCCGCACGTGCTGGTGGTGAGTACCCTGTATCCGCAGGCGGTCGATCGCACGATGAATGTGGTCGAGTTCTACTACCCGGAAGAGATCGTGCTGTTCGAGCGCGAATTCATCGAGGCCGAGCGCGCGGCCTACATGGAAACGGCGCGCGAGGACGACGAGATCGGCGAGCGGATGGACGCCGGGCGGCGCGCGCTGATGAAGCAGGGGCGGTCCGAAGTCGGCCCCTACCAGTCGCCGATGGAAGACGGCATGCAGCACTTCCACGAATGGTTCCGGCGCGAGATGGCGGATTACCTTTGAGCGCGGGACGGAACAGCAGGCGTGACGGGGCACTTCGGTGCCCCGTTTTCTTGCCGGAGCAGACGTCGTGAAAGCGCTGTGGATGCTGGCGGCCAGCCTGCTGTTCGCGTCCATGGGCGTGTGCGTCAAGCTGGCCAGCGATGCGCTGCCCGCCTCGGAAATCGCGTTCTACCGTGCCTTCATCTCGCTGCTGCTCATCGCGGTGGTCATGCGCATGCGCGGTGCGGCGTTCGCCACGCCACACGCGGCGATGCACCTGAGACGCGGCGTGTCCGGGGCCATTTCGCTCATTCTCTACTTCCAGGCCATCGCGCTGCTGCCGCTGCCGACGGCGGTGACGCTGAACTACACGTCGCCCCTGTTCATGGCGGCCTGGCTGGGCTTCACCGTCAGCGGCGAGCTGTCGAAGCCGGTCGCGCTGGCGCTCGCCATCGGTTTCGCCGGCGTGGTGCTGGTGCTGCAGCCGACGCTGGGCAGTGATCAATGGGTCGGCGGGCTGTGTGGTCTCGCCTCCGGTCTGATCGCCACCATGGCCTATCTGAGCGTGCGAGACCTCGGCCGGCTGGGCGAGCCGGAATGGCGCACCGTCCTCTACTTCTCGCTCTGCTCTTCGGTGTTCGGCGCCGTGTGGGCGCTGATCGACGGCGGCTTTCATCTGCCGGATCAGCGCACCTGCGCGCTGCTGCTGGGCGTCGGCGTGTTCGGCGCCGCCGCGCAGCTGTGCATGACTGCGGCCTACAAGGGCGGACGCACGCTGGTGGCGGCCAGTCTTGCCTATACGACGGTGGCCTTCTCCACGCTCTATGGTGTGCTGCTGTGGAACGATGTGCCGTCCGCCGCGGTCTGGCTGGGCATGGTGCTGATTGTCGCAAGTGGCGTGCTGGCGATGCTCAATCCGCCGCCGGCGAAGCTATAGTCGAAGTGCGGGGCGAGTCCCCGCCCCTGTGTCGGCAGACCCCTGGAGGTAAGAAGAATGATCACGAGCGAATACAGCGGCAATCTGGTGACGGTGGCGGCCTTCGGCGAATTCACGCTGGCCGACTACCGCGAGTTCGAGGATCTGGTCAATTACCGGATCAGATTCGAAGGTGTCGTGAATCTGTTGATCGATCTGCGGCAGATGACCGACTTCACGCTCGACATGGCGCTCGAGGAACTGCGCTTCGCCCGCGCGCACAGCCACGACTTCGGTCGTATCGCGGTGATCGCCGGCACGCCGTGGGTGGCGTGGACGGCCTGGTTGTCGCAGGTGTTCGTCGACGCCGACGTGACCGTGTTCGACGACGAAGCGGCGGCGCGTGACTGGCTGGCGGAGACCGTCTGAACGATGAGTGTGCTCATTTCCGCGGCTGAACTGGCCGCTGCGGCGGGGGATGCCCGCGTGGTCGTCGTCGACTGCCGCCACGATCTGGCGCAACCGGATGCCGGCGAGGCTGCCTGGCGCGAGGCGCACATCCCAGGCGCGCTGTTCATGCATCTTGATCGCGACCTGTCGGCGGCGAAGACCGGCCGCAATGGTCGTCACCCGTTGCCGTCGCCACAGGATTTCGTTGCGCTGCTCGGTGCGCGCGGCATTTCGCCGGCGCACCGCGTGGTGGCCTATGACGACGCCGGTGGCATGTTCGCCGCCCGCCTGTGGTGGATGCTGCGCTGGGTCGGTCATCGTGATGCCGCGGTGCTCGATGGCGGTCTGGGCGCATGGAAGGCCGTCGGTGGCGCACTCGACACCACGGTGCGTCATCTGCCGTCCACCGACTACCCGCTCGCCGCCGTCGAGCCGACGCTGGATGCCGACGCGGTGCTCGCCAGTCTGGAGCATGGCGGGCGTCTGCTGGTCGATGCCCGTGCGCCGGACCGCTTCCGTGGTGAGAACGAGACGCTGGACCCGGTGGGCGGCCACATTCCCGGTGCGGTCAATCGCTTCTTCAAGCTCAATCTCGGCGATGACGGCCGTTTCAAGCCGGCTGACCTGCTGCGCGCCGAATGGCGGGCGCTGATCGGCGATCGCGAGCCGGCCTCGCTGGTCATGCAGTGCGGCAGCGGCGTTACCGCCTGCCACAACCTGCTGGCGCTCGAAGTGGCGGGCCTGTCCGGTGCGCAGCTCTACCCTGGCTCGTGGAGCGAGTGGTGCAGCGACCCGGCGCGGCCGATGACGCGCTAAGCGACGGGCGCATCGCGGAAACGCTGCTCGCGCTGGTCGCCCGGCGCGCGCCCGGACGTTCGGTCTGTCCGTCCGAAATCGCGCGCGTGCTGTCGCCGGACTGGCGCCGGCTGATGCCCAGGGTCCGCGACGTTGCCCGCCAGCTGGCGCGCGATGGGTGCGTCGTGATCACCCAGGGTGGAGACGTGCGCGATGCCGATGCCGACTGGCGCGGGCCGATACGCATCGCTCAGCCGCCGGGCAGCGCGTCCGGCTCGATCTGAGCGAAACGCTCGCCGAGGAAGTCGAGCAGGCGCCTGACCCGCAGCGGCATGTGCCGGCCGGCGGGCAGCATCGCGTGCAGCGGGAAATCCTCGCCGCGCCAGTCGGTCAGCAGTTCGACCAGGCGCCCCGCGTGCAGGTCGTCCACCACGTCCAGTCGCGCCTTGGTGGCGATGCCCAGACCCTGCAGCACCCACTGGCGCACCAGCGCGCCGTCGTAGGCGAGCCGGTTGCCCTGCACGCGCACGGTCGTGTCGACGCCGCCGCGCTCGAAGCGCCAGGCCAGATGCGGGCGTCCGCTGCGATAGAGCGCGATGCAGTTGTGCCGCGTCAGATCGGACGGATGCTGCGGCGCGCCGTGGCGTGCGATGTACTCCGGCGAGGCCACCACCACGCGCCGGGTGACGTGCAGCCGGCGCGCGACCAGCGACGAATCCGGCAGTTCGCCGTAGCGCACCGCCAGATCGACCCGCTCGCGCACCAGGTCCTGCAGCGTGTCCGACACGTAGAGCGTCAGCCGCACGCCCGGATGCTGCTCGATGAAGCGGTCCAGCATGGCCGACAGCGCGCCGCGGCCGAGGTCGGACGGCGCAGCGAGGTGGATGTCGCCGGACAGCGTTTCGCGGCCGGCGCCGAGCAGGGCGCGGGCGTCGTCGATGTCACCCAGCGCGCGCCGGGCGTGGTCGCGCAGCAGTTCGCCCTCGGCGGTCAGCCGCATCGAGCGCGTCGAGCGCTCGACCAGCCGCGCCCCGAAGGCCGATTCGAGCCGCTTCA
>JAVEVQ010000024.1:0-4335 GCA_034004945.1 Methyloversatilis sp. | reverse complement strand
GCGTCGTCGATGTCACCCAGCGCGCGCCGGGCGTGGTCGCGCAGCAGTTCGCCCTCGGCGGTCAGCCGCATCGAGCGCGTCGAGCGCTCGACCAGCCGCGCCCCGAAGGCCGATTCGAGCCGCTTCAGCGCGGCGCTGGCGGCTGCCGGCGTCAGCTGCAACTGGCGCGCAGCGGCGCTGAGCGACCCGGCTTCGGCGATGCGCACGAAAAGTTCGAGTTGCGAAAGCGTCAGGTCGCGCGGATTCATGGCGGCTCTATCTTCAAAAATCATTTGAATATGTATTGAGCGGACGCTGGATTATCAATCGATCTGCAGGTCTGTAACATGCCTTCATGAAGTGGACAGGAGTCACAGCATGAAAGCCGTTGCCTTCAGGGAGAACCTGCCGGTCGAGCGCGAGGACAGCCTGGTCGATATCGACCTTCCGCGTCCTGAAGCCCGCGGCCGCGACCTGCTCGTGCGCATCGAGGCGATCGCGGTCAATCCGGTCGATACCAAGGTGCGCCGTTTTCACGCGCCGCCGGCTGACGGCGGGTGGCGTGTGCCCGGCTGGGATGCCGCCGGCGTGGTCGAGGCGGTGGGCGAGCAGGTGACGCGCTTCCGCCCGGGCGATCGCGTCTGGTACGCCGGCGATCTGACCCGCCAGGGCAGCAACGCCGAGTTCCAGGCGGTGGATGAACGCCTGGTCGGCCGCATGCCTTCATCGCTCGGTTTCGCCGAGGCAGCCGCACTGCCGCTGACCGCCATCACCGCCTGGGAGCTGCTGTTCGACCGGCTGCAGCTGCGGGACGCCGAGGGGCGTCTGCTCATCGTCGGCGCAGCCGGCGGTGTCGGCTCGATCATGATCCAGCTCGCCCGGGCGCTGACCCGTACCACGGTGATCGCCACCGCTTCGCGCAGCGAAACCGCCGACTGGGTGACCCGGCTCGGTGCGCATCACGTGATCGATCACCGCCGCCCGCTGGCCGAGGCGCTGCGCGAAGCCGGCATCGCTTCCGTCACCCATGCGGCCAGCCTGACGCACACCGATCATCACTACCCGCAGATCGTCGAGGCGCTGGCGCCGCAGGGGCGGCTCGGCCTGATCGACGATCCGGCGCATCCGCTCGACGTGATGGCGCTGAAACGCAAGAGCCTGTCTCTGCACTGGGAACTGATGTTCACGCGTTCGCTCTACCAGACCGACGACATGGCCGAACAGGGGCGCCTGCTCGACGAAGTGGCTGACATGGTGGACGCCGGTCGGCTGCACAGCACGCTGGGTGAACATTTCGGCGTCATCAACGCCACAAACCTGCGCCGCGCGCACGCACTGCTGGAAAGCGGTCGCGCACGCGGAAAGATCGTGCTCCAGGGTTTCTGATCCTCTTTTCCGGGGCGCCGCAATGGCGGCGACCCCACCCACATCCATACACGGAGAACTGAATGACTTCGCTGTTCGAACCGACCCGGCTGGGTGACATCGCTCTGGCCAACCGCATCGTCATGGCACCGCTGACGCGCAACCGCGCGCAGGCCGGCAATGTGCCGGGACCGCTGACGGTCGAGTACTACCGCCAGCGCGCGAGCGCCGGCCTCATCATCGCCGAGGCGACGCAGATTTCGCCGATGGCGCAGGGCTATCTCGACACCCCGGGCATCCACTCGGCCGAGCAGGTCGCCGGCTGGCGCAAGGTGACCGATGCGGTGCATGCCGCCGGCGGTCGCATCGTGCTGCAGCTGTGGCATGTCGGTCGCATTTCGCATACTTCGCTGCTGCCGGGCGGCGCGGCGCCGGTTTCGTCGACCGCGCGCCGGCCCAATGCGCAGACCTACACGAAGGAGGGCTTCGTGCCGGTGTCCGAACCGCGTGCGCTGCGTGACGACGAACTGCCGGGCATCGTCGACGACTACCGCCGTGCCGCGCGCAACGCCATCGACGCCGGATTCGATGGCGTCGAGGTGCATGCCGCCAACAACTACCTGCTGGACCAGTTCATGCGCGACAGCGTGAACGACCGCAGCGGCCCGTATGGCGGTTCCATCGACAACCGCATCCGCCTGGTCGTCGAAGTGATGCAGGCGGTGGCCGCGGAAATCGGCGCCGCACGCACCGGCATCCGCCTGTCGCCGATCACCACCTTCAGCGACACGGCGCGCGACAGCAATCCGCAGGCGCTGTACGGTCGCCTGATCGAGCGGCTGGCACCGCTCGGCCTCGCCTTCGTGCACATGATCGAGGGCGAAACCGGCGGCCCGCGCGAACCGGCCGATCTGGCCCAGCCCTTCGACTACGACGCGCTGAAGAAGGCGTTCGGCGGCGGCTGGATCGTGAACAACGGCTTCGATCGCACGAGCGCGCAAGCCAGGGTCGAAGCGGGTGCAGCCGATGCGATCGCCTTTGGCAGGCCGTTCATTTCCAATCCGGATCTGGTGCGCCGGCTGCGCGACGACGCGCCGCTGAATCCGCTGCGTGCCGAGCTGATGTATGGCGGGGGTGCCGAGGGCTATACCGACTATCCGGCGCTGCCCTGAGTCCGCTGCGTCAGTCGTCGCCGGCCGGCTCGGGCCGCGTCCACAGCCAGCTGGCGACGACGATCAGGATGAGCCACACGCTGCCGCGTACCCAGGGCGGCACCGGACTGAACCACAGCGTGCTGGCACTGAACAGCATCATTGCGCTGGCCAGCCATTTGGCGCGACGCGGAACCGCGCCGTGCTCGCGCCAGTGGGTGATGTGCGGCCCGTACTTCGGGTGGGCGAGCAGCTTCGCCTCCAGCGCCGGCCAGCCGCGACCGGCGGCCCAGGCGGCGAGCAGCAGGAAGGGCACGGTCGGCAGTACGGGCAGGAAGGCGCCGATGACGCCCAACAGTACCGACACTGCGGCGAGCAGCCGCCACAGCATCTGACGGGTCCAGTGGATCAAGACGGGCAGGGCGTGATGCGAAAGCCGCATTGTGCCGCAGGCCGGCGCGCGGCGCAGGCTACGAGGACGATCGGGTGCGAAGCCAGCCGGCGATGCGGCGGCGCATCCTTCGATGCGCCGCTCTTCGGTCCGTCCGCGTTTGCGTGCTCAGCGCCGCAGATCGAGCGTGAACGGGAAGTCCGGATTGCGCTCCTCCGGCGGTGCCGACACGTGGCCCGGCGTATGGCCCATCGCGAAGAAGCGCGCCAGCCGGCGGCCTTCCGCTTCATAGGCATTGACCGGGAAGGTTTCGAAATTGCGACCGCCCGGGTGGGCGACGTGGTACTGGCAGCCGCCCATCGAGCGCTTCATCCAGTCGTCCACCAGGTCGAACACCAGCGGGCTGTGCGGCGCAATGGTCGGGTGCAGGCACGCTGCCGGCTGCCAGGCGCGGTAGCGCACGCCGGCGACGAATTCGCCGACGCGCCCGGTGGGCTGCAGTGGAATGCGCCGGCCATTCACCGCCAGTACGTGCCGCTCGTCCATCAGTCCCTGCACCTTCACCTGCAGCCGTTCGACCGACGAGTCGACGTAGCGCACGGTGCCGCCGGGTGCGCCTTCTTCGCCCATTACGTGCCACGGCTCCAGTGCGCTGCGCAGTTCGACGTGAACATTGCGCGCGGCGAAAGCGCCCATCTTCGGGAAGCGGAATTCGAAGTGCGGCGCGAACCAGTCCAGTTCCATCGGGTAGCCGAAGGCACGCAATTCCTCGACCACGTCGCGCAGGTCGTCCCAGACGAAGTGCGGCAGCATGTAGCGGTCATGCAGTTCGGTGCCCCAGCGCTTCAGTCGTACCGGCCGGTAGGGCTGCTGCCAGAAGCGGGCGATCAGCGCGCGCAGCATCAGTTGCTGGGTGAGGCTCATTCGCGCATGCGGCGGCATCTCGAAGGCGCGCATCTCCAGCAGGCCGAGGCGGCCGGTCGGGCCGTCCGGCGAGAACAGCTTGTCGATGCAGAACTCGGTGCGGTGCGTGTTGCCGGTCGAGTCGACCAGCAGATTGCGCAGGATGCGGTCGATCATCCACGGCGGCGTGTAGCCCATGTCGCGCGTGCGGCGATCGATCTCGGCGAAGGCGATCTCGATCTCGTGCACCGCGTCGTTGCGCGCCTCGTCGATCCGTGGCGCCTGACTGGTCGGGCCGATGAACAGGCCGGAGAACAGATAGGACAGCGACGGGTGGTTGTGCCAGTAGCTGATCAGGCTGCGCAGCAGGTCGGGGCGGCGCAGGAAGGGCGAGTCGGCCACGGTGGCGCCGCCGAGCACGAAGTGGTTGCCGCCGCCGGTGCCGCTGTGGCGGCCGTCGATCATGAATTTTTCGGTACCGAGCCGGGTTTCGTGCGCCGCCTCGTACAGGAAGGTGGTGCCGGCCACCATGTCGTCCCACGAGTG
>JAVEVQ010000023.1:0-47110 GCA_034004945.1 Methyloversatilis sp. | reverse complement strand
GGCCCTCCTTCATGCGGCCGATGTAGTCGGCGAAGGACACCGACTGCTCCTCGGTATCCAGGTGGGTCGAGGCGAAACGCAGCAGGCCGGCCACCTTGTCGCGGTTGGCCTGGTCTTCGCCCACGCCTTCCTTCAGCACACGGCCGAATTCCTTCCAGAAGGTGGCGTACTTGTCCTTCTGGTTTTCGGCGAGGTCTTCCAGCACCGACAGGATCTTCTTCGTGCAGCCGGAACGGATGGTGTCGATGTCGCGGCTTTCCTGCAGGATTTCGCGCGACACGTTGAGCGGCAGGTCGGCCGAATCGACCACGCCGCGCACGAAGCGCAGATAGGCCGGCAGCAGCTTTTCGGCGTCGTCCATGATGAACACGCGGCGCACGTAGAGCTTCAGGCCGTGGCTGGCGTTGCGGTCCCACATGTCGAACGGCGCGCGCGAAGGGATGTAGAGCAGCTGCGTGTATTCGTGACGGCCCTCGACCCGGGCGTGGGTCCACGCCAGCGGATCACTGAAGTCGTGGGCGACGTGCTTGTAGAACTCGACGTACTGCTCGTCGCTGATGTCCGACTTCGAGCGGGTCCACAGCGCGCTGGCCTGGTTGACCGTCTCGTCCTCGTCGGTAATGACCTGCTCGCCATCCTTCCACTCTTCCTTCTTCATCACCACCGGCTGCAGGATGTGGTCCGAGTACTCGCGGATGATGGAACGCAGCTTGAGGCCGGACAGCAGTTCGTCCTGTTCCTCGCGCAGATGCAGCACGATTTCGGTGCCGCGGTCGGCCTTGGTGATGTTTTCCACCGAGTACTCGCCGGCCGTGTCGCCGGTCATCGAGCAGGACCAGCGCACGCCCTGTTCGGCCGGCAGGCCGGCGCGGCGGGTGTTCACGGTGACGGTGTCGGCGACGATGAAGGCGGAGTAGAAACCGACGCCGAACTGGCCGATCAGGTTGGCGTCCTTCTTCTGGTCGCCGGTCAGGCTGGAGAAGAACTCCTTGGTACCGCTGCGGGCGATGGTGCCCAGATGCGAGATCGCATCCTCACGCGACATGCCGATGCCGTTGTCGGTGATGGTGATGGTGCGCGCCGCCTTGTCGTAGGCGACACGTATCTTCAGGTCGGCATCGGACTCGAGCAGCGCCGGGTTGGCGATGGCTTCGAAGCGCAGCTTGTCGCAGGCGTCCGAGGCGTTGCTCACCAGTTCGCGCAGGAAGATGTCGCGGTTGCTGTACAGCGAGTGGATCATCAGGTGCAGCAGCTGCTTCACCTCGGCCTGGAAATTCATGGTCTGGGCGGTTGCGGTGTCCGACATGACAACTCCGAATCAATAGACGTAGGGTGGAATGACAACGGCGGGATATGGAGACTTCCCCCCGGCATTTCAAGACCCCGCTATGCTGTCGGGTCCACAGAATGTTTTCACGCCGATGACCACCCGCACCAAACTGGGTTTGCCGCGCAAATCCGACGACGACACGCCGACCGACCGCAACCCGGCCCGCAAGCCGGTACGCAACAGCACGGCCAAGTCGCGTACGCTGAGCCGCAACACGACGCAGGTTGCGCCGGCCGCCAAGCCCTACGCCAAACCCGCCGCCAAGGACGCCCCGGCACGCAAGCCGCGTGCTGCACGTCCGGATGGCGAGCGCCCGCCGCGCAAGGACTTCGGTGACCGCCCTCCGCGCCCGGCTGGCGAAAAGCGCGAATGGACACCCCGCCCGGACCGCGACGCCCGTGCGCCGCGCGCCGAATCCGGCGAACGCAAGCCGTGGGAGAACCGCGAGCGTCCCGCCCGCAGCGAATCGGGTGATCGCCCGCCGCGCAAGGACTTCGGTGACCGTCCGCCGCGCCCGGCTGGCGAGAAGCGCGAATGGACACCCCGCCCGGAACGCGACGCCCGTGCGCCGCGCGCCGAATCCGGCGAACGCAAGCCGTGGGAGAACCGCGAGCGCCCCGCCCGCAGCGAATCGGGTGGGAATGCCGGCGAACGCCCGCCGCGCAAGGAATTCGGTGACCGTCCGCCGCGTCGCAGCGAAGGCGACACCCGCCCCGCGCGCGCCGGCGGCGATTTCAAGCCGCGTCCGCCCAAGGCGGCGCCAGTGCGTCCGGCCAAGGCCTGGGACGAGCGCGAGACCGACAGGCTGGGTCGTGTGCAGGCCGAAAAGGGCGACGATGGCGACGAGGCGAAGGACGGCATCCGCGTGTCGCGCTGGCTGGCCGACCGCGGTGCCGCGTCGCGCCGCGAGGCGGACGACTGGATCGCCCGCGGCTGGGTCACGGTCGATGGCGAGGTGGCGCTGCTGGGCCAGCGCGTGCTGCCGCACCAGAAGGTCGAGGTGCACAAGCAGGCACGCGCCGATCAGGCGCTGCGCGTGACCGTGCTGATGCACAAGCCGGTCGGCTACGTCAGCGGCCAGGCCGAGGACGGCCACGAGCCGGCCAGCGTGCTCTTCCTGCCGGAAAACCAGTGGGCCGGCGACCGCTCGGGTCTGAAGTTCAACCGCAACCACCTGCGCGGCCTGGCGCCGGCCGGCCGTCTCGACATCGATTCGCACGGCCTGCTGGTGCTGACCCAGGACGGCCGCGTCGCCCGCCAGCTGATCGGCGAGGACTCGACCATCGAGAAGGAATACCTGGTGCGCGTGCGCGCGACCAAGCCCTTCGGCCACGGCGCACTGTCCGAAGATTTCCCCGAGGAATCCTTGAAGCTGCTGAACCACGGCCTGGAGCTGGACGGCGAGGCACTGAAGCCGGCCAAGGTGAGCTGGCAGAACGAGGAGCAGATGCGCTTCGTGCTGCGCGAGGGCAAGAAGCGCCAGATCCGCCGCATGTGCGAACTGGTCGGCCTCGAAGTCGTCGCGCTCAAGCGCGTGCGCATCGGCCGCGTTCCGCTGGCCGACCTGCCGGTCGGCAAGTGGCGCTACCTGCGCAAGGACGAACTGTTCTGAGCGCCTGACGGCGTCACGCCACGTCGAGCGCCGGCACCTCCGGCGCCGCGTCGTTGGCGCTGCAACCGGCGGCCTGCACGTGCAGGCCGCCGCCGCTCGCCTTGGCCTGCCGTTTGGCGCTGGCTGCGGCCGAAGCGACCTCCTCGGCGGTACGGAAGCCGCCGCCCTGCCCCAGCACCACGCCGGCACACAGCGTGGTGAGCGGAAAGCGGGTGCGGTTGCCCCGGCGGTCCTCGCCCTCCATGCAGCCGCTGGCCAGTTCTTCCGCATTGAACAGGCCGCGCGCCTCTGAATTGAAGCGAGCGATGATGCGCTCGCAGCGCGCCTGCCAGTCCTCGCTCTGGAACAGCACGATGAAATCGTCGCCACCGACGTGGCCGACGAAATCGCGCAGCGGATCCGCCTCATGCTGGATGCTGCGCGCCGCCAGCTTGATCATTTCGTCGCCGCGGTAATAGCCGTAGAGGTCGTTGAAAGGCTTGAAGTTGTTCAGGTCGAAGTAGGACGCCGCGTAATTCGCCCGGCCCGCCATCAGCCTTTGCAGATGCTCTGTGATCGGAATGTTGCCCGGCAGGAAGGTGAGCGGATTGGCGTGCCGCGCCGCTTCGATGCGCATTTCGGTCACCGCGCGCACCAGGCTCTCGCCGGTCGCCACGCCGACGTAGCGGCCATGCTCGGTGACGACGAAGCCGTCGTACAGATAGCGCTGGTCCTCGCCGGCCAGCACGGTGCTCATCGATTCCAGCGGCGTGCTGCGCTCGACCCGTAGCGGATTCGGATTCATGAACAGTGCGCAGGGCCGCTTGCCGTAGACCTCCTTGTGATAGGGCTGGGTGTACAGGTCCATGAAACTGCGCCGGTTGATCAGCCCGACCGGGATGCCCTGCTCCAGCACGGGCAGCGCCAGCAGTTCGGGGTGATCGGCAAACACCTGCACCACCGTCAGATTGGGCGTATCCGGCTCCACCGCAGGCGCCGAGATCGCCAGCCGGCTCACCGTGCCGGTGCTCATGTCTCGATGCGGGGTGTCCGGCAGCACCGCGATCTGCCGCGACCGCATCAGCGCGATCACCGTCGGCTGCATGTGACTGACCGTCTGCCCCTGCGGCCGCCCGAGCAGATAGCCCTGCCCGAAATGCACGCCGAGGTCGCGCAGCACTGCCAGTTCGGCCTCGTGCTCGATGCCCTCGGCCACCAGTTCGGCGCCGAAGGAGCGTGCCAGCTGCACCGCGGCACGCACCGCCTCGACGCGCCGGCTGTCGGTGTGGATGCCGTGCGTGAAATAGCGGTCCAGCTTCACCCGTGGGGGCGCCAGTTCGGCCCACAGACGCAGGCTGGAACGCCCGTCGCCGAAGTCGTCGAGCGCGACGACGATGCCCAGCGCCGACAGCCGCGCCTGGCTCACGCGCAGCGAATCGACGTCGGTCACCCGCTCGTGCTCGGTCAGTTCCAGCACCAGCCGTGCCGGCGACAGCGCCTGTTCGGCCAGCAGCGTCAGCAGGCCGACACAGCCTTCCGAGCCGAGGTGGCGGATGGTGCCGGCGCTGCAATTGACATAGAGCTGGCCCGGCGTTGCCGGATCGAACTGGCGCACCGCCGCCTCGACGCAAGCGATTTCGAGTTCGGCTTCGAGGCCGATGGAACGCGCGGTGGCGAACAGCACCGCCGGCAGATGCAGCGCCCCGCCCTCGGGGCCGCGCACCAGCGCCTCGTGCGCCACGACGGCCGCGTCATCGAGGCGGACGATGGGCTGGAACACCATGCCCAGCGCGCGGCCATCGATCAGTGCGCGCAGCGCGGTCTGGTTCAGCTTGTCGGAAGAGGTGTGCATGTCTGTCTGTTGTATTCATGGACCCGAGTGCCTATCGGCAGCGAGGCCGCCAGCTTTCGTGAAGCTTCGGTGAAGCTTTCGCTACGCGCACTGCAGCCGGATCGCGATGCGGATCTGTCACCAATTCTTAGACGAACTGCATTCCGGCCGTAACCCTGTCTTCCTAGTCTCGCCACACTGACAGGAGGACTTACATGCATTCCTTTTTCGAAGAACTGCGCATCCAGCGCTGGGACGATCACCGCTACTACCACCACAGCCGCATCAACCAGGCATTGCATCTGCTCAGCGCGCTGAGCTTCCTGTGCGCCTACGTCATGCTTTTCGTCGACCCGGTGATCGCCGCACTGCTGAGCTGGGGCGTAGCCATGGTGTCGCGCCAGGCCGGCCACTTCTTCTTCGAGCCCAAGGGCTACGACCACATCAATCAGGCGACGCACGAGCACAAGGAAGACATCAAGGTCGGCTACAACCTGCGCCGCAAGGTGGTGCTGATGGCGATCTGGGCGGCGTCACCGCTGGCGCTCTACATCGACCCGACGCTGTTCGGCCTGTTCGAACCGCACACCGACGCGCGCGGCTTCCTGTACAACATGTCGGTCACCTGGATCGCCATCGGCATCGGCGGCCTCATCTTCCGCACGCTGCACCTGTTCCACCTGCAGGGCGTGCAGACCGGTCTGGTGTGGGCGACCAAGATCACCACCGATCCTTTCCACGACGTGAAGCTCTACCACCGCGCGCCGCTGGCGCTGCTGCGCGGCGAACTGATCGATCCGATGCACGCGCAGCACGCAGCGAAGGCCTGAATTGCGCGCAGACTTTCGGTTAGATGACATACGGGGAAGGGCGTCGCCCTTCCCCGTTTTCATCTGCGTGATCCGGATCGCGTGCGTGCCCGATGGGCGCAGCGCACCAGGCGCACGCCGGTCCGCAGGCCGCTCAGCGCTTCCGCGTCAGCATTTCACGCAGGATGCGCCGGCGTATGGCCTTGTTGCTGGCGCCGGGCGGCGTCCACCACCAGCCGTCGGCTTCCATCGTCTTCGCCGCCGCGACGAAGCGCTCGCACACCGCGTCGAAGTCGCTGTCGCCATAGTTCAGGCTGAAGATGAAGCGGCCGGTGCCGACCCAGCTCAGCGCCAGGCCCTCGGCGCGCAGGTAGTACTGCAGCATCCAGTTGTAGCGCGACGGCACGGTGTAGGTGACGGTCCAGATCGACTGCATGTGGGCGACGCGCACCGGCAGGCCGTCGGTGCGCAGGCGCTCGTTCAGGCGCTCGGCGCGCGCGTCCCACACGGCGTCGGCGCCGCGGTAGATCGCTTCGATCTGCGGCGTGTCGAGCAGCTTCAGGAATTCGTTCATCGCCGCCATCACGTGCGGATGCGAATTGAAGGTGCCGCGGGCGAAGCAGATGTCGGCCGGCCGGTCGTCGCGGTAGCGCTTCATCAAGCGGTGCGGGCCGCAGACGACGCCGACCGGGTAGCCGCCGCCCAGCGTCTTGCCGTAGGTGACCAGATCGGCGCGTACGCCGAAGTAGTCCTGCGCACCGCCCTTCGCCAGCCGGAAGCCGAGGAACACCTCGTCGAAGATGAGCACGATGCCGCGCTCGGTGCACACCTCGCGCAACTGCTGCAGCCAGGCGGTATAGGCCGCGCGGTCGTAGCCGGCACGGCGGCCGCCGTCGACCAGCGACGAGTCGCCCGGCGCGCCGGCGTTCGGGTGCAGCGCCTGCAGCGGATTGACCAGCACGCAGGCGATGTCGCGCCGGGTGCGCAGCACGCGCAGCGTGTCCTCGTGCATGTCCTTCAGCGTATAGGTGTGCTCGGCTGCGGTCGGATTGCCGACGCCGGGCTGAACATCGCCCCACCAGCCGTGGTAGGCGCCGCAGAAGCGCACGAGGTGACTGCGGCCGGTGTGATAGCGCGCCAGCCGCACTGCCTGCATCACCGCCTCGGTACCCGACATGTGGAAGGACACCTCTTCCATGCCAGAGATCGCGCACAGCCGCTTCACGTTGTCGGCCAGCAGCGGATGGTAGGCGCCGAGCACCGGACCGAGCGCCTCGACCGCCGCCGCGCCCCGCGCCATACAGCCCTTGTAGAGGTCGTAGCCGAACACGTTCACGCCATAGGAGCCGGCGAGGTCGTAGAACACGTTGCCGTCGAGGTCGGTCAGCGTGACGCCGGCCGACGACTGCACGAAGGAACCGGCCTTCAGGTGGCGGCGCACGTGACGGCTGAACTGGAAAGGCACGCGGTAGCTGCCGGTGAACTGCATGTCCGACACCATGGGCTGCGCCTCGTCGGTCAGCGCCCGGGTACGCGCGAAACGCTGTGCGTAGAGCATGGACAGCGCCTCGAAGCCGCTGCGACGGCGGGAGGCGATCTCCTCGGGTGCGCCGTCGGCCACGTAGAAGGCGGCCTCGTCGAATTCATAGAAGGGCAGCAACTTCGCTACCCGCCGCGACATTTTCGAATGGCCGGCGAGCGAGCGGTGCTTGGCCCGCGAAAGCTGGAGCCGGCGGTGCAGCCGCGGCAACAGCGCTGCCAGCGCCGCGGCGCCGGCTACATACAGAGGAAGGGACTCGTTCATATGTTGCACATGTATCAGCGCGAGGTTACGCAACCGTGACTGCACGCAACCTGTTCCAGCGGCTGCTGGCTCACGACGCGCTGAACTTCGCGCTGACCAACCGGCTGCCGCGCGCGACACTGACTCGCTGGTTCGGCCGCTTCAGCCGGATCGAACAGCCGCTGCTGCGTGATGTGTCGATTGCACTGTGGAAGACCTTCGGCGAGGTCGATCTGTCGGAGGCGAAGAAGGCGCGCTTCGCCAGTCTGCACGACGCCTTCATCCGCGAACTGCGCGACGGCGCTCGGCCGGTCGACCCGCGTCCGGACACGCTGGTAAGCCCCTGTGACGCCATCGTCGGCGCGCTCGGCCGCATCGACGGCGACACGCTGCTGCAGGCCAAGGGCATGCGCTACACGCTGGGCGAGCTGCTGGACGACGAGACGCTGGCCGCACAGATGCGCGACGGGCAGTACGTCACCCTGCGCATCACCGCATCGATGTACCACCGCTTTCACGCACCGACCGACTGCCGCGTCGAGCAGGTGCGCTACTTTCCGGGCGATACCTGGAACGTGAATCCGCCGGCGCTCGACCGCGTCGAGCGGCTCTACTGCCGCAACGAGCGGGCGGTGCTGACGGCGCGGATGCACGATGGCACGCCGCTGGTCATGGTGCCGGTGGCCGCCATCCTGGTGGCCAGCCTGCGGCTGCACTGCGTCGACCTGACGCTGCACGCCGGCTACGCCGGTCCGCACCGGCTGAGCTGCGATTCGACGGTCGGCCGGGGGGAGGAAATGGGCTGGTTCGAGCACGGCTCGACCATCATCGTTTTGCTGCCGGCGCAGGCGGCGCTGGCGCCGCAGGTGCGCACCGGCCAGCGCATACGGATGGGTCAGGCGCTGTTCGCACCGCTGCCCGCAGACAGCGTGTAGGACGGCCCCGACACGCTGCAGCGCGGCGCACCGACGGAACTTTCAACGCCGGATGCAGAAGATGCTGGGGCGGCGCACGTGCGCCGACCATCACAACAGGGAGCCCGACATGAACATCCATCGCACCGTAGCTGCCACCCTCGTCGCCGCCTTCGCCTTCACGTTGGCCGCCTGCGAGCAGGAAGGTCCGGCCGAACGTGCCGGCAAGGCGCTCGACAACGCGGTCGAGAAGGCCGGCGACAAGATCGAGGACGCCGGCGACAAGGCGAAGGAAGCGCTGGACGAAGCACGCAAGTAGGACGCACAGCCATGCGCGCCGCGCCGATCACGCTCGCCGTGCTGTCCGGACTGCTGCTCGCGGCATGCGCGCGCCCGTCCGACAACGCGGCGATCACCGACAGCCGTACCGCCGAGGCGGCGGTGATCGCCGCCGCCACGCCGTGGTCCTATGGCGTCGAGAGCCCGTACGGCGAAATCGTTCGCATCGACATGCTGTGGCCGCTGGTCGAGCAGCCACTGGAAGCGCAGGCGCCCGATGCGCCCAAGCAGGACGGGAGCGCACCGCCCGGGCGCTACAGCATCAGCATCGTGCTGGAGAGCGGCGAACTGCGCACCGTCGTGCGCCACAGCCTGGGCAATCTGCGCGTCGGCGATCAGGTCCGGCTGTTCGGCGAGGTGCTGCTGCGCAGCTAGCGGGGACACGGATCCGGGATCTGTGCCGCGACTTAACGCATGGACACAAATCAGACATCGGCAGAGAGGATTCCACCACGGCAGGCACAGCCGGGATCACTAGAATTCCCTGATCTCTTTACGGACGACGCGCGTGTCCCGCTGCCTCCCTGCCCTGCCGCTCGTGCTGTGCGCGCTGCTCGCCGGCTTCTCCGCCGGTACGCTGGCCGGCGATCGCCGCGGTTATGCCGACGCGCTGCGGCGCGCCGACATCGAGCGCTCGCGTACCGACCACGAGTGCGAACGCGTCGCGGCCGAGCTCAGGGACGACTGCCTTGCGCGCAGCAGGATGCAGTACGAGGCGACGCTGGATCAGGCGCGCAAGCGCTTCCCCGGTGAGGCGATGACGCCGCTGCTGCCGGAGGAGGCCGCGGCCTACGAAGCGGAGCTGGCGGCCTGTGGCACGCTCGGCAACAAGGACCGCTCCGGCTGCGTGCTCGACGTGAAGCGCCGCTTCAGGCGCTGACCGCGCTCAGGGCGTATCGGGCGCGCGTTCGGCCCAGCGCTGCTTGATTTCCAGCACCTGCGGCAGACAGTCGAGGAAGAGGTCGACCAGCTGCGGCTCGAAGTGTCGTCCCTTCTGTTCGACCAGCAAGGCACAGGCGTCCTCGACCGACCACGCTTTCTTGTAGGGCCGCTCCGAGGTCAGCGCGTCGAACACGTCGGCGATGGCGACGATGCGTGCCTCGATCGGGATCGCCGTCTCGCGCAGGCCCTGCGGGTAGCCCGATCCGTCCCATTTCTCGTGGTGCCCGCTGACGATGCGCCGGGCGACGGCGAGCAGGCCGCTGTCGTGTTCGCCGATGATGCGCACGCCGATATCGACGTGGCTTTTCATGATTTCCCACTCGTCGTCGTCGAACTTGCCGGGCTTGCGCAGGATGTGGTCGGGAATGCCGATCTTGCCGATGTCGTGCATCGGTGCCGCATGCAGCAGTTCCTGCGCGCGCGGCTCGCTCCACCCGACGGCGCGCGCAAGGATGCATGCGTAGTGGCTCATCCGGATGACGTGCAGGCCGGTCTCGTTATCCTTGTATTCGGCGGCCAGTCCGAGCCGCTGTATCACCTGCAGCCGTGTCTCGATCAGTTCGCTCACGCTGACCAGCGACAGATGGGTACGCACGCGCGCACGCACGATGGCCGGGCTGAGCGGCTTGCAGATGTAGTCCACGGCACCCAGTTCCAGCCCGCGCGCCTCGTCCTCGACATCGCTCAGTGCGGTGACGAAGATCACCGGCACACGTGCCAGTCGCGCGTCCGCCTTCAGCCTGCGGCAGACCTCGTGACCGTCCAGGTCCGGCATCATCACGTCGAGCAGGATGAGATCGGGTCTTTCGACCTGCGCCAGTTCGATCGCCCGCCGGCCGTCGCGCGCGAACAGCAGACGGTAGTCCCCCTGCAGCGTCTGCTTGAGCACCTGCAGGTTGGAAGGCTCGTCATCGACGCACAGCACGGTCTTGCGCGCGTCATCCGCGGCGATGCCGGCGGCGCCGGCAGGGTGATTCAGCCTGTCCATTCAGGCCTCCGTCTCGTGCAGTTGCGCCGTGTCGATCGCCTGCATGGTGGCGATCAGGCTGCGCAGGTGTGTCATCGCAAGCGTTCCATCGAAGTTCTCGATCGCCTCGGCAAGCGGACCGAGCAGCGCGTTCGCCGAGTGGCTACCGACCGCCGACAGCAGACGCGCCAGCGTGAGGTCATCGAATTCGCCCCGCTCCAGCGCCTTCAGCAGTGTGTCGGCATGAACCAGGACGGCCTGCACGTCGCAGCGCGCTGGCGTGTCCTTCGCCAGCGGTCGCTCGACCGCGTCGCCCCAGCCGGCGACCTCGCTGCGCAACGCCGACAGCGCGCGCCCGACTTCGGCGATGCGTGCCGTCAGTGACGACGGCAGTTCGGTCGCGGCGGCATCCTCGAGACCGGCCAGCGCGGCAGCCAGTTGAACAGCCCCCAGATTGGCCGCCACGCCGCGCACGCGGTGCGCCAGCGCGCGCAGCCCGTCACGCGACGACAGGGCCGCGAGACGATCCAGCTCCTGCATCAGTCCGGCGTTCTCGTCGAGCAGCCTCCGCATGCCCCGCTCGACGCGCTCGCGGGTCCGCCACAGCGCCAGCGCGCGTTTCATGTCGACCACCGGATCGTCGGCGCGGTCATCGACACCGGCGCCCGTGCCGGCCGTCCGTATCCCGAGCACGCGCGCGATCTCGGCAAGCAGTGCCTCGAGATCGATCGGCTTGGTCGCGAATCCGTTCATGCCTGCCCTGCTCGCGGCCTCGCGGTCCTCGTCGAGCACGCTGGCGGTCAGTGCGATCACCGGCACCGGCGGTCGGCCGGCACGCAGTTCGGCGGCGCGGATGGCCCGCGTGGCGTCGACGCCGCTCATGCCGGGCATGTGCAGATCCATCAGGATGAGGTCGAACCGTTCGGCGCCCGCCCGAACCACCGATTCGATCGCCTCGGTGCAGGCGCTCACCTCGTGGCCGTCGCGGGTCAGCAGCGACACCAGCAGTTCGACGTTCTGCTCGACGTCATCGACGACGAGCACCCGCATCGGCGGCAGCGCCGTCGGCGACGCCAGCGTGATCACCGGCGCGCTGCCCGGCCGCAGCGGCAGCGTGAAATGGAAGGTACTGCCCTCGCCCGGCGTGCTGCGTGCGCCGATCCGGCCGCCCATCAGTTCGACCAGCTGCCTGCAGATGGCGGTGCCCAGGCCGGTCCCGCCGAAGCGGCGGCTCATCGACGCATCGGCCTGGGTGAACGGTTCGAATATGGCGTCGAGCCGCTCCGGCGCGATACCGATGCCGGTGTCGCTGACCGCGAAATGAACGCCGCCCGCCTGCGCCCGCACGGCCACCACGACCTCGCCGCGCTCGGTGAACTTGACCGCGTTGCCGATCAGATTGGTCAGTACCTGACGGATGCGCAGCGAGTCGCCCCGGTAGTAGCGGCCGACCCCGCTGTCGATATCGACGCGCAGCGTCAGCCCCTTGTCGGCCGCCTGCACGTTGAGGGTCATCACCAGCTGGTTCAGCAGCTCGGGCAGGTCGAAGTCGAGCACTTCCAGCTCGACCGCGCCCCGTTCGAGCCGGGCGGTATCGAGGATGTCGTTCAGCAGGCGCAGCAGCGAGCGCGCGGAATTGCTCACGATCTCCAGCGGGCGCCGGTGCTCGGGCGGCAGTTCCCGGCCGAGCAGAACGTCGGTGAAGCCGATGATGGCGTTCATCGGCGTGCGTATTTCGTGACTCATGTTGGCGAGGAAGGCCGACTTCGCGGCGGCCGCCTGTTCGGCGCGCTCCTTCGCCGCACGCAGTTCCTGCTCGATCTCGCGCCGCTCGGTGATGTCGAGGATGACGCCGTCTATCCACTGGATCTCGCCGTCCTCGTTGCGCACCGCCGAGCCGTGCTCCCACATCCAGCGGATGGAGCCATCGGCGTGGGTGATGCGGTACTCGACGACGAAGGGCCGGTGGTCGCGGATCGACGCCTCGACCACCGTCCAGTTATGGGCGACGTCGTCCGGATGCGTGATGTCGTTGAAGCTGCGGATCGGGTTCTCACCGACGAAGTCCGAGCTCGGGTAACCGGTCAGGGTCAGCGTGGCGTCGCTCATGAACAGCATGGTCCAGTGCGCATCCATCAGGCAGCGGTAGGCGACGCCCGGAATGTTGCCGATGAGCGAGCGCAGCTGCGCCTCGCTCTCGCGCACCGCGCGGGCCATTTCCTTGAAGTTCGAAATGTCGGCGGTGTAGCAGACGAACATGTCGCCCTCGCGCAGGCTGGCGTGGCCGATCGACACATGCATGGGCAGTTCGCTGCCATCGCGGCGGCGGCCGACGATCTCGCGCCGCCGGCCCGCCAGCGAAGGCACGCGCGTGCGCCTGAACTCCGCCAGATAGCCGGCGTAGGTTTCGCTCTCGTCGGGCGCCAGCAGTACACGGAAGTCACGTCCGCGCATCTCCGCCTCGCGCCAGCCGAACATCTGCTCGGCAGTCGGGTTCATCGTCTGCACGATGCCTTGCGCGTCGAGCATGACGACGCCGTCCACCGGTGTCGCCAGCAGCGCGCGCATGCGCGCCTCGCTCGCGCTGAGCTGATCGACCATCTGCCGGTAGCGCAGCAGCGCATTGCTGCCGAGGGCAAAACCGGTCAGCCCCACGGTGCCGATCACGACGAGCACGCTGAGCACCAGGGTGTCGACCTGTGGCGCGCTCTCGGCGACGCCGGTGAAGCGCGCGGCCGCCATGCCGGCGTAGTGCATGCCGGCGATCGCCAGCCCCATCACGGTTCCGCTCACCGCCAGACGCCAGCGGCGATCGGCGATGGGCACGAAGAACTTCACCCACAGTGCCAGCGTCGCCAGCACCACCGCCACCGCGATCGACGCAGCGAACATCAGCGGGTCGTAGCGCAGCTGGGCTTCCATGTGCATGGCCTGCATGCCGGTGTAGTGCATCAGGCCGATGCCGCCGCCCATCAGCACGCCGCCCGCCAGCAGTTGGCGCGGCGTCAGCGATGGGCGCGTCATCATGTGTATGGTGGCCAGCGCGGCGAGCAGGCTGGGCAGCATGGAAGCGAGCGTGATCCACGGGTCGTAGCGCACGGTCACGCACAGGTCCAGCGCCAGCATCGCGATGAAATGCATGGCCCATACGCCGCCGCCCAGCGCCAGCCCGCAACCGAGCTTGATCAGCCACGCCATGCGCTGATGCGGCGCCTGCTCCGACTGGCCCACCGTGTACAGGGCGACCAGCGAGGTCACGACCGCGACCAGCAGCGACAGCGCGACCAGCACCGGGTCGTGTGTCATCGGCAGGATCAGCGCAGGATGGTCGGAGCCGGAGGTGAAGAAGTTCTGCATCGTGCCGAAAGTGACGTAAGGTAGGGATTGCCGCTCAGCACGGCATCTCTGTCACTTACGGCGGTTTCGCCCTGCGCCTTGATGTTCCGATCCGTTTTCTTTCCGTATGCCGAGGACGGTCTTCACCGTCTGCGCCGCTGGCGCATCGAGCACGGCCGCCTCGCCCGATGCATCTGCAGCGCGCTGCGACGCACTTTCCGGGTGCTCGCGCCCGGCCGGGCGCCGGCAACGCGATCTCTCCTGCTGCTGCCGGCGTTGCTGGCACTTGCCGCACAGGCGGACGACCGGCTGTCCTTCGCCGTCTGGGGCGACATGCCCTACAGTCGCGTCGAGCGCGAACTGGCGATCGACCTGCTGGCCGAGCAGGCACGTCAGCCGCTCGACTTCTCCCTGCACGTCGGTGACCTGAAAAGAGGCAACCAGCCCTGCGATGACGCGCTGTACGCGGACCGGCAGACCCTGCTGAACGCCTCACGACACCCCTGGGTGCTGCTGGCCGGCGACAACGACTGGCTGGACTGCGCGCGCGCGTCGGCCGGCGGCCACGACCCGTTCGAACGGCTGGATGCCCTGCGCCGCCGATTCTTCAGCGCGCCTCCCGCGTTGCCGCTGCAGCGGCAGGCCGCCGCGCCGGAGAACGCCCGCTGGATACGGAAGGGCGTGCTGTTCATCACCGTGAATCTGCCGGGCAGCCCGCTGCCCGACAACGCTGCCGCGCAGGCACTGCGCCGCACGGTGCTCGACTGGCTGGACGAGAGCGCCGCGCAGGCCGGAACGCCGGCGGTGCGCGCGACGGTGATCGCCTTCCACGCCAACCCGGGCTTTGCTGCACACGCGCGCGGCGCGGTATCGGGGCGCTACGCCTGGTTCCTCGACCGGCTGGTCGCCTGGGCGAAACATGACCCGCGGCCACTGCTGCTGATACACGGCGACACGCACACCCACCGGGTCGATCGACCGCTGGTCGATCCGGCTACCGGCGAACGCTTCGAGCACGTGACGCGGCTTGAATCGCATGGCTCGCCCTGGCTGGGCTGGACGCGGGTGGACGTGCTCCCGTCGTCGGCTGAACCCTTCCGCTTCCAGCCCTACCTGCTGTCCCGCGACTGAGGGCGCGCGACCCGGGCACCACAACGAAAAAGGGCGCATCCGGGTGGATGCGCCCACAGCGGCGACCTGCGTCGACGCGGGATCAGAACGGACGATCGAGCTGCAGCGATTCCTTCGGGCCGCGGTAGATCAGCGGCTTCACCTGCTGCGGATTGCCGGCGATCTGCGCCTGCTCCACCGCCGCGACGATCTTGTGATGGAAGGGCGACTTGTCGCATACCGGATCGGCCGCGGCCGGATCGTTGGCGATCATGTAGGCCTGGCAGCGGCAACCGCCGTAATCCTTTTCCTTCTCCGGACAGCTGGAACAGGGCTCCTTCATCCAGCCGGTGCCGCGGTAGCGGTTGAAGCCCTCGGACTCGTACCAGATTTCGCGCACGCTGCTGGTGCGTACATCGGGGAATTCCAGCCCCGGCAGCATGCGCGCGGTGTGACAGGGCAGCGCCTTGCCGTCCGGCGTGATGGTCAGGAAGATGTTGCCCCAGCCATTCATGCACTTCTTCGGCCGGTTCTCGTAATAGTCGGGCACGACGAAGAACAGCTTCATCTTGTTGCCGTGCTTCTCGCGCCACTCGTTGGTGATGCGCTCGGCCCGCTCCAGCTGTTCGCGCGACGGCAGCAGCTGGTCGCGGTTGACCTGCGCCCAGCCGTAGTACTGGGTATTGGCCAGCTCGACGTACTCGGCATCGATGTCGTCGGCCAGCTGCAGGATGGCTTCGATGTGATCGATGTTGTGCCGGTGGATGGTGCAGTTCATCACCATCGGATAGCCGCGCGACTTGATCAGGTCGGCGGCGCGACGCTTCAGGTCGAAGGTGCGGGTGGACGACAGGAAGTCGTTCATTTCGCGCGTCGAGTCCTGGAAGGAGAGCTGGATATGGTCCAGCCCGGCTTCCTTCAGCGCGTCGATGCGCTTCTCGTTGAGGCCGACGCCCGAGGTGAGCAGGTTGGTGTAGTAGCCCAGCCGATGCGCCTCGGCGACCAGCAGTTCGAGGTCGTCGCGCAGCATGGGCTCGCCGCCGGAGAAACCGCACTGCACCGAGCCAAGTTCGCGTGCCTCGCGCAGCACCTTGAACCACTCCTCGGTGCTCAGTTCCGCCTCGTGCTTGGCGAAATCGACCGGGTTGTAGCAGTACACGCAATGCAGCGGGCAGCGATAGGTCACCTCGGCCAGCAGCCACAGCGGCGGCCCTATCGTGCTCGCTTCCTGAGCGGCTTTCGCTTCGGCGAGATCGGTCATGTCGTTTCCACCCACTTCTGTTGCAGCGCCAGTTCGACGAAATTGATCACGTCCTGCTGCAGGCCCTGCGCGTTGAAGGTCTTTTCCAGATCGGCGGTGATGTCGGCCACGCTGGCCTCACCGGAGCAGCGCTTCAGGATTTCGCCGGCGCTCTGGTTCAGTTTCACCATGCCTTCCGGATACAGCAGCACGTAGGCCTTCTGCGCCTCTTCCCACTGGATGCGGAAGTGGCGGCCGATCTTCGGCACCGATGCGGTCGTGACGGTCATCGCGGCACTCACTTGTTCACGCCGTAGGCATTGGCCATGGCGTCGTTCATCGCCCACAGTACGTCGAGCTTGAACTGCAGGATGTTCAGCGCGCGTTCCTGCATTTCACGCGTGTTGAAGTAGTTCAGCGTGACCGCCAGCCCCTGCTCGACGTCGCGACGCGCCTGCGACACGCGGTTGCGGAAGTACTGAAGGCCGGTCGATTCGATCCACGGATAGTGCTCGGGCCAGTTGGCGAGGCGCTCCTTGTGGATCTTCGGCGCGAACAGCTCGGTCAGCGACGAGCACACCGCTTCCTGCCAGGGGCGCTGACGCGCGAAATTGATGTAGGCATCGACGGCGAAACGGACGCCGGGCACGACGTGGCGCAGGTCGACGATTTCCTCGCGCGTCAGGCCGGTGGCGATGCCCAGCTTGATCCATGCCTCGATGCCGCCCTCGTCGCGCACCACCGAACCGTCCGGCCCGGTGATTTCATAGCCGTCGTGATCGAGGATGCGCTGTATCCACTGGCGGCGGATTTCGCGGTCCGGCGTGTTCGACAGGATGGCCGCGTCCTTCACCGGGATCGCGATCTGGTAGTAGAAGCGGTTCGCCACCCAGCCGCGGATCTGTTCCGGCGTCGCCTTGCCGGAATTGAGCATCACGTTGAACGGATGGAAGATGTGATAGGCGGCGCCCTTGTCGCGCAGCTTGGCTTCGAATTCCTCGTGGTTCCAGGGCTGTTGCGTGCTCATAGCGTGATGTCCATTCCGTCGTACGAAACTTCGATGCCGTGCGCGTCCAGCTCGCGGCGCTGCGGGCTGTCCTCGTTCAGGATCGGGTTGGTGTTGTTGATGTGGATGAGGATCTTGCGCGTCGTGGCCGGCAGCTTGTCCAGCCACTCGATCATGCCGCCCGGGCCGCTCTGCGCCAGATGGCCCATGTCGCGCGAGCGCTTCTTCGAGGCGCCGAGCGCGATCATTTCGTCGTCGCTCCAGCAGGTGCCATCGACCAGCACCACGTCGGCCGCCTGCATCGCCGCCCACACCTGCGGTTCGATCTCGACCAGACCGGGCGCGTAATAGATCTTCTTGCCGCTCTTCACGTCCTCGATGGTGACGCCGACGTTGTCGCCGGGCACCGGGCGGTCACGCCGCGGCGAGTAAGGCGGCGCATTGCTGCGCAGCGCGTGCGAGCGGAACTTCAGGCCGGGCGCACCGGGTATCGTGAATTCGGCGCCATCGATCGGCAGTTCGTTCCACTCGATGCCGCAGTAGTGGCCGAGCAGCCTGAACAGCGGGTTGCCTTCGGTCAGATCCTGGCGCACCGGTGCGGTGGACCAGATCTGGTGCGGCTGGCGGTGCTCGCGCAGCATGTAGAGGCCGGTCGTGTGGTCGATCTGGCCGTCGATCAGCACGATGGCCTTGACCGCGGTGTCGCGCAGCGCGCGCGCCGGCTGCAGTTCCGGGAACTGCTGGAACTGGGTCAGGATGTCGGGCGAAGCGTTGAACAGCACCCAGTTCTCGTTGTCGCCGCTGACCGTGATCGACGACTGCGTGCGTGCGCGCGCCTTGATGGTGCCGCGGCGCAGACCGTCGCAATTGGGACAGTTGCAATTCCATTGCGGGAAACCGCCGCCCGCGCCGGAACCGAGTACGTGCAGTCGCATGCTTCTCCTCCACTGGCCATCGAGGGCCTGATTTCTTGTGCCGACGCCCTGGCTGGACGCCGGATGATTCAGGGCCCGCGCCGCAGCGGGGCCGGAAAGACGGGATGCCCGGCAGGGCGAACCTGCCGGGCGATCGCAACCTTAGCGGTTGGCGACGTACATCGTGATTTCAAAGCCAAAACGCAGGTCGGTTGCCTTCGGGGTTTCCCAGCTCATGGTTTTCTCCTGACAGTCGGTTTAAGAATGTGCGTCGTCATCCAACGCACCCTCAGTATCACCACCCGCCCCGCCGCCCGCGTCGCCGCCGGATTGAAGCGCGGCTAGGGAAATTCATGAAGGTCACTGCACGACATCGACCTTCACCCAGATCCGCCGCTGCGACTGCGCATCGCGCGTGCCATAGCGGGTGACGCCGCGCTCGCTCACCTGCTCGTCGTGACCGGAACTGCCCAGTTCCATCCATTCGCCCAGCCGTCCGCGCAGCGTGCTGACCAGCCGCGCCGTGCGCACCTCGCCGTACTGGGTATCGGACAGAGATTCCTTCTGCGGCGAGATGTCCAGCGTCACCTGATCGCCATTGACGCGCGGCATCGCGTAGAAGCCGCTCGAAATGTCGCGGTACTGGGTGCCCTGGCTGACCACCGCGCCGCGCGGCCCGACCACCATCTGGGTGAAGGGAACGGGCGTCGAACTGCCCACCTGTATGAAGGCGGCGCCGCCCTCGACCACCTGCACGCGCTGCGAAAGGCGGTCGGCCGCGTCACCGCGGGTGGACCACACCCGCGTCTGCACCCGGCTGTCGCCGCTGCGACCTTCGATCACGGCGCCTTCGCGGCCGCCATCGGGCACGCGGACACCGGCGTTGCCGGCGCGGATGTCGCCCGATACGGCCACGCCATCACGGCCGATGGCGTCGTTGTTATCCTGGCGCACCGAAATCATCAGGCTGCGCAGCGGCGTGTCGAGTGCGTCGATCGCCTGCTTCACCGCCGCCCGGGTGGCGGCGTCGGCACGGATGAAGATGCGGTTGTTGGCGCCTGACAGCGCGGCGTCGTCGCCGACAAGCGGTCGCAGCGCCGGCAGCACCTGATCAGGCGTGCGGTGCTTGAGCGGAATGATGTCGAGCTTGACCTGAGCCGCCACGACGAGCGGCCACAGCAGGCAGAGCAGAAGCAGAGGACGGAACACGGCTGAAACGGACATCGGGCACCTGCGGCGAGGAATCTGCATGCAAGTGTAGACGCCCACCGGCAGGGAAAGGTCCGGTTATGACGACACGGCGGGGACCGCGGCGCGCTGAGGTGGAAGCAGTCTCCCGAGCGCGGGCGCCGCGCTCTGGCGAAAGAGGGTGTTTGATCGCCCGCCCTGTCGCGGTCAGAGGACTGTTCCACAGCGGGGGGGGGGCGCCCGACCCCGCCAAGAGCCTGGACCGGTCCTCTGTGGGAGGGGCCTCTGACCCCGACAACAGCGGTGGGCCCGGTGCGGCGCAGGTCTCAGGCCACGTCGACGGGAATGACTGCCTCCCACAGGGTTACTCGCGCAGGCCTGTGCCGAAAACCGTGGGAGCGAGCTTGCTCGCGATGGCGTCCTGCATTGAAGCCAGCGGCGTGCGCCCGCCGCGTCGCGGCCAAGGCCGCTCCCACGGGGATCGCACCAAACCTTGGCCGGAGCCGGAGTTCTGTGCGCAGGGTCTTCTGACTCCGACTGCAGCGTGTGTGCGGGAGACGGTGTCCGCCCGCCGGCTGCGTCCGCGGTTCGAGAACGGTGCCCGATCAGGCGGCGACGGTGGACATGCTGCCGGCGAAATCGACGCGGTGCGCCGACGCCAGATACTCGCGCGTGCGCATCTCGATCAGGCGGCTGACCGTACGCGTGAATTCGTTGGCGTGCGGGCCATCGGTGTACAGCTCCTGCGCCTCGACCTCGGCCGACAGGATGAGCTTGACGCGGAAGTCGTACAGCACGTCCACCAGCCAGGTGAAGCGACGCGCCTCGTTGGCCTGGTCGCGCCCCATCTTCGGCACGTTGGAAATGAGGATGGAGTGATAGCGACGCGCCAGTTCGAGGTAGTCGTTCTGCGAGCGCGGACCGCCGCAGATCTCCTGGAAGTCGAACCAGGCCGCACCGAGCGAGCGGTCGCGCGTCGTCAGCGTGCGGCCGAGGATTTCCAGCGGGCCGGGCGGACACGGCTCGCCGCAGATCTGGCGGAAGTCATCGGCCAGCTTGGCGTCGGCCTCCTTGCCGGCAGGCACGATGAAGATGTCCATCCGTTCGAGCGAGCGCAGACGGTAGTCGATGCCGGCGTCGAGCTCGAACACCTCGAGCCGCTTCTTCAGCAGTTCGATGGTGGGCAGGAAATTTTGCCGCTGCAGGCCGTTAGGGTAGAGCCCGTCCGGCGGGTAGTTGGAAGTAGCGACGAACACGACGCCGCGCTCGAACAGCGCATCGACGAGACGGCCGAGGATCATCGCGTCGGCGATGTCGGATACGTGGAATTCGTCGAAGCACAGCAGGCGGGTCGCCCTGGCGATCTCGTCGGCCACCTGCGCCAGCGGGTCGGCTTCGTTCTTGTGCTTCTTCAGTGCCTCATGGATCTGCTGCATGAAGGCGTGGAAGTGCACGCGCTTCTTCCGACGGTAGGGCACGGCGTCGTAGAAGCAGTCCATCAGGAAGCTCTTGCCGCGCCCCACGCCGCCCCAGAACCAGACGCCGCGCGGCGGCTGCGCACGCGACAGCAGTTTGCGCAGCTGGGTGCGACGGGCTGCCTTGAAATCGAGCAGCTCGCCGTACAGCTTCTGCAGCCGCTCGGCGGCTGCGCGCTGCGATGCGTCGGCGGTATAGCCGCGCACCTTCAGCTGGGCCTCGAAGGTGTCCAGCATGCCCCGCTCGGGAACGTTCAGTATCTTGTGCGGAGGCATGGTGCGCGGCTCCGGTCAGAAGTGCAGCGGACGCTTGTCGCAGGCCAGCGCGGCTTCGTGCATCACTTCCGACAGCGTCGGATGTGCGTGGCAGATGCGCGCGATGTCTTCCGAGCAGGCACCGAATTCCATCGCCACCACCGCCTCGGCGATCAGTTCCGACGCGTTGTTGCCGATCACGTGCACACCGAGGATGCGGTCGGTCTTGGCGCAGGCATACATGCGCACGAAACCGGTGGTGTCGCCCTGGCCAAGCGCACGGCCGTTGGCCGCGAACGGAATCTGGCCCGCCTTGTACTCGATGCCCTCGGCCTTGAGCTGGGCTTCGGTCTTGCCGACCCAGGCGATTTCCGGGTGGGTGTAGATGACCCAGGGCACGGTGTCATGATTGACGTGGCCGTTCTGGCCGGCGATGCACTCGGCCACCATGACGCCCTCTTCCATGCCCTTGTGCGCCAGCATCGGACCCGGCACCACGTCGCCGACCGCCCACACATTCGCCAGATTGGTGCGCCCCTGCGCATCGACCTCGATGAAACCGCGTTCGCTGATCTTCAGGCCGACCGACTCGCCGCCCAGGCCATCGGTGTTGGGCACCCGACCGACCGACACGATGAGGCGCTCGCACTCGAGCACGTGCTGCTCGTCCTTGTGCTCGTACTCGACGCGTACGCCGGTACCCGTCCGTTCGACCTTGCCGATCTTCGCGCCCAGCTTGATGCCCAGCTTCTGCTTGGCAACGAAGGTCTTCCATGCTTCCTTGGTGATCGCCGCGTCGGCGGCCGACAGGAATTCCGGCGCCGCTTCGAGGATGGTGACTTCGGCGCCGAGGCGCTTCCACACGCTGCCCAGTTCCAGGCCGATCACACCGGCGCCGATCACGCCCAGCTTCTTCGGTGCGCCGTCGAAGGCGAGCGCGCCTTCGTTGTCGCAGATCAACTTGTTGTCGACCTCGATACCCGGCAGGTGGCGGGCGCGCGAACCGGTGGCGACGATCACGTGCGTGGCCAGCACATGTTCGGTGGCGCCGTTGCGCGTGACCGCAAGCTTCCATTTCTCGTTCTCGCGGCCGGCGAAGCTGCCCAGGCCGGACAGCAGCGTCACGTTGTTCTTCTTGAACAGGCCGCGGATGCCGGTGGTGAGCTGGCCGACGATGTTGTCCTTGCGCTTCATCATCACCGACACGTCCATCTTCGGCGATTCGACCGAAATGCCGTGCATGACGAAGCTGTGGTTGGCCTGCTCGAACAGTTCGGACGACTGCAGCAGCGCCTTCGACGGGATGCAGCCGACGTTCAGGCAGGTGCCGCCGAGGCGCACTTCGCCCTTCGGGTCGGCGTAGCTGTTGTATTCGATGCAGGCGGCGCTCAGACCCAGCTGGGCGGCGCGGATGGCGGCAACATAGCCACCGGGGCCGGCACCGATCACAACGACATCAAATTCCTTGGACATCTTCATTGCTCCGGAAAAAGAAGCAGTCTTGGTCCGGCGCGCCATCCGGCCCTCTCTCCGGGCGGCGCGCAGACGTCAACATGCAACGAGAGGGTTTATACGTCGAACAGCAGGCGGGCCGGATCTTCCAGCGCCTCCTTCATGGTCACCAGACCGAGTACCGCCTCGCGGCCGTCGATGATGCGGTGGTCGTAGGACATCGCCAGATAGTTGATCGGACGGATCACGATCTGGCCGTTCTCGACTACCGGACGGTCCTTGGTCGCGTGGATGCCGAGGATGGCCGACTGCGGCGGGTTGATGATGGGCGTCGACAGCATCGAGCCGAACACGCCGCCGTTGGAGATCGAGAACGTACCACCGGTCAGTTCCTCGATCGACAGCTTGCCGTCCTTGGCCTTCTGGCCGAACTCGGCGATCTTCTGCTCGATGTCGGCGAAGCTCATCTGGTCGGCATCACGCAGGATGGGCACCACCAGACCGCGCGGACTGCCGACGGCGATGCCGATGTCGAAGAAGCCGTGATAGACGATGTCGTTGCCATCGACCGAGGCGTTCAGCACCGGGAACTTGCGCAGCGCCTGCAGGGCCGCCTTGACGAAGAAGGACATGAAGCCGAGCTTGACGCCGTGCGTCTTCTCGAACTTCTCGGCGTACTTCTTGCGCAATTCCATCAGCGGGCCCATGTTCACTTCGTTGAACGTGGTCAGGATGGCGTTCTGTGCCTGCGACTGCAGCAGACGTTCGGCGACGCGGGCGCGCAGGCGCGACATCGGCACGCGCTGCTGCGGCCGATCGGCCAGCAGTTCCTCGAGACGGACCGGCATCGGCGGCTGCGGCAGCGCAGGCGCCGATGCCTGGGCGGCGGTCGGCGCCGGACGCGCGACGGCGGCCGACGGCACCGCCGGAGCGGGGGCGGCCGGTTGCGGTGCATTCACGGCATCCGGCTTGGTGATGCGACCACCGCGACCGGTACCCTGCACGTCGCCGGCCGACAGGCCGCGTTCGTCCATGATCTTGCGTGCCGCCGGGCTGGCCGGGCCGGACGCGGCAGCCGACGTGCTGGCGGCGGCCACGGCAGCCGGTGCCGAGGCCGGCGCGGCAGCGGGCGCTGCGGCCGGGACGGCCGCCGAGGCCTTGGCGTCGGTGTCGATCTGGGCGATCAGCTCGCCGCTGGTGACCGAAGCACCGTCCTGCTTGATGATCGCCACCAGTACGCCGGCATCCGGCGCCGGGGTTTCGAGCACGACCTTGTCGGTCTCGATGTCGATCAGGTTTTCATCTCGCGACACCGCCTCGCCGACCTTCTTGTGCCAGCGCACGAGCGTGGCTTCGGCCACCGATTCGGACAGCTGGGGAACCTTCACTTCGATAAGCATTTGATTCTTTCTCCCTGTCGGAGGCGCCTCAGCGCCCCACTCCTTCGAACGCTGCTTCGATGACCGCCTTCTGTTGCGCCAGATGCTTGGCGGCGTAGCCGACCGCCGGCGACGCCGAGGCCGGACGCGACACCAGTTCCAGTTTCAGATCGCCCAATGCCTTGCCGAGGAAGGCGCGGGAAATCAGCCAGTACCACATGCCCTGGTTGCGCGGCTCTTCCTGCACCCAGGTCACGCCCTTGGCATTCGGGTAGCGCACCAGCTGCGCCGACAGCTCCGCCCCCGGGAAGGGATAGGCCTGCTCCAGCCGCAGGATGGCGACGTTCTTGATGTCCTGGGCACGGCGGTGAGCCAGCAATTCGTAATAGATCTTGCCGCTGCACAGGATGACGCGCTCGACGTCCTTCTCCTGCAGCGCGTCGATCTCCGGGATCACCGGCTGGAAGCGTCCGTCGGACAGTTCGTCCAGCGAGGACACGGCGTCCTTGTGCCGCAGCAGCGACTTCGGCGTGATGATGACCAGCGGCTTGCGCACCTTGCGCAGCATCTGGCGACGCAGCAGGTGGAACACCTGGGCCGGCGTGGTCGGAATGGTGACCTGCCAGTTGTTCTCGGCCGACAGCTGCATGTAGCGCTCGATGCGCGCCGACGAGTGCTCCGGGCCCTGCCCTTCGTAGCCGTGCGGCAGCATCATGGTGAGGCCGCACAGGCGACCCCATTTGGCTTCGCCGGACGCGATGAACTGGTCGAACACGACCTGGGCGCCGTTGGCGAAATCGCCGAACTGCGCCTCCCACACCACGAGCTCGTTCGGCTCGGTGGTCGCGTAGCCGTACTCGAAGGCCAGCACGGCTTCTTCCGACAGCACCGAGTCGATCACGACGCACGGCGCCTGGTTGTCCTGCAGGTGCTGAAGCGGCATGTAATTGCCGCTGTCCCACTTCTCGCGCTTCTGGTCGTGCAGCACGGCGTGGCGGTGGAAGAAGGTGCCGCGGCCGCAGTCCTCGCCGGACACGCGCACGCCGTAACCTTCGACCAGCAGCGTCGCGTAGGCCAGGTTCTCACCCATGCCCCAGTCCACCGGCTGCGTGCCGGCGGCCATGCCGCGACGGTCGTCGATGATCTTCTGCACGCGCGAGTGCAGCGAGAAACCTTCCGGAAGTGTCGTCAGGCGCTCGCCCAGACGCGCCAGTTCCTCGCGCGGCACGCGGGTGTCGCACTCGTCGGTATAGGGCTGCTTCAGGAAGGGCGTCCAGTCCACCGCGAAGCGCCGCTGGTGATTGGTGAGCACCGGGTTGCTGGCCAGACGACCTTCGTCCAGTGCCGCGCGGTAGTCGGCGATCATCCGCTCGGGTGCGGCCTCGTCGATGATGCCGGCCGAGATCAGGCGGTCTGCGTACAGCTTGCGCGTACCCGGGTGCGCCGAAATCTTCTTGTACATCAGCGGCTGCGTCACCATCGGCTCGTCCTGCTCGTTATGGCCGAGCTTGCGGTAGCAGATGATGTCGATCACCACGTCCTTCTTGAACTCGGCGCGGAATTCCATCGCCATCTTGGTGACGAATGCGACCGCTTCCGGGTCGTCGCCATTCACGTGGAAGATCGGCGCCTCGACCATCTTGAAGATGTCGGTGCAGTACAGCGAAGAGCGGTAGTCGCGCGGATCGGAGGTGGTGAAGCCGATCTGGTTGTTCACGATGATGTGAACCGTGCCGCCGACGCCGTAGCCACGCGTCTGCGAGAAGTTCAGCATTTCCTGGTTCACGCCCTGGCCGGCGACAGCGGCGTCGCCATGCAGGATGACCGGTACGACCATGGTGCCGGTCTTGTCGCCACGGCGGCGCTGGCGCGCATACACCGAGCCGACCACCACCGGGTTCACGATTTCCAGGTGCGACGGGTTGAAGGCAAGCGTCAGGTGCACCGGGCCGGCCGGCGTGTTCACGTCGGACGAGAAACCCATGTGGTACTTCACGTCGCCGGCCGACAGGTCGGACGCCGCCTTGCCCTCGAATTCGGAGAACAGCATCGAGGGCGCCTTGCCCAGCGTGTTCACCAGCACGTTCAGGCGGCCGCGGTGGGCCATGCCGATGACGATCTCCTGCGCGCCCTGACCGGCGGCCACGCGCACCAGTTCGTCCATCGCGACGATGGTGGATTCGCCGCCCTCGAGCGAGAAGCGCTTCTGGCCGACGTACTTGGTGTGCAGGTAGCGCTCCAGCGTTTCCGCCGCGGTGGTGCGCTCGAGGAAGCGCTTGCGGTCGTCGGCGCTGTAGCCGTAGTTGCCGCGCATCGGCTCCAGACGCGACTGGATCCAGCGCTTCTGCGCGATGTCGGCCATGTACATGTATTCGGCGCCGATGCTGCCGCAATACACCTGACGGACCGCTTCCAGAATCTCGCGCAGGCTGGCGCGATCCTCCGGCGGGAAACGGAAGGAGCCGGTGCTGAAGGTGTCGTTCAGGTCGGCTTCCGTGAAGCCGTAGTGGGACGGCTCGAGTTCGGAAATGTCCGGACGCTCGGCACGCTTGAGCGGGTCGAGCTGCGCCCAGCGGTTGCCGAGGAAACGGTAGGCGTTGATCATCTGCAGCACGCCGACCTGGCGCCTGTCATCGCCGCTGGCAGCCGCGACACGGACCGGACCACGCTTGGCCAGTTCGGCGAAAGAAGCGACAACGGGCGCATGCGCCACATCGGCCGCCGCGCCCGGGAGATGCTGCAGGGATTCGAAATAGGTGCGCCAGGCATCCGGCACGGAGGCTGGATTGGCGAGGTAGGACTCGTACAGTTCCTCGACGAAGGGCGCGTTGCCCCCGAAGAGGTAGGAATGGCTCAACATGTGCATCATGACTCGCTCCTCCACCCGGGGATACCCGGGTTTGTTGTCGCGTTTTTCCGCGCGGTCGGGGAACACGGCGCCAGTCGTGCCGCGCCCCCTTCCGTCTCACGGAAGTTCGAGAAGGCCTGCTGCATGCGGTTGTGATTATTCACCCCGCGGCGTCCGCCAGGCCGCGGGGCTCCTTCCTGCGGTGAATCAGCGCTGTTCGACGGGCTTCACGTCACGGCGGTTCGGGCCGATGTAGAGCTGGCGCGGACGGCCGATCTTGTACTCGGAATCGGTGATCATCTCGTTCCACTGCGTGATCCAGCCGATGGTACGCGCCAGTGCGAAGATGCAGGTGAACATCGAGGTCGGGATGCCGAGCGCCTTCTGCACGATGCCGGAGTAGAAGTCGACGTTGGGGTAGAGCTTCTTCTCGATGAAGTACTCGTCTTCCAGCGCGATGCGCTCCAGTTCCATCGCCAGCTTGAACAGGCGGTCGTTCTCCAGGCCCAGTTCGGTCAGCACTTCGTAGCAGGTCTGACGCATCAGCTTGGCGCGCGGGTCGAAGTTCTTGTAGACGCGGTGACCGAAGCCCATCAGCTTGAAGCTGTCGTTCTTGTCCTTGGCGCGCTTGATGTACTCCGGCACGCGCGACACGTCACCGATCTCTTCCAGCATCTGCAGGCAGGCCTCGTTGGCGCCACCGTGTGCCGGACCCCACAGGCAGGCGATGCCGGCGGCGATGACCGCGTACGGGTTGGCACCCGACGAACCGGCCAGACGCACGGTCGAGGTCGAGGCGTTCTGCTCGTGGTCGGCGTGCAGCGTCAGGATGCGGTCGAGCGCCTTTTCCAGCACCGGGTTCGGCTTGTACTCCTCGCACGGCGTGCCGAACATCATGTACATGAAGTTGCCGGCATAGCTCAGGTCGTTGCGCGGGTACATGAAGGGCTGACCAACCGAGTACTTGTAGGCCATCGCGGTGATGGTCGGCATCTTGGCGATCAGGCGGTTGATCGAGATGTCGCGGTGAGCCTGGTCCGAGATGTCCATGCCGTCGTGGTAGAAGGCGGACAGTGCACCGACCACGCCGGCCATGATGGCCATCGGGTGAGCGTCACGGCGGAAACCGGCGTAGAAGCGGGCCAGCTGCTCGTGCACCAGCGTATGGCGCTTGATCTGGCTGAGGTACTCGGCCTTTTCGGCGGCGGTCGGCAGTTCGCTGTTCTTCAGCAGGTAGCACACGTCGAGGAAGTCGCAGTGCTCGGCGAGCTGCTCGATCGGGTAACCGCGATACCACAGCTCGCCCTTGTCACCATCGATGTAGGTGATCGACGACTTGCAGCTGGCGGTGGAGAGGTAACCGGTGTCATACGTGAACATGCCGGTCTTGCCGTACATCGTACGGATATCAACCACGTCAGGGCCAACCGTCCCGCTCATGATCGGGAACTCGGTGGTCTGTCCATCGATGGTCAGCGTGGCGGTGCGTTGATTTGTCATGTCTAACCTCTTCACTTCCTCAAAAATGCCCGGGCCGAAAACCGTGCGCGTCAGACTGCGCGCAGCAGATCGACCATCCCCTTCAGGCGCGGCTCCTCACATTCTTCGCGCCCGCTGACAATCGCCAACAAGGTGATGTCGTCGTAATGGAGCAGTTCGAAAAGCTCTGCTCTCTGTTTTTCACTCAACTCCTCCAGCAACCCTCCCTCGACGACGCGCTGCAGGACCAGGTCGAGTTCGAGCAGCCCGCGCCGGCAGTGCCAGCGCAGACGCCCCATGTTGACCTGCGGGTCGTTCGCTGCGTCGTCCATGATCAGACTGCCCGGCGGACCATCATGTCCTTGATCTTGCCGATGGCGCGCGTCGGGTTCAGACCCTTCGGGCAGACATCGACGCAGTTCATGATGGTGTGGCAGCGGAACAGGCGATACGGGTCTTCCAGGTTGTCCAGGCGCTCGCTGGTCGCCTGGTCGCGCGTATCGGCGATGAAGCGGTAGGCGGCCAGCAGGCCGGCCGGGCCGACGAACTTGTCCGGGTTCCACCAGAACGACGGGCAGGAGGTCGAGCAGCAGGCACAGAGAATGCACTCGTACAGGCCGTTCAGTTCCTCGCGGTCCTCCGGCGACTGCAGGCGCTCGCGCTCGGGCGGATGTTCCTCGTTGATCAGGTAGGGCTTGATCGAGTGGTACTGCTTGAAGAACTGGGTCATGTCGACGATCAGGTCGCGCACGACCGGCAGGCCGGGCAGCGGACGCAGCACCACCGGCGACTGCAGGTCCTTCATGTCGGTCAGACAGGCCAGACCGTTCTTGCCATTGATGTTCATCGCGTCCGAGCCGCACACGCCCTCGCGGCAGGAGCGGCGGAAGGACAGCGAGTCGTCCTTGTCCTTCAGCTTGACCAGCGCGTCGAGCAGCTTGCGTTCGGTGCCGTCGAGATCGATCGAGATCGACTGCATGTAGGGCTTTTCGTCGCGGTCCGGGTCGAAGCGGTAGATACTGAATTCGACAGTACGGGCAGTCATGCTGTGATCCTCAGTAGGCGCGCTTCTTCAGCGCGATGGTGTCAACCGTGAGCGGCTTCATGTTCACCGGCTTGTACTCGAGCTTGTTGCCCTCGCGATGCCACAGGGTGTGCTTGAGCCAGTTAACGTCGTCACGGCCGTCCGGACGTTCGGGGGTGTCGGTCGCGTCGTCGCGCACGTGAGCGCCGCGCGACTCGGTACGCGCATTGGCCGACACGATGGTCGCCTTGGCCACCTCGATCAGGTTGTCCAGTTCCAGCGCCTCGAGGCGGGCGGTGTTGAACACCTTGGACTTGTCCTTGATCTCGGTGGTCGCGACCTGCTTCTCGATGTCGAGAATCTTGGACACACCCTCGGCCAGCATGTCCTTGAAGCGGAACACGCCGCAGTGCGCCTGCATCGTGCGCTGCATGGCCAGACGGGTGGCGCCGACGGCCGCACCGTCCTTCTGGTTGTCCAGGCGGTTGATGCGCGACAGCGAGTAATCGGCGGCATTGGCCGGCAGCGGCTTGTGCGCGGCCGGCTGGGCCTTGATGAACTCGACCATCGATTCGCCGGACGACTTGCCGAACACCAGCAGGTCGAGCAGCGAGTTGGTGCCCAGGCGGTTGGCGCCATGCACCGACGCACAGGCACATTCGCCGGCGGCGTAGAAGCCCTTGACCGGCACGCTCGGGTTGCCGTCCTTCGGCACCACGACCTCGCCGTTGTAATTGGTCGGAATGCCGCCCATCTGGTAATGGCAGGTCGGCACCACCGGCAGCGGTTCCTTGATCGCGTCGACGCCGGCGAACTGGATGCCGATCTCGCGGATACCCGGCAGGCGCTTCATGATGGTGGCCGGGTCCAGGTGGGTGATGTCCAGCATCACGTGGTCCTTGTTCGGACCGCAGCCGCGACCTTCGTTGATTTCGGTCACCATGGCGCGCGACACCACGTCGCGCGAGGCCAGATCCTTGGCGTTCGGCGCGTAACGCTCCATGAAACGTTCGCCCGACGCGTTGCGCAGGATGCCGCCTTCGCCGCGCACCCCTTCGGTGATCAGCACGCCGGCGCCGGCCACGCCGGTCGGGTGGAACTGCCAGAACTCCATGTCTTCCAGCGGGATGCCGGCACGCGCCGCCATGCCCACGCCGTCACCGGTGTTGATGAAGGCATTGGTCGAGCTGTAGTAGATGCGACCGGCGCCACCGGTCGCGAACAGCACGGCCTTGGCGTGGAACACGAACACCTCGCCGGTTTCCATTTCCATCGCGGTCACGCCGACCACGTCGCCCTCTTCGTCGCGGATCAGGTCCAGCGCCATCCATTCGATGAAGAACTGGGTGTTGGCCTTGACGTTGCGCTGGTACATCGCGTGCAGCATCGCGTGACCGGTACGGTCGGCGGCGGCACAGGAGCGACGGACCGGCTTTTCGCCGAAGTTCGACATGTGGCCGCCGAACGGACGCTGGTAGATCTTGCCGCTGTCCAGACGGTCGAAGGGCATGCCGTAGTGTTCGAGCTCGATCACCACCTCATTGGCCTTGCGGCACATGAATTCGATCGCGTCCTGGTCGCCGAGCCAGTCGGAACCCTTGACCGTGTCGTACATGTGCCAGTGCCAGTGATCCTCCTCGGAGTTGCCGAGCGAGGCGGCGACGCCACCCTGCGCCGCAACCGTGTGCGAGCGGGTCGGGAACACCTTGGAAATCACGGCGGTGCGCAGGCCGGCTTCCGACAGCTGAATGGCGGCGCGCAGACCGGCGCCACCGGCGCCGACGATGACTGCATCAAACTTGCGGACAGGTACGCTCACTTACAGTCTCCAGAGAACTTGGGCTGCCCAGCCCAGATAACCGATCAGGGCAAGCAAGGTCACCGCGTGCAGCACGACACGCACGCCGGTGGGCTTGATGTAGTCCATGTAGATGTCGCGCACGCCCACCCAGGCGTGGTACATC
The DNA here is from genome assembly GCA_034004945.1 of Methyloversatilis sp. Classification (GTDB taxonomy): domain Bacteria; phylum Pseudomonadota; class Gammaproteobacteria; order Burkholderiales; family Rhodocyclaceae; genus Methyloversatilis. Next base: position 15,934 of record JAVEVQ010000023.1, on the reverse strand, counting down.
AGCGACGCGAAGAACAGGAAGGTCGCGAAGCGCATGAACCCACCTGCGAACAGACCGTGCCAGTTCTCGTAGTTCAACTCGCCCATCGACAGCACGCCGACCGCGAAGATGAGCGTATAGAGCGCCATCACGACGGCCGTGATGCGCTGACCCAGCCAGTCCTTCAGCCCGTAGTGGGCACCGACAACGACACGATTCACCACAGTTTCACCCCCAGAATCACGGTAAGCGTCAGGCTGACGGCCAGCACGGCGACCGAACTCTTGCGCGCGGTGGCGAGTTCGAGACCCTTGTGCATGTCGAGCAGCAGGAAGCGGACGCCGGCACAGAAGTGATGCAGGTAGGCCCACATCAGGCCGAGCAGCAGAAGCTTGGCCAGCGGGTGGCCGACCACCGCGCTGAAGGATTCGAAGGTCTCGGGCGAACCCAGACTGGCGTCGAACAGCCACAGAAGCAGCGGCAGACAGAGGAAAAGTCCGGCACCACTGACGCGGTGGAGGATGGACACGATGCCCGGCAACGGCAGGCGTATCGCTGTCAGCTGGAGGTGCTTCGGTCTGGTCTTGCTGGCTGTATTGGCCATCTGGCTCGCTCTCCTGGAAAAAGTCGTGTCACATGCCGGTCGTCGCCGGCTCAATCAATTCAGGTTGTTCAGGTAGTAGTGGTCTGCCGTCGAGCACAGCCCGCGACGCCATTCCACCGGCTTGTCGTCATAGGTATAGGCGACACGCTCGACCGACAGCAAAGGGCTGCCTTCCTGCACTTCGAGGTAGTCGGCGCTCTGGCGGTCGGCAGCGACCGCGCGCAGACGCTCCTCGGCACGCACCATGCGCACGCCGAAGCGGGTTTCGAAGAAGGAATAGAGCGAGCCCTGCTGCTCCTTGAGCACGTCGAGGTTGAGGCCGGGGAAAAGGTCGCCGCGCAGATAGATCTCGTCGATCACGACCGGCTTGCCGGCGAACTTCAGCAGCCGGCGCACGATGATGATCTGCGAGCCGACCTCGACGTCCAGCATGCGCGCCACTTCCTGGCCGGCGCGGGCGCGCCAGCACTCGAGCGGCACGCTCTGCGAGGTTTCTATCGTGCCGTTGATCGGCGCGAGACGGAGAAAACGGAAGAAAGCGCGCGGATCGTGATGCGTCGCAACAAAGGTACCCTTGCCCTGTTTGCGCACCAGCAGGTTGTCCGCCGCCATCTCATCGATGGCCTTGCGCACCGTACCCTGGCTCACGTTGAAGCGCTGGGCGAGTTCGGTTTCGCTCGGGATCGCCTCACCCGGACGCCATTCGCCACTCTGCAATGCCTGCGTGAGCAAGCCGCGTATCTGTCGATACAGCGGGCTGAAGGTGGGGGATTCCTGTGCCATGCAACAATTTCAGCACAGAAATCCTGTCACGTCTACATCGTGTCTGATGTCTTATATATGATATAAATTGACGCCGTGCAAAAGCGCACTTTCCGGCCGGTCAGCCCCGGTTGCGAACGCCGATTTTTGTGCTGTGTGTCAAAACCGCCGCGGGTCGACCATAATTCGGCCCGCGCACAACGCACTGATAACGCCCCGTCCCATCCTCAGACAGGAGACCACCATGTCAAAGACGCCCCTTCGCGTCGCGGTGACCGGCGCTGCCGGTCAAATCGGCTACGCCCTGCTGTTCCGTATCGCCAGCGGCGAAATGCTCGGTAAGGACCAGCCGGTCATTCTTCAACTGCTCGACCTGCCGCAGGCCCAGAAGGCGCTGACCGGTGTGATGATGGAACTGGACGACTGCGCCTTCCCGCTGCTCGCCGGCATGATCGCCACCGATGACCCGAACGTCGCGTTCAAGGACGCCGACTTCGCGCTGCTGGTCGGTGCCCGTCCGCGCGGCCCCGGCATGGAGCGCAAGGACCTGCTGACCGAAAACGCCAAGATCTTCACCGTGCAGGGCGCGGCCATCGGCCAGAACGCCAGCCCGAACTGCAAGGTGCTGGTGGTCGGCAACCCCTGCAACACCAACGCCTACATCGCGATGAAGACCGCCGCCAAGGCCGGTGGCCGCGTGCCGGCGAAGAACTTCACCGCCATGCTGCGTCTGGACCACAACCGCGCCCTGTCGCAGCTGTCGGCGAAGATCGGCCGCCCGGTGTCGTCCTTCCGCACGATGACCGTGTGGGGCAATCACAGCCCGACGATGTACGCCGACTACCGCTTCGCCACCTCGAACGGCGACAGCGTCGCCAAGCTGGTGAACGACCAGGAATGGAACGCCAAGACCTTCCTGCCGACCGTGGGCAAGCGCGGCGCCGCCATCATCGAGGCCCGCGGCCTGTCGTCGGCCGCTTCGGCCGCCAACGCCGCGATCGACCACATGCGCGACTGGCACCTCGGCTCCAACGGTGACTGGGTCACCATGGGCGTGCCGTCCGACGGTTCCTACGGTATCCCGGAAGGCCTGGTGTTCGGCTTCCCCTGCATCTGCGCGAACGGCGAATACACCATCGTCAAGGGTCTGGAGATCGACGAGTTCTCCAAGCCCTACGTCGCCAAGACGCTGGCCGAACTGGAAGAGGAGCGCGCCGGCGTCGCCGACCTGCTCTGATCTGCCGGTCATGTGCGCCCGTTCCGGATCACCCCGCTCTGCCGGGTCGATCCGGGGGCGTACAGGCTTGAACCGAAAGAAGCGGCCCGGTAACGTGGCCGCTTTTTTTATGCCGGAGTTTTCCGCATGAACGCTGCCGTCCATCCGCGCGAGGTGCTGTACAAGGGCGACAAGCCCTTCCCCATCCTGCCCGCCGTCGACCACTACGCCGGTTCGGAAAAGCTGATGCGCAAGGCGCTCGCGCTGCAGGCCGAACTCGGCCCCATCTTCGACGTCACCTGCGACTGCGAGGACGGCGCGGCCGCAGGCAACGAGGTCGAGCACCGCAAGCTGTGCGCCTCGATGATCGCCGGCGAGGACAACCGCTACAACCGCGTCGGCGTGCGCATCCACGACGTGACGCACCCGCACTGGAAGGCCGACATGGACGTGATCGTCGGCGACGCCGGCGACAAGCTCGCCTTCATCACGCTGCCCAAGGCGCGCTCGGCCGACGACGTGCGCGTGCAGCTCGACTGGCTGCGCACCTGCGAAACGCTGGCCGGCCTGAAGCGCAGCATTCCGGTGCACGTGCTGATCGAAAGCCATGGCGCGCTGCGCGAGGTGTGGCAGATCGCCGCGATGGAACGCGTCGAATCGATCGATCTCGGCCTGATGGATTTCGTCAGTGCCCACCACGGCGCCCTGCCGGGCGACGCGATGAAGAGCCCGACCCAGTTCGAACACCCCATCATCGTGCGCACCAAGTGCGAAATCGCCGCCGCCGCGCACGGTTGCGGCGTGGTGCCGACGCACAACGTCACCACCGAGATCCGCGACCTCGACTTCATCCGCAACGACGCACGTCAGGCACGTCGCAAGTTCGGTTTCATGCGCATGTGGAGCATCCATCCGAACCAGATCCTGCCCATCGTCGAGGAAATGCGGCCCGACTTCAGCGAGGTCGAGGACGCCATCGCCATCCTCTGCGGCGCGCAGGATGCGAGCTGGGGGCCGACCCGTCACCACGACACGCTGCACGACCGCGCCTCCTATCGCTACTATTGGGAGCTGCTCGCCCGCGCACACGCCACCGGCGTCGCCCTGCCCGACGACGTGCGCAGCCGCTTCTTTGCCTGAGGATCCATGACCCGCGTACCGCCCGTATCGAAGGAATGCGCCGTGCTGTTCGCCGATCTGGTGGGCAGCACGCAGCTCTATGAGCGCATGGGCGACACCGCCGCCTTCGCGCTGATCGACCGCTGTCTGCGCACGATGCGCGACGCGGTCATCGGCAGTTCAGGCCGCGTGATCAAGATGACCGGCGACGGCCTGCTCGCCACCTTCCGCGCCTGCGACCACGCCGCCGACACCGCGCTGGCCATCCACCGCGACATCAGCGGCCTGCCGCTGGCCACGCACTTTTCGCTCGGCGTGCGCACCGGCTTCCACTTCGGCCCGGTCATCGAAACCGGCGACGACATCTACGGCGAATCGGTGAACATCGCCGCCCGCCTGTCCGAACTGGGCAGCCACGGCCGCGCCATCGTGTCGACCGAGGCGGCGGTGCGCCTCAGCGAACACTTCCAGCACATGGTGCGGCCGATGCCGCCGCGCGTCGTCAAGGGTGTCGCGCGCTCGGTCGAGATGTGCGAACTGCGCTGCGAGCACTCGGACCACGTGACCCATGTCGGCGGCCTGAACTTCAGCAGCGGCAAGCTGGAAATGCGCGTCTATCACGGCGGTCGCGTCTGGCTGCTCGGCGCGGAGCACCCGCGCCTGCGCATGGGGCGTGACGCCGGCGTCGACATCCTGGTCAAGGACGCCCGCGCCTCGCGCCAGCACTGCGACCTCGAGTTCCGCCGCGACCGCTTCGTGCTGACCGACCGCTCAAGCAACGGCACTTTCGTCACCATCGAGGGTCGCCACGAATTCGCACTGACCCGCGAGGAAGTGGTCATCGACGGCCACGGCTGGCTCGCCTTCGGCTCGCCGCGCAGCGCGGCAAGCGACGTGGTCGAGTTCTTCTGCCTGGGCTGAACCTGCCCGCTTCGAGCCAGCCTGCAGCAGGCTGGCGGCGCACGAACTCAAGCCCGGGAACTGTAAAGTTTTGTCATGTCACGATGACGCAGCCATTCAGCGTCTATAGTCCGCGCGCCCCCCCGAAACCTGATTCTTTTGGCATATAACTAAAGTCGTACTCTACAACCGGCGGGGCATTTCACCATGAGGCCCCTCCCTTGAAGACCACCCTTCCCTTGCTCATCCTGAGCGCGTCGCTGTTCGGCGGCTGCTCCACCATCACCTCCAGCGAGATGCAGACCGTCACGCTCAGCGCGCGTACCCAGGGCGGCGACGCTGTCGATCAGACCAGGTGCACGCTGAAGAACGACAAGGGCAGCTGGACCGCGACCGCGCCCGGCAACGTCATGATCCGTCGCTCGGCCGAGGACCTCAACGTCGAATGCAGGAAGGACGGCATGAGCGACGGCTTCCTGCGCGCGATCTCGCGTTCGGCCGGCAGCATGTGGGGCAACATCATCTTCGGTGGTGGCATCGGCGCCATCATTGACCACAACAAAGGCACCGGTTACGACTACCCGAACGACCTCCGCGTGCTGATGGGCGAGTCCGTCACCATCGATCGTCGCGATGAAAAGAATTCGACCAAGCAGGACGTGGCCGGAGCGACCGCTGCGAACTCGCCTGCCGCCTATTGATATGACAAAAAAGGAAAAAACGATGAACAGACTCGGCACCTTGGCAGTAGTCGTAATCACCCTCGCGCTGGGCGCATGCGCCTCGGTGCCGATGGGCGACGCCACTCGCGACACCGCATTGAAGACCTTTTCGCCGCCGCGGGCCGAGAAGGCCGGCATCTACATCTACCGCAACGAGAACATCGGTGCTGCGGTGAAGATGGACCTGCAGATCGATGGCAAGCATATCGGCCAGACCGCCGCCAAGACTTACTTCTTCGTCGAAGTCCCCGCCGGCAAGCACACGGTAACGTCGATTTCCGAGAACACCGACACGCTGTCGATCGATGCGGTTGCCGGCAAGCTCTATTACGTCTGGCAGGAAGTGAAGATGGGCGTGCTCTATGCGCGCACCCGCCTGCATCTGGCCACCGAAGAGGACGGCCGCAAGGGCGTACTCGAGTCGAAACTGGCAAACGGCGTTCAGCCCGAGTTCTGATCGGACTGCGCCCATGGCGTGGGCGGCGTATTCTTGCGACCTCACTCCGCAAGGAAGGCCGTCCATGTCCAGCACCAAGAACACCCGCCTCGCCACCCGCGCGATCCATGGTCACACCGCGGGTGACGCCTACGGCAGCCCCTACCCGCCGGTCTACAACACAACCACTTTCGGTTTCGAGTCGACCACCGACCTGCTCGACGTGATCGACGGCCGCCGGCGCGGCGGTCTGTACACGCGCTACGGACTGAATCCGACCATACAGGCGGTCGAGGAGACGCTGGCCGGCCTGGAATCGGCCGAGGCTGCCTGGGTGTTCTCGTCCGGCATGGCGGCGCTCAGTGCGCTCTTCCTGACGCACGGACGCAACGGCATCGTCTGCTTCGGCGACGCCTACGGCGGCACGCTGGAACTGCTGGAACAGCAACTGCCGGGCCTCGGCCTGCGCACGCACTGCATACTCGGCAACGAGCACGACAGGCTGGATGCGCTGCTGGCCGACGGCGTGAAGCTGGTGTTCTTCGAGACGCCGACCAATCCGACGCTGGACATCGTCGACATCCGCGCGCTGGCCGAAAGGGCGCACGCGCACGGCGCACTTGTGGCCATCGACAACACCTTCGCCTCGCCGGTGAACCAGCGCCCGCTCGAACTGGGCGCCGACATCGTCATGCACAGCGCGACCAAATATCTCGGCGGGCACAGCGATCTGACCGCCGGCGCACTGATGGGCAGCAAGGCCTTGCTGGAGCCGGTCCAGGCCTGGCGCAAGAATCTCGGCACGGTGCCGTCGCCGGAAACCGCCGCGCTGCTGTCGCGCAGCCTGCGCACGCTGGTCGTGCGCGTGCGTCAGCACAATGCCAATGCGCAGGCGGTGGCCGAGGCGATGGCGCGCCATCCGAAAATCGCGCGCGTGCATTACCCGGGACTGCCGGACGCACCGGGCCACGCGCTGGCCAAGGCGCAGATGGATGGCTTCGGCGGCATGCTGAGCATCGTCGTGCGCGGCGACGGCGCCGCAGCGACCCGCGTCGCCGACCGCCTGCGGCTGATCAAGCTGGCGCCCAGCCTGGGCGGCGTCGAAAGTCTGGTCACCCAGCCCTGCACCACCACCCACCACGGCATCGCGCCGGAAGAACGCGCGCGGCGCGGCATACCCGATTCGATGCTGCGCCTGTCGATCGGCATCGAGGACGCGGACGATCTGATCGCTGATCTGGTGCAGGCACTCGGGGACTAGAGGGGTCAGAAGCCGAAGCCCATCTGGCCGCCGTCGTCCGCTTTCGTCTTCACCTTGCGCCCAGGGCGTCGACGGCCTTCCCGGTCCGGGTTGCGACTGCCGTGCTGCACCAGCACGCGTTGTGCCTCGGCCGCCGCCTCAGGCTTCTTCCTGACCGCCCACACGGCGTCGCGCGCATGGCGCGCGGCGGCGACGTGGTCGACCACGGGCGCCGGGTAGTCGAGCCCGATCAGGCAACCGACTTCCCGCTGCTGCGCGACGCTCATCAGCCAGGGCTCGGCCAGCAGAGACAGTGGAACGCGCGAGAGCTCAGGCAGCCAGCGGCGCACGAAAATGCCTTTCGGGTCCTGGTCCAGCTGCTGTTTCACCGGGTTGTAGATGCGCAGCGTATTGATGCCGGTGACGCCGGACTGCATCTGTACCTGCGGCCAGTGGATGCCTGGTTCGAAGTCGGTGAACATGCGCGCCAGATGCAGGCCCGGCTCGCGCCAGTGGTTCCACAGCTGATAGGACGAGAACGCGACCAGCATCGCGCGCATGCGGAAGTTGATCCAGCCGGTCGCGTTCAGCGCCCGCATGCAGGCGTCGATGAAGGGATAGCCGGTTTCGCCGCGGCACCACGCGCGATGCCGCTCGACCGAGAACTCCGCCTCGCGCAGACCGTCGTACAGGCGGTTCACCGCGCGCAGCTCGATCTGCGGTTCCGACTCCAGCTTCTGGATGAAGTGGCAGTGCCAGTGCAGACGGCTTTCGAACGATTTGAGGCCGGCGAGCACCGCCTGCGTGTGCGCGCCCGGCGGCTGCGCGAGCCAGCGTGCGCGCTCGCGCCACACGGCATGCACGACTTCGCGCAGCGACAGCGTGCCGAAGGCGAGGTGTGGCGACAGGCGCGAACAGTCGTGCGCACCGCTGAGCGGACTGGACATGCCGCGCCGGTAGCGCGTCACGCGATGGGCGAGGAAGTCGTCCAGTATCTGCCGCGCATGCGCCCTGCCCGCCGGCTGGCGCGCTTCGATGTCGGTCGAGCGCAGACCCAGTCCGGCGGCCGTCGGCGCGCGCTGCATGCCGGCAAGCGGCAGCCGCGCCGCCGTGATGCGCGGCGGTGGGGGCAGCGGCGCAGGTGTCATGCGGCGCATCCAGCGATCCGACCAGGTGTCGCGGTCGCTCAGCCGGCGCACCACGCCGGCGGTCGGCAGTTCGCGCCAGGCGACGCCGTGCTGCCGGCACCAGGCGGCCACCGCGCGGTCGCGCTCGAAACTGGCAAGGTTGCCGGTTTCCTCGTGGCTCCACAGTCCGTCGATGCGCGCCGACGCGTGCAGACGGTCGAGCAGTGCCGGCATGTCGCCGTGCAGGCGCAGCAACGGCAGGCCGAGCGCGTGCAGCCGGCGCTCGAAATCGTCCAGCGCCTCGTTCAGGAAGCCGATGTGGCGCGCGTCGACGTCGGGCTCGGCAAGCAGCCGCGGCTCGTACGCGTACAGCGCCAGCACCGGCCCTGCCGCCGCCGCGGCGCACAGCGGCGCGTGGTCGGCGACACGCAGGTCGCGCTTGAACCAGACCACCTGCATGGTCAGGCCAGCGCCAGCGCCGACAGCAGCAGGCAGACGGTGACGATGGCGCTGAGCAGCGTGCGCAACTGCATGAACCACGGCTCCAGTGACAGCGCGCGCGACAGCCGTACATCCATCCACCAGCAGGCGGGTACCACCGCCGCCAGCAGCCACAGCCCGATCGGCAGTGGCAGCAGCAGGGCGCACCAGGCAAACAGCGAAGGCATCACGCCCCAGCCGAGGGCGCGCCACTGCGCCGTCGCATCGAGCCCGGCGTCGCGCATCGCCAGCCCCCAGTGCAGCGCACCGATGAAGCTCACGATGGTCGCGCCGTAGGCGAGCTGGGCCTGCGCAAGCGACGCGCGCTGCGCGTCCAGGGCGTGGATGGCGACGGTCAGTCCGACGAATGGAATCAGGCCGGCCAGCCCGAGCAGGCGGGCGGGATGGCGAGCGGCGACGTTCAGAGTCATGGTGTTGTCAGCGGTGCCAGGGTCGTGGGATGGCGGCCCGTGCTGAGACGGTCTGCCAGAAACGGGTGAAGGACGGCATGGGCTGCGGCGGGTCGTCGAACTGCCGCGCCACCGGCTCGCACAGCACGCCGGCCGCACGCATCGCCTCGGCATAGCCCGGATTCAGCGTCTGCATCGACGACAGCCGGACATCGCCCAGGCGCTCACGCAAGGCACGCGCATCGCCGACCACGATGCCGTCGCAGGCGGCGCGCATGCGGGTGAGCACGAAGCTCCAGCGCTTTTCGCTCCACGGAAAGCGCGCGTGGAAGGACGGCTCCAGCCAGCCGATCACCCGCCCCTGCGGCGGCGCACCGAGCGCCCACGGATGCATGATCCAGCACTCGCGGCCGTCGTCACGCAGGCCCCAGATGTCGGGGTCGGGCACCACGCCCGGCGCCGGTTCGATCACACCCGGTGCGCCCGCGGGCTCCGGGCCGCAGTCCGGCGACTGCCGCGCGATGCGGTCGAGCACCTCGTAGCCGGCGTCGATCGCCGTGCCCGGACTGGCCAGATCCGGCGCGTAGCGCGCGACGTTCTCCGCATTGAACAGATAGGGCTTGCCGGTCAGCGTGCCCGCCACCCACTGCCAGGACAGCGTGTTCGACGCCAGATCGCCGTCGAGCAGGTGGCGGTACATCCAGTCGGCGCCGGCGCGCCAGTGCGTCTTGCGCAGATGCACGACGTAGCTGGCCAGCCACATGCGCGCGTGATTGTGCAGATAGCCGGTGTCGTACAGGGTGCGCACCGCGGAGTCGATCACCGGCACGCCGGTGCGCGCCGCGCGCACGTCGTCCGGTACCGCTGCGGCGTAGGTCGAGGCCGGCGGCGGCCGGCGCGGCTCGAAGATGCCTTCGCCCCAGTGCCGCCACAGGTGGTGGAAGTACTCGCGCCAGCCCAGTTCGAACACGATCTTGTCGTCCGCCGACAGGGCGACGCGCTGCGACAGGCGTTCGACCACCTGCGGCACATCGACGAAGCCATGCGTCAGATAGGGCGACAGCCGCGTCACCGCACCGTCGAGGTGATTGCGCGTGCGCGCATAGACGCCCGGGCGGATGGCGTCGATACGCGCCAGCGCGGCCCGCGGTGACGGTTCGAAGTCGTGGTGGGCCGCGTCGCGCGCGAGAGGGGTGAGCAGGTCGTTCATCGGCACTGTCCTTTCGTGGCACAGACCGTCGCCGCGCCGGAAAAATCCCGTGCAGGCCCGCGCTTTCGCTTCCCACTGCGGGGCAAATGCTTTGCAGGAATCGGCTGCTAAGCAGCGCAGTTTTAATTGGTTCGCTTCGTGCGGCACGCTGCCTAGAGTGCGCTCCATCACATGTTTCCCGACACGGAGCCACACAAAATGAAAACGACCCTGCGCACCCTCGCCGTCAGCCTGCTGCTCGGCACCACGCTGATCGCCAATTCCTTCGCCGCCGACATCACACTGCTGAACGTGTCCTACGACCCGACACGCGAGCTGTATCAGGACTTCAACAGCGCCTTCGCCAAGCACTGGAAGGCGAAGACCGGCGACAACGTCACCATCAAGCAGTCGCACGGCGGCTCCGGCAAACAGGCGCGGTCGGTCATCGACGGCCTGGAAGCCGACGTGGTGACGCTGGCGCTGGCTTACGACGTCGATGCGCTGCACCAGAACGGCAAGCTCATCCCGGCTGACTGGCAGAAGCGGCTGCAGCACAACGCCTCGCCCTATACCTCGACCATCGTGTTCCTGGTGCGCAAGGGCAACCCCAAGGGCCTGAAGGACTGGAGTGACCTGGTCAAGCCGGGTGTCGAGGTGATCACGCCGAACCCGAAGACCTCGGGCGGCGCGCGCTGGAACTACCTGGCCGCCTGGGCCTACGCGCTGAAGCAGCCCGGTGGCTCGGACGCTACCGCCAAGGACTTCGTCAAGAAGCTGTTCGCCAACGTGAAGGTGCTGGATTCCGGCGCACGCGGTTCGACCACCACCTTCGTCGAGCGCGGCATCGGCGACGTGCTGATCGCGTGGGAGAACGAAGCCTATCTGGCGGAGAAGGAACTGGGTCCGGACAAGTTCGAGATCGTGACGCCGTCTCTGTCCATCCTGGCCGAACCGCCGGTCAGCGTGGTCGACAAGGTGGTGGACAAGCGCGGCACCCGTGCCGTGGCGACCGCCTATCTCGAATACCTCTACAGCCCCGAGGGCCAGGAGATCGCGGCCAAGAACTACTACCGCCCGATCGACCCCAAGGTGGCCGCCAAGTATGCGAAGACCTTCGCGCCGGTGAAGCTGTTCACCATCGATGACGAGTTCGGCGGCTGGACCAAGGCGCAGAAGACCCACTTCTCCGACGGCGGCGTGTTCGACCAGAGCAGCGAGCGCTGACGCCACGGCGTCGTCCGGGGCGTACCGTCATGGGTCGATTGAATGTCCTCCCGCGCGGAACTTCGGGGGACATCCAGCGACCCACCGACATCCGGATCACCACAGGAAGGAGACCGTCATGACGATCAGACTGGGCGACATCGCCCCCGATTTCGAACAGGATTCCAGCGCCGGCCGCATCCGTTTCCACGAATGGCTGGGCTCCAGCTGGGGCGTGCTGTTCTCGCACCCGGCCGACTTCACGCCGGTGTGCACCACGGAACTGGGCCTCACCGCCAAACTCAAGGGTGAGTTCGACAAGCGCGGCGTCAAGGCCATTGCGCTGTCGGTCGACCCGGTGGAATCGCATACGCGCTGGATCGCCGACATCAACGACACGCAGAACACCACGGTGAACTTCCCGATCATCGCCGACGGTGACCGCAAGGTGAGCGAGCTGTACGACATGATCCACCCGAACGCGAATGCCACGCTCACCGTGCGCTCACTGTTCATCATCGACCCGAACAAGAAGGTGCGACTCATCATCACCTACCCGGCGAGCACCGGTCGCAACTTCGACGAAGTGCTGCGGGTGATCGATTCGCTGCAGCTCACCGACAAGCACTCGGTGGCTACGCCGGGCAACTGGAAGCACGGCGACGACGTCGTCATCGTGCCCCCTCTGCAGGACCCGGACGAGATCGCGCGCCGCTTCCCCGCCGGTTACAGGGCCGTGCGCCCCTACCTGCGCCTGACGCCGCAACCCAAGTAGGCGGCGGCTCCGCCATCGTAAGGCCCGGCGCCCCGGGCTTTTTTTCCCGCACCGTCTCGCCCTGCACATGCTTGATCCGCAACACCCGCGAAGAAGAGGCAACTTGAGAAACTCAGTTCCAGGCCAGCTCGCCGGCTCGGCACACGAAGTCGACCAGCGGCTCGAAAGCGGCCTGATGACACAGGACCCGCTCAAGCTCGGTCTGATGGTGGACGACTGTTGCAGGGCCATCGACGCACGCGGACGCGGCGTGGAGGGCCTGTACTACGTCGGCCCGCTGCTGCGCGCCCAGTTCTGGGAAGCCACCGCGATACCCGAACTGCGCCGCCATGCCGCCGTAGCGGTAGACAGTCTGCTCGGCGGCGGCCGCTGACCTCGATCGGTCAGTCGCGGCGACGACGGCAACGGCTCAGGGCAGCCACGACGCCCAGCCCGGCTGCCATCAGCGCCCACACACCCGGCTCGGGCACCGGGCCGACGACCGCGCGTCCGCCGCCGCCATAGAGGGCGGCACCGGCCTGCGGCGTCCAGGTGGCGCGGAAGGAATTGAATGAATCGAAGAACTGGCCGTCATCCGTACCGTAGACGTAGGCGGACATGAACAGATCCTCCCTCAGGTCCACGCCCTGGGTGGCGGCGGTGAAACTGAGGTCATAGGAGAAGTTGTACACGCCGTCCTGGTCGTCGTCCTCCCACACCAGATTGAACAGCGGATTGAACACCGGCTCACCGGACGTCCCGGAAATCATCAGCGGCTCCAGCGTCGCCTGCCCGGTCACCAGGTCCTCGGTGGAGAACCCGCCATAGGGCGCGAGCGGCCCCTCGCCCTGTTGCACCGCGAAGTGGAAACTGTGGAAGGCGCCCGCCGACCACAGTGCGTAGGACACGCTGAAATTGGCGTTACCTGCGGTGAACTGCCCGTCCTGGTGCAGATTCACGGTGAAGGACGCTGTCGTGGGCAGCGCCGTGCCGCACACGTCGGCTTCGCAGACGAAGCCCATGTCGCGATAGAACAGTTCGGAGTAGACGTGACCATCCACCGGCGAGCGGGCGCTGACCGCGATCTTCGCCGCCAGCTGGCCGTCCTCGAAACCGATCTGCGAGCGCGCGTGATTGTCGTTATCGAGCCAGGCCGAACTGGCGCCGCTCCACAGCGACGTGTCCCCGTTCCACGGCTGGCCGTCCGACAGCAGACCGCCACCCGGCAGACTCACATAGCTCCAGCTGCGGAAGGTGTCGTCCGGCGCTGCCTGCGCAGCGCCGCTCAGACCGGCGCCACTCAACAGCAGAGCGACACCGGCGCGCGACAGTGTGCGACCGAAGGACGTGCGGAATGCGGAAAGTAGTATGGATGGCATGACAGGCTCCGTCGGCAAGGAAGAGTCGGCAGCCCGCATGCGGAGCCGCCGCGGCCGGCGCGTCGACGCGCCGCCTCCTTCTTTTCTAGGCCTGCCGTAACGAGCGGAACCTGACTTCGATCAAGCAAGAGACCGGACGCAATGCGCAGGCCGCTCGCCGGTCTGCAGCCGCCACAGCGACGCATAGATGCCGTCCCGCGCGAGCAACTGATCATGGGTGCCGGATTCGGCGATGCGCCCACCGTCGATCACGTGGATGGTGTCGGCGTGGCGCACCGTGGACAGCCGGTGCGCGACGATGAGCGTGGTGCGGCCGATCACCAGCCGGTCCAGCGAGCGCTGTATCGCCGCTTCCGTCTCGTTGTCCACCGCCGAGGTCGCTTCATCCAGCACCAGTATCGGCGGGTTCTTCAGGATGGCCCGGGCCAGCGCCAGCCGCTGCCGCTGGCCGCCGGACAGGCGCAGGCCGCGCTCGCCGACCGGTGTGTCGTAACCCTGCGGAAGCGCGACGATGAAATCGTGCGCCTCGGCCAGCGTCGCCGCCTCGATCACCGCCTCACGCGTCGCGTCCGGCATGCCGTAGGCGATGTTCTGCGCGACAGAGGCGTCGGCAAGGAAGGTGTCCTGCGCGACATAGCCGATGGCGCGCCGCAGGTCCTGCAGGTTCAGTTCATTGACCGGCACGCCGTCGAGCAGCACCCTGCCCTGCTGCGGTTCGTAGAAACGCAGCAGCAGCTTGATCAGCGTGCTCTTGCCGCCGCCGGTGCTGCCGACGAAGGCGACGCTGCAGCCGGCCTCGATACGCAGGTCGATGCGGTCCAGCGCCGGTCGGGTCGTTCCGTCGTAGGCGAAAGACACGTTCTCGAACACCAGTTCACCGCGCACCTCGGCACGCGGCAGCGAGCGCCCTTCGTAGGCGATGTTCACCGGCGTCTGCAACAGGTTCATCACGCGTTCGATCGACGACATCGAGCGCTGGTAAAGGTCGGTCAGGTCGGCCAGCCGCGTCAGCGGCCACAGCAGGCGCTGGGTCAGATAGACGAGCACCGAATAGCTGCCGACGCCGATGTCGCCGTTCAGCGCCATGAAGCCGCCGTAAAGCAGCGTCACCGTGAAGCCGGCCAGGATGGCCATGCGGATGACCGGCGTGATCGCCGCCGACAGGCGTATCGCTTCGCCGTTGCGCGCGCGGTAGTCGTCCGAGCCCTGTTCGATGTGGCCCGCTTCGTAGTCCTCGGCGGCGTAGGCCTTCACCGTCGCGATACCCTGGATGTTGTTGTTCAGCCGCGCCGCCAGCGCGCCGGCCGCCTCGCGCACCGCGCCGTAGCGAGGTGCCAGCCGGCGCTGGAACCAGAAGGCGCCGTACAGGATGAACGGCACCGGGACGAGTGCCAGGAAAGCCAGTTCGTGGGTGAGCACGAAGAACACGCCGCCCACCATCAGCGAACCGACGAACACCTGGATCAGGTCGTTGGCGCCGCCGTTCAGGAAACGCTCCATCTGGTTGATGTCCTCGTTCAGCACGGCCAGCAGATTGCCGCTGCGGTTGCGCTCGAAATAGGCCATGTCCAGCTTCTGCACGTGGCGGTAGGCCTCCATGCGCAGGTCGTGCTGCAGGTTCTGTGCGAGGTCGCGCCAGCGCACGTCGTACAGGTACTGGAACAGCGATTCGCCGACCCACACGACGACCGTGATCAGCGCCAGCAGCACCAGTTGGTCCTTCGGATCGACGATGCCGACGCGCGCGAGGAAGCTGGCTTTCTGGTTCACCACCACATCGACGGCGACGCCGATCAGCACCTCCGGCAGCACATCGAAGAACTTGTTGAGAACGGAATACAGCGAGGCGATGCGCACGTCGCGGCGGTAGTTGCGCGCGTGCGAGAACAGGCGGGAAAGCGGATGCATACGGTCGTCGGTCAGCGGGAAGAAGGGTCTGCGTCCGTGGCGCCCAAGCGGGTCGCCAACGCCTGCCAGTGCCCCTCGACGGGTGCGCGCAATTCGTCGGCGCGGGCGGCGCGGCAAAGGCGCGCCAGCGTTTCGGCGAAAGGCGTGATCGGGCCGGCGAAACAGACGGACTGGTCCGACCGCGCGATCACCAGCGTCGGAAAGTTCTCGACCTCGATGCCCAGGTCGTCGAGCAGGTCCTCGTGGGTTTCGATATCGAGCCACAGCGCGCGGTCAGCGTACGTCGAGGACGCATGGCGGTCGAACAGGACACGGAAGTCGCGGCAGGTTCCGCACCATTCGGCGCAGAGACAGATCAGGTGCAAAGGCATGGCAGCAGCAGGCGGACGCGCATCGGCGGCCGCTCAAGATACCGCGAACAGGGCGTCGGGCGTGCCCGCGGGAAGCAAGACCGGCGTCGGACCACCGTCATCTGTTCCGCATCATGAACAAGCACAGTAATA